>JBLWVL010000024.1:0-56687 GCA_048268485.1 Oceanospirillum sp.
ATAAACTCGTCGATGATAAAACCCAGCAGCAACATGATCAGCTGAAACATAATGATGATCATGATTGGCGGCATATCCAGGCCATTGGTAAAATCTGCCACCATATTCTGCACACCCATCAGCAGATGGAAGTTACTGAATACCGATGCACCGAAGATAATCCACATCGCCACACTCACCAATATACCGGTTTGCAGTCCTGCGGAGCGGAACATATCCCATTTAAAGCGCTTAAACAGGATCGCCAGAACAATAGCCCCCATCACACCGATAGCCCCGGATTCCGTTGGCGTTGCAATACCGGTAATAATACTGCCCAGCACGGCAGCAATCAGCAGCAACGAGAACAGGCCATCACGAATCACACGAAAACGTTCACTGGGAGTATGAGGAACAAAGTCCTCCTGCTGGGAATCAATCGGTGCCTTCTCCGGTTTCAGCCAGCAGCTGATCACCACGTAAGCCATCAGGCTGAACACCGTTAGAAGCGCCGGCATCATAGCCCCCAGGAACATACGCCCCACAGAGTTTTGAGTCGACGCCGCAAACATAATCATAGGGATACTGGGCGGAATCAAAATCCCCAGGCCACCACCGGCCATAATCACACCCAGCGCCAGCCTGCGATCATAACCCCGGTCCAGCATCGGCTTCAGAGCGATGGAGCCTGACGTCATAATACCTGCACCGATAATACCTACCATGGCACCAATCATGGAGCAGACACCGATCACACTGATCGCCAAGGAACCACGCACTCGACCCACAACCAGCTGGCTGAAATTAAACATCGCATCACCGATGCCGGACTTGGTCAACAGCTGCCCCATGTAGATATATAGGGGGATAGCCAGCAGAATAAAGCTGAAATAGGTCGACTCTATGGTTGAGGGGATAATATTGAACAGGCCATCCCCCCAAACCATATAGCCGATACCCATGGCGATGCCGCCCAGAGCCAGACCTACCTGAGCACCCAGTGCAAAAAAGAAAAAAATACAGACCAGCAGAACGCCGGTTAATGCCTCAATACCCAGATCCATTACTTCGCCGCCTCTGTTTGCTGGTCTTTATTCTTATCAGAGCTGTCCCCATCCGGGTTGTCGTCTGAGTCTGCATCTGCATCTTCGATCAATGGCTGTCCGGTAATCAGGAAATAAAGTTCAGCTAACATATCCCGTCCCAACTGGGCAGCAAACAAACCCGCCGCAACGATCATCATGATCCAGAAATGAAACATGGGGGGAGCCCATTCGCTCTGGCGACGATAGTCATACTCAATCGCTTCCTCAAACTTTCCGAAGCAAAGTTTCATGATCAGAACCAGGAAGAAGATACCCAGCGCCCATGAGATCAGGTTAAACACGGCACGGGATTTTTTAGAGACCCGAAAATAGAGAATATCAACATTGATATGCGCTTTTTGCTGTTGAGCATAGGCACCACCCAAAGCAGCAATATAGCCGAAAAGAAACAGTGACAGGTCAAACGCCCAGATCGTCGGACTGTTTAACACGTAACGGGAGAAAACCTCGAAGGCAACAACAAAGGCCAGAACCGGCATCAGATAGGCTGCAGCTTTACCGCACAAGCGAACAATCAGGTCCACCAGTCGGCACAGATTTCTGAGAAATGCAGTCATGTTTTTTACCTAACAAAAAGGTTTACCTAAAGACGGCTTACCTAATAAACGAAGCACAAAGAGCGCCCGAAGGCGCTCCCCAAGATGTTATCTGTATTAAAGCACCTGCACAGCAGGTTAGCTGCTATAAAGTTGCTTTAATCAGGCTTACATCTGCTCTTTGCGAAGAATATCGATCAACTGTTTGCTGTACTTATCCTTAGCAGCGTACTCGTCCCACAGACTGGCACCAGCATCAACCCATGCTTTCTTATCCGCTTCACTAGGCTCAGGACTCCATTTCAGGCCTTTAGACTCCATCTCAGAAACCGCCTCAGATTCCCACTGACGGGACAGACGCAGCTGGTCATCCGCATGGATTTCAGTCGCTTTACGCACAGCGGCTTTCAGGTCATCCGGCAGTTTTTTCCAGGCATTGCGGTTAATCACAATCGGCAGAACCTGAGCACCCGCCAGCGGCAGACGATACATATATTTTGCCACTTCAACGTGGTTACCATCACGGTGATCGATCATGTTGGAACCGATGGAGCCGTCGATCACACCGGTAGCCAGCGAGGTATAGATTTCACTCCAGGCAAGCGATACCGGAGAAGCACCCAGATTACGCAGGAACTTACCGTAAGCACCCGGCGCACGTATTTTCAGACCTTTAAAATCTTCAACCGAGTTAATCGGTTCTTTGGTCAGAATATAAACCGGCGGCTGAATGTAGGGTTCCATCCAAACCATACCCTGGGAGCCATAAGCTTGAGTCAGAACCTCACCAAAACCTTTCTCGTGGAACAGGGTCTGCAGCTCTTTAGGGTCATCGGTACCACCTGGCAGGCCGATCTCAACCACACCGGCTGGCAGCTCACCTGCGTGCATCGACTGGAAAGGAGCCCCCATGGTAATCAGGCCGGACTTCACCGCACCCAGCAAACCACTGGTGCCTACGCCTTCACCTGAGTACAAAACCTGAACCTTGATACGGCCATCAGACAGTTGCTCAATGTTTTTTGCCAGACTTTCGTAAACTTCACCGAAAGCCGTTCCGCGGCTGTAAAGATTACTGAAACGCCAATTGTGCTCTGCTGCGGCTGCCTGGCCCATACCAGCCACTCCCAGAGTCAGAGCCAGTGCTGCTGCTGAAAACTTCTTTTTGTAGCGGCTTAATGTCCCGAACATTGTCTTTTTAGTGAACATATGTCTCACCTGATCTTATAGTTTTTTATAAAGTAGCCTTTTGGCCTACCCCTTGCGCCGGCAGATGATCACAAAAGGTAATTCAGGGTTAAACCAACCGCTTTCTACCCAAAGGTTTGACTTTTTTTACGTAATAGGACAATAAACACTGCTAAGGTTGATTTTATTTACCATGAGCCTCAAGCAGGCATCCATGCAGACAGCGAGACCTCCTATGAAAAAACCGTCTCTGGGCCAGATCAGCGATTACGAGCTGAAACAACTCAAGCTCTTTAAAACAGTCGTGGAAAGCGGTGGCTTTACCTCTGCCGCTGCCGAACTGAATATCAGCCGCCCAACCGTCAGTAATCATATCGCCAGCCTGGAATCCCGATTAGGGATGCCTCTTTGTAAGCGGGGCCGGGGTGGTTTTCTGCTGACCGACGAAGGAGCCGTAGTTTATGAAGAAAGCAAACAACTTCTGATTCAGCTGGATCAGTTCCGCAGCACACTCAACAATCTTGGAGAAAGCCCTGCCGGCCAACTGCGCATCGCCCTGAGCGACACTTACAGCAACGATGAACGCTGTCGCATCCCGGAGGTTATGCGCGCCTATTGCAAGGCAGCCCCTAAAGTAACGCTCAGCTTTGAAGTGGAACATATGCGAAAAATGGAGCGGCAAGTGCTTAACGGCGACCTGGATATCGCCTTTATCCCCTACCACCGCAAATTACAAGGTCTGAATTATATTCATCTGTTTACCGACAATAACTATCTCTACTGCGCTAAAGAGCATCCTTTTTACCCTCTGCCGGAAGCAGAAATCACCAATGAGATGATCTGTAATGCCAAGCTGGTTCACGCCGGACTGCAACCCCATGAAGAGATCTACCACCAGCTTAGTGAGATGAATCTGGCGGGCAGCTCCTATCATTACGAATCCCGGATCGCACTGGCCCTGAGTGGTGAATTTATCTGCTTTCTGCCGGAAGAGGTTGCCCGCCCCTACGTTGAGAAAGGTGAACTAAAAGCGATCGCCCGGCAGCATAAACACTTCACCTTGGGTGCGGCGGTGATTTACAAACAGATGAAAAAACCGAACAGGGCAAAAACGTTATTTTTGGAAACCATTTATCAGTATTTTGGTAACTCGACTGAAATCCCGCCCTATTGAGCTTTTTCAGGCCAAAAGGCTTAAAGCTTTATGCAACAAGGGGTCAGGGGTATTACCTTAATATGATAAAGGTCATATGTTTGATAGCCATCAAACTAAACTTTGAAGTCCATCCATTGTTAGACGAAAGCCTACCCCCTAGAGTCGCAAATCTATGCCTCGTCCTCGGGCTACCCCCTGCAAAATAAGGGCTGGTGGCCTCCAGTACGAAGACAACCTCCCCCAGACCCCACAAGAAACTCACCTCTGAACAGAGTAAGAGTTCATATAAAACCAGGAGTAGTACAGGATGAATATCAACTTCTCGCTCAGACAGAAGCTGATCCTTATTGTTGCCGTCATTATTGCCGGTTTCGCCATCATGGGTATTTACAGTGTTTCCATACTGAGCACCATGAATGATGCTTCTACCGAACAAAACCGGATTAACCAGGCCAGTACTGAAATCAGTCAGTTGCAATCCCGTCTGCTGATTCTGGAAAAACTGAAAGAGCAGCCGGAAATTCAGTCGCTGAACCGGGCTGCGGAAACCGTTCGTCAATTAAAATCCAGTTATGAAGCGCCACTAACCCAGGCCCGGAACAACCTTACGGACCAAACAGCCCGTGGCCAGTTAAGTGAAATACTGAGCCTAATGCCTGACTATCTTAATACACTGGACGAAAGCGTCGGCCTGAGCCTGAAACTTCAGGGCGAAAACGGCATGATTAAACAGCTGGATAATATAGCCAATGAAGTGGTCGAAAAACTGGGAATTCTGGACAGTTTCTCCACCACGTTTAAAGAGATCCGTAACGCTGAAAAAGACTTCCTGATCACATCCGACACCCCGCACAAGCAAGCGGTTATGGATCTGATTGAGAAGCTACGCAGTGATATGCGCGCCTTTAACTTTGAAGATATGTTTACCGAAGATACCGATCGCTATGAAAATGCTTATCTGGAAATGGCGGCACTTAAACTGCAACATGCAAAAGATGAAACCATTTTAGATCAGCTTCGCGGCCAACTTAACGAGCAGATTCAGCGCGCAACCCATCGGCTGATCAATGTACTGGCAGAGGAAGCCCAGCAGCATGTTCAGGAAACCCGTAACAGCGCCCGTAATTCACTGATCATCGGCAGCCTGATTCTGGTCTCTATTGCCGTCGCCATTATTGGTTCAGTGGCAACATCCATCTCCCGCAATATGCAGAGAGCCTTAAATGCGCTCAACCAGATCGCCTCCGGTGACCTGACAACCCGCATGACAAAAGGCTCCAACCCCAGTGATGAGTTCCATCAGCTGGCCGATGCTACTAATACCATGTGCAGCCAGATTCATGACCTGGTCAGCCATATTAAGACCAGCACCCTCAGTCTGAAGCAGATCTCAGATGAAACGGATCACTCTCAGCGAAATATTCAGCAAAGCAGTGAGAATATCAGCCAGCGCAGCACATCACTGGTTGCTGCAACAGAGGAGATCAGCGTTACCACCGAGCAGATCGCTCAGAGCGGCCTGCAGGTAAGCTCTGCCACTCAGGGTGCCCATGATTCAGCCCTGGATGGCGCGCAGGTAATATCCCAGGCACTGGAGTCGTTGCAGTCCGTCGCCGCCGCCTTTGAAAGCACCAGCCACTCCGTTGAGCAGCTTGGTGAACAGTCCAAAGAGATTGATACCGTCATTGAACTGATTCAGGGGGTTGCGGAACAGACCAACCTGCTGGCACTTAATGCTGCTATTGAAGCGGCCCGCGCCGGAGAGGCAGGACGCGGCTTTGCTGTCGTCGCCGATGAAGTCCGCACTCTGGCAGAACAGACGGTTAATGCCACCTCCAGCATCACAGACAAAATTGAGCGGATTCAGAAAGGCACCCGGAATGTGGTTGAAGCTATCGATCAAAGCCGCAGCGAAGTTGAAAACGGTCGCCTTTTGAGTGAAAAAGCTGAACAATCCATACGCCTTATTGAGCGGCAAACATCTGAAGCCGCAGAGCAAGCCATCGCCATTGAGCAAGCCATCCGTGAAGTTGCTCTCACCACAGGTGATATGGCGCAGAATATGGATAGTATCGCCGGGGAAATTAAGAACAACAATCAGGCAAATCGCCAGATCTCTGACAACACCCGTGCAACCTACGAACGGGCAGAACAACTGGAAAAACTGACAGAAGCCTTTACTGTATAAGTATCGCATCAGTATGGAAAAACACTGAAGCCCTTCATTTATAAGGGCTTCAGTGCTATCTGCAGGTTAACTTTTCTCTTGGCAAACAGGCATTATCTGCAAATTTAGCTGTTATTGTTCAGCTTAAACCAAACTATGCGTTGATTGTTATTCATTTTTTAAAACCAGACCCTTAATTAGACTGCACGTACTTTGGCAGTATTTGTCATGGGCAGGCTCCTCCTGACTCAGACCCCTGCCGACGAATTACTTGCTTTTTGTGCCAGGAAGTTGGAGCAAACCATGTTACTAAAATTAAAAGATTCACAGCTACTTAAGACACAGGCTTACATCAACGGCGAATGGGTTAACGCCCAAAGCAATCAGACTTTCCCGGTAAAAAACCCGGCCACTGGTCTGCATATTGATGATGTGGCCGACCTGGGCGCAGAAGAGACCCGTCAGGCGATTGAAGCCGCAGATAAAGCGATGGTTTCCTGGAAAGCAAAAACAGCGAAAGAGCGCTCAGTTATTCTGAAGAAATGGTTCGACCTGATGGTTGAAGCAAAAGAAGATCTGGGTCTTCTGATGACCATTGAACAGGGCAAACCACTAAAAGAAGCCGTCGGTGAAGTGATGTACGGTGCTTCTTTTATCGAGTGGTTCGCTGAAGAAGGTCGTCGCGCCTACGGTGATGTGATTCCAACTCATGCTGCAGACAAACGCATTGTAACCGTTAAGCAACCTATTGGTGTTGTTGCGGCAATTACGCCATGGAATTTCCCGGTTGCTATGATCACCCGTAAAGCCGCTCCTGCGCTGGCAGCGGGCTGTACCATCGTGATCAAGCCTTCTGAAGAAACGCCTTTCTGCGCACTGGCTATGGCTGAACTGGCCCATCGCGCTGGCGTACCGGCAGGTGTCCTGAACGTAGTCACCGGCACCAACGCCGCAGCGATTGGTGGCGAGCTGACATCCAGCCCTATCGTTCGTAAGCTGAGCTTCACCGGCTCTACTCCGGTAGGCAAACTGCTGATGAAGCAATGCGCCGACACGGTTAAGAAAACCTCTATGGAACTGGGTGGCAACGCGCCTTTCATCGTATTTGATGATGCCGACATCGATGCCGCTGTAGAAGGTGCCATCGCATCCAAATACCGTAACGCGGGTCAGACCTGTGTCTGTGCTAACCGTTTGCTGGTTCAGGCCGGTGTACACGATGAGTTCTCTGAAAAACTGGCCAAGCGTGTTGAGCAGATGCAGATCGGTAACGGCACCACGCCAGGCGTTGAAGTGGGCCCTCTGATCAACAAAGCCGCCATCGACAAAGTTGACAGTCTGGTTAAAGCCTCTGTTGAACAGGGCGCTAAAGTTCTGACCGGCGGTGAGCGTCACGCACACGGTGAACTCTTCTACACCCCGACAATTCTGTCGAACGTCACTCAGGAAATGCCGGTATTCACCCAGGAGATCTTTGGTCCTGTAGCGCCTATCGTTCGTTTCGAAACTGAAGAAGAAGCGATCGAAATTGCCAACAACACCCCATTTGGTCTGGCGGCTTATTTCTACTCCGAGACGATGAGTCGTGTATGGCGTGTCTCTGAAGGTCTGGAGTACGGCATGGTTGCGGTTAATGACGGCATCCTATCCACCGAAGTTGCACCTTTTGGTGGCGTTAAAGAATCCGGCACGGGCCGCGAAGGCTCTAAGTACGGCCTGGATGAATACCTGGAAATCAAATACATGCTGATGGGTGGCATTCGCTAAGCGAAACACCTTCACTCAGGCACCCGGCAAAGGGTGCCTGCCTTCCCCTTTTTTGTGTGTGGCCGCCATGGCGTGCCTTTATTTGTGGAGTTAAAACATGTCAACGAATGCATCTTTGCAGGAACGTAAGAACAAAGTTTTCGCAGTAGGTCAGGGTAACCTGGCACAGGCTTTCATTGAGCGCGGCCAAAACGCAGAAATGTGGGATGTTGAAGGCAACCGCTACATCGATTTTGCTGCCGGTATCGCGGTACTGAATACAGGCCACTGCCACCCTAAAGTGATCGAAGCGGTTAAAGGCCAGGTTGAAAATCTGACTCACACCTGCATCACCGTAACCCCATACGAGCCTGCTGTTGAGCTGGCAGAGAAGCTGGTTGACATCGCCCCTATCTCTGGCGACAAAAAAGCGATCTTTGTAACAACGGGTGCTGAAGCGGTTGAGAACTGTGTAAAAATCGCACGCGCTCACACTGGTCGTCCGGGCGTAATCGCATTCAACGGTGCTTTCCATGGTCGTACCAACATGACCATGGCACTGACCGGTAAAGTGGTTCCTTACAAAGCAAAATTCGGCCCTTTCCCAGCGGGTGTTTACCACGCGCCTTACCCGAATGAACTGCACGGTGTCAGCATTGAAGATTCTCTGAAAGCGCTGAAAATGCTATTCGCTTGCGACATTGAAGCATCTCAGGTTGCGGCAATCATCATCGAGCCAGTACAGGGCGAAGGCGGTTTCTATCAGGCTCCTGCTGAGTTCCTGAAAGAACTGCGCAAGATCTGTGACGAGCACGGTATCATGCTGATCGCTGACGAAATCCAGAACGGTTTCGGTCGTACCGGTAAGATGTTCGCCATCGAGCACGCAGGTGTTGAACCAGACCTGATGACCATGGCTAAAGGTATTGCCGGTGGTTTCCCACTGTCTGCGGTTGTTGGTAAAGCAGCGGTTATGGATTCATCCCCTGCTGGCGGCCTGGGCGGTACTTACGCAGGTTCTCCTGTTGCTTGTGCAGCGGCACTGGCAGTACTGGACGTGATCAAAGAAGAGAAACTGGTTGAACGCGCAGCGGCAATCGGCGAGCAGATGAACCAGCGCCTGAGCGCAATGAAAGAAGAACACTCACAGGTCATCGGCAACGTTCGTAACCTGGGTGCTATGGTTGCGATGGAACTGATCCAGAACGGCGACATCGACCAGCCAAACCCTGAGCTGACTAAAGCTCTGGTTGCAGCTGCGCCTAAGCACGGTCTGATTCTGCTATCTTGCGGTATCCGCGCTAACGTTATCCGCTTCCTGCCGGCTCTGACCATGAGCGACGAAGTGCTGAACGAAGGTCTGGATATCCTGGCTAAGATGATTGCTGAGCACGCTTAATCGATATTAAGCACGCTAGAGTGATACCCAATACCCCGGCTAAGGCCGGGGTATTTTTTTGGCAGTTTGTTCTACCCCTCCTGATGCAACCTGATATAAAAGATGTCAGTCACTACAGTTTTCAGGGAATGACAGGAGTAAATGTTATGGCGACAACAAGTGTAAGACTGGATCAGGAATTGGTTGATAAAGCCGCTATCATAGCCAAAGCAAAAAAAGGTTATGTACTATTTTAAGCCGCAACAAGCTTCTTCACGTTGAGCTCTTTGCGGTGTTGTTCAGCATGCCAGAGCTCATATTGGGATTGCTGATTCAGCCAGCTTTCTGCAGAGGTATTAAAAGCGATAGAGAGTCGGATAGCCATTTCGGGGCTGATACCTGCCTTGCCGTTCAACACGGCACTCAGAGTCTTGCGGCTCACGCCCAATGCCTCTGCAGCAGCCGTAACAGAGAGGCCGAGCGGCTCAAGACAAAGCTCTCGCAATACTTCACCAGGATGGGGAGGGTTGTGCATCAACATTGACAGTACCTCAGTGATAATCTTCATAGTTCACAATCTCGGCATCTCCATCTTCGAATCGGAAGGTCACTCGCCAGTTACCGCTAACGGTAACTGACCATATGCCGACGCGATTGCCGGAGAGTTCGTGCAATCGAAGGCCCGGCAAGTCCATGTCCTTGGCATCCGATACCGCGTTTAATCTACCGAGAATAAGCCGAAGCCTTTTTGCGTGAGCGGCCTGAATCCCTGCAGTACTGCCGGACTTGAAAAAATTAGCCAAGCCCTTGTGTTTGAAGCTTCGTATCATTTCCGAATCGTAACCTGTAACGTACCAGGTGTCAATTCACATAACGAGCCTGTAGAAAAACCTGTTTCTGGACTGGCCCCCACGATCCAGACTACAGACTAGCTCCCACGCTCTGCGTGGTAGCTTTCAATAACGAGCCTATAGAAAAACTTGTTTCTAACCCGCTTTTCCCGCCAACAGCTCGCTCTCTGTTGTTTGTTTGCGATTGCCGGTTTTTTTTTCAGCAACCCTTGCTTGATTCTGTATTTCCAGCCTTTTTAGGCTTTGGTTGTCTGTAAGCTCAATTCGTGCTGCCTTACAGTGCCTGTTTTAAGGCTGTATTCACTCTGTTTTACTGGCTGAAGCGGTTCAGTCTTTTGTTGATCCCGATATTGCCGAAGACCGGTTCGACAACGGACATCCGGTGGCCGTAGATTTGTTTGCCGTGGGGGCTGTCGACGCGATATTTCATCCAGTCGGTGTAGCTGGGTGGCCACGACACAGGCTATGGATTTCAAACGAAACGCCAAACGGATAGTGGTTTTGGCGTGTGGGGGTAAAGGCATGGGGAAATGTGTCGCAAGCATGCAGATAATTGCCACATAAAACTCATCGACAAAAAAGCCAGTTTGGTTTATGTTTTTAGCATTATTTTAAATTTTATAAACTAGAGGTCAATATGATTGGCGAGCGCATAAAACGAGCCCGTGCAGCTGCTGGCCTGTCCATGCAGGCCCTGGGAGAGCAAGTTGGTATTAGTGCCAACATGGTTAAAAAATACGAGCACGACCAGAGTATGCCTTCGTCGGGGGGTTTACTTAAATTAGCGAAGGCTTTGTCGGTTCGTACCGAATACTTCTTTCGCCCAGCGCAGGTGACTTTGGGAACGGTGGAGTATCGTAAAAAAGCCTCCGCTTCAGCTAAGTTGCTGAAAAAGATCGAAGCGGATGTGCTTGACCAAGCGGAACGCTGGTTAGCACTTAAAAATGTATGGCCCAACTTCCCGATAGCGAGTTTTGACTACCACCCCGACATTCCTGTTGTAAGCACTTTAGACGACGTAGAGCAGGTTGCCGCCAAAGTGCGCACTGATTGGCAGTTGGGTATGAATCCGCTACCTGAGTTGATTGATCTGCTTGAGTCTAAAGGTATTTTGGTGATTGTCAGCAACGTACCCCAAGCCGATAAATTTGATGGGTTACAAGCCAAAATATCAGGGCAACCCATTGTTGTTGTGTCTTCTCATTGGCCTGGTTGCCGCCAGCGGTTCACATTGGCGCATGAACTTGGCCACCTTGTTTTACATGGCTTGCTAGATGAATCCATTGACGAAGAGATGGCCTGTAATCGCTTTGCTTCTGCATTTTTATTGCCGGACACAGGGCTTTTTCAGCATATGGGAGAGCGACGTTCCAACATAGATCCAAAAGAGTTGTATTTTTTGAAGCATGAATATGGCCTAAGCATGGCGGCTTGCTTGTATCGTAGTGCCGACCTTGGTGTAATCACCGAAGAGAAAAAACGCCAAATTTTTATACAGTTCTCAAAAAACGGTTGGCGCAAGCAAGAGCCTGGGAGCCCTTACCCGCAGGAACAGACACTGTTGTTCGAGCAGTTGGTTTATCGTGCATTGGCAGAGGGAATTCTTAGTGAGTCGAAAGCCGCTGAGCTGTTACAGGTGTCAGTGATGGCATTACATAAGCAGCGTCATATGTTAGCTGAGGCGGTGTAAATGTACGTACTGATCAGTGACGCCAATATCCTCATTGATCTCGAAGAAGGCCAATTATTAGACGTCTTTTTCAATTTGCCTTACCAGTTCAAAGTTCCCGATGTGTTATTTCACGAGGAGCTGAGCGAACAACATGGCTATTTAATCGATTTAGGCTTGTTGTTGGGTGAGTTAAGCCCTGAATCTATGATGTACTCATTTGAACTGAGGCAAAAGTATGCAGGGCCTAGCATGAACGATTGCTTTGCGCTTGCGTTGGCGAAACAAGAACAGTGTCCACTGCTCACCGGGGATATGGCACTTAGAAAAGCAGCTGAAAAAGAAGCGATTTTGGTTCAAGGTACGCTATGGGTTGTCGAGCAACTTATTACCCATGGTGTATTGTCAGTTGAAGAAGCTCAAACCGCCTACGATAGAATGGAAAAAGCAGGCCGCCGCTTACCTTGGGCGCTGGCAAAACAGCGTCTGGCTCAATTATAGATGATATTCTGCCAATATTGCCGAACAGGTAATTGGGAGGAAGTACCAGTCTGCAACCGATCCTGATAATCAATGACCACCATCGGGGTTTGACTATAGTCATAGTGTTTGAACCGAGCCATCACCACCTCCAGCGTTTCAAAACCCGATCAGATCATAGTTCGGGAGGTTTTTCTATAGCCTGAACCCCACGGCTCACAGGCGGAAAACTCGGAGCGAAGCGGAGAGTTTGACGTCCTTGTGGAGCCGATTGTTAGCGTATTACAGCCCATATAGCGATCCCAATCGTGAAAGCTCCTCTGAAAATGGCCCTGTATCGGGAACCGTCAGGGTTAAAGTAATGGTTACAACAGTCCCTTTCTCATATGAATCAATGTTTTTGATATGGCCCTCAATCGTGCTGTAAAGATTCGCCGAAAACTCCTCGACCTCCTGAATGGCATTCGAAGAGAACTCTGATACCAATTTCATTAGAGTCTCGAACTCGTCATCGCAGGACATCCGGAGAAACTGCAACTTCCAATCCAATAATTGTTCATACCCATCACCGATTCTCTTAGCAAGATGAACAATCCGCTTAAGATCTCCAGGTTCGCCGGGTTCGCCTACCGCTTTAATGAAACCGTCATTCAACGCCTTAGATAGTTGCTCGAATGTTGTAGTTATCCACCCGAACCGCGAAGAAACCCACGAGGTAACATCGTGGAACTCTTCTAAGGACGTGGGCTCGCCAAAACTTATACCAAGCTCCGCATCAAGGCGCTTACTGCTGTGGGAAGCAATTTCATCAGATAACACCTGCGCAAAAAGCAACCACTCCCAACCGATAGGCTTTTCAACTACGAGACGAAAGGCCTTAGCCCCTAGGTTAGATACTATCGGATCACTCTCGTGTACCTTTGCTCGTAAATCTAGGCAATCAGCAAGTAAATAGCTAAGTTGCTTTTTCAAGGTGCTCATGATGCTTTGAGCGTTCGAAAACGGAAACACCCATACATCACCTGAATCTCTTAAATCGGCAATGAATTCGAAAAGCGACGAATTATCAACCGCCGAGCTATAGTTTGCGTCTGGGTTGGCTTTCCAAATTGGCAGTAATGCAAGAATATCTTCTTTTACAAATATGTATTTGGGAATCCCCTTAGCCTTTGCCTCAAAATATTCAAGGTTGGTAATCGATTTACCAGCATCGGTAATCGATCCATATCTCCCCCCAACTACGAGAACGAAGATATCCGCACGATTCTTTACTGCCTCTAGGCAGTTATTCAGCGTGCTTTGATTGGGATTTACCGGGAACGAATCGAATTCCGAAAGAATCGGTTCCAACCCGATAGATTCAGAAAAGTCCCTTAGGTCAGCGCGCACTTGGCTAAGGTCATAGCAAGTGGAACTAACAAATAGAGTTGTTTTGCTTCCTTTCGGCACCTATTGCTCCCCCTTAAACGCATAACATTTTGATATCAGGCATGCTTATTTCGCCGATTTCAATAGTCCGGCAAAAATTGAGGAAAGAGTTTGATTAGAAAGAGGAAAATCCATTTTCTGATCTGACTGCTTCCCTGCTAAACGCGCATGCGCATAGTCGCAATAACCGTGCGCCTGTACTCTTAAAAAAGAACAGGCGCGGTTTCCATAATGTATTGAATTTGCAGCTTATCCAATTTTTTCGCACCGGTAAACCGAGCATTAAGTCGGATAAACCGCACCAATAGTCTGACGGAATATGACACCAAAGATGGCAAGGTATGTATGCCTAAGTGCGGCGGTAGGAGCTAGTTGAGCATCAGGAACGCGTTAACCGGCTCTGACGTAGGACGGATAAGCCGTAGGCGCCATCCGACGTTGACCATCGATACGCAGGAGAGCTTCTCAGACAACCAGAACCATCAAATGTCGGATGGCGCGCCAATCACGTTTTTGCAATTTGATCGTTCTGCTTTTGGCGCTTATCCGACCTACGAGGAAAGACAAAAGTGTGACGGTTACAAGGTATGCATTCCCACGCGGAGCGGTGGGAACGAGGTTTGAGTTTCAATAATCGTCAACATTCAATCGATATACGTCAATGACGGATATTTGCAAGATCGACGTTCAGGCGATTTAATAACCACCGAGTAACAACAAAGAGGTACTCAAAGTGGACATCAGACCCATTAAAACTGATGCCGACTACCAAGCGGCGTTGAAAGAGATTGAAAGCCTGATGATGGCAGCGCCGGATACACCACAAGGGGAAAGGCTGGATGTTATGGTCACGCTGATTGAAGCTTACGAAGCCAAGCACTTCCCATTGATCAAGCTGGCTCAGCCAGAAGCTTAATCAAACTTAAGCAGCATAGTCGTTGGTGACGAAAGCCCAAAACCTAAAAAACCCATTGTTTACAGCTCCCATTGGGAAGGTAAACAGCGGGCTTTTGCGTTCCCACTATGTAGTAGGAACAAACCAACAAGAGTCAGTGTTTAGCTGTCACTCTCACCGGTATTAAAGCGTTCACGCAATATCTTCAGGAACAATTCACGGGGCTTACTCGGCTGTGCGGTTTTCTTCCAGATGGCGGTCATGGGCAGTACGTAATAACGCTCTTCCGGTGTCAGGGCCTGGATCAGGCCGTCATCCACGTAGGACTGGGCGTAACCCTCCGGCAGGAAGCCGATAAATTTGCCGGATAATATCATCGCCAGTCGGCCTTCATAGAAGTAGGCTTCAGCGACACGGTTCAGCCCTGTCATCAGTTCATCGACGGATTCATGGGGCTTAAGACCGGCGTGAACCAGTGGCAGACTGTTAACCAGGTCATCGGTGAGTTCATCTTCCGGCAGTGCTGCCACAGGATGCTTGCTGCTGATATAGAGACGGCAGGCGTCACTGAACAGGTCGATGTAATCCAGCCCTTCCAGCTTACGGTGGCAGGGAATAAAGCCGACATCGGCACGATCATTCAGCACCATGCGTTCGATCTCTGCCATGGAGGCTACATCGTTGGCCAGATGCACACCGGGCGCTTCATCAGCGAAGATGCCGATCAGATCAGGAAATGCCAGACGCGGATCAAGACTTACGGTATCGGACAGAACAATTTTCAGCCGACCGGTCAGGCTGGAGTTGAGGTTGTTGACCGTCATGCGGAACGCATCCAGCGAGTCCAGCAGGTTCTCCGTCATCCTGTAGATCACCTCCCCCTCTTCCGTCAGGGAGAAACCGGAACGTCCGCGCTTACAGAGCACGAGATTCAGCCGGGATTCAAGATTCGAGATATGCAGACTAATGGTCGAGCGACCGATATTCAGCGCGGTTTCTGCGGCGGAAAAGCCTCCGCAGTCGGCGACGGTTTTAAAAACTTTGAGCTGTTTAATCTCATAGTCACCCACCTGCCCCAGTGAGTAGTTTTTTACACTCTTAGCGCTCATAGAAAACTGCAACTGCCTGATAAATAAGATGGAGTTATGCTGTGCATAGGGAAGTAGCTAGTGTATCAAAGGAAGCTATCAGATACCCGATATCTGACAGGATATTTTATTCAGCAGAGGAATTCGACAAAAGTTTGTTGCAAACAAAACTTTATATTGATTCGGTAAGATTTTTAATCAATCGCCGGTTATCTATTATTTACATCGTGGATGGCACCTGAGGTTTCCCCTCTGATTCATGCTTGCTTGTGATGAATACTCAGGTGATCAACACCGGTCATTTCGACACCCTGCTGACCGGACACCCTTCGGCCCGGTAATCCGCATTTACCGGGCCATTTTTTGCTACCGTCGTGCAACGGTTGTGAAGATGCTTTTCCTGCGAAAAGCGTATGTTGTTTTATCCCTCGGAAAGTTATTTGCCCGGCTGCATCTCTCGCTGCAGGCCGGGCTTTTTTATGCCGATACGTTATTAACTGACAAAATTACCTGACAGCTAACCTCACCCCCGCCACATATCCGATGGATCTTCCTTGTGCGAGGGTTACAGGCTTATTAAAGGCAACGTTTAAGAACGGCTGCACTGACCTCGGGGGTTACATCCTGATGCTCACCCAGGGCGATCATATTGTGCTTTTTCAGTGCTGCAATCATCGCGGGAATATCCTCTTCACCAACGCCGTAATCACTCAACCGGGTTTGCACACCCAGGGACTCAAAGAAGGCACGGGTCTCCTCAATGGCACGGTCAATGCGTTCATCCTCTGTGCCGTGCTCAATAGCCAATACTTCTCTTGCGTACTGAAGCAGTTTTTCACGCTTTTGTTCCCGCTTCTCTTCCATCATTCCCGGCAGAATCACCGCCAGAGTCTGGCCATGATCCAGGCCGTGCAGAGCAGTCAGCTCATGGCCGATAAAGTGGGTGGACCAGTCCTGAGGAACGCCCAGCCCGATCAGACCATTCAAGGCCATAGTCGCGGACCACATAACGTTAGCACGCACATTATAATTTTTGGGCTCGGACAGTGCCTTAGGGCCGTTATCCATCAGGGTCCGCAAAATGCCTTCAGCAATACGGTCCTGCAGATCGGCTCCCACCGGGAACGTCAGGTACTGTTCGATGGTGTGAACAAAAGCATCAACGATTCCATTGGCTACCTGCTTCTCCGGCAGAGAGTAGGTTACCGTCGGATCGAGAATCGCAAATTCAGGATAAAGCGCACGACTGTAGAACGGCATTTTGTCCTGGGTTTCATAACGGGTCACAACACCGTTAGGGTTGCTCTCGGAACCTGTGGCCGGAAGGGTCAGGACAACGCCCAAAGGCAGTGCTCTACGAACCTTGGCACCTTCGGTCAGAATCGTTAGGGGATCACCATCAAAACAGGCAGCCGCCGCGATAAACTTAGTGGCATCCGCCACTGAGCCACCACCTACCGCCAGCAGAAACTCACTATCTTCAGCTTTAATCTGCTCCAGAGCTTTCAGGCAGGTGTGAAAACCGGGATTAGGCTCAATACCGCCAAACTCACTCCACTGATGCTCCGCCAAAGCAGCACTCACCTGATCGTAGACACCATTGTTCTTAATGCTGCCACCGCCGTAGATCACCAATACTTTTTTATCTTTTGGAATCGAGGAAGCAATTTTACTAATCTGCCCTTCACCAAAGATCAGTTTAGTTGGGTTCTGAAAACTAAAGTTATACATGACCTAGCCTTTTTTATGTTTATAAGCTGCACCATAGCGCACACATTACCGCTAGTTTAACAGCCGTTTTACCCACCTTCTATGGCCGTTGCCGGCTAAAAGTGATCAGAAAGCACTACACAAGTAATTTAAAACATGAAATAAATGTATCACAAACAACAGCTCAGCCCTTATCCCAACAAAGAGAGGATAGGTCTGGAGTTTCAGATTGCCGAAGCACCAAAACAATACCTTGTATCCTATTGGTCCCGGAAAAATCACAAAAAACGCATATAAAACAAAAACATTTTCCAAAACAACCGGGCGGGCTATCAAAAAGTTGTCCACAATTTCGGTGCACAATTCTGTGCATAATTCCTGAATAGGATAATTTTGTAGTGAGATTCCGCTGGATTCAGAGCAGTGATGTCAGATTGTGCAACAAATCACCAAATGAGTTTCGCCCCTCTAATACCCGCTCTGACTGTCACCTCATTGACTTCAGGTTTTCAGCAAACTGAAATCACTCTGCCTTTGTTCAGTCAAAAAAACGGGTTAGCTTTGGAACCGTGCCTTCGCACATGCAGCATCAATGGCATTTCTGCAAGCAGACAAAGTGCCGCTGACAGAAATGCCGGGCAACTTCAGGCGCCAAGGTAATTTTGGATATGACCGGTAACGGACGAGGATGCACCATGATCACACCAGAAAACCGCCGCTGTAACCCTGATCGCTTTAATCTGGAACACACTGAAAAGCTATCCGGTAATGTTTACCGGATATCAGCCCTGACAGGCCATTCTGCAACTACAAATAAGATACCTCAATCTGTGACCTCAAATCCCAATAAGGGCTACCGACCTCAGGCACCTGATAATCTTTGGCTGAATATATTCAGAATACAGAAAAGTGCCGGATACCTTTGCCCTCTGCGATTATATAAAGAACGCAGTGTTAGCCAATTGATCTCTTGCCTGCTTGCCGGTGCCTTAGCCCTGCTTTCTCCGCAGATACAGGCCGATAACCCGGAACCAAACGGGCAACTCACCACAGGGCAACTCAAGATGCAGTGCCAGCCGCTGATGGAAGGCAGCCAATCACTGATGTCAGCGTTTCAGTCCGGTCAGTGCAGCAGCTATATTCTCGGCATCTATGACCTGGTAGCACAACAATGCCCCGGTCTCGGCACCCATCGCAATGATGCAGTACGCAATACTCTGGCACACCTGAGCCAGCTGCCAGATGACCATGCAGATCAAGACACACCGGCAGTACGTACCATTAACCGGTTTCTGTCTGCTCAGGCCCCATGCCTGCCGGTGGCAAGCCTGTAAACAAGCCTATCATTTATCAGGAGCTCTGAAAAAACGGGTTATCCTGATAAAAAACAGCTTACATAGGCAAAAGATAAGCCGCACAAAAAAGGCCCGGCTACATATCAGCCGGGCCTTTTTCTTAATTTAAGCGTTAACCACACAGGCTATTCATAGGGCATATCACCAAAAGCCCGGTAGGTCCGCATAAACCCGGCTTCCAGGCCGATAGCCGCATCAGCCATCTCCTGATGTGTACCGGTGCGCAGAGCCTTTCGCAGCCTGTTCAGCGCCGTTTGCTCCTGAGCGACAGCCCGTTTTAATTCGACAAAACGATCATCAGTAAAATCATACAATTGCTGATCAAAATCCGCCCGACTGACATGGTGCCGGATCGACTCCCAGCGTGGCCAGACCTGAGCCCAGTTTTTTTGTAGTACCCGGATCTGAGCTCGGGTAAACAGCCTGCCTTTTTTACTGTCTGCCGTAGCAATCAGTGCATCCATGTATGGCTTATAAGCATTCAGTTCATCAAGATAATAATTAATGCCATTGCGCTCACGCAGGCCGTGTAAGGTTACAGCCACTGCCTTCAGCTGTTTTCTGGCGTTCTCCAGCTCACCTTCCTGAACATCCATAAAAGCTTCACTGACCATACCAGATGCAAGATCCAGGAAATGCGGCCACTCAGGGTCATCACTGTTAACCGCAAAAGTGGTGACAAAAGCACTCCATTGTTCTGAGAATTTCATCATAGCATCACGGGCTGATTCACGATCCCCTTGCTCGATATAGATCAGCGCAGGAATATACTGGCGGTCCATGTCAATGGTGGCCTGCACCAACGCCCTGTCATCAGCCAGTGCTGTACCGGACAATACCAGACTGAAAGCCATCAGCTGAATGACCCGTGAAACAAAATTCCCTAACCGTTGGAGAACCATGGCTTACTCCTATTGATTCATAATATCTGCAATTATAGCCTAAGCTTTACAGCCATAGATATGCTCTTAAACCGGCTGGGTGATATACCCCGGCAGAAAAAGGTTAGCCCGCTTCACTCTGATGTACCCCCAGGCGCTGCAAATGCTTTTTGCAGTTGGCGGTGCGCCCCTCTTCCATCAGAATTTCATACAGCCGTCTACCCCCTGGGCCTAAGAGGTCTGAATCAGGAATAACCAGGCTAACCGTTGCCGTTCGGGTGGAGGAAAAATCCACATCCAGCGCCACAAGCTCGCCACTGGCCAGTTCCTGCAGCACCTCGTGCCGGGGTAGCCAACAGAAACCCAGTCCATGTTTGAGAATCTGCTTGGCCCGCTCAAAGCTGTCTACGGTCCAGCGCTGCTCTGATTTAAGCCAGCCCTGAGATTCCGTGGGTTTTAAGGCATTATCCTTAATCACAACCTGCATATGCTCGACCAGCTCCTGCTGACTGACGGTCTGCCCCAGAGCCGCTAATTCATGGGTATGGTGGGTCACCAACATAAACTCAACCCGGCATAACTCTTCTGAGGTATAGCCCTTAGGCACACGGCCAGTGATTGCCAGATCGACACTATTATTGACAATCTGCTCTACGCTACCGGTAAGAACCGTATCGATAATCCGAATACGGGTACCCCGGCTTTCGGGATAAAACCGGGCCAACGACCGAAATAACAGATCCCGTGGATAGATCGCTTCGACACAAATACTCAGCTGCGGCTCCCAACCCATATCAATATTTTCGGCCAGTTTCTCCAGCCTTTCTGCGGTCTCTGTCAGAACCCGTGAACGCCGTAGCAGGGCTTCTCCGGCATCCGTCAGAAACGCTTTTCGGCCTTTAACTTCCAGAACCTGAACACCCAACTGATGCTCAAGCTTTTTTACGGCATGGTTCAGAGACGACTGGCTACGGTGCAGAGCATCTGCTGCATGGGCATAACCACCGTGATCCACCACAGCCTGCAGAATACGCCATTGCTCCAGCGTTGTTTTATGTCCCGCCATTAGCTTTTCACCCTGTTTACCGATTGACCCAATTTTAACGATTGAACCGCCTAAACCTTTCACTTTTTTCGAGCTTAAGCTTAAACATTTCTAATTTAAAGAATATATAACACTATTTAATGCAATTTTCTTTCTTTTTATTAGGAGTAATATGGAAAGTATAAAACATATCGGACAACATCTTTCTCTACTCAGAAGCCGCTTGTCTGCTAACCGATAAAGGACATACCATGAAAAAACTACTTGTGATTCACTCCAGCCCTAAACGCACCCAATCCATCACCCGAAGCCTGACCGCCGAATTTATTGAAAAGTGGCAGACCGCAAACCCTCAGGGCAGCATCACTCATCGGGATGTTGGCGTTAACCCACCGCCCCACCTGACGGAAGAAACCATAGGAGCCTTTTATACGCCGGCAGAACAGCGTACCGAAGCCCAGAATCAAGCACTGTCAGTATCTGACGAACTCATTGCGGAACTGCGCACAGCAGATGAAATTGTCATCGCGTCACCCATGCACAACTTCAGCATCACCTCCGGCCTGAAAACCTGGATCGATCAGGTCGCCCGTGTTGGCGAAACCTTCCAATACACGGAGCAGGGCCCACAAGGGCTGCTGAAAGATCGTCCGGTGTATGTGATCACAGCAAGCGGTGGCGACTACCGTCCGCACACCCCAATCGCATTCCTGAACCATCAGGATACCTATCTGAAAGTAGCGCTTAACTTTATCGGCCTTGAGGATATCCGCCTGGTACAGGCAGCAGGTGTTGCGGCAGGCGAAACACCAATCAATGAAGCCCGCAAAGCACTGACGGAAGCGATCAGCGCATAAGCCCCGGAATAGCCACTGATTCGCCTGATTCTCCATCAGTCCGAACTGAGACAAAAAGCACCCTACGGCAATTAGCAACGATGCTACATCACTGCAGGGTGTTTTTTTGCGTTAAAAATAAGGGTGTTCAGCCAGGGAGTTATCATCGTACACTCCACGCCATCAGCAGTGAGGACCATTAAGGAGAGCCTATGCCTGTGTCATCCGGTTTAATACATGCGTATCTGTTTAATGATCAGCAGGGAAAGACACTGACCGCCGACGAGATCGAGCAATGGCAACCGGAACAGGGTTTACTTTGGCTGCACCTTGAGTACACCAATGAAGAGGTCCAACGCTGGCTGCAACAGGAGTCCGGTCTTGAGTCTGTCATCGCAGAAGCACTGACGGCAACCGAAACCCGTCCGCGCTGCACACCTTTCAGCAATGGGCTGTTACTGCTGCTTCGCGGTGTAAACCTGAACCCGGAAGCCGACCCGGATGATATGGTTTCCATCCGTCTATGGGTGGAGAAAAACCGCATTATCAGTACCCGAAAGCGCCAGCTGCAATCGGTTTCGGATCTGCTCTCCCAGATCCGAAACCACCAGGCACCCGAAACCAGTGGTGAGTTTATTGCAGATCTGACGGACAACATGACCTGGCGAATGCGGGAAACCATGGAAAGCTACGAGGATACTTTAGCAGACCTTGAAGAGCGGGCCCTGGCGGGAGGTCATGACGAGGTTAAAGTAGAGCTTTCTTCACTACGCCGCCAGATTATAACGCTGCGCCGTTACCTCGCGCCTCAGTGCGATGCTCTGGCACGCTTACATACCGAGCGATTCAGTGGTCTGAATGAAACCGAACGCCTGAGGATCCGTGAAACCACCGACCGCCTGATCCGTTACCTGGAAGATCTGGGTGCGATGCGCGAACGCGCCGTGGTCATACAGGAAGAGCTGCTCAGCCAGCTGTCAGAGCTGGGTAACCAGCGGGTCTATCTGCTGTCGATGATCACAGCGGTATTTCTGCCCCTGGGGTTTCTCACCGGGCTGCTGGGCATCAACGTTGGCGGCATGCCAGGGGCAGATAACCCTAATGCCTTCTGGTGGGTCAGCGGTGGTCTGTTCAGCTCTGCAATAGTTCTGACATTGCTGCTTCGCCGGAAAAAATGGCTATAATAGCCGCCTTTCCGGCGAACTGCTTTTGCTGAATTATTACTTACCACTGCTATTTTACTGTTACTGCAGTGACAACCTCAGAGGACACCATCATGGCCACAGCCTGCGCACGACACATTCTGGTTAAAACCCGGGAACAGGCGGAAGTGATCAAAAAGAAGCTGGCGGTGGGTGGTGATTTTGCCAAACTGGCCAAACAGCACTCTCTCTGCCCATCCGGTAAAAAAGGCGGTGATCTGGGTGAGTTTCGTCGCGGTGCCATGGTAAAGCCCTTCGACAATGTTGTTTTTACCAAGCCTGTTCTGAAAGTACACGGGCCGGTAAAAACCAAATTTGGCTTTCATCTTATTGAAACCATCTACCGTAACGATTAAGCCTGCCAGAGCAGCATATCGCGCAGAAGACCAAACGTTTAGCGAAGAATACCGGTCAGCTGGTGTTCGAGACGAACAAAATATTCCCTGAGAAAGTCCAGCAGCAACCTCAGTTTCTTAGAGGCTGCATTGCCCGGTGGAAAAACCCCATAGATGTCGATAGGACTCAGTTCAAAATCATCCATAATGGTTTCAAGATGACCGGCTTCTATTCTCGGCCAGGCATCATACAAGGGAATACGCCCTAACCCGTGTCCACCCTCGATAAATGCTGTGCGCGCTGCCGCATTGTTGGTACTTACTCCCCCTTTTAAAGCCACGCTGTAAGAACGCTCGCCCTTTTGCAAGGTCAGTACATCTGAGGTTTGCTTGTAGATGACCCAGCGGTGACTACCCAGCTCAGCTGGATTTGCGGGTCGTCCGTGCTTTTTAAAATAGGACGGTGCACCACACAGACACGTAGGCAGGGTTGTTAAACGGGCGGCCTGCAAGCCGGAATCCGGCAGGGGCGCACCCCGGATCGCCAGATCAATTCCCTCCTGCATAATATTGATGACCTCATCACTGAGCATCACATCCAGCTCAATCTTAGGGTAAAGACTTCGGAACTCATTCAGCGCAGGCACCACTAATTGGAGCCCGGCATTGACCGGACAGGTAATTTTAATCAACCCCTGGGGTTCATCTTTCAGCGCTTCCATCTGCTGCTGCGCCTGCAACGCCTGCTCTGCAATAATCCGACAGGACTGATAATAAACCGAACCGGCCTCGGTCAAATTGATCGCCCGGGTAGAACGATTCAGCAACTTCACCTCAAGCTGTTCTTCCAGTTTCTTCAGGTGATAGCTGACTACCGCACGGGATAGCCCAAGGCGTTTAGCCGCAGCTGTCAGGTTTCCCTGTTCCACAACCTGAGCAAACACCACCATACTTTTTAACTGTTCAAACGAAATATTCATTTTAAGGTCCGGACTCGGCTTGAGGATTGCAAGACAACACCGCCTATATTGTATCAATAATTAAACTATTAAAGTCAATTTAGCTCATATTGTTCAATCCAGGCTAGAGCCGTAAACTGCCTGACAAGCCTTCAGGTCACCTGAGAAACACTTAACCAACGAGCCTCTGATACGGCTCCGGGGATATGATTTATGAGCGCATTAAGCGATAAAAAAGTACTAATGGTTTTAACCTCTCACTCAGCACTGGGCGATACAGGTGAAACAACCGGTTTCTGGGTGGAGGAGTTTGCTGCACCTTACTATGCACTGGTTGATGCTGGCGTTCAGGTTACCCTGTCCTCTCCGGCGGGCGGCCAGCCCCCGGTTGATCCGAAGAGTGAACTGGAAGATTTTCAGACTGACGCTACCCGACGTTTTGATCAGGATGCTGACGCAAAGACTCAGATCGCTAATACCCTGAAGCTGGCTGATATCAACGCTGATGATTTTGATGCCGTGTTTTATCCGGGGGGGCACGGCCCACTCTGGGATCTGACGGACAACCCAACGTCTATTGCCCTGATCGAACGTTTTCTGGCAACGCATAAACCCGTAGCGACGGTATGCCACGCCTCTGCAGCACTGCTGAATATTAAAGATGCCTCAGGCGACTACGCAGTAAAAGGTAAGGCGGTTTCCGGCTTTACGAACAGTGAAGAAGACGCCGTTCAATTGACCGATGTGGTGCCATTTCTGCTGGAAGATGAGTTTATTAAACGCGGTAGTGATTTTCAGAAAGCCGGTGACTGGCTGGCTTTTGCCGTACAGGATGGCCTGCTGATAAGCGGACAGAACCCGATGAGTTCTGCCCTGACTGCAGAAAAGTTGCTAAAAGCACTCTGATCTTCAGTACGAATACTTTAAGCTGCCAATACTAACAAAGGAGGTCGTCCCGATGGGCGACCACCTGATTGCGCCCATTCTTTTTCGCCTGATAAAGGGCTTGGTCCGCATCCTTAACCAGCTCCCAGACTACTTTACCCGGAGAGAAACTGGCATAACCTATTGAGACTGTCAGAGAGACCACCTGATCGTCATAGACCACATTTAGCTCACTGATTCCCTGCCGCAAACGGTCCAATACCTGCTGCGCAACGCTGGCGTTAGTATCCGGTAGCAGTATCAGAAACTCTTCACCACCATACCGCCCTACAGAGTCAGCCTCTCGCAGGGATTCACTGACGAAGCAGGATACAGCTTTTAAAACCTCATCACCCGCTAAGTGACCGTAGGTATCATTCACTGCTTTAAAAAAGTCGATATCCAGCATCGCCAAGACATACGGGGTATGACTGCGAATGGACTGGGCATGGTTCTTATCCAGAACCAGGCCTATAGAGCGGCGATTAATCAGTCCAGTGAGGGGATCAAATGAATTTTGCTGCTCTACAATAGAATCATGCATGTGGTTCAATAACTCAACCAGCTCAGCTTTACTGCGATTAAGAGTACGAAACCCTTCCAGCGAGACCTGTTGATTTTGCTGATACTGCCGGACCAGATCCCTGGCGGCATCATGCATCTCTTTATGGGTAGATTCGAGAACCGAAAACTCAGGTGTTGCACGAATCGCCTCGGAAACACTTTGGTAATACCAGCAGCCAAAACCACATTGGGTATGCGCCAGGGGATCTGTGATCTGCTCATTGAACGGTTGACCGCAAACGAACCCCTCCAACAAAGACTCATACCAACTGCGATGGTTTATAACCGCACGCTCTAAAATGTTGATCGCGTCATTGATCTCATCAGAACTAAAGCTGTATCGGGCACACATAGACATCTCCTGCTATTGCTACCTTACAGCCTATCAGGTATCCATTTCTTACTAATTGATTTAGCAGCAACTTTAACCATTCAAGCATAAAAAAACCTGCACAGAGCAGGCTTTTTAACGTTAATCTAAAGACTTGCTTACCACATCAGATCATCTGGAATCTGGAAGTCAGCATACGGATCATCCTCTTCCGCATCTCCGGTATCAGGTGCTTTCTCATTCAGAACAATTGGCCATTCAGGCTCTCGCTGCAGAATTTTCTCTGCAACCTTAGGAGGAATCAGCTCGTAGCGGCCTTCCAGTTCCGCAATCGCCAATCGGCCTTTCGCCAGCTGGTCAGAGATCTTAGGCTGAACGTTGATTTTCTTAACCTTCTTATCCATCACAAAATTATGGGCAAGGTCACCGGCAAAATCAGACAGACGATTCATCTCGATCAGTTGCTTTACCTGAGCTTTAATGGCTTTTTTCTCTTCTTCCGCTTTGCGCTCAAGATTCAACAAACGATCACGCTCTGCCTTCTCTTTACGTTGCTGCTCTGCGCGCAGTTTAACCTCGTCTTCCTGACCTGTTGTACGCTTAACCTTCGCCTGCTTTTTCTTGTGGTTTTCCGCTTGTTTAACCTTCTTCTTATTGGTTAAACCAGCACTTAATAGCTGATCCTGTAACGATTTACTCATATCGGGCTGTGTTTCCGTTCGGGTAATTAAATTCTGGCAGTGGCTATTATCTCTGTTTTCGGCTCAGGATTCACCTGCCTGAATCGCCAAAATCAGGGCTGTAATATCTGATCCAATAATAGAGACAGGTCACTCTCGGTTAACTCACCACGATGCACATCTGCCTGTTCACCCTTAGCGTTATAAAACAGCGTTGTGGGCAACGCCATACTGGCTGTCACCTGGGCCAGTTGTCCCCGGCTGTCCAACAAAACATGGGCAAGATCCAGCTCAGCATTATCCAGAAAGGCTGACACCGTTTCAGAGTGCTCCCCCTGATTGACAAAAACAAAGACGATACCAGGGTTAGCCTTCTGAGCTTCCTCCAATAGCGGCATTTCACGAATACAGGGCGGGCACCAGGTTGCCCAAATATTGACCACCATAGGTTTTCCGTCCGCTATCTGATCAAGCGTAACCACCTCTTCATCAAGTGTCTTCAGCTTCACATCCGGCCGGACACCGGATTTATGTTCCATCAGAGCAACCAACGCCGCCATCGCAGCAAGAACAAACAAAACAGCCAACCCAGCCCATAGTAATGGGCGTGCAAAGCGCTTAATCATGAGATTCCTTCAATCCATCTTTATTAACAGTACAGTATCAGCCATGCTATAACGGCCTGAAACTGCAGCACTGTACATTATTTTGTAATTAAAAAAGTTGCGGTACTTCGTAAAATGCAAAACCCGTCAACAGAGCCTCTATTCCGGCAGTCCCTTTTGCCCCCAAACCCCTGCAAAACAGAGAGGCTCAACAATCATCCAATGTTCGGTTACCGGGCCTGACGTTCTGATTTTGATACAGACAAACAGAAACGATGAGAACAGCTGTAGCATGTCTGATGCTTAACATAGCAAGTACAGCGCCACAGACATGGCTACCCCTGAATCAGCAAACCATCGTTTCCAGTCAGATATAGCGTCTCAGCCTCACCCTAAACTTATGTACCACCTTGTATTTTATAACAAAATGCGCTGCTGATATTTTTCATATCAAATCAAAATAACAGGTGTTTTATGACATGTTGCTGGCTACTCAGTTCAAACAATACTTTCCATTGGCGAAAATTATTTTTTGTATCAAAAGCCACATATATTCAGAGAGAAAAACATATTCCCTCCTATATATCGGAGCCGGAAGGCAATAACCCGACAATAGCAGTGGAAATAGACGCCAATAAAATGACTGACCGTTCATAAATTATATTCAAGGTTCCAATCTGTCAGCCGAATCATCGGGTAAAATTATTTTACTGAAACGATAGGATCAACTATAAAATTCTATCGGAATAACAGGAAAAAATGCCAAAAATTACTAAGTTAAATACAGACAAACATTAGTAACACAAAAACATAGATTAACAACTCTACATTAAGTACAATTGCAAATAACCCTTGGCTGCTGCTGAAATAAGGCAGGACCAATAGAGATACTACTGCAAAGGAAATTAGCGTGTTAGGTTTAAAAATTTCCCAAAAATTACTGCTTATTGTAGCCATTGCATTATTGGCCTTTGTCGTCAGCCAGGGCTACTCGCTATATGTCGAAAACAACAATGCCAAGCGGTTGGCGGAAGTTCAGGATAAGCTCTATCCCTCGCTGGAACTGACGACCATTAACCTCGGCACACTGTTGTCTATGGAGCAGAATATCAATTCAGCGGTGACTACCGGCGATCCTGATATTTTAGAACAGGCAAAAAAACAGCGGGATATAATTCAAACAAACCTGAATAAACTTAATGAGTTAGGTACGTCTGGTGTCAAGCAGGCTGAAGAACAACTCAACAGTTGGTTTAGTACCGCCACAACAATCGCCAAAGGTTTTATTGATGGAACTGTAGATTTCTCTAAAGTCGCTAACGAGGCAAAAGAAAATGCACAAAGGCTGCAAGCACTCCATGACTCACTGGAGTCTATGAAAGCCAATAGAGAGCTCAGTTTTACAAATAATATTTCCGATATACTGGCCAGCGCTTCCAGCGCATCACAGATATCATTGATTATAGCTATTATAGCCATTGTTGTTCTGGTTTCTCTGAGCCTTATTATTGGCCGCTCTATTACCCGCAACTTAAATCAGGTTACTCAGTCATTGCATGATATGGCGTCTGGCGAAGGGGATTTAACTTGCCGGATCATTTATAAAGGGCAGGATGAGATCCAGCCTCTCGCCGAAAACTTTAACCGCTTTGTTGAGAAGCTGCACCGGTCTTTTGCCGAAATTCTGCAGGATGTGCAATCACTGTCACAGGTTTCTGACCGACTCACCGACACCAGTGGCAAAAATGTCAGTGAAATCAGTGCTCAGGCTCAGGCTATCGCTGCCACACGCCATGCCATTGAAGAACTGATGTCCAGCGTACAAGAGGTTGCTCAACTCTCCAGCCTAGGTTCGGATAAAGCCAACGAGATTAACGCCACTGCAGCTCAGGGTAAAGAGACCCTGAACAGGAATGTCGACACCATTACGGCACTGGCTGAAGATGTTAAGGCGACAGCTCAGGTGGTGAATAAATTCGACACCTTCAGTACCGATGTAGGACAGTTACTTAACACAATTCAAACGGTCGCCGAACAAACCAATTTGCTTGCCCTGAATGCTGCCATTGAAGCAGCGAGGGCTGGTGAACATGGACGGGGCTTTGCCGTCGTTGCAGATGAGGTTCGTGAACTGGCCGTCAGAACCCGGCAGGCGACTGAAGAGATTCATTCCGTCATCAGTGAGCTGCAAAACGTATCCCAAAGTGCCGTTGAGTCCATGGAAAGCAGTGTCAAACATGTGAACACAGGCGTTGAAGCCACAAAAGAGTCTGAAGAGGCACTGGCCACCATTCTGGTTAGCGTCCAGGAGATCAGTACATTTAACGATCAAATAGCCCAATCAACTGAAGAGCAGCGCTCTACATTTGATCAGGTAATGCGACACGTTACTGACATCCATAAAAATACGGAGACGGTCACTGAAAGTACCAGCACGACCAACTCTATCTGTCAGGATATCGACAACATCTCAAAACGACTGGGAGATGTCGCCTCTCAGTTTAAGGTATGATCATTATAATTCTTTGGAGAGAGCTATGATCCTTAATCAACCTAAGTCTTTTATTGCCAGTGCATGCATTGCTGGTCTCACCTTGGCTGGCAACCAGGCCATAGCTGACGACCAGGCTCGTGTTGATAATTTAGAGCAACAAATTAAAGCACTACAGCAGCAGGTCAATAAACCTACTCAGGAACGGTTGCGTTTTAATGGTTTTTTCAGTGTTGCCTATGGTATTGCCGATAATGATAGTGGCTATGCAGGCTATACCGAGGACGGTACATTTACCAATGAAAGCCTGTTTGGACTTCAGGGTACTTTTGCGATTTCAGATAAGACTGATGTCACCATGCAGCTGGTAGGTCGCAGCCGTGATAACTGGGAGCCAAACTTTGAATGGGCTTACATCAGCCACCAGGTTTCTTCTAACCTAAAGGCTCGTGCCGGTAAAATGCGCTTACCCTTTTTTATGTACTCAGACTCACTGGAAGTTGGCTATGCGCAACCTTGGGCTCGTCCTCCTATAGACGTTTACGGTGGCATTCCCATCACCAGTTACACTGGGGTTGATGCAATTTATGATGTGAATTACGACCTCTCAACTCTTAGCCTGCAGGCATTTAGCGGTGAAACCAGTGATACCGTTGATGTCGTAGGTACAAACACCGATATTAATGTAGACAACCTATTTGGGGGTGTCATTAACTGGACCGATTTCATTTGGACGCTGCGTGCCAACTACGCGGTGGCTGATTTATCTATTGTTGGTGATAACACATCATATGACACCAGTTTTTCTGGTGTTGGCCTGAGCTACAACGACGGCACCTGGCAGGTGATCTCGGAGCTAACCCGCTTCGAAACTGACGGCCCTACCGTCGATACCGACTCAGCTTATCTTACTGTCGTTCGCACCTTCGGTAGTCTGAGCCCATATACGACAGTATCAAGGACAGAGTCTACCGATGACAGTGAGCGCCCTCTGACCCGAGCCCAGGTAACAAACCCAAGCAGCCCTTACTACGGTTATTACCTGGGGTCTGATATCAGCAATGTTGAACGTACCTCTTACAGTGTAGGTGTACGTTGGGATGCAATGAGCAACATGGCCGTCAAGTTTGACCTGAGCCACGTGACTGATTTTGGCGATACCGGTGGTGATCTGAGCGGTAATAATGGCCCATCCGTTAAGTATGATGATGCCAATATCTTTTCGGTTAAACTTGACGCAGCCTTTTAAGGAGACCCGCTATGAAGTATTTTCTACTGACATTATTACTGGCAACGTCTTCCGCAATGGCTGATGTGGTGGTTATCGCTCACCCTTCCGGCCCTGACAGCATGGCAAAGAACGATATACGTGACCTGTATATTGGCCGAAGCAAGCAGTTGCCAGGCGGACAAACTGCAGACCCTATTGACCTGTCTCAGGGGCAAGCGTTACGGGATGAGTTCCACACAAAGGTAACCGGCCGCTCCCAGGCACAGCTCAATGCCTTTTGGTCTAAGCAGGTATTTACCGGAAAAGGGCAGCCACCGCGCATGCTTGACTCAACAACAGCTGTAAAATCGGCTGTTGCTAATACACCTGGCGCCATTGGTTATATTGATGCCAGCGAAGTCGACGGTAGTGTTAAAGTCATCTTTACTCCTTAGTTGACCTAACAGCGCCACTTCGAAACGGAAAATAGCGACAGCTAGCTCCGTGCACTAAAGAACCCCTGTTATCTCTAGCCGGGGTTCTTTTTTTATGACCTGCGCGTACCCCCTGCAGCACTAGCTATTAACCGGCAACCCATCACAGCGCCATATGGCGTACTGGGCTGTATTTCTGCAGGCTTGGGTTACACCATTATTGGTAAAAATATGGTTGTTGGCAGCCGGTATGAAAAATCCCTCACCATGACACCCGTCACCCACGGCCCAAAACATATTCAGCTATCCATTGTTTATCGCAAAGGCAGCCCGTTAGAGGCAGGCACCCTCGCCCTTGCAGACATTTTTACCAGCAGGCAGAATCGGATTAATTCACTTGGTGGAAAGGCTTAATCAGACTAACGCGCCTGCTTAGCTGTTTCCAATTCGAAGCATGTAAGCCCTGAGCTGCCGCTCCTCTCGCATGACATAGAGGACGAGAACACGCTTCCCATCCTCACGATAGAAAATGCGACAAGGTTGAACCACTAACTCCCTGTATACCGAATTAGGGAGCTCGGGAGGAGTCCGTCCGGATTGGGGAAAATTCTCCAAACGCTCGGTATTATCGAAAATTTTCTGAACCAGATGACTTGCAGCAGCAGGATTATCCAGAGCGATGTACTCAGCAATGGCATCCAATTCCTGAAGGGCGGGCTCTGTCCAGATTACTTCAGCCATTTACTCATTTTCTCCCTGGCCTCACTTTGGCTGTACGTTCTTCCCTCAAGTACAGCACGCTCACCCCGCGAGAGCCCCTCAAGCAGCTCAAGTCGGCGCTGCATAAACTCGTAATCTTGCACATCAACAAGGTATGCTGATGGCTGACCGTGCTCCGTGATCAGTACCGGCTCTTTAGACAAGCGCAGATCTGCCAGAATCTTTGTGGCTTGGCGCTTTAGGTTCGTAACAAGCTCAACCTTCATGGGCTCACCCTGAATCAGACTAATAGTGACACTATAGTATCACTTTCAGACAGCGCAATAATAGCTAACGAGATTGTAGAAAAACTATTTAGTCAGAAGTATGGCAGGTTGAGCAGTAGTTGATTTCAATAATGGGATGATGCAGTCCGTCGATGCCGCTAAGCAGGGCTTTGCAGCTGTCCGGGGTAATGGCGGTGTCATGGGTCACCAGGCTGGCGACCATGGTCCAGGCACCCTGCCCGACTGACCAGAGGTGCAGATCCACGACCTTCACTCCATCCATGCTATCCAACTGATGATTGACCTTGTTCCTAAGTAAATCAGGCCCTTCCATGTCCAGCAGCACGCTGGCAGTTTGTTTCAGTAGACCTACAGCCCAGCGCAAAATAACAAAGGATGCAACCAGAGCGATTGCAGGGTCTAACCAGCTCCAGCCCCATAACCAGGCTGCCAGTAGGCCAATAATCGCGGCAACCGATGTGACGGCATCAGCGATCACATGAACCAAAGCAGCTCTAAGGTTGCTGTCCTGCTGATGCACGGGTTTATGATCGTGGTTGTGCCCGTGATGATGCGTGTGTTCATGGTTATGGCCATGATGGTGATGCTCATGCGCACCCGCCAGCAGCCAGGCGGAAAACAGGTTTACCAGCAGCCCCAGCACAGCAACAATTGCCGCTTCTTTAATCATTAAATCCTGGGGTGTCAGCAACCTGTGAATCGATTCCACCACCAGCCAGACGGTTGTGACCGCCAGAAACAAAGCACTGGTCCAGGCAGACAGATCAATAATCTTACCGCTACCCAAACTTAACCGGCGATCCTGGGCGTAACGCCGTGTCAGGTAATAGGCCAGAGTCGCCAGCCCAAGAGCCAGGGCATGGCCACCCATATGGATACCATCGGCCAATAACGCCATAGAGCCGGTCAGCCACCCGCCCATGATTTCTGCCAGCATGGTTGCCAGTGTCAGCAAAGTGACCAGCAGGGTACGCGTTTCTGCTTTTTGCCTTTTACCCTGACCAAAATCATGGAGGTGCTGATGCTCACTAATCGTTTCGCAAGCATCTCCTGTATTGGACGGTTTTTTCGTTATCATGGGCATGATCCCTCTTGTATTTATTCCAGATAGATTCCACTCATTGAGGTATTGTCTGCACCAGAAGACCGAAACCTAAGAGATAACAACCAGCCTAGCAAGCCCCGCATCACCGGGACCATCAAAAAAGCAGCCCTGTTCTAACTTACCTTCTGCATATGAGGATGGCGAAAAAACATCGTCGCCGTCAAAACAGCCAACGCAATAACACCGTAACAAAAGATACTGACGGCAAGATGCAGTCCCCAGTGATCCGCAATCCAACCCACACCCAACACCGGTAGCATGCTGCCAATATAGCCCAATACCAGATAAGTAGAGAGTAAACCGGCATGATTATGGGGCTGAGCAATACGGCCAACCATATTGATACCCGATAGCAGGGTCATACCATGGCCGAATGCCGTAATCAGTAGTCCTGCCGCCAGAATCCATGGTGATTTCTGATCCAGATTAAGCAATAGCAGTCCACAGCATAGAGCTAATGCCAGCAGGCCGAAGGTGCCGCACCAATGAATCGGCAGACGGCGTGTCACCAGCTGGGCACCGGATGAAAGGAATAAAATCACCGCAATAGAAATACCGCTGATAAAAGGCCCCTTCCAGTCGATCATCTGCTCAAGAAACAACGGAGACATGGAGGCATAAAGACCAAATACGCCAAAGGCCAGAAAAGCACAAGCGTTGGTCAGAATAAATGCCAGTGAGTGTTCCCGCTCCGACCAGATCAGCTTTGGCAGCCAAGCCCGGCTGGCTGGTTTACCGGGGTTCACAACCCTGTCATGGGGTGGAAGGTCAAGACGCTGCAGAGCAAAGAAGCCGACAGCAGAAAGGGCCATGGTTGGCAGGTAAGCAGTAATCAGAGGATTGGGCAACCACTGGCCAATAACCCCACCGACAAGAGGCCCAAGACCAAAGCCAAAGGCGATCAGCACGCTGCTCATGGAGGCTGCACGATTCGGGTGAGCGCCGGTTGCCAATTGACGCAACCCTACAGAAGCAGACGTTGTCATCAGGCTGGATGCCACCCCAACAATAAAACGGGCCAGATTGATGCTTAGAGTATCCCAGGCCAGCATAGTGAGCCCCGTTCCCAGAAAAACCAGCACCAATGACAATTGCATCACCTGACGAAAACCGATCCGGTCAGACAGCTGCCCCAGAAAAAGCAGAGCAGACAAGGCGCCGGCCATATAGACCACATAGATGACTGAGATATCACTGGCCTGAAGCAACCACTCACTTTTATAGATGCCATACAAAGGACTGATCAGCGCGGTACTCATCACACCGGCACACATGGCAAAACTAACCCAGAAGAAAGGAGAGCGGATCGCTTTCATCGACAACACCACACAGCAGAAAATGGAAAAGGACATCAAGCGCAGGCTCTACCGTCCGGGAAAGATCAAAGCAAGCAGCAGAAAAACCGCCACTGGCAACAGAAAAACCGCCACGACAAGAAGACCTGCAGAGGCGGTTAAGGGAAGCGATCAAGGATCATGAAGAGCTTAGGCTCTTATGGCGGTACACGCCATAAAAATAAATAAACAGGTGCATCTATGCGTTTAATAACAAAACAATAAACCTGATCGGGGAAACTCAGTCTTCAGACGCCCGTTTCGAAAAATTTGCAGTGATCTGCTCTGCAACCCGTAGAAAAGTCGCCAAGTCTTCGCCATCAATCCCCTCGGTCACCTCTTTTTGCATCTGCTGGGCGAATGAATCCAGACTTTTCTGCAATGCGATGCCTTGGGGTGTCAACACAAGAAACTGACTCCGCTTATCCTCCGGGTTGGGTTCTTTCTGAACCAACCCCTGTTCGATCAAAGGTTTTACCAGACGGGTAATCTGCGCCTTATCACGTTTAAAAAGCGTTGCAATATCAATCGCCGTACAGGGTGCCTGCCGATCTATCACGTTCAAAACCCGAACATGCATAGGGGCAATATCCATTTCATTCGCTTCAAGCTGACAACTGAGCCGCTGCTTTATGGCATGCGCTAAATGGAACGTCGACTCGATAACACTGGCCTTCATATAAACCTCAGATAAATATAGTTGACATAGTCAACCTAACTCAATATAGTTGACTTAATCAACTATTATCAAAAACAGGAACACTGCCGATGGAAAATCTGACAGCAAACACATCGCCCGAAAAAACGCCTTTGTACCAAAAAATAGCGGTCCTGGCCTCTCTTATGCTTATTGTGGGTGGGACATTAACGGGCATCATGACCTATATGAATACCGGTTTCTCAGAGAACTTTATACCCTACTGGCTATCATCGTTCACTATTACTGCCCTGTTTGTTATCCCGGCCAGCTTTGGCCTGATGTCCCTGATCAGTAAATGGGTTGAGTCTTTGCTACCTCATTATAAGACGCATCACCGGCAGCTGATTACCGGGGTAACCATGGCTCTGATCATGGAATCAATTATGGCCGTTAGTACGACAGCCAATATCGTTGGGTTTTCAGACAGCGATGCTTTTGCAGCAGCATGGCTCCACTCTTTTGCCGCCGCACTTCCCTTCGGGCTATGCATGGCGCTGATCATGTCACTCTACCTGAAACCCAAACTTGCACAATTCCTGGCGAACTAACCTTAAGGACATCAGTTATGAAAAAAATGAGAATGACACAGGTTATACGCACAGAGTCCCTCGGACCGCATATGCGCCGGATTGTACTCCATGGCGATGAATTGAGTGATTTTCCTACGAATTACGAAAGCGCCCATTTTAAAGCTATTTTTCCAAAGCCAGGGGAACACAAGCCTCAACTGGGTCTCTATCCTGGTTTTAAAAAATGGATGCGCTCCTATACCGTGCGCGCCTTTGATAACCAGAAAAAAGAGCTGACAGTAGACTTCGCAGTCAACGACCACGAAGGGCTGGCGACAAACTGGGCAAAAAATGCTCAGCCCGGTGATTATCTGGGGGTTGCCGGCCCTGGAAGCCCAAAATACCCTGACTACAGTGCAGACTGGCATCTTTTGATAGCGGATCTGACCGGGTTACCAGCGGCTGCGGCTATTCTGGAGAAGTTACCGGAAGAGGCTATCGGTCACGCATTATTGCAAATCCCCGATATTGCGGATAAACAAGCTATCTCGGTGCCTGAAGGCGTCAGTCTGAGCTGGGTCATCAATAATGATCTCTCCAGAAATGCTCTTCTTGAGCACCTTGAAACTCTGCCATGGCAAAGCGGGGAACCAACAATTTTTGTCGCGGCAGAAAGTAGCCAAATGAAAGCGATCAACCGATACCTGAAAACCAAGCCGGGTTACCAAAAGGCAAAGACCGCAACCTCAGGCTATTGGGTCGCCTGAAACGGCCCGGTTGATACTGAAAATGAAAAACAAAAAACCCGATGACAATCATCGGGTTTTAAACGACTTTCTGTAAAAACGGTTACCGATAAACCGCCAGTGCAGCCTGGCCCGCTTTGCCCGCCTCAAGGGAGATTCCCTGAGCCAACAAGGTGTTTTCCAGAGCCATCAGGCAGAACATAACATTACGCTGGGTACAGGCTGCGCCCATCAGGCCGATACGCCATACCTTTCCGGCGAATGCGCCAAGGCCAGCACCAATCTCCAAACTGTAATCGTTCAGCAGTGTGGTACGCAGGGCCGCATCATCCACACCGTCCGGGATAAAGACAGAGTTCAGCTGCGGCAGGCGCTCGCCTTCCGCCACCAGGAATTTCAGCCCCATCGCCTCAAGACCGGCACGCAGGGCCTGATGATGTTTCTCATGACGGGCCCAGGCGTTTTCCAGACCTTCGTCCTGCAGCATCACCAGACCTTCATGCAGGGCATAAAGCGCATTCACCGGCGCGGTATGATGATAAGCACGTTTAGCACCGGTACCCCAGTAGCCCATCACCAGATTGGTATCCAGAAACCAGCTGGGTACAGAAGTTTTACGGGCTTTAACCGCTTCAACAGCACGCTCACTGAAGCTGACCGGCGAGATACCCGGCGGGCAGGACAGGCACTTCTGAGTACCGGAGTAGATGGCATCAATGCCCCACTCGTCCACACGCAGTTCAGAGCCACCCAGAGAGGTCACGGCATCCACAATGGTCAGACAATCATGCTCACGGGCCAGCGCACACAGAGCTTTCGCATCACTGATGGCACCGGTAGAGGTTTCTGCATGAACAAAGGCCAGCACCTTAGCATCCGGATTCTGTTCCAGCGCAGCCTGTACTTTATCGACGCTGACCGCTGTACCCCAATCATCTTCCACCATGACCGCAATACCGCCACAGCGTTCGACGTTCTCTTTCATACGGCCACCAAAAACACCGTTCTGGCAGACAATTACCTTGTCACCCGGCTCAACCAGATTGACGAAGCAGGTTTCCATACCGGCAGAACCCGGTGCTGAAACCGGCATGGTCAGTTCGTTTTTGGTCTGGAAGGCGTACTGCAGCATCTGCTTAATCTCATCCATCATCTGAATGAACGCCGGATCAAGGTGCCCGATGGTTGGGCGAGACATAGCGGCTAAAACACGCGGCGCGATATCAGACGGGCCGGGGCCCATCAAAGTGCGAACAGGGGGATTAAACGATTGAATCATACTTAACCTATTTCCATCAGAAAGTTGCGCACAGAGCGCATAGGGATTTTGTTATGGAAAGGAGTTTAAAGCAGATTTCAGTTTATCGGAACCTGATGACGAGACTGAGTATTCAGTTTATTAAGCATCACGAACCCACGCCCCTCAACTCAGGGGCATCTGTCGGATAAGACCCACTCCGAATACGTTATCCGGAAGCAGCGCAATACTCTCAATTACTGGATGGCAGCAGGTTTAACCTTGTCCAGCACCATAAAAACACCAGCCGCCATAAACGCAAGGCCAACCATTCTTTGTGTCGTCAGACCATATTGCTGCGCCCCCAGCAGACCAAAATGATCGATGGCACTCATCGAAATCAACTGACCTAACAGCGCAAAAGCGATCGCATTGGAGATACCAAAACGCGGCGCAATCCAGGTGACACTGATAATATAAAAAGCCACACAAAAACCTCCCAGATAAAAATAGAAAGGCGTATCAGCCTGGAATAACTGTGTCGGCATCCCCTCCGTCGCCAACAGGTAGATCACCGCAGCGGTAAAACCCACCGCCAGAGAAATCGCCGTCGCCAGAGTGGAACTCATTAACTTACCGCCAAGGCCACCATTGAGCATCGCCATGGTTGGAATCCCAATACCGGCAATCAGCATGCAGGCTGCATAGATCAGTGCGTTATTCATGTACCACCCCTTTCATCATCGATAGTAACTTCTTGTTTTTGTTTTCCACTACTCTTCTCCGGTTAATCCTGATCCGCTAAACGCCCCGCCAGGTCTGTTCCCGCCTGCAATAGTTGGTCGGATAGTTGTTCTGAGACAACCGCCCGCGACAAAGCGATGGAGCCGATCATCATGGACATAAACGCCAGCGCTTCCTGTTGTTTATCCGCATCCGCCTGTGCAAAGGAGCCCCCACATAACTGATCAAGGGACTCTATAAGCTCCTGCTCGTAATAAGCCTTAAAACGATCTGAGCCCTTACCCGCCTCAGTGCAAAGAGAAGCCAGGGCACAGCTATTGGCCAGATCCCGTCTGTGGGCACCGGTGAGATACCGCTTTGCCAAACGGGACAGGCGCTGGGCCCAGCTTTCTTTTTTAGGCAGCCCCAGCCAGCGACTACGGTTGTCCTTTAAGGCATGACTCAGTGCCTGGCACAGCATGTCGTCCTTGTTTTTAAAATGAGAGTAAAAAGCCCCATGGGTTAACCCTGCCTCCGACATAACCGAGGCAACACCAGCACCACTCAAGCCTTCTACCCGCATCTGTTTCCCTGCGGCATCAAGGATTTTTTCCCGTGAAGCCCGCTTCATCTCAGCTCTGACAGACATAGTATCAACCCCCTTCCGACCATTTCGCATGTTTGTCCATTTCGCATGACAATCATCATGCAAGAAAACCACATGACGACCATCATGTCAAAGTGCGTTAAAAACCAGACCAAAGAGAATGACTGAAGGTAGCGGCCCAGATGGCAGCCATAGAATTAAACAGACAGAAGGATGGTGTTCAGAAGAACCGCTGATTCATCGTCAGAGCGACCATTGCGGTCACTCTGTAAAGAGCGGTGGAAACCTGCAGATTACGGCCAAACTAAAAGTGTGGATCTCCTTTTTTTATTAAGCCGGATATCCTGCGGCCCCCATCGAAAGCATTCCGGGCTTAACTAGCGGCGACGTCGGCTATTTCCCCTTGTATTGCCGCCCTTACCTTTCCCCAATGCCTTGGCAAGCTGGGCTTTTTTGGAGGGTTTGCGTTTACCGCGCTCCTCCTCTTCCTGGGCCATAAAGTCTGGTTCAAAACCCGGAAACCACTGCATCATAAACGCTTCACCGGTGAGTTTTTTCACCTCCTCAAACAGGTATTTCTCTTTATGAGAAATCAGGGATACCGCGATACCCTCCTGCCCAGCCCGACCGGTGCGGCCAATACGATGGATATAATCTTCAGCACTGTAGGGCAGTTCAAAGTTAACCACGGTCTGCAGCTCTTTAATGTCCAGTCCCCGCGCCGCAACATCGGTCGCCACCAGCGCCCGTACTTTGCCGGACTTAAACTCTTCCAGTCCCCGATCACGGGCACCCTGAGATTTATCCCCGTGCACTCCTGCTGCCTTAATGCCATCTTTGGCTATCTCTTTCACCAGCTCATCCACGGCTTGTTTGGTACGGGTAAAGATCAGCACCTGTTGCCAGTTTTTGGAACCGATCAGATAGGCCAGCATCGCGGCTTTGCGCTTGGTGTCCACTTCGTAAAACAGCTGCTCGATTTTGGCGGCTGTAGCGTTACGCTCGGCCACTTCAATCAGCTTAGGTGTTTTTAAGATGGTTTTGCTGAGGGCAAAAACCTCATCATTAAAGGTGGCGGAGAAAAACAGCGTCTGGCGGGACTCCGGCAGGCGCTTCAGGATGCGGTTAATATCGTTGATAAAGCCCATATCCAGCATACGGTCGGCTTCATCCAGCACCAGAGTTTCGATAGCGCTGAGATCAATCAGCTCCTTTATCGCCAGCTCCAGCAAGCGACCGGGGGTTGCCACCAGCACATCGCAGCCTTTATTCAGCGCATCAATCTGCGGATTAATGCTGGCACCGCCGTAGGCGACCACAGAGCTAAAGCCTAAACCCTCACTGTATTTCAAAAAACTTTGGTGAACCTGCTGCGCCAACTCGCGGGTTGGTGTCAGTACCAGTGTGCGGATCACTTTTTTGTCGTTTTGGGCGTATTGGGTCAGATAACGATGGATCATCGGCAAGGCAAAGGCCGCCGTTTTACCGGTGCCGGTTTGCGCACCGGCCAGCACATCGTGACCTGCCAGAACTTCCGGGATCGCTTCCAGCTGAATCGGTGTCGGCGTTTGATAGTTAAGGGATTCTAAAACCGCGAGTAAATCTGAATGCAAACTAAGGGAGGCAAAACTCATAACCAAACACCGACAGAAAAATTAAAGTCGCGCATTGTAACATTGAATGCATTAGCCCCTAACGCTTAACGCCTCACCGCTTTTTATTTGTTAGCCATGCAAGCCAGTGCTAACATTTGTACACACAGATTAAAAAGGCACCCCATCATGGACACCAGAATTCAATTTCGTGTTGATGAAGAAACCAAACGCCTCGCACAGCAGATGGCTGAAAGCCAAGGCCGCACGCTTAGTGATGCCTGCAGGGAACTTACCCAACAGCTGGCTGAACAACAAAGAAAAGCGTTAAATCATGATCGCTGGTTAACTGAACAGGTGAGCCAGGCATTTGAAAAGTATGATGCTGGTGACTGTCACTTTATCGAGCATAAAACCGCCAAATCAGAGATGGAAGCTCGTAAGGCCAGAATCCGTAACCGGAGGAGACAATGATCTACTGGGAAGAGGAATCCCTGAATGATCGCGAAAAGATTTTCGACTTTCTTTATGACTTCAACCCCGAAGCAGCGGAGAAAACCGACTCTCTTATCGAATTAAAGGTCGAAAACCTGCTGGAGCAGCCTCTAATGGGGGTAAATCGTAATGGGATAGCGGGCCGGTTACTGATTATTCCTGAAATCTCGATGATCGTATCTTATCGGGTAGATGGCGATACCATCAGAATAATGCGGGTACTCCACCAGAAACAGCAGTTTCCGGTGGGTTAGCATCAAATCCTCGTAATAGGGGTTCCATGTTAGCCGTCCGTGTATCTTGCCTTTTCCTGATAACCCCAGGCGGAATACCAAACGCCAGCCCCCTGACGACAACTTAGCTCGGCCTCATCTCCTTGGCCGTTATTGCATTGCCGCTGAAGCCCGTTACCCGTTTTTTCTAACATAAACAAAAATGCCGGAGTTCTCACCAGGACTGCTGTTTAAACCATTGTTCCAGATAATCGATCAGCGCCCGTACTGCACCGGACTGATGCTTACGCGAGTTATACAGTACGTAGATCTGCAGCTCCTGAAGCTGCCATTCCGGCAAGACCTCAACCAGCTCTCCCCCAGCCAATGCGTCCTCGGCCAGATAGGTCGGTTGCATAGCAACTCCCATTCCCTGCTTAGCCGCGGTCATCAGTGCGGTAACTTCGTTGGCCGTCAGCCGACAGTGCAGATCCACGGCTCGCGCCCCCAGCTTCTCATGGGTCAGATGCCAAACGTGGCGACCAAAATTGCGATAGCCAAGACAATCATGCTCCGCCAGATCCTCCGGTGTTAACGGCACACCTCGCTTTTCAAGGTATTCAGGGGAGGCCACCAATACCGACCGACAAACCCCAATCGGCTTACCAATCAGAGATGGGTCGGGGTTACTGGCAAAGCGTAACGCCAGATCAATGCGCTCAGCGGTCAGGTCGGTCACGCTGTCCTGCAACTCCAGGTCAACCGACACCTTGGGGTTCTGTGCCATAAAGCCATTTAGGGCGGGCACCAACTGAGAAAAGCCAAAGGACATACTGGTGGCCAGCCGAATCTGCCCAGACGGTTCATGGGACGCAATATTCATCTGCTCCAACCGATCTGCCTGTAATAGCCACTGCTCTACTTCAGCCAGACACTGCTCTCCCGCCGTTGTCAGTGAGATCTTACGTGTCGTGCGATGAAACAAACGTGCCTGTACCCAGGTCTCCATCGCCTCCAGATGGCGACTCACCATAGGGCGGGACATCTCAAGCCGGTCAGCGGTTCGGGTAAAGCTACCGGAGTAAGCCAGGTCAACAAAGACTCTGGCTGCAGTGATACGATCCATTAGCACCTCTTATTAGCTCAGAATACGAAATAATCATGACCATTATTAGGTATTTTTTATTGAACAATCAATCGGCAAAATCTCCCTCATCAATCAAGGCAGGGATTACTCATCTTAAGTCCTAAATCCCAACAGCAACCGAACCGAAACGGAGCCGATCATGAAAAAACGCACTTTTAGCACCGCAGCTACTCTTCTGGCCACGACAAGTCTGTCTTTATTGAGTGGCCATGTACTGGCAGATAGCCAGCCATTAACATTCGACGTCTATAATGCAAGCCAACAGAGTTTTCACGTTAACGCCACATTGATTGTCGGTGAGACTGAAGCCCTTTTGGTGGATACCGGCTTCACTAAATCCGATGCACTGCGTATCGCCGCCAAGGTCTATGACAGTGGTAAACCACTGAAAACCATTTTTATCAGTCAGGCCGACCCTGATTTCTACTTCGGTGCAGAAACACTGAAACAGCTCTTCCCGGATGCCCGAGTCATTACCACACCGGCCGTTCGTGACATCATCAAAAAGAAAATGGCCGGTAAAGTTGGTTTTTGGGGGCCAAAACTGGGGACTAACGCTCCTCAACAACCTGTATTACCAGATGCTTACCGAGGCAAGACACTGACGCTGGATGGACACACCATCGAGATTCGAGGCACTGACGGTGTATTAGCACACAGACCTTATCTGTGGATCGAGGACAACAAAGCGATCCTGGGTGATATCGCCGTTTTTGGCGGCCTGCATCTCTGGACAGCGGACACCCAAACTGAGGAACATCTGAACGGCTGGAATACCCAACTGGATGCCATGCTCTCTCTGAATCCGAAAGTGGTAATTCCCGGTCACATGGCGGCAAACACCAAACTCGACACCAGCAGCATCCACTACTCCAAAACCTACCTGAGCCAGTTCCGTCAGGCAGTTAAAAAGGCCGATAACAGTGACGATGTTAAAGCCAGTATGCAGAGCCTTTACCCAAATGCAGGTCTGGGTATCGCCCTTGAACTGGGCTCCAAAGTACACACGGGTGAAATGAAGTGGTAAGCCACTAACCCTAAGTAAGCTCATAGGGACTCAGACTAAACATCTGAGTCCCGATAACCAATCAGGCTATTCAATTTAAACCGCAAACAATTCGGAAAAAACAATTCGGGACACCCATGTTTTAAGCCCAGGTCAGACAGCTGATTTCTCGGGAGATAAATGATGGGTGTCCCGGTTTTTCCTTTACAAAATTCGGCGGTTTCTCTACAGCCTGAACGGAAGACTAACGCCCCATAAAGCCAAGGATATCCTGCACCGTATCCTCGTAATAGGGGTTCCATGTTAGCCGTCCGTGTATCTTGCCTTTTTCCTGATAACCCCAGGCGGAATACCAAACTTCAGCCCCCTGACGACAACTTAGCTCGGCCTCATCTCCTTGGCCGTTATTGCACTGCCGCTGAAGCCCGTTAATCCCATAAAGTGGGTTTTGGGGGCTAAACAACAGACTCATATGGGAACCATTGCTGATACGATATTCCGGCAACCGCATAGACCTTAGGATCGGCTTTAATGTTGAGTCAGGTGAGGTTTCACCAAACCATGTCAGCATTTTGGGGCCATTAAAGCGGGTTTTATAAAGCTCAACCGCCAGAGGAGTATCCACTACGCTATCCGCTTCACTTAAGGCCATAAAAACCGGTATCGTCAAGGTATGCTCGTCCAGAAGCGCCATCACCCGCTCCGATGTTTGATAAAAAACACCCGCACCATTCATCGCTAAAGAATCATACTTTACCAGGTTTTCTTCTAAATCCTGATCCGCCCAATCAACAAAATACTTTGCCCACGGGGCCAAAGCGACCATCTTGCTTTTAGCCTTAAATGCAGGTGCAAACAGTAATAAGCCATCAACTTCCGGGTTCTCAAGCGCCTCGGCGGTGACGAGGTTTGCGCCAGTGGAATAACCCCCTAACCAAACGTCATCATACTCAGCGGCCAGTAACCGGGTGTGATGGTGAACCGCAGAAACCCAGTCCTCAAGCTTAGGGTTCATCAGATCCTCAGGCTTAGTGCCATGCCCTGCCAGCAAAATAGTGCGCACCACATAGCCTTGTTCAACCAAGCTATCCGCAAGATCGTTAAAGGAGTACGGTGAATCACTAAGCCCATGCACCAAAAGTACCGCTTTATTCGATGGCTGATCAGGCTTGCGTTCGAACGGGCTGTTTAATAATACTTCTTGTTCAGGTTGATCGGATATAAAGCGACGGTTAGCACGAATCCATGCTTGAGTTTGTTCAACATACTCCGCAAACGTACTCTGTTGGAATTCAGCCTGGGGTACGGGATCTTTGGCACAGCCGGTAAGTGCAATAAAGAAAACAAGGGTTAAAAATCGAATCATGGTAACTTCCTATCAATACGTTAAGCCTGATTACCGCCTTACCTGAAAACGGACGGCAGCCGTTGCAGAATAGGCGGATAGCACTCACTGCCGCTTGCTCTTTTATCACGCTCGCATCTGTTTCTGAATAATCTCAGTAGACTGCTTTGCCAACTCAACAAAAGCCTCGGCTGTTGGCGTAAGGCTTTTTTCTCGGTAATGAATTTGCGTCAATATCTCTGTTTGATCTTTTTCTATTCTGATAAGACAGCAGCCCTGAGTATAAAGTTTAGCCACACAATAAGGCGCTATAGCGATACCTAATCCAGCCGCCACCATCGTCAATAAGGTTTGCATATGCTTGGGTTGAGCGGACAAATTAGGCGAAAAACCATTGTTCTGACATAAATGGATAATGGTATCAAACAAGCCTATCGCTTCTTCCCGATGAAAGAGAATCAACTTCTCGGCTTGAAGATCGCTTAACTTCACTCGATGGCACCGGGCCAGTTCATGGTCTTCAGGCACAACGACGCATAAATGATCCTGATATAAAAGATGACTGACTAATCCATCACCACCGTCTACCGGCAAAGGACGTGATATACCAATGTCGATCTCATCATGCTTAAAAGCAGTCAGTTGCTCAGACACCGTCATTTCATACAAACTGATATCAACATGGGGAAAGCGTGAATGAAACTGCTTCACCAGGTAGGGAATCAACGTCAGGCAAGCCGATGGTAAATAGCCCACCCTTAACTGCCCTAATTCGCCTTTTGCCGCCCTTTTCGTTCGATTTTTAGCATCTTCAAACTGCTTCAACAAGATTGTTGCATCGCTCAGAAGTTGAAGGCCCGCTGCCGTTATTTGCACATCACGGGTATTGCGGATGAACAAGCGCGTGCCCAGTTCCTCCTCAAGCGCCGCGATATGCCGGCTTATGGCAGGCTGAACCGTATGCAACTCTCTGGCCGCCGCCGAAAAGCTTTTTAATGAGGCAACCATCACAAAGCTTTTTAAGGATTTAACATCCACTGATTAATACCTAAAAAGTATAGATTCTATCAAATTAAATCATTTCTGACATAAAAGACAACCATTTAGAATAGCCCCAACGTATCTAAAACGGATCTTTCACCAGGAATTATTATGACCCGTCTCTCCCCCTTAGGCAGTCTCACCTTGCTATGTATTTCCAGCCTGACCATTATGGTTGGCTCCATCGTTGCACCTGCCTTACCCAGTATTGCACTACACCTTGGTATGACAGATTACGCCAGTCTATTAATAACACTCCCCTCTTTAGGCGTGGTGATTTTTGCACCTTTCGCTGGACGGCTTATTGACAAATATGGCGCATATTACTGTACGTCTATCGCCCTGTTCTTGTATGGCGCTCTGGGTATTTCAGGGCAATGGTTACATGGCCCGGAGCTGGTTTTTATCAACCGGATCTTATTGGGGGCCGTCACCGCATTGACCATGGCCGGTAGCACAACATTGATCTCACAGTTCTATTTTGGTCACAAACGCCTCGTGATGATGGCGAAGCAAGGGATGGCAGTTGAATTAGGTGGGGTAGTGTTTTTATTCGCCGCTGGCTTATTGGCCATTAACAGCTGGAATCAGCCTTTTTTACTCTATGCCCTGGCCTGGATTTTCTTAGGGATGATGCTATTACTTGTACCGAATAAGTATCCTGCAGACCCAGAAGCAGCACAGCACAAATCCACCACGGCTATTCAAGTGTCTTTGACGCCAGTTTTCATCACCTCCTGTATCGCTATGACGCTCTTCTTCTCTGGCTTTGTCGTGCTCCCTATCACCATGGAGCACTCAGGGTATACAGAAGATAAAATCGGTTTATTCCTGGCCTTTGTCTCATTAATGGCCGTTATCACAGCCCATTTTCTACCTAAAATATATGCTCGCTGTCAGGACAAAGGGACGTTATCCATCGCCTTCGGTTTTTATGCCCTGTCCCATTGCGCCTATTACTTTGGTGAAAACCCCTACGTTTTAATCCTTGGTGGTATTTTTTCCGGTGCCGGCTTTGGCTTATCCATCCCACTTTTGAACCACATCACTGTCGACAAAAGCGCACCGAGTAACAGAGGAAAAAACCTATCCTACTTTGCGATGGCGGTATTCCTGGGCCAATTCCTGACTTCTTTGATAGAGCTGCTACCCGGCAATATTCGATTGGTCTTTGCTGTCGTCGCTACGGTCGCGGTTCTGTATCTAATCTATATTCAGGCCTGCTTTAAAATGCAGCCTAACGAGACGGCCGAATTAGACTCTTTGGCATAAAACAGTTCGGGACACCCATAATTTTATCCATCCATATCAACACGTTAAGCCTGGCTTCCGGCTTATCTGAAAACAGCGTGCTGCTGACCGGATGAGATCCACGCCTGTCCTTTTTACAGATTTAAATGATGGGTGTCCCTTTTTTCCTCATCCCTTTTTTCTTTTTTCTTTCCTCAAAAAGGTGCAAATTTATCTTTCGCCGTTGCCGGCGTAGTCCAACGTACAGCGGCATCAACAACTTCTCTCACTGTACCCCCCTGAGGAATACGGCCGCTATCACCATATAACCACAGAACAATATTGGTACGCTCTCCGCTGGTGATCGGCTGCGCCGCATGGACTACATTGCCTCTATGCAGCATGGCGGTGCCTGGCTTAAAGGCCAACGAATGGTTTTTTCCCGTGCTTAGGTCGTAAAAGTCGACATTCGAGCCGGTAAATCCCTCTCCGGGCAAATTCAGGTTAATGTTCAATGTCACCGCCGATGCATCAGTGTGCGGGCGAATCGATGCATCGGTATTGGGCTGGTAATGAATTGAAAAGCCAAAACTTTGTGTGTCATAACCTATTATCTCCGGAAACAACAGGCGAGAAATGGGCCGCATGTAGGTATCGAGTAACTGGCGGTAAAACGCCTGAAATGTTGGTGCAGCCAGATAGCCCTCGGAGCGCTCATCCAGCATGGCACCACGGCGGTTAAGCACAATGCCATAAGGTGGGCGTAACGGTATTTGCGCGTTCCATACATGCTCTAAATAACCACGTAGTTCAACGAGTCGCTCTGGGTCGAAAAACTGGAACTGGAACACATCAGGGGCGACCTCCTGCAACAGGTCTTTAATGACGAATTCTTTGCTTGGGTCCTGCCATGCCTGCATCACGGCCTGATGTAGGTCTTTATCCAGTAAAGAGCCGTCGAGCTTTAAAAGGTCAGCGTATTCACTTGTTTCCCACTCTTTCCATGCCTGACTGAGCAGGTCTTGATTATTGTGCCAAAATGCCTGTACCGATGGAGCCCGTTGCAGCATCGCTTCACGTGAGGGTAAATCTAAATTCTGTGCCTGTTGTAATGGATTGAATTGCATAATGTTGATTAACTCCTGAATGACTGAACGGTATTCACTATCGGATGATGTGGGTTTAATACCGAACTAATGTTCTGCTTTCTAAGCTGCTTCTAACTCTATTGGGATAAGGGTTATTTACCAGGTCAAGCGCACTATGGGCGATGGATGGAATACCCGAGCTATCATAAATATTAAAAATGGCCGCATCGGTTGGGGTCATTGCGGACTGATAGAGCCAGCGATGATTTTCATTGAACACCAAACCCATAATCTGACCGGTTCGGTCGGGATAATCTAAACGCAGTGTCAGCCAATCTTCTGCGGCAACGGATGATGTTTGTACAAAACCAAGGGGGGCAGTCAAAACGGTTTGGTGTAATGGTCGCCAAACATTGACAAAACCATAGTGCCCCCGCTGCCACTCTTTAGCGCGCTCAGGGCCAAGGATGTCGATTAATCTTTGTTTGGCCCCGCCTGGGCTGTAATCACTGTGCACATTGCGGGCCGGTTTACGCTCGGAACCTGCATCATCTGTACGCACGGTGTGATCGAATATGATCGCCTCTTTAACACCCAATTTGTCTTTTAACAAAGCACTGAGATCAGCATTGTAGGCAGCTGTACTTTTCTGATCGTCTAGATCAACTGCGTTAGATGCTAACTCGGTAAAAATGACACTATCCTGCTGAAAATTAAGAGGTCGCCCGATATCGCGTACATCATTCACAGCAACCTGTACAACCACCTGCTCGGGACCGACGATGTTTCCAGAGATACCTCCAGCATCAATGCTGTAAGCTTGCTCTTGACCACTATGAACGTGATAATTAACGTTGGCTTGTATGTGCATACATCACCTCTAAATATTTATCTAAAAAACACCCAGTCTAAAAAAACACCCAGCAAAGAAGCCTGGATTAGCAATCTCGCTTAAACATGAAGTCCAACAGACTGGATGTTTGTCGCATAAGTAAAGTGTATTCTCTTAGTCAATTTCTGATAATGCAGCAAAGTCACGAATCAGTTTTTACTTTTCGTTAATAATGAGTCTTGCTATGAATAATGATCATTTACGGCTTTTTGTCCGCATAGCCTCTACGCAGAATATTAGTCTGGCCGGCAGTGAGTTAGGTTTATCCCCCCCGGTGGCAAGCACGCATATCAGTAAATTAGAAAAGGAGCTGGGGGTGAAGCTAATCCATCGCACCACCCGAAAGGTGTCGTTAACTGAGGAAGGCCGGGCGTTTTTACCCCATGCAGAAGAAGTGCTTGATGCAGTAGATTTAGCTAAGGCCTCGGTTGGCAGTGGCAGCTTTACACCACAAGGCACAATACGTGTCACCGCACCCTCATCCTTTGGCAATATGCATATAGTGCCAGCGCTTAAAGGTTTCATTGAAACGTACCCCAATCTAAAAGTGGATTTAAGGCTGAGTGACAACGTGATCGATATGGTTGAAGGCGGCTTTGATATTGCTATTCGTAATGCCTCATTGAATGATTCCAGTTTGGTGGCCCGTAAGCTGGCGAGTGATAAACGGGTAGTTTGTGCTTCGCCCGACTACATCAAGCAATATGGTGAGCCTAAAACACCTCAAGACGTGCTTAATCATGAGTGTATTAATCTTATCGGGATCGATAATTGGCTGTTCGAAACACCCAATGGCCCGCAAAAAATTAAAACCAGAGGAGCCATTCGCATCGATAATGGTGTGTCAGTCCGAGATATATGTGTCAGTGGTGCAGGCTTAACTATTTCGTCTGTTTGGTGCGCCTACCAGGAGTTAAATGATGGCAGGTTAGTAGAAGTGCTAAAGGATTATGCGCTAATTTCCGATACTGCTATTTGGGCGATGTATCCCAGCTCCCGTTTATTAGCCCCTAAAGTACGGGCATTTATCGATTACTTTATTAAATACTATGGCGAAACGCCTTATTGGGAAAGACTACCCACTAAAACCCTAGATTAAGCCGGTAAATAACGAACCCCAGCAAAAGCTTTTTCCAGCCTCCCCCTCCCCATGTTCAAACCTCCGTGGTAACCAATAGTTCGTATATCTGTAAAAGAACGGTAACAAGAGATGTTTAGTGTTCACCTCAATCTTGAGTACGCGAACGCATATGTAACGTCGCAAAGACTGAGCCACAAGACAAAAAATCTAAGTTACTTTCCAAGGAATATACAAAATGAAACCTCTTTACGTTCTTGCTTTTGCATCACTGCTAACAGCAAACACAGCTCAGGCAGAGTTCTCTCTGGATAGCCGCTATGTTGATAACGACAACGACCTAATTGCAGATATCCCAACCGACAAATCCAAACTGGTTGATCCAAGTACACTGATCTTTGCTTATACGCCAGTCGAAGACCCGGCGGTATATGCAGATGTATGGTCTGGTTTCCTTGAGCACATGGAAAGCGTTACAGGTAAAAAAGTGAAGTTTTTCCCGGTTCAGTCAAACGCGGCTCAGATTGAAGCGATGCGTGCAGGCCGTCTGCATGTCGCTGGCTTTAACACGGGTTCTAACCCTCTGGCGGTTGCTTGCGCCGGCTTCCGTCCATTTACCATGATGGCAGCAAAAGATGGTTCATTTGGCTACGAAATGGAAATCATCACTTACCCTGGTTCTGGTATCAACTCCCCGAAGGATATCAAAGGTAAGAAATTAGCGTTCACGTCTCAGACTTCAAACTCAGGCTTTAAAGCGCCTTCTGCCATTTTGAAAGCAGATTTTAACCTTATCCCTGAACGCGATTTCGAACCGGCGTTCTCTGGTAAGCATGACAACTCCGTACTGGGTGTTGCGAATAAAGATTATCCTGCCGCAGCGGTTGCTAACTCGGTCATGAACCGCATGATCTCGCGTAATGTCGTCAAAAAAGAGCAGATCAAGTCTATCTATAAGTCTCAGACTTTCCCAACGACAGGTTACGGCATCGCCTACAACCTGAAGCCTGAACTTCAGGAAAAAATCAAAGAGGCGTTTTTCACATACAAATGGGAAGGCAGCAAGCTTCAGCAGGAGTTCAAAAATGAAGGCCAGTTCCTGCCAATTACCTTCAAAGAACACTGGAACGTTATTCGTAAAATCGATACAGCTAACGGCGTTTCATACACCTGTAAATAGGCTTTATCGTGTTAAAAATAGAACATTTAAAGAAGCGTTATAAAACGGGCCCGTGGGTGCTGAAAGACATCAGCTTTGAGGTTCCGAAAGGTGAGATTGTTGGACTTATCGGCCCCAGTGGGGCCGGTAAATCCACTCTTATCCGTTGTATTAACCGATTAATCGATCCGTCAGACGGAGAGATTTTCCTTAATGACATCTGCCTGAGCAAACTCTCTTCAAACCAAATCAGACAACAGCGCCGGCACATTGGCATGATTTTTCAGGAATATGCTTTAGTCGAAAGACTCAGTGTCATGGAAAACGTGTTGTCTGGCCGACTCGGCTATCTTTCTTTCTGGCGAAGCTTCTTACGACGCTATCCTCAGCAGGATATTGATAACGCTTTTGAGTACCTTGAGCGAGTCGGTCTTATTGATCATACCAACAAACGAGCGGATGAGCTTTCTGGAGGCCAGCGTCAGCGAGTCGGTATTGCCCGCGCACTGGCACAGGACCCTAACCTGCTTTTGGTCGATGAGCCTACAGCAAGTCTTGATCCAAAGACCTCGCGACAGATCATGCGCCTGATCCAATCAATCTGCCGTGAAAACGGATTGCCAGCCATCATCAATATCCACGATGTCCCGCTAGCCATGCAGTTTATGGATCGGATTATTGGACTTCAGGGAGGAGAGCTGGTCTTTGACGGCAAACCGAGTGAACTGGACGAAGAGGTTCTGACGCGTATTTATGGTGACGAAGACTGGCATACGGTAAAACCCGACGAGGACCAGGATATCGAGGAGGCGGCCTGATGCGAACCTGGCAAAGACCGCACTTCCTTGTACCAGACCGACGCTGGCGGATAGCACTTTGGACACTGTTTTGCCTCTATCTGGTGATAGGGATAGGTAGCGTAGAAGTGAACTGGCTTCGCGCCTATGAAGGACTTGAAAGGGGCATGCGTTTCCTGGAAGGTTTTTTACAGCCTGACTTCACCCGCAGAGCAAAGGACATCTATGCCGGTATATATGAAAGCCTGACAATGACGGTAACCTCCACAGTTGCCGGGATACTGCTCTCCTTACCTTTTGGTGTGGGGGCTGCACGCAATATCTCGCCAAGACCAATTTATCTGTTCTGCCGCGCATTTATTACGATATCCCGCTCGATGCAGGAAATTATCGTTGCTATTTTTCTTGTTGCCCTGTTCGGCTTCGGCGCTTTTGCGGGTTTCTTAACACTCACCTATGCCACCATAGGCTTTCTGGGTAAGTTGCTGGCAGAAGAAATTGAAGGGATTGATCGTAAGCAGCTGGAAGCTATCACCTCAACGGGTGCAACCTGGTTACAGCGAATTCATATCGCTATCTGGCCTCAGGTGATGCCACGTATGATCGGCCTCTCTTTCTATCGGTTTGATATCAATTTCCGTGAATCAGCTGTCATCGGCATCGTTGGTGCCGGTGGAATCGGCGCAACACTGAATACAGCAATTGACCGTTATGAGTACGACTCAGCAGGGGCGATTCTGATTTTAATTATTCTCATAGTGATGGCCTGTGAGTACCTTTCCGGGTGGATTAGAAAATGGGTCAGTTAGAACAGAATAAATTATGGCGGAGCAGAGTCAGCCGCCAGGCATGGATTGTCTGGGGCTTCTGGTTTGCTACGGTACTATTAACGGTTTACTGCTGGAACATTATGAACGAAGAGACAATGTGGGTCTTTGTTTATGATGCCCCTGAGCAGGCTGCTGATCTGATCAGCCGTATGCTGCCGCCGGACTGGATGTATATCAACAAGCTATACCAGGCGCTGTGGGATACCCTCAATATCGCGACACTGGGTACGCTGCTGGGTGTGGTTCTTGCTTTTCCCATTGCCTTTCTGGCTGCCAGAAATACCACACCTTCAACAGTATTTGTTCGCCCGATAGCACTGTTTATTATTGCTGCCTCACGTTCGATCAATTCGTTGATTTGGGCCTTACTGTTGGTGGCGATATTAGGCCCCGGTATTCTGGCAGGTATCATCGCCATTGGACTTCGCTCAATTGGGTTTGTCGCTAAATTGCTCTATGAAAGCATCGAAGAGATAAACAGCACGAGTGTTGAAGCCATTGAATCCACAGGAGCCTCGCGGCTGCAAACCATTGATTACGCGATCATTCCGCAGATACTACCGGCCTTCCTGAGCATTGTGATTTTCAGATGGGATATTAACATCCGTGAATCGACAATATTAGGACTGGTTGGAGCCGGTGGTATCGGGTTATTCCTTTCATCATCACTTAACGTACTTGCCTGGCCTCAGGTGACGCTGATCATCATCGTTATTTTAGGCACAGTTGTCATCTCTGAATCACTGTCGGCAAAAGTCCGTGATTTGCTCATCTGACGCAAGGTTTTAACAGGCTGCAGAATCTGCAGCCTTAAGAGAAATAAACGATGTCTGATACCTCTTTTCACCGCCCTCATTCCCCTTTTCACCACCCTCATCCTGTCGACGCATTTCAGCATGCTTCAGACCTGCGCTGGCTGTTCACCGATGTCGACGACACCCTGACCTGGAAGGGCATGCTTCCGCCAGAAACACTCACTGCTCTGCAGGATCTCCGGGCTGCCGGTATTAAAGTCGTTGCTGTTACAGGTGGCTGCGCTGGCTGGTGTGACCAAATGGCTAAACTCTGGCCCGTAGAAGCGGTACTGGGGGAAAACGGCGCTTTCTGTATGTCGGTGGACAAAAGCCAGTTCAGAACCAGCTTTTATCACCCTCAAAAGCAGATGCAGCAAGCACAGCAGGTCATTAAAGAGCAGGTTAATAAGTTACTTACACAATATCCGGGCATAGAGCTTGCCATGGATCAGCCTTTTCGTTTTTGTGATGTAGCGGTCAATATCGCTCAGAACAGAGAACCGGTGGATTTACAAACCGTGAACGCCTTACTTTCAGAACTCCGGGGTATTAAAGTAAATGGTGAACCGGTAAAAGCCACCGTTAGCTCGATTCATATCAATATTTGGGTGGGTGAGCATAATAAACGCCGAGGCAGCGAAAATTATCTGTCTGCCCTTGGTATCAGCCCGGAGGACATTGAGTCAAGTGTCGGCTTTATTGGTGATTCACCGAATGATGAATCTATGTTTGGTTGGCTAACGCATACTTTTGGCGTGGCAAACATCGCGTCAAATTTGGAGCAGATGCAACACAAACCCAAATACCTGCTCAACAATCCCGGTGGTTACGGCTTTAAAGAACTTGCCGACATCTTATTAGGGCGTCGCTGATTCAAACCAGGTTTATTGCCATCTTGAAACTCAAAAGTTACCCGCCAATTACCATTAACTGAAACAGACCAAATACCCTCTCAATCTGCTTTTAATGGGGGCAATCGGTAACCGGTGATAGCTTTAGAATAAGCAAACAGGATGATTTTTAACAGAATGGCCGGATCGTAAGTGGGGCGGCCTTCACTATCGTTCTTACAGGGCTGGTGAAACGCGGAAAGATCCAGCTTTTCGGCGATTTTGGAACCGTAAAGCGGTGTAAAAATTGTCCGGCAACAGCGACTGGTTATGTATTATTCGTAGTGGCTCCAAAGCCTGAGAACTTTCACCACTCGCTTCTCCTCGAGCACTTGGTAGACCAAGCGATGCTGAATATTACTGCGACGCGAATAGGCTCCCGCAAGATCACCAATGAGCACCTCAAACGGAGGCGGCTTAAGGTATGGATCCTCCGCCAGCAGAGCTAACAGTTGTTGAGCTTTAGGCTTGAGTCCGCTGGAGGTCAACTTCTTTGCATCTTTCTGGGCTTGCTTGGTATAAACCAACTTCCATGTCACCAGTCCAACTCCTTATCGCATTCCTCCACCGGGGTATCCATCCCCTCTCGAATAGACTCCCGCATACCGGGTACGGAGAGCAGATAAAGTGTTTCCTGAATTGCAGACCAATCTTCCTCGGATACCAAAACGGCCTTGTTCCGCTTACCCATGATCACGATGGGTTGGTGGGACTCGGCGGTCTCGTCGATTAACCGATAAAGGTTGCTGCGCGCCTCAGTTGCTGTGATTCCCGTCATAACGCACCTCTTTCGTGTTCAACGTTTCATCAAACTGTACGCTTTTTAGTACGTACGTCAAGACGATCGTTTTTCGAATCCCTCTTGAACAGTTTGGTAGTTTACATTTCGCACGGATCGCACGATTTAATTAAATTGAACATTTCATGCGATACACTACAATCCAACGGTACACTCAATTGGGAACTGACCATGCGTACATTAACAGCCAATGATGCCAAACGAAATTTCGGCGAACTACTTCTAAGCGCACAACGCGAACCAGTAAAAATCAGCAAAAACAGTAAAGATACTGTCGTTGTCATGTCCATTCGTGACTTTGAAGAGCTAGAAGCTATGAAAGCTGAGTACCTCAAACACTGCTTTAAATCAGCTAAAGAAGACTTGAACACAGGAAACGTTGTTGACGGTGAAAGCTTTCTGAACTCGCTGTAACTAACTTATGCAAAAGAACAAATACAAGCTAAGTAACTTAGCGCAATCTCACTTGCGCAAAGTAAAAAGCTACACTGTTGAAAAATTTTCTGAATTACAGTGGCGTAACTACAAAGATACTTTGCTATCAGGGTTTCAGATGCTAGCTGATAACCCAGGTTTAGGCAGAAGTTGTGACGAGATATACCCAAATGGCTTTTATTTCCCGATTGGAAAACACACAGTTTATTTCACCAAAGAAGATGACTTTATCTTAGTCGTTGCTGTCTTAGGTCAATCACAGCTACCCCAGAACCACCTGAAATAACACAACTTTGACCCTAGAAATAATAGCTGGGGTGAGAGTTTATCCATGCAAACTAACGAGCCTGTAGAAAAACCTGTTTTCAGCAAAATGGCCGGATCGTAAGCGAGGCGGCCTTCAGCATCGTTTTTGTAGGGCTGGTGAAAAGCAGAGAGATCCAGTTTTCAGCCTCTTTATAAAAAGCAGGGATAAAGCAGAGCATGCCCAAAAGTACCGGGCTGCAACTGATCCAGGTAATTGATCACCACCATCGACGTTTGATTGTCGTCATAGTGTTTGAACTGAGCCATCACCGCCTCCTGCGTTTCAAAACCCGATCAGATCATCGTTCGGGAGGTTTTTCTACAGCCTGAACGCGCCATCAACGGCGGCCAATA
>JBLWVL010000025.1:0-51610 GCA_048268485.1 Oceanospirillum sp.
ACTCAGGTTCCGCCTGGTTCTTTGGACTTCCCGGTAACCCGGTGGCGGTCATGGTGACCTTTATGCAGCTGGCGCAGCCCGTGTTGCGACAACTTCAGGGGGAGACCGGCTGGCAGTTGCAGGGGATTCCCGCGGTTGCCAGGGAGAAGATGCGTAGCCGTGAAGGGCGTACTGATTTTCACCGAGGCATTTTCGGCTTTAACAGTGCGGGTCAGCTTGAGGTGCGTACAACGGGCACTCAGGGTTCCGGCATTCTGCGCTCCATGACGGAAGCCAATTGCCTGATAGAGATTGGTGATGAGCTGGCAGGCATTGCTCCCGGAGACTCAGTGAAGATTTATCCCTTTGCGGATCTTCTTTGAGCCGAGACAACCTGTTGTTCAGTATTAAGAAGCACGCGTCACGAAACAAGTACGCGTATCAGGAATAACAAGCCGATCAAAAATAAAAAGTATCACCGCCTTAACCGTTCTGCCGTAAGCGAGCGGATATAAAAAGGCGGGAAGCAGAGAGAGTACTATGACTCAGCAAGCAAACAATCCAGTCTCAGGCCAGCACCCGGAAGGCTTTACCCATATCGATGCTAAGGGCGAGGCCAGTATGGTGGATGTGACCGAAAAAGCGGTTACTGCCCGGGAGGCGGTTGCGGAGGCCTATGTTGAAATGCAGCCGGACACCCTGCGTATGATCGTATCCGGTGAGCACAAAAAAGGTGATGTGCTGGCTGTTGCCCGTATTGCCGGTATTCAGGCCGCCAAAAAAACCGCTGACCTGATTCCTCTGTGTCACCCGTTGATGCTGACCAAGGTTAAGGTCGAACTGATACCGGAACCTGAGAATAACCGTATCCGTATCGAAACCCTCTGTAAGCTTGCGGGGCAAACCGGTGTCGAAATGGAAGCGTTGACGGCGGCTTCTGTGGCAGCTTTGACTCTGTACGATATGTGCAAAGCGGTGGATAAAACCATGGTGATCTCCGGCACGAAAGTGTTGGAGAAAAAGGGCGGCAAGTCCGGTCATTGGCAGATGGCCAGTGATTCTTCTGATACTGAGATTGCGGCTGAGGCTGTCTCTCTGTCTGCTCAAAGCGGAGCCGCTGTTGTGGTGCGTTTCTTTGCCGGGCTACGGGAGACGCTGGGCTGTGAACAGATTCCGCTATCACTGGATACTGAGACCATAACCCTTGCTGAGGTTAAAGCGTTGCTGATCAAATCTCACCCCCATTGGGCGGAAGCTTTGTCCGCCAAGAATCTGCTGATGTCGGTAAATCAGCAGATGGCCAAAGTATCGGCACAGGTTCAGGCGGGTGATGAGGTGGCCTTTTTTCCACCGGTGACGGGGGGGTGAGGCGATGAGTTGTCAGATCGAGATCCGTGTTCAGGAAGCAGAATTTGATCTGGGTGGAGTGAACCGGGCGATCTCTGCTGCGCGTACGGATATAGGGGCCATTGTAACCTTCACGGGTCTGGTGCGGGATTTTAATGAGCAGCCGGATGTGCTGGCGCTGACCCTTGAGCATTATCCGGGGATGACGGAACAGGCGCTGCAGGAGATCGCACAGGAAGCGGCTGATCGTTGGCCTTTGCAGGCGGTGCATGTAACCCATCGTGTCGGACGTTTAACGCCGGGTGATCCGATTGTGCTGGTGGCGGTGGCGTCTGCCCATCGACAGGCTGCGTTTGAGGGCTGTAACTTTGTTATGGACTTTCTGAAAACCCGTGCGCCTTTCTGGAAAAAAGAGAATACCCGTCATGGTGATTACTGGGTTTCTGCCCGTACCTCAGACGATGCAGCCGCCCGTCGCTGGAAGGAGGGTGATATATGAGCTCCGTTGAGACTCCGGTTACTCCTCTGATTGATGGCTTTGGTCGTCAGGTGACCTATGTGCGCCTGTCGGTGACCGATCGCTGCGACTTCCGTTGTGTGTACTGCATGGAGGAGGATATGACCTTTCTGCCCCGTGAAAAAGTGCTGACACTGGAAGAGATCGCTTTAGTCGCAGAAGCTTTTGCGCAACTTGGGGTGAATAAAATTCGACTGACCGGTGGTGAGCCTCTGGTGCGCCGTAATGTGATGGAGTTGATCCGTCATATTGGAGGCCTTGAGCAGATCACCGATTTTGCCATGACCTCGAACGGCTCTCAGTTGAGTCGAATGGCCGATGACCTTGAAGACGCAGGCCTGAAACGATTGAACATCTCTCTGGATTCTCTGGATGAGGTACGTTTCCGTCAGTTAACCCGTAAAGGGGATCTGAATCAGGTTATTGCCGGTATTGATGCGGCTGTGGCAGCCGGTTTTAAGGGCATTAAACTGAATGCTGTGATCCTGAAAGGCCGCAATGACCATGAAATTCTGGATCTTCTGGAGTTTGCAATAGCCCGTGGTATCGATATCAGTTATATCGAAGAGATGCCCCTGGGAACGATCTCGGAACATCACAGAGAGGAGACCTACTGCTCCAGTGATGAGGTGCGTGAGATGATCTGCCAGCGCTATGAACTCTTGCCAACCACAGAGAAAACCGATGGCCCGTCCCGCTATTTCCGTATTCCCGGCCTTAAAACCAAGGTAGGTTTTATCTCGCCCCATAGCCATAACTTCTGCAGTAGCTGCAACCGCGTTCGTGTCACTGCTGAAGGGCGTCTTTTGCTTTGTCTGGGTAACGAACACTCGGTTGATCTGAGGGCGATTATCCGGGCAAATCCGGGGGAGATTGAGCCTCTGAAGCAGGCGATCCGGGAGAGTATGTGGATCAAGCCTGAACGACATCACTTTACCACAGATGGTGATGTGCAGGTGGTGCGCTTTATGAATATGAGGGGCGGCTAGGAAGGGTTAATCCCGAAGCCGCCGGGCCTCGATCAGAGCTTTATACCAATCCCGTTTGGGAGCCGCTACTACCGGTGGCCGTAGGTTCAGATAACTGACCTTACGTTCCCGTGATGTTGTGAACTGGCTTAACATGTTTAATCTGCTTTCCCGGGCATGGTAGGTATCCCGCAGGAAAGCGATGGCATCTTCTCCAAGTTCAACCTGATAATGCTTCACCAGTGCCAGGGCGAGGCGCTCGGCTGCAACCGAGAGATCGTGCCTTTTTTCATTAGCCATAGCACGCCCCATGGCGGTTTTGGTTGCAGCGCTCATTCCGGGCTCAATATCGTTCATATAGATAGCATTGGTACTATAAATTGCGCGCTGTATCTCTGGCCGGCTGAGCAAAATATGCGGCTCCAGAGCTAGTGCAATTTCGATGGCCAGTTGTTTGGCGATCTCAGGGGTAATGTGGTCTTCGGGTAGCAGGGAGCGTTCTACACGGCCCCGAAGGGTTTTATTACGGGCGAGGTTTTGGTCTTCTGGGGTGAGCTTATGCTTGACCAGAAAGTCATTTAATCGGGCACAGACTTCACTAATGGCTTCCTCATCCAGGTAGATGGATTTTTCTGTGACGGTCAGGCCCCGATGGCCTGAGCCAATCTGGAGCTTGGTATCGCTGACAGAAAAGGTATCAACGAATTTTTCCCAGCGCTGGGATGCCTTCAGCAGCTGGACATGCATGCGTCCGATATGTTCGTAAGCACGGCGAATTTCTTTCCAGAGATTGAGTGCTTCACCCAGCTGTTTTGCCTGCTCCCGAATCCACTCTTTATCAGCATCGCCGCGCTTTCTTTTGGCTTGTTTGCAGTACTCTGATAAACGGCTGGCGCACTCATCCATATAACGTTCGGCATTTTCCACCAGAATGTCGGCGGACTGGTTGATCTGCAGTTGTTCTATTTCTTCCTCTTCACTGGTACGTTGAAGCAGGTATTGCTGATTAATGAAACTGGCCAGCGCCCGGATACGGCTGAGGCCGGTAGCTTGGGCAATACGGTATTCGCTGCGATTGCGTTCCATCTTGTCCAGTGCGGTTGCCAGCTCCCAGCGCCCCCGGTAGGTAAATGTAAGCATAGGGATTTTCCGGCCACAGAGTAGCTCAAAGGCCAGCACGATCATCTCTTCGACATCTTCGTCTGACATCAGGAGGTCGTTTTCTTCTTCAATGGCGGCAAAAATACGCTCAATAAAGTTTTCCTGGCGAGGCATACCAACCTTCTGATCAGGGCTATCGCCTTGTAAACGGGTTCGAAGGTAGGGGATTGCGTCGGGTTCAACGGATTCTAACTGAACCAAAACGTGACGGATCAGAAAACGCTGGCTCTCCACCAGATCATCAATCCGGCGATCCATTCCAACCTGACGGTAAATTTCGATTTGACTGATCAGGCGGGCAAATGCCTTATTCTGCGTGAGGTCGTAAGTGGCTTGTTTCAGTGATTCCGGGTCGAGGTCAGCTTTCTGCAGTAAAAGCTTGGCAACGTAGCGCTGGCGCTGCTCCGGGTCATGCTGATGGGTGTGAAGATCCAGAACCTGCCAGCGGAGTTCCGGCAGCTGCTCTAATACTAAGGATACTCTGCGCTTTTCTTCTTCCAGCTTTGGTACCCGGGTTAAACGATAAACAACCTGAGCAACAATACCTGCCACACCTGTGATAATGGTGTAGATGATAAAGAACATCAGGTTTTCCTGAGTAGGGGCTTTATTATAACCGAGCACATAGCTAAGCTGTGCGGCCAATAGCGTAACAGGCCCCGCTGTCCAGGCCAGAGAGAGAAGCGATAGCCCCCAGGGCATGGTCGTTACGGCTTCGCTGATCTGGCGGATATGAGCAAAGCCTTCACGTTGAATAGAGACTTTGGTGGTCGTGCTATCTGACTTTTTCCGGCTGAAGAAACCCATAACCATATTCCAGTTTTTACCGTAAAAACAACAGTCTAAGTATGGGGTGCAATAAACGCAAACCCGTATGCCTGCTTTTAGGCTATGGCTGGCTACTTAGTTCAAACAGATAGCGGCTTTTAGGGTGAGATTGCTGCGGTTGGTCAGAGGTCAGGCGGAAAGCGGAGAAATCAATATTGGAAAAATCAGTGTCAGGCTTTACCCATCGGATGCCGTCCGAAGCGGGCTGAGGGACTTTGAAAGAGAGCTTGCCTGATTGCAATGGCACTGCCAGCCGACGGTATTTATAAGAACTGTCATGTAAAATATCGTGCAGGTAAACCAATCCCCAGGCCGCTGACAGTGCATGTCCGCCATAGCTGTTAAAAAGCTCTCCTGTTTTAATCTTTTCCTGGGCCTCAGGCAGCAGGTCAAAGCCCGTGATGAGAACATCTTTTCCGGGAATTAACCCGGTTTCTTTTACTGCTTCAGTAACACTGAGTGCCATGGCGTCGTTGGCTGCCCAGATAACGCGTACACCAGGGTAGCGCCTATGGGCTGTGAGGGTTGCATCACGGGCATGTTGCGTGTCATAGCGTGTGCGGAAAATTTGCCGGATCTCTACCTGTTTGTTGTAGGTCATTAGAGCATCAAACATACCCAGTAGACGTTGAGCGTTAGCCCTTGATGCTGTACGGCCTTCAAGAACGACCATCGGTAGTGGGCGTTGATCCGGGAACATTATCAGAGCCTGGTTGAGCAGCTCCTGAGTTAGCTGGCGGCTGGCTTCATAATTACCCGCATCGATCTGGCCCACCCAGTGTTGATAAAACTGCCCCGGAACCCCTATGTTATCTTTTGGGGTAAAGCCGTTGTCGTACACTATGCTATAGACTTGGTGCTGCTCGAGCAGATCCAGAATGGCTTTCCCTGTATTTTTGATATTGGGAAAAAGTACCGCACTGGGTTTATGGCTCGAGTTCAACAGGGCAGAAAGAACGCGGACCGGTCTTAGGGGGTTGTTGTTGATGGCAATAACCTGCAGTTCCAGGTTAAGGTCATTGGCCGCCTTTTCTGCTGACTTTTTTACCTGTGACCAGAAGGGGTTCTCTGATTGATTGATCAGTAAAACAACCCGGTAGGTGGTATGACGATGCTTTTTTTCCGGAGAATCAGTATACCCCTCTCTATTTGCCGAGGTTGTCTGCAGGGCGGCGGCCAGACCGCTGACTGATAGCGACAGTAATATCAGACAACAGGCAAAGCGCATGCAGATATTTAAAAAAAGTACCTGCATTCGGTAGGCATTGTTTGTCAGGCGCATATTTTCCGGGTCGCTCGTGCCATATTTAACAGGATTTCTGATAAGTCAGGTGAAGTCTGACCAGCTCGGGAAGTGAACTAGCTGCTGTTTTACGCATAATATTGCTGCGATGATACTCTACCGTTTTGACGGTAATATTCAGCTCACGGGCAACCTCTTTGTTTGCGTACCCTTTGACGAGTAGTTCCAGAATCTGATATTCACGTTTTGTCAGTGACTCCAGGGCTCTATGGCTTTCCTGTTCCATCTGTAAAGCGCTTTTTGTTTCACGGAATTTCTTTAAAGCGGCTTCTACTTTGAAGATTAATTGGCTGTGGTCGATGGGTTTTTCCAGAAAGTCAAAAGCACCCAGCTGAATAGCCCTTACCGCCATAGGAACGGTTGCGTGACCGGTAATAAAAATAACCGGTGCAATCACATCCAGTGACTCCAGTTGTTGGAAGAGCTCTATACCGCTCATTCCCTGCATTCGGACATCAAGAAGAATGCAGCAGGGTTCAGAGGTTTTGGCCTGCATACTTTGTAAGAAATTTTCGCCGGATGAATGGGTAACGGCATCATAACCATAGGATTCCAGTAACATCTGAAGTGAAGCTGCAACAGATTCTGTATCGTCAATAATATGGATTTTTTGTAGTGGTGCCTGCAAGTGGTTATCTCCCTGAAAGTAGCCTGTGCATGTGGTTGACTCAGCGGCTGAACTTCAGATTATGATGGTTCAGTTGTCAGTATTGTGGTCGCCTTATCTGCTATATCGATATGATCAGGAAGGCGTAAAGTAAACTCTGCTCCACAGGGGGCTAAGTTGCGGGCAGTAATTGAGCCATGGTGCATTTCTGCAATACTGCGACAAATAGCAAGCCCCATACCGAGACCTTTTTCTTTAGTACTGAAATGGGCGGTAAATACTCGCTCTATATTTTCAATACCGGGCCCGTTATCCCTGATCCGAATCACATAGTTGTGATCCTCTCGATTCAATAGAATGTCGATCTCTCTGGGATCTGCAATGCTTCCAGCAAGTGCTTCTATAGCGTTTGAAAGCGTGTTAATCATGACCTGTTTTAGCTGAACTTCGTTGGCAACGGCGATAGCTTTTTCCAGTTCAGAGTGGAAGCTAAGCGTAATGTTATGCTTATCTGCCCTATGCTGACATAGGGCCAGGCTTTCCTCGAGTGCCTGAATAAGGTTCAGCGGTTGCTGTGGGTAGTCATTACGGCCTAGCTGAGCTCTGGCTTGTTGCACAATCTGGGATGCAATATCAGCCTGTTGCATTAATTGCTCGAGGCTCTGATGCAGCTTGCTCTGATTGATCTGACCGGACTTACTAAAGTTGATCGCTGACAGAGCGTAATTCTGAATAGCCGCAAGGGGCTGATTGACCTCGTGGGCAATGGTTGTTGCCATTTCAGCGATAGCCATCTGGTTTTGACGAAAGTTCATCAATTCATTGGCTTCTTTTTCCAGCTTTTCAGCCCGTATTTTATCACTGACATCTCTTAGGGTGACGTAATAGATCCCTTGTTTCTCAAACATGACCACATTGAAATGTAATTCTATCTGAAGGTTCGCTTTCTGTAATGAGGGGGGGAGTGTGTTGTTATTAAGCAGGTAACGGCCATGCTCCAGAGGCTTTGACCCGAACATTGCCTCGAAATCCTGCTTGATAAGCTGATCAAGTGTCCGGTCCAGAATACTCATGGCTGCCAGGTTTGCATCGATGATACGAAAGCGCTCTTCCTCTTCCAGGCGGAAGCTTTCCACAATCAGGAGGGCATCCACATTACGATGGAAGAGAGCTCGATATCGTTTTTGACTGTTCTGAAGCATATTTGTCAGCATACGGGCTGACTCCCGGCTTTCTGCTACTTCATTCGTACGCTCAATAAGCTTTGCATGTGCTTCCTGCTGGCGGTTGTGGTAGCGGAAGTTATTTTCCTGAAGCTGATTATAGGCGCCGATCAGCTCTTTAATCTCTCCCGGGTCACCGCGCCTTGGGGTTATCTGGCGGAGGTTATCCGGCCGGGAGTCAGATATTTTTCTGATAAGGTAGCTCAGTCGGCGCTGAACTTTCTGATGCAGGAATAAAGTCAGTGCCAGCAAAGGGAAGACAAATTTGAGAATACCGAGTGCGACAATGGTAGTAAGTGCTTCGGCTCGGCCTTCCAATAATATCTGAGGGTTGTATTGAATATTAATATTGCCCAGTAGCAAACTCTGTCCGTTATTGTTTGTGTGGCTCAATGACTTGGATACAGTTATGGAAGGGAGGTTTATATCTTCGCTGTTTCTGCTTCGCAGGTAGACCCGTGAAAACTGGTCTGAAATCATTAGGTAGTCGACATTGGGTTCCTGAAAAAGGCTGTCGCCAATCAGATTGATTGTTTCGGCATCTGCATCATAAAGTGCTTTAGAAAGAATCGGTACAACCAGCTTAATTTGTTTATCTGCATGGGCCTGTATGCTTGTCGCACTGATTTGATAGTAAAGGTATAGCTGTAGAGCGGAAAGAAGAGCAACAATAAGCAATGCTGGCAAAATAATTGACCGAACTAGCTGATTTATAAAAGATATTTTTTTTGGCTCTTCCATTTCTATATCCAATTTACCGTATGATTTCAGTATACCTTTGACAGCTTGATTATGCCCTAGGGAAAACCCTGAAAGAAAATGCTGGATTATGGCGTAATCTTCTTACCTGGTTAACTCCACTGCACCTTTATGATTACTTTCAGAGGACATGGGCTGCCCCTCTTTTTTTGTTTTCACTGGACTGTCATTTCCCATCTGCAACATGGCTAAGGTTGACAGGTTTTTACTGTTCTCCCTAATGCAATAAAGGATCATCGTTATGACTACTGTGCAATGGGATGCTGATGAGAATAAGCGTATCAGCCCAAGCTCTCAGCCTGATATCGATCAGCTACTTGAGTTGAACCCCCGGGAAATAAAGGAAATAGATACTGAGGGGGCTGTATCGGAAGAGAAAAATACAAAACAACAACAGCACAGTAGCAGCAAAGGCTTTTCCTTTGCTGGTTTGCCGCTGGGTGTTGACAGTACCCACCATGTTGCAGAAGGTTACCGGGCGGATATTCTCATTCGTTGGGGAGATCCTGTTACGGATGATGCCCCAGAGTTTGATCCTATGGGACAGACACCTGATTCTCAGGTTCGTCAATTTGGTTATAACAATGACTTTGCTGGTTTCTTCTCATTACCAAGAGGTTCTCATAACCCGGACCGGGGCCTTTTGGCCGTTAATCATGAATACACCTCCCGTAAACTGATGTTCCCTTTATATGAGAATAGTAAACAACCTGTGGGCAGAAGCGATTACGAGCGTTCTTTATGTGAAATTGAGATGGCTGCCCATGGTATTAGTGTGATTGAAATTGAAAAAAATCGTGCGGGGCACTGGCAAAGGGTTCGTTTCAGTCCGTATAACCGCAGAATCAGCCCATTAAAGAGTGTTCTGGATATATCTGGCCCGGCTGCAGGGCATCAACGGCTGAAAACCTCCTATGATCCAAAAGGCCGTCATGTGATTGGTACGCTAAATAACTGTGCCGGAGATATAACCCCCTGGGGAACGCTGTTAACTACAGAAGAGAATTTTAACGGCTATTTTACTGGTAGCAGGCAATATCACCCGGAAAAAGAAAAACTGGAACGCTACGGTATTCCCGGGGGATGGCTTGACTGGGGCAAGTATCATGATCGTTTTGATATTGAGAAAGAACCGAATGAAGTGAATCGTTTTGGCTGGATGGTTGAGTTAGATCCTTACGACCCTCATGCAAGGCCTGTGAAGCGTACTGCTTTGGGGCGGTTTAAGCATGAAGGGGCCGCTATCGTTGTTAACAAAGATGGCAGAGTTGTTGTTTATTCTGCCGATGATCAAAATGGTGAATATCTTTATAAATTTGTCAGCCATGGCCGTTATAACCCCCTCAGCCGCCGGACTAATTTCGATTTGTTGGATGATGGAGCCCTTTACGTGGCGCGCTTTGGAGAGAGCGGAGGACTTGATTGGCTGCCGCTCCGGCAGGGCGTTCACCCGCTGACAGCTGAAAATGGGTTTGTTAGTCAGGCTGATGTTGTCATTGATGCTCGTTTTGCGGCGGACCTGCTGGGAGCGACGCCCCTTAACAGGCCTGAAGATGTTACTGTTAACCCTAAAAACAGTAGTGTGTACCTGATGTTACTGGCAGATGCAGCTCACCCCGCCCAAGGTGATGGCAAAGTACTCCAGCTGATTCCCCCTGAAGCTGATCATACCCGTGATCATTTTAATTGGCAGGTGATGCTTCGCACAGGCCGCAGCTCTGAAGGTGTTGCTTCTGGCCAGGTTGCAGCTGAGGGAGGGCTTGCAGCGATTGATGAGACAGGTCGGGATAGCTCTTTTTTTGCCCCGGATAACTTTGCTGTTGATGGGCTGGGACGACTTTGGGTAACAACGGATCATGGAAAAGGCCGTAGTAAAGCAGAGTCTACCGATGGTATCTGGGCTGTTGAAACCGAGGGGGAAAATCGAGGACAGGCACGCATGTTCTTTCGTGTACCGGTTGCGGCTGAAGTGGCCAGCCCGGCATTTACACCGGACGACAGAACCTTGTTTGTGTCTGTGCAGCACCCCGGATGCGATGAGGCTAATAATTACCCGCCTTTTAGCCGGGCGTCGACATTCGATGATCCTGCCACCCGCTGGCCTGACTTTAAGCCAGATGTCCCGCCACGGCCATCTTTAGTTGTGATTACCAAAAAGAGTGGGGGCGTTGTGGGAAGCTGACCCTTGCAAGCGCCAGTGTAATTTATTCTGGCTTGATGCTTTACGGCCCTTTACGGATTCAGGGCCTGCTCCAGGTCAACAAGAAAGGCCAGAAAGTCTTCTTCAATCAAATCCATGCTGTCGCTAAGGCGATGGTCATCTGCCAGTAGATGGATTTTACAGTCAAGCTTTTGACTTAACATATTGGTGTTCATCCAGGGAATTGTACGATCAAATAAGCCGTGGATCAGATATATTGAGCCCGCTTTGATTTCAGGCCATTGAACAGGGTAGTGTTGCAGGCCAATTGCAGGGGCCATCAGAAATATACCTGCAGCTCTGTATCTCTGGCTGGCGCGGGCTGCGACATATCCTCCCATGCTGGAGCCGACCAGAATGAGTTCATTGCCGGGAATTTTGGTTTCTGCCAGATAGGCGTTCAGCATTTTTACCCGGCTTTCCGGATCATCAGGGTTTTCAGCGCTCAGGTAGTTTAAGGCACTGAACTCGTGGCCGCGTTCGCTGGCAATTCGGGAAAAAAGTTGGCCCTTGTTACCCCAGGGGCCACTTTCTTTCCCATGAATAAAGCAGATATGTAACGGCATAACGGCTCCGGTTGTCAGTTTAGGGGTAAGGCTAGTACGACGGACTGATTGGTTGAAATTATTTGTCCGAAATGCCGGTGGTCTTTTCTCTGTAACCTATCGGTTTATCCCGGCGATCACCAACCTGTTTCGCTGGGTTACCTGCCACAATAGCAAACTCCGGAACATCTTTGGTCACCATGGCGTTCATTGCGATCACGGCGTGATCTCCGATGGTGACGCCATCCCGCACACCTGCTCCGGCTCCAATCCAAACATCCCGGCCAATCGAGATCCCCTTTGAACGGTTACCTTGCTGATAGATGGGCATGTCTGAAGCCATTCCGTGATCAAAGGCATAAAGTTTTACCTGATTGGCTATACGGGTCTGGTCGCCAATTGTAATACCTGCTTTGCCACCATCAAAAGAGCAGCTGTGATTGATGGCGACTTCGCGGCCGATCACCAGAGGGCCGTGCAAAAAACAGTTTGCGGCAACAAAGGACTCCGCGCCTAAGGTGATGGCTCGCCCGGGTTCTGCAAAAAGTGCAGCTTCCGGAGCGATAAACACCTGCTCAGCGATCTCAATGGTTTCAAGTTGTATCAGAGCTTGCTGAATATCATCCTGCCAGGGTTTAGCCCATTGCAGGTTTTTGGGTTTCAGGCGGTAATAGAGCCAGGGCATCCAGCTGAGGCGCTTTTTATGCTGAGTCTGATAAAACTCGGGTGGTTTTCCTCCGGTCATGATCCGCCTGTCGTTATCTCATTGATAATAAAGTGCACTATTTTGCCAGATCGGAGGGAATCAGAAAATCAGTTTGATTCGCCGTGTTATTTTTGCGTATCAGAAGATATGCTGCACGGGCTGAATATAAATAAAGATGGTTATAGTGAGTCAGATAAGGAGTGTATCTTGAGTAAAGCTGCTGTTGTTTTTGATCCTGGGCAAGCCGTTAAAAATAACGATAGTAAAACGGATCCCGCCAGGTGCCCGCTATGCCATCGGCTGAATAACTGTGCTTATCATAATGCTCAGGGTTCCGGGCAAGATTGCTGGTGCTATGACCCCGGAATTTCATTTTCGGAATCTTTACTTACCCGTATACCTGCTGAACAACGCACAAAGGCATGCGTTTGCCGTGACTGTGCTGTAAAGCATCAGTAAGGAAAATCTGGAAATGAAGATGACATTTAAGCCATAAGATTAAGCACTGCCGGCTAATTTCTCAAGATCCTGCAGGTTGGTCTCATCCAGTGTGCGGGTGATACTGATGTGCGCATATTCCGGGGCCATCAGGTCCAGTTCAATATTGCCATCAGCAGAAAGCTGGCCGCCACTTTTCAGAACCCGAACAACGGGGCGTGTACGGTTTTCAGGGTTGATCATCGTGACCACGGCCACCCGTCCATTCATCAGCTCCACCATGCAGCCCGGTGGGTAAACGCCTAATGCTTTGATAAAACGGGTAACCAGCCGGCTATCAAACAGTTTAGCTCGCCAGCTATAGATGCGGGATAGTGCCTGAGTTGGGTTAGCAGCATCGCTATAGAAGCGTTCCCGTGTCATGGCCTCATAGGTACTGGTAATACCGAGAATCTGAGCCAGATAAGGAATGTTCTCGCCTTTGATTCCTCTGGGGTAACCTGAACCGTCATAACGTTCGTGATGGTTGCCGATGATCTCTTTTAGCTGGGGGAGCGTGGATAGCTCGTTGTGCAGGCCAACAAAGCTCATGCCTTCAATAACGTGGTATTCAATAGCCTGACGTTGTGCTCTATTGAGCTTGCCTTCATAGCTGAGCAGGTAATTCGGTACTTTCAGCATACCGATATCATGCAGTAATGCCGCCATGCCAAGCAGATAGATGGTGTGCTGATCCAGCTCCAGATACTGAGCAAAAGCGATCGTCAGGATACAGACGTTGACAGATTTTTCCGCCAGGGATTGTTCTTTTTCTTTTAATCGGGAGAGCAGTAGCAGAGAGGCTGCATCGTTGAGAGCATCATCCATCAGGCGGTGAACCGCATCGGTCAGTTTCTTGAACGATACACGGTTGCGATCATTAACCCGGGTAAACAGGTCTTTTACTTCCCTGACACAAACAGCGATATTGCTTTCGATAATCTGAAGCTCTTTGCGATTGAGAAGTTCTGGTGCAGCAATCAGACCTTTACGGTTATTGAGGGTATTCTTCTCGGCTTGCTGAGTTTTTTCTGATGTTTGCTTTTCGGCTTTTTTACGGGCTTTTGCCGGTTCAACCGGAGCAGTTCTGAAGTGGGCCAGAGAGTGGCGTGCTGACGCATCAACATCAATAACCACCTGCTTGCAGGCTCGATTAAGCTTAACCAGTTCTTCTTCTGTTTTGACAGTAAAGGCACGGCGCCAAAAAGGAGATTCAAGCCAGTTTACATCCAGCTCAACGATACGCATGCCAATTCTGACATGCTCTGTAGCAATGGTTTTTTTCATAATAACTGCACTCAACAATCCTTATTTGCCATTTCTACTTAATTTGCCATTTCTACTCAAGAGTACGTGCTGAAATTATATGCGAATTTGTGCATTGATCTATGGCATGTTTTTATAGTTGCAATAAATTTACACGAATGAAGGGCTTGCCGCAAACTTCATTGGTGATCCCCGGGAGGGTAAACAAGAAGGTAAAGCCCGAGACGTGGCCTCTAAAAAGTGGATAATAGCGGACAATTCCGCGCTGATGCGCTTATCTGTTTTTTCCAGGGGCTGTTTTTTAAAACGGCCGCTGTTTTTATTGGGCCCCGTTTTATGCAAATTAACGTCAATTTCCTCGATAACCTCCGCTTAGAAGCCAAATTCGATGACTTTACCGTCATCGCCGATCAGCCGATCCGCTATAAAGGTGATGGTTCAGCGCCGGGGCCATTTGATTATTTTCTGGCGTCGTCCGCTATGTGCGCGGCTTATTTTGTTAAAGTTTACTGTCTGGCGCGGAATATTCCCACTGACAATATCCGATTGTCGCAGAATAATATTGTTGACCCGAATAATCGCTATAACCAGGTCTTTAAAATTCAGGTTGAGCTACCGGAAGATATCTCTGAGAAAGACCGGCAAGGCATTATCCGCTCTATTGACCGCTGCACGGTAAAGAAGGTTGTACAGACAGGTCCTGAGTTTGTTATTGAGGTGGTGGAGAACCTGGAAGAGGATGCTCAGGCACTACTGATGGCTGATCTGGATGAAAACGCCTGTACTGAGATTCCGGGTAAGGATCTGCCGCTGGAAAAAACCATCGCCACGATGACCCGACTGCTGGCGGATATGGGCATGAAGATCGAGATCACTTCATGGCGTAATATTGTGCCTAACACTTGGTCACTGAATATTCGTGACGCTGCCTCTCAGATGTGCTTTACCAACGGTAAGGGCGCTACCAAAGAAGCCGCGCTGGCCTCAGCATTGGGTGAGTTTCTGGAGCGCCTGAATTTTAACTTCTTTTACAACGACCAGTACTTTGGTGAAACAATCGCTAACAGCGAGTTTGTGCACTATCCGGATGAGCAATGGTTCCAGCCCGGTGAGGGCGACAGCCTGCCGGAAGAAATTCTTGATGAATATACCCGGGAAATCTATGACCCGGAGGGTGAGTTGCGTGGCTCTAACCTGTTTGATACCAACTCCGGCCGCACGGATCGTGGTATCTGCTCGCTGCCGTTTGAGCGGGTGTCTGATGGTGAAACTGTTTATTTCCCCTCCAATCTGATCGAAAACCTCTATCTCAGTAACGGCATGAGTGCCGGTAATACGCTGGAAGAGGCGCAAGTGCAGTGCCTGTCGGAAATTTTCGAGCGTGCGGTGAAGCGGGAAATTCTGGAGCAGGAGCTGGCGCTGCCGGATGTACCGGAAGAGGTATTGGAAAAGTACCCTCAGATTGTTGAAGGCATTAAAGGGCTGGAAGAGCAGGGCTATCCGATATTGGTAAAAGATGCTTCTCTGGGTGGCCGGTTTCCGGTGGCCTGTATCACCCTGATGAATCCGCGTACCGGCGGTGTGCTGACCTCTTTTGGCGGTCATCCGAACTTTGAAGTGGCTTTTGAGCGCTGCCTGACCGAGCTGATGCAGGGGCGCAGCTTTGAAAGCCTGAACGATGTGCCTAAGCCGACCTTTGAAAGTAACGCGGTCAGGGAACCGAATAACTTTGTTGAACACTTTATCGACTCCACCGGTGTGGTTTCCTGGCGTTTCTTCAGCGACAAAGCGGACTATGAATTCTGTGAGTGGGACTTTACGCACGATGGCGAAGATTCCAATAAAGAGGAAGCCAAAACCTTGTTTGCCATTCTCGAAGCGATGGGTAAAGAGGTGTATCAGTCGGTGCGTACCGAGCTGGGTGTGCCGACCTGCCGTATTCTGGTGCCGGACTATTCTGAGATCTATCCAGTGGAAGATCTGATCTGGGATAACACTAACAAGGCACTGAAATTTCGTGAGGATATCCTCAACCTGCATCGTCTCGATGATGAGCAGCTGGAAGCTCTGTTTGAACGTCTGGAGGAGAGCGAAGAGGACGATTACACCGATATCATCACCTTTATCGGCATCGAGTTTGACGAGAATACGGTCTGGGGTCAGCTGACGATTCTGGAACTGAAGCTGATGATCTGCCTGGCTCTGGGTGCACTGGAAGATGCTAAAGAACTGGTGGAGATGTTCCTGCAGTACAATGACAACACCTTAGACCGCGCTCTGTACTACCAGGGGATGAATGCGGCGCTGGAAGTGGTGTTGGATGAAGAGCTGGCATACGAGAATTTCCGTCACAGTTTCCGTCGCTTGTTTGGGCCGGAGCGTATGGATGCGGTGGAAGGCTCGATTGAAGGGACGGTACGCTTTTACGGCCTCACTGAAACCAATATGCAGCTGGAAGGGCTGGAGAAACATCAGCGCCTGATTGAGAGTTATAAAAAACTGCATGCGGCGCGAGCAGCAGCTGTGGCTGAAGCCTAGAAACGAGGTAAGTTATGGAATACTCAATTGATAATATCAGGTTAGTTTTAGATTCAAAGCTGAGGCAGCTGGCGGAGGAGTTGAGTGCTAACGCGTCTGTATCAGGCCGGATGCTGAGAATCGTTGATCTGGGTGTTTTACCTTTTTTCCAGACGATTGAGATCTCCTTTCTGTTCGAAGGTGACAAGATCGTCGGTATGGATGACATCGCGGCAGATGATGAGATTGCTGACTGGCCGTTTTATGATTTATCCGGCATTAACGAAGGCCGCTGGCCAGAAGCAGAACCTCTGGCTGCTGAGATGTCCGGTATCTGGAACGATAGTCCGGATATTGAGCGTTTTCTGAAGGATTTTGCCGCAGCGCTGAAATCTGAAAAAGTACAAGATGCACTATCACCGTTAACTCTGGCGAGTGATTTTACCTTTCAGATTCTTAACCCGGATCAGGATGACAGCCCGAATTACTGTATGGAGCGTTAGCGCTCCTTTTCACCTGAACCGGAAGATGTTTATTCCGCCTGTCAGCTAAGCGTTAAAACCAAACACAAAAGCACCGACATGATCTTTTGAAGGTCATGTCGGTGGGTTATCGGTTTATTCCGCTACAGCATCTACCCAAAGTACACCCACTTCCATCCTGGAAATATAGACATGGGTGCCTTTTTCCAAAGGCTGCAGACTTTTCAGTTTCCAGCTGATACCTGAATACTGGTATAGAGCCTCACCTTTAATATCGACATCAGACTCCAGAACAAAGCTATGATCGGCAAAGTCGGTTTTAACCTGTTTCTCATCGGTTTTTGACTGAGCGGTTTTCAGTGGTTTCCAGAGAACAAGGCTCAGTAGTGCGGTCAGAACAGCATTTGACCAGAAGGCTGCGCTGCCACTGGCAGGGAGCATGCCCGCGGTCATCAGGCCACCGGTGATGAGCAAAGACAAGCCAAAGAAGAAAAGTACAAAAGTTGAGAAACCCAGTACAGCAACTTCAATAATTAGTGCAATGGCACCGAGGACCATCAGGGACTCAGCCAGATTCTGCAGCAGAAACTCCATAGTTACCTCTGTTGCTTGCTGTTCAGTGAGTTAATGATAGACATGGAGGAAGCAACAAGAGCACTGGCATCGGTTCCACCATCGGGCAGAAGAACCACAGAGCTTTCTTTGGCAATGGCCTGCTTAGCCTCGATCGCTTTGGTTGCCAGGTCCAGCTGAATTGCTTTCTGACCTTGCTCCGTATTTGCCGCTTCACCGACTTTGCGCAACGCTTCGGCCTGGGCATCTGCTACTGCGAGAATGGCCTCGGCCTCACCATGAGCCTGCAAAATTTGCTCGGTTTTATCGGCTTCTGCAGCCAGCACCTGAGCCTGCTTTTTACCTTCAGCAACATTAATAGCGGCCTGACGGTCACCTTCTGACTCCAGAATCTGGGCGCGCTTAACACGCTCAGCTTTCATCTGGGCTTCCATCGCTTCCATTACCGAATTGGGTGGCACGATATCTTTAATTTCGTAGCGCAACACCTGAATTCCCCAGGGCTCTGCCGCCTGATTGATGGAAGATACGATATTGGCATTCAGAAGATCCCGTTCCTCAAAAGTCTTATCCAGTTCCATTTTGCCGAGCTCTGAGCGCATGGTGGTCTGGGCCAGTTGAGTTACTGCAAATACGTAGTCGTCCACGCCATAGGTTGCCTTATAAGGGTCAAGAACCCGGAAGTAAAGCACACCGTCAACCACCAGAGAGATGTTGTCTTTGGTGATTGCGCTTTGAGAGGGAACATCAACAGCCTGTTCTTTCAGGCTGCGCTCGGCTGCTATACGGTCGATGAAAGGGATAATAAAGTTTAGCCCAGCCTCTTTGGTGGACTGATATTTACCAAAACGCTCAACCAGCCATGCCTGGTTCTGGGGAACAAACTTAATGCTGCTTTTGATCAGTAGCAGCACCAGTATGAGTAGAATAACCTCAAAGGAGAGAAGGTTTTCAAGTAAAAGTTCCATTTAATCAATAACTCCTGCAGTTAAATAGAGTAAGCCTGCTATGGTTTTAGCATGACAGTTATAGATTCTAACATCTGAAAGCTGATAGAGAGGCAATATCATTCGTTTTATAAAGAGTAAATAAATAGCCTGTTTTTTTATGGGTAAAAAAAACCCCGGCAATGCCGGGGTTTTCTGGTTCAGAGCCTTTTCTGACGGGTCAGAATTAAGCTTCCTGCGCCAGTGGGATAAACTTAGATGCAGCCGCCTGATAGGTGGCGATCTGATCAAAGTTCAGGTAGCGGTATACGTCTTCAGCCATGGTATCCAGCTTCGCAGTATACTCCATGTACTCTTCAACTGTAGGCAGTTTACCGGTCAGAGCAGCTACAGCAGCCAGCTCTGCAGAAGACAGGTAAACGTTAGCGCCAGTACCCAGACGGTTCGGGAAGTTACGGGTAGAAGTGGACACTACAGTGGTATTGTCACCAACACGTGCCTGGTTACCCATGCACAGAGAACAACCTGGCATTTCCATACGAGCACCAGCTTTACCGAAGATGTTGTAGTAACCTTCTTCAGTCAGCTGAGCCTGGTCCATCTTAGTAGGAGGTGCAATCCACATGCGGGTAGGCAGCTGTTGACCGGCTGCATCCAGCAGTTTACCTGCAGCACGGAAGTGACCGATGTTGGTCATACAGGAGCCAATGAAGACTTCGTCGATCTTCTCACCTGCTACTTCGGACAGCAGTTTCACGTCATCCGGATCGTTAGGGCAAGCCAGGATAGGCTCTTTAACTTCATCCAGATCGATTTCGATAACCGCTGCGTATTCTGCATCAGCATCGCCTTCCATCAGCTGAGGGTTCGCCAGCCAGTCTTCCATACCCTTGATACGACGCTCAATGGTACGTACATCGCCGTAGCCTTCTGCAATCATCCACTTCAGCATGGTGATGTTAGAGCGCAGGTATTCAGCAATTGGCTCTTCATTCAGCTTGATAGAACAAGCAGCTGCAGAACGCTCTGCTGCAGAGTCAGACAGTTCGAACGCCTGCTCAACTTTCAGGTTAGGCAGACCTTCAATTTCCAGAATACGGCCAGAGAAGATGTTCTTCTTACCGGCTTTAGCAACAGTCAGAAGACCTTGCTTGATTGCGAAGTAAGGGATTGCGTTAACCAGGTCACGCAGAGTAACACCAGGCTGCATTTTTTCGCCTTTAAAGCGAACCAGTACAGACTCAGGCATATCCAGAGGCATAACACCCGTTGCGGCTGCGAAGGCAACCAGACCGGAACCTGCAGGGAAAGAGATACCGATTGGGAAGCGGGTGTGAGAGTCACCACCCGTACCTACAGTATCAGGCAGAAGCATACGGTTCAGCCAAGAGTGGATTACACCGTCACCAGGGCGTAGAGATACACCTCCACGGTTCATGATGAAGTCAGGCAGAGTGTGGTGCGTGTTTACGTCAACCGGCTTAGGATAAGCGGCTGTATGACAGAAAGACTGCATAGTCAGGTCAGCAGAGAAGCCAAGACATGCCAGATCCTTCAGTTCGTCACGGGTCATAGGACCAGTGGTATCCTGAGAACCTACGGTGGTCATCTTAGGCTCTACGTATGTGCCGGGGCGAACGCCTTCAACACCACACGCTTTACCAACCATCTTCTGAGCCAGAGAGTAGCCTTTGCCGGTATCTTTTGGCTGTTCAGGACGTTTGAACAGATCGGTAGGACCTTTCGCCAGGAACTCACGGGCTTTTTCCGTCAGACCGCGACCAATGATCAGCGGGATACGACCGCCGGCACGTACTTCGTCCAGCAGAACCTGTGTCTTCAGTTTGAAAGTAGAAACAACTTCGTCAGTGCCGTGCTTGCACACTTTACCTTCGTATGGGTAAACGTCAACTACGTCACCCATGTTCAGTTTTTCAACGTCCATTTCGATTGGCAGGGCACCGGCATCTTCCATAGTGTTGTAGAAGATAGGAGCGATCTTGCCACCGAAGCAGAAACCGCCAGCGCGCTTGTTAGGTACATTAGGAATATCGTCGCCGAAGAACCATAGCACAGAGTTTGTTGCGGACTTACGGGAAGAACCGGTACCTACAACATCACCCACGTAAGCAATAGGGTGGCCTTTAGCCTGGAGCTCTTTAATCTGCTTGATTGGGCCTTGAACACCTGGCTCATCAGGGTTGATGCCATCACGTTCCATTTTCAGCATCGCCATAGCGTGCTTAGGGATATCAGGACGAGTGAAAGCATCCGGTGCAGGAGACAGATCGTCTGTGTTTGTCTCGCCGGTTACTTTAAATACGCTCAGAGTGATCTTTTCAGCCAGCTGAGGCTTAGAGGTGAACCATTCGCCTTCAGCCCAGGATTCAATAACACCTTTGGCGTTTTCGTTACCTTCTTTTGCCAGATCCGCAACATCATGGAACGCATCAAACATCAGCAGGGTGTGCTTCAGCTCGATGGCTGCCGCTTCACCTAACTCCGCGTCTTCCAGCAGGCCAACCAGAGTTTCAATGTTGTAGCCGCCCTGCATGGTGCCCAGCAGTTTAACAGCGTGTTTCTTGTCGATCAGAGGGGAGGATGCCTCACCTTTAGCGATAGCAGACAGGAAGCCAGCTTTAACGTATGCAGCTTCGTCTACACCGGGCGGTACACGATTGGTGATCAGATCCAGGATAAATTCTTCTTCACCTGCGGGTGGCGTTTTCAGCAGTTCAATCAGTTCCGCGGTTTGTTCAGCGTTAAGCGGCTTAGGTACAACACCTTCAGCGGCGCGCTCTTCTACGTGTTTGCGATATGCTTCAAGCACGGTAAGACCCTCATCAGTTTATGCCCCGACTCACAGTAAAAAAGACAGTTTATTACGTGAAATCAAAGCGTTCGATGTATTCATCGACCTTCTTATTCGGTGGCACGATTCTAAATTAAAATGTCGACAATGTTAAGTTGGGTGACAAGGGTATAGAGTTCAACTTTGGTCGTTGATCCTGGTCACTTTGTTCGAAATTCAAGTAATAGGCGTGAACTGGCGCAATTTGGGAGGATTGTTATCCCTGATTTCTGCGTACCAGATTTCATGATCCCAGTCCGAGAGCGTCACTCTTGTATGGCCTTGTCCTGCCACGGCACGAATGCCGGGCTGGTGTGTGTGTCCATGAATAAGAATGTTGGCATTATTGGCTTCAAGCAGAGTGTTAACGGCGCTGTCATCAAGGTCTGTGAGTTTATAGTCTGCCTGATGCTCTTTACTTTGCAATCGCGCTTGTTCGGCAAAGGCAGCGCGTTCCTTTAGTGTTTTGGCGAGAAAGTCGTGCTGCCATTTTGGGTTGCGCAGCATTTGGCGAACTTTCTGATATTCGGTGTCTGAGGTGCATTCAGCATCGCCATGACAGAGAAGAATATGGCTGCCTGGAAGCTTGTAGGGTTCCTCGATAAACTGCATTCCTGCCTGTTTGCAGTAGTCTTTGCCAACAAGGAAGTCTCGGTTGCCAACCATAAAGTAGAGATCAGTTTTGTGATTCTCTTTAAGATCTTTCAGGCGAATCGCGACGTTATCCGACAGTTCGCTGGTGGCATCATCTCCGGTCCAGTACTCGAAGAAGTCGCCGAGGATATAGAGTTCATCAGCCAGAACCGCCTTTTGATCAAGAAACGCGAAAAATGCCTGAGTGACGGGCGCATTGAGATCTTTCAAATGTAAGTCTGAGATAAAAAGTTGTTTCATGACGTTCAGTCGCTTTGGCTTGGCGTTGCATTAAAAAGGATGTTGTCGTCCAGTCTATTACTGATTCTCTGCAGGTTCTAATATTCAGGTACAAAAAAGAGCCGTGAACGGCTCTTTTCGGCTTTCTTTATTTACCTGGAGGTAATAAAGAGGCTTGGCTGACGGATAAATGGGATTACCCTTCGATGAGTTCCGCAGATTCGATAACAACAGCTTCAGCCGGAACATCCTGATGGCCGGCCTTAGATGTTGTTTTAACTTCTTTGATCTGATTGACCACTTCCATGCCTTCCACGACTTTACCGAATACACAGTAACCCCAGCCCTGCATATCTTTGCTGGTGTGGTTCAGAAAGGTGTTGTCCGCTACATTGATAAAAAACTGAGCCGATGCAGAGTGCGGGTCCATAGTGCGGGCCATGGCCAGAGTGCCTGTTTCGTTGGACAGGCCGTTGTCGGCTTCATTCTCAATGGGATTGTTGGTTTCTTTTTGCTGCATGTCAGTGTCAAACCCGCCGCCCTGAACCATAAATCCATTAATGACACGGTGGAAAACGGTGCCATCGTAATGACCGCTGGTTACATACTCTTCAAAGTTTTTTGCAGTTACCGGCGCTTTTTCGTAATTCAGCTCAATTTTAATGTCGCCGAAATTAGTATGCAGAACAATCATGGTATGACCTTATCTCGTTGTTTAATCAGCAGGCCAGTTCAAAGTGGCTTGCGTTATTGATGCGTTAAACAGGATGGCTTAATGGCTCTCCGTCACGCTATAATAGCGCTTTTGCGTGTTTGGCAAAAGAATCAGGCTGTTGGTGAGCGAATCAGAAGCGGTTTTACTTTATCTCTGTGCTTTAACTGACAAAACCAGCCTGAATCACCTGACCGCTGAACAGCCATTGTAGGCTAGGGCCTGAATTGACAGCCCAAATATAGAACGGGCGAAAGCCCTGAGAAATTCACGCGATTACCCAGAGATTTGCTAAAGATTATGAGCAACACTGAAAACACTCCTGCTCCAAATTTTATTCGTACACTGATTCAGGAAGAGCTGGCGGCTGGTCAGTATGAGCAGATCGTGACCCGTTTCCCGCCTGAGCCAAATGGCTATCTGCATATTGGCCATGCAAAATCCATCTGTCTCAACTTTGGCTTAGCGGAACAGTTTGATGGGGGGTGTAATCTGCGTTTCGATGATACAAACCCTGAGAAAGAGAGTCAGGAATATATTGATTCCATTAAAGCTGATGTTGAGTGGCTGGGGTTCCAGTGGGCCGGCAATATTCATTTTACATCTGATTATTTTGATCAGCTATATGGCTATGCCGTTGAACTGATCAAATCCGGGAAGGCTTATGTATGCGAGCTTAACGCTGAGCAGATGCGTGAATATCGCGGTACGCTGACCGAAGCAGGTAAAGATAGCCCGTTCCGTGACCGCTCTGTTGAGGAGAATCTGGATCTGTTTGAGCGCATGCGTGCCGGTGAATTTGAAGATGGCAGCAAGGTATTGCGCGCTAAGATTGATATGTCTGCGCCAAATATCAATCTGCGTGATCCGATTATGTACCGTATCCGCCGTGCTCATCATCACCAGACCGGTGACAAATGGTGCATCTATCCAAGTTACGATTTTGCCCACGGCCAGTCGGATGCGATTGAGGGTGTAACTCACTCTATTTGTACGCTGGAATTTGAAGATCATCGTCCGCTGTATAACTGGTTTATCGAAAATCTGCCGGTACCGTCTCAGCCGAAACAGATCGAATTCTCCCGCCTTAACCTGAACTACACCGTTACCAGTAAGCGTAAGCTGAAGCAGCTGGTGGATGAAGGTCATGTGGCGGGCTGGGACGATCCGCGTATGCCTACGTTGGCGGGTTTGCGCCGTCGGGGCTATACCCCTGCATCTCTGCGTAAGTTCTGTGATATGGCCGGCGTTACCCGCAGCGATGGTGTCGTGGATGTGGCGATGCTGTATCACGCTTTACGTGCTGACCTGGAAGAAAATGCGCCACGTGCAATGTGTGTGCTGAACCCGATTAAAGTGACTCTCACCAATTACCCGGAAGATCAGGTAGAAGAGTTTACGGTTCCTTCTCATCCGGCAAATGAAGCCATGGGCGAGCGTACAATTCCGTTCAGCCGGACATTGCTGATTGATGCGGAAGACTTTATGGAAGATGCACCGAAGAAATTCTTCCGTCTGACCCAGGGTAAAGAGGTGCGTTTGCGCAACTCATACGTGATCAAGTGTGAAGATGTGATCAAAAATGAACAGGGTGAGGTGGTTGAGCTGCTGTGTACTTATGACCCTGAGACTTTGGGTAAGAACCCTGAAGGCCGTAAAGTAAAAGGTGTTATTCATTGGGTTTCTGAGCCCCATGCTCTGCCTGCTGAGGTTCGTCTCTATGAAAACCTCTTTACTGATCCAAATCCTGACAGTAATAAGGAGACGAGCTTTCTGGAGTACATCAACCCTGAGTCTCTGGAGGTGACCACGGGTTACTGCGAGCCAAGCCTGCTGACGGCTGCACCGGAAGATCGCTTCCAGTTTGAGCGTGTGGGTTATTTCTGTGCGGACCGTTTTGATCACAATAACGACGGTAAATTGGTATTTAACAAAACGGTTGGTCTCAAAGACAGCTGGGCAAAAATTCAGAAGAAGGGATAAGCGGGATGTTACAGATCTACAACACCATGACGCGCAAGAAAGAGGTTTTTAAACCGATTGATGCGAATAAGGTACGCATGTATGTCTGTGGTATTACGGTTTATGACCTGTGCCATATTGGTCATGCGCGGGTAATGGTGGGTTTCGATATGATCACCCGTTACCTGCGTCATCGTGGCTATGATGTGAACTATGTGCGAAACATCACTGACGTTGACGACAAAATTATCCGCCGTGCCGGTGAGAACAATGAGTCCGTAGAGGCGCTGACTGAGCGTATGATTCGGGCGATGCATGATGACGAGGATCGTCTGAATGTGCTGCGTCCGGATCATGAGCCGCGAGCTACTCATCATATGCAGGATATTCTGAATATGGTGCAGACTCTGATTGAAAAAGGTTTTGCTTATGCGGCAGATAACGGTGATGTTTATTATCGCGTCAATAAGTTTGAGGATTACGGTAAACTGACCAACCGTAACCTTGATGATATGCAGGCCGGTGCCCGTGTTGATGTGCAGGATGCAAAAGAAAATCCGATGGATTTTGTGCTCTGGAAATCAGCAAAAGAGGGTGAGGTCAGCTGGGACTCGCCGTGGGGTAAAGGTCGTCCCGGTTGGCATATTGAGTGCTCGGCGATGTCCACCTGCTGTTTGGGTAATCACTTTGATATCCATGGTGGCGGCCCGGACCTTCCGTTTCCGCACCATGAGAATGAAATAGCCCAGTCGGAAGCGGCCACGGGTGAAACCTATGCGAATACCTGGATGCATGCCGGTGCGGTTCGTGTCGATCAGGAAAAGATGTCCAAGTCTTTGGGTAACTTTTTCACCATTCGTGATGTGCTGGAAAAGTACAATCCTGAGGTGGTGCGTTACTTCCTGTTATCCAGCCATTACCGCAGTCCGATTAACTACTCTGAAGACGGTCTGAAATCCGCGCGGCAGTCGCTGGAGCGTTTCTACACCGCGCTGCAGGGGGTTGAAACGGCAGACGTTAAACCGGAAGGCGAGTGGGTTGAGCGCTTTAAGGTTGCCATGGATGATGACTTCAATACCGCAGAGGCTTTTGCCGTTCTGTTTGATCTGGCTAAGCATCTGAATATTGCCAAGAAAGAGGGTGATATTGCGGCGGCGGCTCAACTGGCTGGTACACTTCGCTTGTTTGGTGATGTGTTGGGGCTCTTTTGGCAGGATGCGGATGCTTTCCTGAAGGGTGAGCCGCAAAGCGGGGGCTTAACGGAAGAGTATATCGAAGCTCAGATTGAAGCCCGTAAGCAGGCGCGTAAGGATAAAGATTTTGCCGAGTCGGATCGCATCCGGGATGTGTTGGCAGAGCAGGGGGTTATCCTGAAAGATTCCCGTGAAGGGACCAGCTGGGTGCGCGAATAATTCACTTGGCCCGGGAATAAAAAAGGGGATGCTGATTGGCATCCCCTTTTTTGTGCAGGCAAGAAAATTACCCGGCGTCGTGCATTTCGGCAGCCTGCAGGGTGTTTTCCAGTAGCGCGGCACGGGTCATAGGGCCTACACCCCCAGGAACGGGGGTGATCCAGCTTGCCCGTGCTGCAGCCGATTCGAATTCAACATCACCAATGAGTTTGCCGTCATCCTGGCGGTTGATACCAACATCAATAACAATTGCCCCTTCTTTCACCCATTCACCTTTAACAAGACCTGGCTTGCCGACAGCGACAACTAATACATCTGCCTCAGAAACTTCTTTTTGCAGATCTTTTGTGAAGCGATGGGTCACCGTAACGGTACAGCCGGCCAGCAGAAGTTCCAGAGCCATGGGTCTGCCAACAATATTAGATGCACCGACAATTGTTGCCTTCAACCCATGCATATCCCGGCCTGTGCTGTCCAGGAGTGTAATGATTCCTTTGGGAGTGCATGGGCGCAGAACTGGCAGACGCTGCGCCAGTCGGCCCAGATTGTAGGGGTGGAATCCATCCACATCTTTATTGGGTTGAATACGTTCAAGAATCAGGTCGGATTTCAGGTGTGCCGGTAAAGGCAGTTGCACCAGAATACCATCGACTTCCGGGTTGCTGTTCAGCTCGTCAATCAACTGCAGTAACTCATCCTGTGAAGTGCTTGCCGGAAGGTCATAAGAGAAGGATTTAAAGCCTGCTTTTTCACAGTCAGCCTTTTTGTTGCGTACATAGACCTCAGAGGCGGGATCCTCGCCGACCAATACAACAGCTAAGCCAGGTAGGCGTTGGCCATTGTCTATGCGTTTCTGTACTTTCTCAGAGATAGAATCCCGGATGTTTTGCGCAATCTGTTTGCCATCGATAATTTTGGCGTTCATCGTTTGGAGGTACTCCTGCCCATACTGTGTGACTGATATTTCTATTTTCGCATGTTCATCACTGCGGGGGAATATCCAAGGCTAATGTCTTGTATCTAAATGAAAATCTTAAATTTTTTTGAAATTTTAGTTGACGTAAAAAACCAAGGTGTATAAAATGCGCCGCATGTTGAGACGGCCACTCACTGAGGTCATCGAGGCATAGGTTAGTCGAAAGTAAGTCGGGATATAGCGCAGTCTGGTAGCGCGCCTGCTTTGGGAGCAGGATGTCGGGGGTTCGAATCCCTCTATCCCGACCATTTCTTTTTTCCCTTCTTTGTTTTTCTGATTGTAACTCTTTGAATTTTATTGCTTTTATTTACTTTTTTGTGAATAGTGCTGCTAGAATGTTTAGAGTTAACACTTTTTGTATTTCTTTTGTCATCTTATGACCTGTAAGAGCGATAACCGCTTGCTTGCGAGTGTTTCTGCTCTTAAAATCTCATTCTTTCAGCTTACCTATAAAGAAGCATTAAAGTATTGCGAGGATTTTTCATGCAAGTTTCCGTTGAAACGACTTCTGGTCTTGAGCGTCGCGTCACAATTCAGGTGCCAGCAGCGCAAATTGATGAAGCAGTTGAGGAGCGTCTTAAACAGACTGCTAAAAGCGCACGTATCAACGGCTTCCGTCGTGGCAAGGTGCCAATGAGTTTTGTTCGTCGCCAATATGGCAACGAAGTACGTGCAGAGGTTGTTTCTGAAGTTATGCGTACTCAGTACGTTGAAGCAATTACTCAGGAAAAACTGAACCCTGCGGGTTTCCCTGAAATTGATGCTTCTGTTAACGAAGCAGGTAAAGATCTGGAATTCGTTGCAACTCTGGAAGTTTACCCAGAAGTTGAAGTGGGTTCCGTTGCTGATCTGACGGTAGAGAAGCCGGTTGCTTCTGTATCTGACGAAGATCTGGACAAAATGATCGAAGTTCTGCGTGAGCAACAAGCTAAGTGGAGCGAAGTTGACCGCGCGGCAACTGAGCAGGATCAGGTTAATATTGATTTTGAAGGCTTTATCGACGGTGAAGCTTTTGAGGGTGGTAAAGCTGAAGGTCACGACTTGGGTCTGTCTTCAGGTACCTTCATTCCAGGTTTTGAAGCACAGCTGGTCGGTGCTAAAGCGGGCGAAGAGAAAGACGTCAACGTCACTTTCCCTGAAGACTACCAGGCTGAGCAGCTGAAAGGCAAAGATGCGGTATTCAAGGTTAAAGTGAATAAAGTATCTGAGCAGCAGAAGCCAGAATTAAACGATGAGTTCTTCAAGCTGTATGGCGTTGAAGAGGGTGGTCTGGAAGCCTTCCGTGCTGATGTTAAGAAAAACATGGAGCGCGAACTGGAACAGACAGTTAAGAACAAGGTTAAAGAGCAGATCGTAACAGCTCTGGTTGAGCGTAACGAATTTGACGTGCCTAAAGCTCTGGTCAGCAACGAAATTGATGCTCTGCGTCAACAGGCTGTTCAGCAGTTCGGTGGTCCTTCTAACTTTGACGCGTCTGCTCTGCCTGCTGAGCTGTTCCAGGAGCAAGCTGAGAAACGTGTTAAACTGGGTCTTCTGATGGCATCTGTTGTAGAAGCTAAAGAGCTGAAAGCTGACGATGCTGCGATCCGTGCTTATGTTGAGAAACTGGCTGAGTCTTACCAGGATCCTCAGCAGGTTGTTGATTATTACATGAATAATGAACAGATGCGTCAGCAGCTTGAATCTGCAGTTCTGGAAGAGCAAGTTGTTGAAAATCTGCTGAATGAAGCAACTGTTAGTGAAGTAGCAATGTCCTACGATGATGCAATTAAGCCAGCTGAACAGAATGCTGAAGCTGCTTAATCTGTAAAGATCGTTTTGACGACTTCATAGCCTGACCTCTATTATGGGGGTCAGGCATTTTTACGAAGGGAATATGCATATGAGCAATCCGCACGAGATTATGAATTCTGGCCTGGTGCCAATGGTTGTTGAGCAATCATCACGGGGCGAGCGTGCATACGATATTTATTCACGCCTTTTAAAAGAGCGTGTTATTTTTCTTGTGGGCCCTGTTGAAGATCACATGGCCAATTTAGTCGTCGCTCAGTTGCTGTTTTTAGAGTCAGAAAACCCAGATAAAGATATCCATCTGTATATCAACTCACCCGGTGGATCTGTGACGGCTGGTATGTCTATTTATGACACCATGCAGTTTATTAAGCCGGATGTCAGTACCATGTGTATCGGCCAGGCTGCCAGCATGGGTGCTCTTCTGCTGACCGGTGGCGCAGAAGGTAAGCGTTACTGCCTGCCACACTCCCGAATGATGATCCATCAGCCGTTGGGTGGTTTTCAGGGGCAGGCAACAGATATTGAAATTCATACTCGTGAGATTCTGACGATTCGCGAAAAATTGAATAAAGTTCTCTCTCACCACACAGGTAAGCCGATCGACGAGATCGCTAAAGATACTGACCGTGATAACTTTATGGATGGTGAGACTGCAGTAGAATACGGGCTGATCGATAAAGTTCTGGATCAGCGAGCGCAGGGCTGATTAAGCGCTGTTGAATTTTAGTGGTGACCTCAGGGTAGCCATGATTAAGTAAACCGAGGTAACGAATGGGCCAAAATGATTCCGGTAATGATGGCGGCAAGCTGTTGTACTGCTCATTCTGCGGAAAGAATCAGAATGAAGTTCGCAAGCTGATTGCCGGCCCTTCTGTTTATATCTGCGACGAATGCGTTGACTTATGCAATGATATTGTTCGCGAAGAGATTGCTGAAGATACTCCTGATACTGAATCAGAGCATCTTCCTGTACCGAAAGAGATTCGTTCGACTCTGGATGATTATGTTATTGGTCAGCCAAAAGCTAAGATGACGCTGGCTGTTGCTGTTTATAATCATTATAAACGCCTGCGTCATGGTGGTCGGACAAAAAGCGATGTTGAGCTGGGCAAAAGTAATATTTTGTTAATTGGGCCTACAGGTAGCGGTAAAACCCTGCTGGCTGAAACCCTTGCTCGCCTCCTGAATGTACCTTTCACGATTGCTGATGCGACAACACTCACTGAGGCTGGATATGTCGGTGAAGATGTTGAAAATATCATTCAGAAGCTGCTCCAGAAGTGTGATTATGACGTGGAGAAGGCCCAGCGCGGCATCGTTTATATCGATGAGATTGACAAAATCTCCCGTAAGTCTGACAACCCTTCGATTACCCGTGATGTTTCCGGTGAAGGTGTTCAGCAGGCATTACTGAAACTGATTGAAGGTACGGTTGCTTCTGTGCCGCCTCAAGGTGGCCGTAAACATCCGCAGCAGGAGTTTTTGCAGGTTGATACCTCAAATATTCTGTTCATTTGCGGTGGAGCTTTTGCGGGCCTGGAAAAAGTGATTCAGGAGCGTTCGTCTAAAGGCGGTATCGGTTTCTCAGCTGAAGTACAAAGTAAAGAAATTGATAAATCCGTTGGCGCTATGCTGCAGGATGTCGAGCCGGAAGATCTTGTTCGCTTTGGTTTGATTCCTGAGTTCGTAGGGCGTCTCCCTGTTGTTGCAACCTTGCAGGAATTAGACGAAGAGGCCTTGGTTAAAATTCTGAGCGAGCCTAAGAATGCGTTGACCAAGCAGTATGCTAAACTGTTTGAAATGGAAGATGTCGAACTGGAGTTCCGTAGCGAGGCGCTTAAAGCTGTTGCTCAGAAAGCAATGGAGCGTAAAACAGGTGCCCGTGGTCTGCGCTCTATTCTGGAGTCAGTGCTTCTGCCCACCATGTACGATATCCCTTCTACGCAGGGTGTTAGCAAAGTTGTCGTTGATGATAATGTCATTAAAGGTGAATCAGAACCTCTGCTGATTTACAGCAATGACGATGCTGATTTGGCTTCTGGTGACAAGGGCTAAAGTTAGTATTCTAAAGGGGCCCTCTGGGCCCTTTTTTTTTGATTTTATGTCGCATGGCTTGAGTGGTGCAAATTGTTGTTATCGTATTCGAGTGACGCTGCGGTTTATTTTCTAAGGCAGATCAAAGGGTTGTATTATTTATTTACGACCCCATCTGCAAAAGATAAGTTTTTAACGTATTGGATTGGCCGGTACGTTCCGGTTTAGAGGTGGTTCTGCTATGGAGCAGAAACAAGCAAACGAAGTATTAGACACGCAGACCTTACCGCTTTTACCTTTGCGGGATGTGGTGGTTTTTCCGCAAATGGTTCTGCCTTTATTTGTGGGTCGTGAGCGCTCAATTCAGGCGCTCGAAGCAGCCATGGCTGATGGTAAGAAAGTTTTTCTGGCTGCACAGAAAGAAGCGGGTGTTGACGAGCCTTCCTCCGGTGACCTGTACCGTGTTGGTACAGTAGCCTCAGTGCTCCAGCTGCTTAAACTTCCTGATGGTACAGTTAAGGTATTGATCGAAGGGGAAGCCCGGGCTGAGCTTAATCAGATTAACGATAATGGGGATTTTCTTGAAGCTGAAGTCTCTTTACATGCACAGGATGCACTAAGCGAGCGCGAAGCAGAGAGTCTGTGCCATGTACTGATGAACCAGTTTGAGCAGTACACCAAGCTCAGCAAAAAGGTTCCGGCAGAAGTTCTGACATCACTAAAAAACATTACAGACCCAAGCCGTCTGGTCGATACGATGTCGGCGCATCTTTCACTGAATGTTGCTGAAAAGCAGAAGTTGCTTGAGTCCGAAAGTGTGCGGGATCGCATTGAGCAGCTGATGACCTATATCGAAACTGAAATAGATCTGCTTGAAGTTGAGAAACGCGTTCGTGGCCGTGTTAAGCAGCAGATGGAGAAAAATCAGCGCGAGTATTATCTGAATGAGCAGATGAAAGCGATTCAGAAAGAGATGGGTGACCTGGAAAATGGTGCATCTGAGGTTGATGAGCTCGCTGACCGGATTGAGAAAGCCGGGATGCCAAAAGATGCAAAAGAGAAGGCATCTGCAGAGCTTAAAAAGCTGAAGATGATGTCGACTATGTCTGCAGAAGCAACTGTGGTGCGTAGTTATATTGATTGGATGGTAAGCCTGCCATGGAAGAAACGCTCTAAAGTTTCCCATGATATGGAGAAAGCTGAAGACGTTCTGGAAGCAGATCACTATGGTCTGGAGGAAGTGAAAGAACGTATTCTGGATTATCTTGCGGTTCAGAAACGGGTTAAAAAGCTGAAAGGCCCTGTTCTTTGTTTAGTGGGGCCTCCAGGTGTAGGTAAGACCTCTTTGGGGCAGTCTATCGCCAAAGCCACCAACCGCAAATATGTACGCATGGCTCTGGGTGGGGTGCGTGACGAATCTGAGATTCGTGGCCACCGACGTACCTATATTGGTTCCATGCCTGGTAAACTTCTGCAGAAAATGTCAAAAGTTGGTGTAAAAAACCCACTCTTTCTGCTGGATGAAATCGATAAGATGGGCATGGATCATCGTGGCGATCCGGCTTCTGCGTTGCTGGAAGTGTTGGATCCGGAGCAGAACAGCAAGTTTAATGACCACTATCTGGAGGTGGATTACGATCTCTCAGATGTGATGTTTGTTTGTACTTCTAACTCGATGAATATCCCGGGCCCATTGTTAGACCGTATGGAGGTGATCCGTCTACCGGGTTATACGGAAGATGAAAAGCTGGCAATTTCTGAGCGCTATCTGGTTAAGAAGCAGTTTGAGCAGAACGGCCTGACAGAAAAAGAACTTTCTTTTGACAAGGATGCTCTGCTTGAGTTGATCCGCTATTACACCCGTGAAGCGGGTGTTCGTGGCCTTGAACGGGAAATTGCTAAGGTCTGCCGTAAGGCGGTACGCGAGATCATCAAGCGTGGCTCGGAAGGTTTCAGCGATCCAATTGTATTGACTCAGGAAAAGATTGAAGAGTACTGCGGTGTTCGTAAGTTCAGTTATGGCCTGGCTGATGAGGATAATCAGGTAGGTCGTGTCACTGGGCTTGCCTGGACACAGGTTGGCGGTGAACTGCTGAACCTTGAAGCCGCTTCGGTTCCGGGTAAGGGGCGTACCATTCAGACCGGCTCCCTGGGCGATGTGATGAAAGAGTCTATCCAGGCAGCCATGACAGTGGTTCGTGGGCGTGCTCAGGGTTGGGGGATTGACCCGCAATTTTATGAAAAGTGTGACATTCACGTTCATGTGCCTGAAGGTGCTACACCAAAAGATGGGCCAAGTGCCGGTATTGGTATGTGCACTGCATTGATCTCCGTACTTTCAGGTATTCCTGTTAAAAGTACTGTGGCGATGACGGGGGAGATTACGCTTCGCGGTGAAGTGCTGCCGATTGGTGGTCTGAAAGAAAAATTGCTGGCTGCTCGTCGTGGTGGTATAAAAACAGTAGTTATTCCTGAAGAGAACCGTAAGGATCTGAAAGAAGTCCCTGATTCAATTAAAGGGGAGCTTGACATTCGTCCTGTAAAATGGATCGATGAGGTTCTGGAAGTTGCTTTGGCTGAAGAACCGGTACCTTTTGTGGCCCCTCTGGTCAAAGAAGAGGCTGCGGCAGGAAAAGATAAAGGTTCTCAGGCAAGTACTCATTAGATTACTTGACGCTACGAAGGTGTATTGGTATAAATTGCGCCTGTTTTTTTGCGTAAGCCACCAATAATCTGCGCATTTGTTTTTGGCCGTATTGGCCGTATTGTTAAGGGGTGAAGAGTGAATAAGTCTGAACTGATTGATGCGATTGCAGCGTCTGCTGATATTCCTAAAGCTGCTGCCGGTCGTGCACTGGACGCAATGATCGAAACTGTTTCTGAATCTCTGCAAAAGGGTGATTCAGTAGTATTGGTTGGCTTTGGTACTTTCTCTGTAAAAGAGCGTGCGGCCCGTACGGGACGTAACCCTCAAACAGGTGATCCAATCGAGATTAAAGCAGCAAAAGTGCCGAGCTTTAAGCCAGGCAAAGCTTTAAAAGATGCTGTAAACTAAGATCTATCTTAGTTTAAAAGATTTGGATCGGTAGTTCAGTTGGTTAGAATACCGGCCTGTCACGCCGGGGGTCGCGGGTTCGAGTCCCGTCCGATCCGCCAAATCGAAAAAAGCACATCCTTGGATGTGCTTTTTTTTTGCCTGGAAGCTGAACTATCAGCCTGTTATCTTTTTAATCCTATGAATTTGTTCGGCTATTTATTGTCTCAGCATTTTGTATTGCTGCTCAGGCAGTTATAATCAGGATAATTTGAACTTAAGAATTCACATTAAAACCCACAAGAGACATTTAAATGCTTCAGAACATCAGGGACAAGTCATCCAGCTGGGTGGTAAAAGTCATCGTAGGTTTTATTATTTTGACCTTTGCGATGTTTGGTCTTGACGCTATTGTTGGTGCCTTCACCGGAGGTGGCGATGAAGTTGCTACCGTTAATGACAGCAAAATCAGCCGTTATGAGCTGGAGATTTCCACTCAGCGTCAGGTTCGCCAGGTTCTATCTCAAATGGGACCGGATGCGGATCCTTCTGAGTTAAATGAAAACCTGATTCGTCAGCGAGCGCTGCAGACATTGGTTAACCGTGAAGCTGCGCTGCAGGCTGCAGAAGAGGGTGGGCTGACGGTGAGTGAATTACAGATTGACCGCCTTATTCTGGCTACGCCAGAGTTTCGTGGCCCGGATGGTCAGTTCAGCGCTGATCAGTTCCAGGTGATGTTGCGAAATGTAGGACTGGCTCCCCGACAGTTCCGTGAAGAGCTGCGCAAAGATGTCCTGATTAATCAGTTACAGGGTGGCGTCAGTCTGAGCGAGTTTATGCCGGAAAAATATATACGTAAGGTTATTGCTCTGGATAGCCAGACCCGTGATCTGCGTTATATCGCTTTGAAAGCGGACCAACAGAAAGGCGTTTCAGTATCTGACGCAGAGATAGAAGTCTACTACCAGAATAACCAGTCATCCTTCGCTCTGCCGGAGCGGGTAAAGCTGAACTATATTCGGATCAGTCAGGATGATTATGCCGCAGATGCGGAGGTTTCTGAAGAAGCCCTGCAAAGTGCTTACGCCAGTTACCAGCAACGTAATGCGAGCCAGGCAAGTTTTTATGCGTCCCATATCTTACTGGACACTGATAGCCGTTCAGAAGAGGAAGCAGTTGCCGAGCTTGAGAAGATTAAGGCACGTGTAGAGCAGGGTGAATCTTTTGCTGTGTTGGCAAAAGAGTTTTCTGAGGATGTGGGTTCTTCCGCTGATGGCGGTAAGCTGGGGCTGGTTGAGCCGGATAGCTTTGATGCTGACTTTGAGAGTGCTCTTTTTGCACTTGAAGAGGGTGGAGTTTCAGATCCTGTGATCACAGAGTTTGGTGTTCACCTGGTTTATCTCGACAAAAAAGAGACGGTTAAACAGGCGTCCTATGAAGAGATGCGACCTACTTTATTGGCCGATCTGAAAGCGAAAAAAGCGGCTGATAAGTATTTGTTAATGACCGAAGAGCTGGCAAACGCAAGTTTTGCTTCTCAGAACCTTCAGGAGCCTGCCTCTGAACTCAATCTGAAGGTAGAGTCTACGGACTTTTTCTCTGCACAGGGAGGAGAAGGGATCGCTTCTCACCCAGCTGTCGTTCGTGCTGCTTTTTCTGAGCTGGTGAAGGAAGAAGGCTCAAACAGCGATCTTATTGAGCTGGATGATCGCAATGCGGTTGTTATCCGCGCATTGGATGTTAAGGCGCCTTCGATTCGCCCGCTGGCAGAGGTTTCTGAGCAGATTCAGCAGACCCTGATGCTTGAGAAGCAGGTTGCCGCCGTGGAAAAAGTTGCTGCAGATCTGATCGCAAAATCTGAAGCATCTGATCTGGCCGGTGCCGCTAAAGCTTCAAACTATACGGTCACATCTGCTGACGCTGTGTCCCGCGTGTCACAGGAAGTTCCTCGTGCTGTGGTTCAGCAGGCTTTTGCACAACCTGAAGGTGTTGTTGAGAAGGTAGTTGCAGGTGACACTGTGTATCTGGTTCAGGTGACAGGTGTTGAGCAGCCTGAGATGTCAGAAGAGATCGTTACTTTCTACCAGCAGGCGATCCAGTTGTCTCAGGCTCGTAACACAACTCAGCAGCTTCGGGCTGCCATTACAGGTAAAGCTGAAGTGACATACTTGTAACAGGGTAAATTTTCAGAGTAAGAAACGCCGGAGAAGGGCTCCGGCTGATTTTGCTTTTAATAAATATAAAAAAGAGGAAGCTGATAAAGCTTCCTTTTTTTGTAGCTCAGTTTTGTTTCAGGCCTGTTTCTTATAGATACTTTCTGATTACAGGTGCTTTTTACAGGTGCTTTCCTGATCAAGATGAATGACCTTGTGACACATAGACCGTGCTATTGCAGGGTCGTGAGTGATAAGTATGTAGCTGATCTGGCGTTTGATCTGAAGGGACTTCAGCAGCTCAACGACCTGTTTCTGCACGCTTTTATCCAATGCTGATGTAGGCTCATCCAGTACGATAAGTGACGGCTTCAGGATCAGAGCCCGGGCAATAGCGATCCGTTGGCGCTGACCACCTGAAAACTCATGGGGATACCGGTAACGGGTGTCAGGGTTTAGCCCGACTTCCTGCATCGCCTGCGTGACGGCCTGTTCAATGTCTTCATCTGCTGTAGGATAATGAACTCTCAACCCTTCGGCGATAATCTCACCAACGGTCATTCTGGGGCTCAGGCTCCCGAAAGGGTCCTGCAGAACTACCTGAATCTGTTTACGCATCTGGCGCATCTCTTCTGCAGAAGCCCTGTTCAGGTCTTTGCCTGCAAAATAGATACGGCCATCACTGTTTATCAGTCTGAGAATAGCCATGCCGAGTGAGGTTTTTCCAGAGCCACTGGCACCCAGAAAGCCAATGCACTCCCCTTGGCGCAGGTTAAATTCGGCGCCGGTTACCGCTTTGATGTGACCGGTTACTCGCCTGAGAAGGCCTGTGCGTAGCGGATACCAGACATTAAGCTGTTCAACTTTAAGCAGGTCTTTAGAGCTGGGCTGGACAGGGACAGGCTCACCGTCAGGGTCGGCTGCCAGCAGCATACGGGTGTAATCCTGTTCCGGCTGTGAAAAAATCAGCTCTGTGGTATTGGATTCGACAATCTTACCTTGTTGCATGACACAGACACGGTCAGCATAGTCTCTGACAATATTAAGGTCATGAGTGATCAGTAGCACTGCCATCTGGTACTTCTTTTGCAGACTTTTAATCAGATCCAGAATCTGAGTCTGGATCTGCTGATCCAATGCTGTGGTAGGTTCATCTGCGATCAGAAGCTCCGGCTCATTAGCGATTGCCATAGCAATCATTACGCGCTGGCGTTGCCCGCCGGATAGTTGGTGAGGCAGAGCCTCATAGCGCTGCTCGGCATTGTCGATGCCAACTTCCTGCAGTCGTGTGACGACTTCAGAAAACAGTTCTTTCTTATTCATTGGGCGGTGCAGCTGAATGGTCTCTGCGATCTGCTTACCGATGCTGTGCAGTGGATTCAAAGATGACATTGGCTCCTGAAAAATCACTGAGATACGATTGCCGCGCAGCGCCATCAACTGTTTTTCGGGGAGCTGATCAAGCTTATGTCCATCAAACAGAACTTCGCCGGAAAGGCGTTGTGTATTAGTCGGCAGAAGGCGGGGAATACTTAAAGCAGAAAGGGACTTACCTGAACCACTTTCACCAACGATACCTAAGGTTTCTCCACGCGCAACACTGAAGGAAACCTGTTTGACCACCGGCTCCGCTTTACCAAAAGCGAGAGTCAGATTTTTAACTTCCAGTAGAGGTTCTGGCTGATGCAGGCTTTCCTGTTGGGTTTGTGCTTGAGTCATCACAGGCCTCCGGTATGGCGTGGATCAAAGGCATCGCGGACACCTTCACCAATAAATACCAGCAAAGTCAGCATGCCGGATAGTACAACAAAGGCGGTAATACCGAGCCAGGGTGCGTGCAGGTTCGCTTTCCCCTGAGCGACCAGCTCACCCAGTGAAGGGGAGCCGGGTGGTAAACCAAAACCGAGGAAGTCCAGGGCGGTCAGAGTTGTTACGCCACCGGTAAAGATAAACGGCATAAAGGTCATGGTGGCAACCATGGCGTTGGGCAGCATATGTCGCCACATAATTAACCGATTGGGTACCCCCAGCGCTTTGGCTGCAGTTACATATTCCAGATTTCGGCAGCGGAGAAACTCCGCCCGAACCACATCCACCAATGCCATCCAACTGAAAAGGAGCATAATGCCCAGAAGCCACCAGAAATTAGGCTCAACTATACTGGAGAGAATGATCAGGATAAAAAGCGTTGGCAGACCTGACCAGATCTCGATAAAGCGCTGACCAAGCAGGTCAATTTTGCCACCAAAGAAGCCCTGAATCGCACCGACAAAAACCCCGACAATGGTGCTGCCAATAGTCAGGGCGATAGCAAACAGCATGGATATGCGAAAGCCGTAGATGACCCGAGCCAGGACATCCCGGCCCTGATCATCTGTACCCAGCCAATTTTCAGTGGTTGGCGGGCTTGGAGCCGGCTGGTCAAGCTGATAGTTAATGGTGTCATAGCTGAAGGGGATAGGAGCCCAGAGAATCCAGCCTTCAGCTTCAATCAATTCCTGAATGTAGGGGTCGGTATATTCCGCTTCGGTGGTGAAATCACCGCCGAAACGTGTTTCAGGGTAGCTTTCCAGGGTTGGCGTAAACCACTCTCCCTTATAGTTGATCAATAGGGGTTTGTCGTTAGCGATGACTTCGGCAAAGAGCGTCAGTACAAACAGCAGGCTGAATATAATAAGTGCCCAGTAGCTGCGCCGGTTCTGGCGGAAACTTCTGATACGTCGCTGGGTAATCGGTGAGAATTGCCAGCTTTGCTTTCTTTGTGAGGTCGGGTTTGTCAGGCTCATATCAGCGATTCTGTCCTTCAAAGCTGATTCTTGGGTCTACTAAAATGTAGGTGATATCACTGACCAGTTTCAGCAGAAGGCCGATCAGGGTAAAAATGTAGAGTGTGCCGAAGATAACCGGGTAATCTCTTTGCATGACGGCCTCGAATCCAAGTAAACCAAGGCCATCAAGTGAAAAGATAACTTCAATCAGTAGGGAGCTGGAGAAAAAGATGCCAATCAGAGCGGCAGGCATACCGGCGATAATCAACAGCATGGCGTTACGGAAGATATGGCCGTACAGGACGCGTCTCTCGGAAGCTCCTTTGGCTCTGGCTGTCATCACGTACTGTTTGTTAATCTCATCAAGGAAGCTGTTTTTGGTCAGTATGGTCAGAGTTGCGAAGCTTGAGATAACAGAGGCCAGAACCGGCAGGGTGATATGCCATAGATAATCGGTGACCTGGCTGTACCAGGAAAGCTGATCAAAATTTTCGGAGGTCAGGCCACGAAGAGGAAACCAGTCGAGATAACTGCCACCGGCAAATACCACAATTAATAGAATTGCAAACAGAAAGTTAGGAATCGCATACCCCACAATGATGATGCTTGAGGACCAAATATCGAAGGGTGAGCCATGCTGTAAAGCCTTGCGGATACCCAGTGGAATGGATACCCCGTATACAATCAGTGTTGTCCAAAGGCCTAAAGAGATGGAAACCGGCATTTTTTCCAGTATCAGATCCAGAACAGGCTTATCCCGAAAAAAACTATCACCAAAGTCAAAGGTCAGATATTGGGTTATCATCTGAAAAAAGCGTTCGTGGGCAGGCTTGTCGAAACCAAACTGCTGTTCAATCTCTTTAATCAGAGCCGGATCAACTCCTTGAGCCCCTCTGTAATCCGAGTTTGAGCTTTGAGACTGTAGCTCAGTCTGCTCACCTGATCCGATCCGGGTACTGGACTGGCTGTCCATACCATCCAGTTGAGCCAGAACCTGCTCCACAGGTCCACCTGGCGCGGCCTGAACAATAATAAAATTGAGTAGCATAATGCCAAAAAGTGTTGGAATCATTAGCAGCAGGCGACGGGTGATATAGCTCCACATGGAATTTCCTAATCAGGTGCTGTTTGGATCAATAGGGTTACACCTTGCCTGAGGCACGTCAGTGGCTGGCGACAAGGTGCTTTGATTACCGGGTTACTTCTTCTGATACCACCAGGTATCTGTTGCCAGTTGGTAGGGGGGGGTCACCGCAGGGTGCATAATCCTATGATCATAAGCCACACGATACTGGGTAATTCCCCAATGAGGGACGACATAATGCCCCCAAAGAAGGACTCTATCCAGAGCCCTGGTTGCTGTGACCAGGGCCGGGCGATCTTTTGCTGTGATGACAGCCTCAACCAATGCGTCAACCACCGGACTGTTAATACCGATGACATTACTGGCGTTTTTTTTGTCTGCATACTCTGAATGCCAGAACTCTCTTTGTTCATTGCCCGGAGAGTTTGATTGTCCGATGCTGTAGACGATCATATCAAAATCGAAGTCACGAACCCGGTTGATATATTGGGTCGTATCGACAATACGAGTGTTTAGTGTAATACCTAAGCGCTCAAGATTTTTCTTGTAAGGGTGCACGACACGCTCGAAGGTTGAATCATAGAGCAGCATCTCTATGACGACGGGGTCACCGTTCTGATCGACCCGTTTACCATCCTTAACTTTCCATCCTGCTTGGTTTAACAGGCGGGCAGCCTGACGCAATTCATTCCGGATATTGCCATCGCCCTTGGTTTTATTAAGGGTAAATTCTTTTGTAAATACTTCGGCAGGTAACTGATCTTTATAGGGCTCAAGAAGTTTTTTCTCTTCATCCGACGGCAGGCCTGTAGCGGCAAGCTCAGAGTTTGAGAAATAGCTTTCAGTGCGGGTGTAAGCACCATAAAAGAGGTTCTTGTTAGTCCACTGAAAGTCGAAGGCGAGGTTTAGTGCTTTGCGAACCCTGATATCCTGAAACTTATTCCGGCGTAGATTAAAAATAAAGGCTTGCATGCCGGTAGGGTTTTTGTGGGCGATACTCTCTTTGATAATACGGCCTTCACTGAGGGCCGGAGAGTCGTACGATGTTGCCCAGAATTTTGAACTGTTTTCACGACGGAAATTCAGGTCGCCTGATTTAAAGGCTTCAAGGGCAACCGTGCTGTCACGGTAATATTCAAATACCATCAGGTCGAAGTTATGACGTCCTTGGTTGATAGGTAGGTTTCTCCCCCAGTAATTGCTATCCCGCTGATAGTGGATCGAGCGTCCGCTATCGACCTTGGATATTTTGTAGGGGCCGGAACCAACTGGTGGCGTTAAGGTTGTTTTAGTGAAGTCTTTATCCTGCCAGTAATGTTTTGGCAGCACAGGAACCTGGCCAATAATCAGAGGTAACTCACGGTTCTCAGTGGACTTAAAGTTGAAGCGAACGGAGTGCTCCCCTGTTTTTACGATATTGCTGATGTCAGCGTAATAGGCCCGATAAAAAGGGCGGCCTTTTTCTCTCAGTGTGTTGAAGGTGAAAATGACATCTTCTGGTGTTACGGGCTCGCCGTCATGAAAGCGAGCACTGGGGCGTAACGTAAACTCCACCCAGCTATTATCCTCTGCCTTGGTGACGCTTTCAGCCAGTAGGCCGTACTGCGAGAAAGGTTCATCAGCGGAAGCCTCCATCAGGGTGTCATAGATAAGTCCTATGCCGGATGCTGGTACTCCTTTGATAATAAAAGGATTTAGGGAGTCAAAGCTACCAACTGCTGCCTGTCTGAATGTGCCCCCTTTAGGGGCTGATGGATTGACATAATCAAAGTGGCTGAAGCCTGAAGGATACTTAAGATCGCCATGCATCGCGATACCATGTTGTGGTGATGCGGCAGAAGAGAGTGCTGAAGTGGTCAGTGCAAGCCAGGTGAAGGCGGCACCAGCGAGTTGCCTGAATGGCGTTCGTCGACTTATGTGGGGCGTCTGCTTAAGGGCGTTCAGCATAATAGGGCTCCTGCCAAATTTCTTATATTCTTCAATAGGCTACGAATAGATTGTCTATGTCAGAGAATACGGATCTTGCCGGGATAGGCAACAAAAAAGGGGTGCGTAGCACCCCTTTTTTTTGTCTCTTGGATCATCAATGATCGCTTAAGATGGTTATGACCAAAATATATATAGCGAGTTCAATCAATGGCTGCGGGTAACATCGACATACAGAGTCAGGCTCTGGCCGGGCTGCAGATATTTGCGTTTATCAATTTTATTCCAGCTGACAATCTGATTAACGCTGACGTTAAATTTACCGGCGATTCTTGCCAGAGAGTCACCACGACGCACTTTGTAGCCTACACGGCGGATAATCTGACGATTCTTCGCATCGTTGCTCACTGCCCGATCCGCCTTTGACCAGATCACCAGCTTCTTTCCAGGCATCAGCGGATCATTGGGGGCCATACCGTTCCAGCGCGCAAGCTCACGAATACTGACCTTATGCTTACGGGACAATAGCCAGAAACTATCACCGGACTGGACATAGTGAACGATTTTATTGCCGCCTGTATTGCTGCGGTCATAACTTTGTTTGCGCTTTAGTCGCTGGTCCGAGCTCAGCGCATAATGACTGGCATTGGCTTTTGGAATAGGGATCAGCAATCGACTACCAGCCCGAATCGAGTTGCCGCGCATCTGGTTCGCATCACGAATCAGAGCCGGTGTCGTGCGGAAGCGCTTGGCGATGCTGATCAGGCTGTCACCGGACTCAACTTTGTAGCGCTGCCAGGCGATCCGTTTTTGTGGGGGAACCTTGGACAGGTTTTCTTTGAATATATCTGCATTTTCAACAGGAACCAGCAGGCGGTGGGGGCCATTTGGGGAGGTTGCCCACTGGCTGTAACCGGGGTTAAGAAGATACAGTTCATTAATGGTGATATTGGCCATTTTGGCGGCCTGGGCCAGATCAATCTGTGCTTCAGTATTGACTGCTGCAAAGTAGGGCTCATTGGGTATATGGCGCAGCTTGATACCGTACTCTTCAGCATGTTTTACGAGCTTAGCCAATGCAATCAGCTTAGGAACATATGCTTTGGTTTCAGCGGGAAGTTTCAGAGCCCAATAGTGCGTTGGTCTGCCAGCCTCGCGATTTTTACGAATCGCTTTATTTACTGTGCCGCCACCTGAGTTATAGGCTGCCAATGCATGCATCCAATCGCCATCGAAACGTCTTGCCAGACGATCAAGATAGGTCAGAGCTGCATCGGTAGAGTCCAGTACATCACGACGCCCGTCATACCACCAGTCATTTTCGATACCGAAATAGCGGGCTGTTGATGGGATAAACTGCCACATACCGGATGCTCTGCCGTGGGAGTATGCAAAAGGATCGTATGCACTTTCAACGATTGGTAGCAGAGCCAGCTCCCCGGGCAGGTTACGTGCCTCTACTTCTTTTACTACGTGAAACATGTATCGCTCTGCACGGGTGAAGACACGCTCAAGATAATGAGGATGACGTTTGTACCAGTTCAGTTGTGCTGTGATACGTGGGTTATCGATCTCCAGGTCCAACTTGAAACTCTGTAGCAGGCGGTCCCAAAGGTTAAATTCAGGAAGAGAGGGGTTGTCCCATGAGCGCCATTCGGTACCTGGGTCTTCGCTAGTGGCCTGTGAGAGTCCAAGATCCCGTACTGTTTGTTCGCTCTGAGCCCGGTAGGTGTTCAGTGAAATAAAATGTTCATCTGCCGGGGCCACGGCAGAATTGGTGGCAGATTGTTCGGGTGTCGGTTTTGTATTGATACAGCCGGTTAATGCCAATGAAAAGGTGAACGGTAAGAGGCAAATACCGGCTTTTTTGATTTTGGTAACTATCATAGATTTTATGAGTACTAGATTCGGTCCTGATTAAAAACGGTCTTTCCATCGGCGAATGGCCGTGAAAACGCTAACAGGATCAACAACTAATGTGCCCGATTGCTCTGTGGCAGCAGCGATAACCGGGGGCTGATGGCTTCTGAGGAACGGATTATGACATTTTTCGTCGCCAATTGTCGTGGGTAACGTCGGTAAATTACTGTTACGGGCCCGATCTGCTTCGCTGCAGGCTTTAAGTACATAAGGGTTATCTGGCTCTACTGCGGCAGCAAACTTCAGATTAGCCTGGGTGTACTCATGGGTGGGGTAGACTCTGGTTTGATCAGGTAGTGCGGCAAGCTTTGTCAGTGAGGAGTACATCTGCTCCGGCGTGCCCTCAAAAATTCTGCCGCAACCGGCGAAAAACAGAGTGTCACCGCAGAACAGCACCTGTTCCTCTTCGGAATAAAAGCCAACATGGTCCAGGGTATGTCCGGGGATCGACAGGGTTCTGAAGTTGCTTCCCAGTACATCAATCGTTTCATTTTCAGTCAAAGCATGGTCTGTACAGTGGGCCACGTCAGCACCATATGCCTGAACATCGAAGGTTTGCTTTAACTGGGCAACCCCTCCGGTGTGATCCTTATGGTGATGTGTTATCAGAATTCCCTTTAACCGGAGCTTTTCATCGTTTAGATGGTCTATTACCGGAAGGGCGTCGCCGGGATCAACAACCCAGGCTTCAGATTTATTGTTGGTCAGTAGCCAAATATAGTTATCGTTGAATGCCGGAATCGGTTTAATCTTTAACATAATGCTCTTTCCTGATAATCATGCAGATCTGATTGCGTATCTGCCCTATCAATCGTGTGCTGGTGGGTAATTAGAGCCTAATTAGTGCTCAAAATAAAACCTAACCAGCTATTTTCTAACATAGTCACCCGGAAAAACTGTTATTTCAATCGTTGGGCAAATACCTTATCTGCCATCATCCGACGAGGTTGACCCAGCTGGAATTTAATCATGTTTAAGGGATGGTTGATATTTTTGAGTTGCTGGCAATGAGCTGGTTTGGCAGTTGCATTAAGAAATTAAGTTGGCGATGTGGGAGTTGATGTGAAATTTGCTGGTTTTAGACAAGATAAAAGAGCCCTTTCAGATTTTTCAGAGGCTCTGGAACTTTGGTGGCGGCAACCGCTGGGTCGAGAGCTTTTCGAAGCTGAATCTGCCCGGCTTGAACCTTTCCTGGCAAAAACATTTGGCTATCACTTTCTTAATTTAGGTGTGTCACCTCATGTTAGTCTCGAGCACTTGAGTCCTATTAAGCATCCGATGGTCTGGAGTCCCCGGCTGGTGACCGACGCGGGGGACTCTGTTTTGGTCTCCCAGCCCGATGCATTACCCCTTCCTGATGACAGTATTGATGTGGTTTTACTGCATCATCTGCTCGATTTTGTCGAAACACCGCACCTTGTTCTGCGGGAGGCTGCCCGGGTAACTCAACATAAAGGGCATCTGGTGATCGTGGGGTTCAACCCGTTAAGTAGCTGGGGAGCCTGTCGCTTTGTGCGCTCGCGCCGAAAAGTTCCCTGGGGTGGGCGGTTTATTGGACTGAGCCGATTGAATGATTGGCTGACATTGCTCGATTATCGTATTGAGGATGTCGAGACTGTTATGTGTCGCCCTGCGGTTAATAGTCGCAGTTGGTTGGAAAAAAGCCGCTGGCTGGAGTCTGCTGGTATGCTGGGCCGCTTTGGGGCCGCTTATATTATTTGGGCTAAAAAAGAAGTCGGCTGTTCAACGCCGATTCGTAAGCCATGGCAGCAAAAACAGTTTATTCCGGGTGTTGTGTCGCCGGCATCGAATAAAGGGATGAGCCGAATAAAGTTACGTCGTTCAGGTGACAAGAATTGATAATCCCGTCGGCCGGTACTGACTGATCCATCTGTTTCATCAGTCTAAGGTGGGATTTTATCCGCTTTGCTCCTTTGCTTTCTGCTAGAATCCAGCGTTTCTGGTCGAGGCATCAGGATGTTTCGGATGATTTACATACTCCCAGATAAAAGGGATTGTGGATTTATGAGAGGTTGTTTTGAGTAACCAGTTGGTGCGCATATTTACTGATGGCGGCTGTAAAGGGAACCCCGGTCCGGGCGGTTGGGGGGCGATTCTCTACTATGGTGATGCAAAAAAAGAGATTAAAGGTTCTGAAAAAGAAACAACGAATAACCGAATGGAGCTAATGGCGGCTATTCAAGCCTTAGAGCTACTGAAGCGTCCCTGTGAGGTTGAGTTAACGACCGATTCTCAGTATTTGCGGCAGGGTATCACTCAGTGGATACATAACTGGAAAAAACGAGGCTGGAAAACAGCCGATAAAAAGCCGGTTAAGAATCAGGATCTTTGGCAAAGACTCGATGCGGCTGTTGGTCAGCATAAGGTGACATGGTCCTGGGTGAAGGGACATGCTGGTCACCCGGATAATGAACGGGCTGATGAGCTGGCCAATGAAGCGATAGCCGAGCTGCTAACAGGTCAGTAGAATGGATAGCCGTCTGAGAGGCGGAGGTTCCGAGTCAATGGGGTTTGATTGAAGAACCTGTTTCATTCTGCTTTAGCCCTGCTATGATTTTGCGCTTTTGTTTTAACTCATCGTGAGAAGACAGTTTCATGAGACAAGTTGTACTGGATACGGAAACGACAGGCCTTGAGGCTTCCCGTGGCCATAGAATTATCGAAATTGGTTGTGTAGAGCTGATTAACCGTAAGTTTACTGGCCGCACTTACCATCAGTACATTAATCCCGAGCGGGAGATTGATGCAGAAGCGGAAGAAGTACACGGTATCTCTCTCGACTTTCTGAGCGATAAACCGGTGTTTGCCAAAATTGCCCAGGAGTTTTTTGACTTTATCCGGGGCAGTCAACTGGTTATTCATAATGCGCCTTTCGATGTAGGCTTTATGGATCACGAGTTTAAATGGCTGGATGAGGCGACAGGCTCGGCCTTCGGGAAAACGGAGGATCACTGTCAGATCCTTGATACCCTTGTTATGTCCCGTCAGATGCATCCCGGCTCCCGTCACTCTTTGGATGCGCTGTGTAAAAAGTACGATATCGATAACTCTCATCGTGAGTTGCACGGTGCCCTGCTTGATGCTGAAATTCTGGCCGATGTCTATCTGCGAATGACGGGTGGTCAGACCGACCTGAAACTGGTGGCTGAAAGTGAAGAAAACGGTAACGATCATTCCGATGTGACGGCTATTCACCGCCTAAACCCCAATCGTAATCCACTTCCCGTTATCACCGCTTCTGACGATGAGTTGTTGGCTCACCAGGAGAAAATATCCAATATCGATGGCCTGTGGGATCGACTGAGCTAAAAAAGGATTGTATGAGTCAACGCGGCGTTTTTTTTCCGGGAAAGTGGATAAAGCTGATTTTACCGATAGCTTTCTTTTTAGGGCTAATGGCAAATTTTCCGGCGAAAGTGGTTTGGGATTATGCTGAGACCTCTTTAAAACTACCACGGGAACTGTCCCTGGTGTCCATTGGCGGGACTGTTTGGAATGGACAGTCTGTGTTGTCCGTTTCCAGCAAAGATCAGCTGCTGCAGCTTAAGGTTCATTGGCAGCTTGGTTTTCCAGCCCTGTTGAGGCATGGTCATTTTTTTTCGCTGGTATTGAGCCATCCAGGTACAAAACTGCAGCTTACGGCAACACCAACCTGGAATCTGACAGGCCTTAAAGGTCAGGCATCTGGGCATATTCACCCTTTGTTATTGAACCCTTTTCTCAAACAGAATAAAGCCTGGATATCCGGTACAGCCTCAGTGAATCGTTTTCGTTTCAGCTTTGCTGATGGTAAACCTGAAGCCTTGTCCGGCACTCTTGTTTGGCAAGGTGGTGATACCTATTTTTTACCACCCGGAGGGCGCTCTCCTCAGCTCATTCGTTACCCTCAGTTAGCGATTAGGGTATCAACCCAGAGTCAAACCGGAGATATTCATGCTGCAGTTACCCGGTTAGGTGATAGCGGCGTTCTTGTTGCAGGAACTCTGAAGCCGGACGGTTGGTTGGCTGTTCGGGTGAATGGTCGCCTGAAAGAGGCGGTGCCTGATCTGCCTGTTCCCAGAAAAGCAGCGGATCAGGCGCTGGTTAAGTACAAAGAGAAGGTGTTCTGATAATGCTATGGCGTAAGCTTCAGGCCGCAATGATACCGCTTACAGGTGCTTTTCTGACCAGTATTGTAGGATGGCAGTTGGGCGCGCTTGTTGCCCTGCAGTTTTCTGACGCAGACAATGTAGTACTTTCTAATCAGGTTGTTGAGTCCTGGCTGATTGCAGGCCAGCGACCAGATCTTGTTCCTTCTGAATTAGCATATCAGCGCCTTTTTGATCAGGAAGATGCGGTGCAGAAGCCGGTGCAGGCCCCTCAAACGCCACTAAAAATGGTACTGAGCGCCGTTTTTGTCGCATCGGCGAATGCAGACTCTGGTGCTATCATTGCAACGTTGAACAAAAAGGCCCGTTATTATAAGACCGGCGATGAGGTCGAGTCCGGTATTTACTTAACTAAGGTATATGATGATCGTGTGCTATTGGAGCGGAACGGTGCTTCTGAGGTGTTGTATTTCCGGAAAGCGAGCGGGTCAGCGATGACGTCATCAGTTCAGCATTTACCTGAGTCGAAGGCACCCGTCGCTCAGCGGCCTGGTATCCCTTCACCCTCATTACCCTCTGCGCCGGATGCTGTTCAGAATCTTCCTCAAACAGAGCTGGGTAGTGATATACGTAGGCTGAATGCGGCGGCCTTTATGCGTAAATACCAGAAGAAAATGCAGGAAGACCCTGTCAGGCTGCTCAGTGAAGCAGGAATAACGCCAGCGGCTAATGGTGGTTACCAGGTAGGAAACAGTCCATATGCTTCTTTGTTGACTTCAGCGGGCCTGGAGATGGGGGATGTGATCCTGTCCGTTAACGGCACATCATTGGGTGATCCTCAATCTGATGCTCAGCTGTTGGGGACGCTTTCCCAAAAGCAGGAGGTGGAGGTGATGATTCAGCGGGGCTCCCGGCAGTTTGCCGTTACTTTTCCTGTAACACGTTAAAATTGTTAAATTTATCCTTAGATGAGATATATGAGAATCGTTATTGTTTGTATTTTAAGGTATTCTTGTCGCCGGGCACTGAGCCTGAAATCAAACATTGGCAACAGACAGACCCACAGACAGGAATGGAGTTTCGGTGTTTAAAAAAATAATACTCATCAGCGTTCTGATTTTCTCGTTGCCGGTTTTTGCCGGACAGTGGAAAGTGAATATAAAAGATGCCGAAATTGATGCCTTTATCAGTCAGATCGCTGACTTCACTGGTAAAAACTTTATTGTAGATCCTCGGGTTAAAGGTCGGGTCACTGTTATTTCCAAGGCATCAATGGATGATGAGGCTGTATATCAGCTCTTTCTTTCTGTTTTGAATGTCCATGGCTTTGTTGCTGTTGAGACTGATGGCGGGGCGATTAAAGTTATTCCTAACGCGACCAGCAAGCAGGAAGGAAACCGTTCTGCAATCCGCAAAGGTGATAGCTTTCTTACTGAGGTCATTCAGTTAAAATCTGCAACGGTGGCGGAGGTTGTTCCTGTATTACGGCCCCTGGTTCCCCAGTATGGCCACCTGGCTGGGGTTCAGTCGTCTAATGCGCTTATTCTGTCTGATCATGCGGCTAATATTGAGCGTCTGAAGGGAATTATTGCAAGGATAGATGCCGGTAAAGATGAGCAAATTGAAGTAATCAGCTTGCAGCATGCCTGGGTTGGTGATCTGGCAACCCTGATTGAAGAATTAGAACCGGGTCAGTCTGGCAGTAAAACAAAAAGCCAGGGTGGTGGTTTTACCGTTGTGGCGGATGAACGCTCCAACCGGTTGATACTTAAGGGGAGTGACCCCGATCGTCAGCGCATAAAAAACCTGATTGTTAAACTGGATAAGCCCTTTGAAAGCAAAGGCGTGACCCAGGTTATTCAGTTGAATTATGCTGAGGCCGTCAAAGTGGCTGAGTTATTGGATAAGGTGATTAATGATACGTCATCGTCCACAGAGAAGGCTCCAATGACGGTAACAAAGGCTCAGTTTCAGGCTGATGAATCTTTGAATGCCCTTGTTATTCGTGCTGAGCCTATAGTGATGTCTGAGGTAAAAAGCCTGGTTTCTCAGCTGGATATCCGTCGGTCACAGGTATTAATTGAAGCGGTTATTGTAGAGGTTAGCGGTAGTAATGGTGAACAACTGGGCGTTCAATGGCTTGTGGGTGATTTTGAGAACGGGCCCGTTGGAGGAACCAGTTTTGGCAATGCGGGGGTTTCCGGTGCCAGCTTAATATCTGATGCGGTAACAACTGGTGGTGCGGCGACAATTGGCAAAGTCAGTGGTGCTTTTTTAGGTGGCAGTGGTTCTGTAGAAGGTCAGGACCTGGGGCTTCTGGTTCAGGCTTTGGCTACAACATCGAATGCGAACCTGCTCTCAACGCCAAGTGTTATGACACTGGATAATGAAGAAGCAGAGTTTGTTGTTGGCCAGAATGTTCCTTTTCTGACCGGTACAACAACCAATTCCACCACTACAAACCCTTTTACCACCATCAGTCGGGAAGATGTGGGGGTGACCCTTAAAGTTAAACCTCAGATCAATGATGATGACAGTGTGCGTCTTGAGGTTCTGCAGGAGGTTTCTTCACTGGTGCCTTCTGATAACCCTTTAGCAACTGGTTCTGCAGACCGTATTACAAATAAACGCTCCATTGATACTACGATTCTGGTTTCTGACGGTGAAACAATTGTTCTGGGTGGTTTGATTCAGGATGATCTTCAGGAGTCGGTCAGTAAAGTGCCGCTTTTAGGCGATATCCCCTTGATTGGTGCGCTTTTTCGCAGCACTCAGATCACAAAAACAAAGCGTAATTTGTTGGTATTCCTGCGGCCCAAAATTATTCGCGACAGCAACCGCCTGAAAGCTATTGCTGATGCAAAGTATCAGGGGATATACCGTGTTGATGCTTATGACGGCGAGCTGCATGACAGACAAAGTGTTGGCCCGGTGAAGCAGAATCAAGGGAGTGTTGAACAGTTATTTGAGGGTGGGAAGGATTGATATGCGCCCGGACTTTCCTGCTACTCAAGTATCATCAGATACCTCTGAAGAGAGGGCGCTGAGCCTTTCAGAAGGTGCAAAAGCACTGCCTTTTTTATCCGGCCTTACGGTTTTTACACCACTTCCGTTCATTTTTGCCAAGAAGCAGGGGATTTTAATCACCTCCAATGACCGGGGAATGGTTTGTTATGCGCGGGAGCCCTTAAATGCACCTGCTTTAGGTGAAGCGATTCGTGTCTGTGGTACGCCGGACGTACTTGAAGTGTTGGCTCCGGAGTTATTTGAGCAGCAGCTCACCCAAAGTTACCAGTCAGACTCCTCCGAAACACTGCAGATGGTGCAGGGGATCGGTGACCAGATGGATCTGGCCAGTCTTGCGGACTCCGTTTCTGAAACAGAAGACCTGCTGGATCAGCAGGATGATGCTCCTATTATTCGGCTGATTAATGGCCTGTTACAGGAAGCTATTCGCGATGGCGTCTCTGATATCCATATTGAGACGTTTGAAAAGCGCCTTGTCGTCCGTTTTCGTGTGGATGGTATTTTGCGGCCTGTCGTCGAGCCAAAGCGGGCGCTGGCCCCGCTGCTGATCTCACGTATTAAGGTGATGGC
>JBLWVL010000026.1:0-50454 GCA_048268485.1 Oceanospirillum sp.
ACCCTGAACCGTCCCCACGCTTTTAATGCGATGGATGAAGAGGCTATGCGGCGTCTGAGTGAGCTGGCGAATCAGTGCGCTTGTGACTCATCTCTTCGGGCTGTTGTGATCACCGGTAGTGGTGATAAGGCTTTTTCTGCCGGTGGTGATGTAGCAGCTTTTGCAGATGATCCTGATTCTGTTGATCTCTTACTTATGGATATGACAACGTATTTCCATAGCGCTATTGCCCGACTGTCACGTTTACCACTGCCTGTTATTGGAGCCATTAACGGGATGACTGCAGGTGCGGGTCTGGGCTTAATGGCTTGCTGTGATTTAGTGATTGCGGCAGATACCGCTCGTTTTACCAGCGCTTATACGCAAATTGGCTTCTCCCCTGATGGCAGTACATCCTATTATCTGACTCAGCAGATAGGGCCACGCCGCGCGAAAGAATTCTTTATGACAAACCGTGTGCTTGATGCGGCAACGGCTCTGGATTGGGGGTTGGTCAATCGTGTTGTACCAGCTGATAGGTTGGAGACAACGGTTCAGGAACTGGCTAAGATGCTTGCGGCAGGGCCGACTCAGGCTTATGCCAAAGTAAAACAGCTGGTGGACAGCGCCCATACAGCAACTTTAGAAAGCCAAATGGAGCTGGAGTCTCAGTCCATTGCAGCATTAAGCAAAACATTGGATGGGCGGGAAGGCGTTCAGTCCTTTATCGCCAAACGCCCCGCGCAGTTTTCAGGTCGCTAATACGACCTGTAACCTTCAAGCTCATTCACCCGCTTTTAAGACAGGAATAGCCATGAGTAAGCCTTTCTCTCAGGCCTGTGAAAATAATAAGGCTCCGATTCTGCAGGCTTTAAAACATGCCTTCCGTGACGTTTCGCAGGTTCTGGAGGTGGGCAGTGGTACGGGGCAGCATGCAGTTTATATGGCTGAACACTTGCCTCACCTGCAATGGCAGCCTTCTGATCAGGCGATGTATCTGCCAGGTGTGAGGCTTTGGTGCAACGAATATTCAGGTAACAATCTTCTTGCGCCGCTTGAGCTTGATGTGACGCAGGTCCAGTGGCCAGAGGTAAAAACGGATGGTGTTTTTACTGCTAATACCCTGCACATTATGTCCTGGGCGATGGTTGAAGCTTTCTTTAACGGTGTTGGTTCTCTGTTACCCGAGGGGGGCAAGCTCTGTATTTACGGCCCGTTTAATTATCAGGGCGCTTATACCAGTGAGAGTAATCAGGCCTTCGATCATTTCCTGCGGGAACGAGATCCTTTAAGCGGAATCCGGGATTTTGAAGCGATAGCGAACCTGGCCGAATCCATGGGTTTTGCGTTGAAGAAGAACCATGTGATGCCCGCTAACAACCATTTGCTGGAATGGTGCAAATCTGGCTGAATGATCGAAATTAGCTTTAGCCGTTGCTTGCTTTTTTTCCAGCCTGCCCTAGCATGAGCACAAATATTAATTCATATCACTATTAGTCAATCTGTTGCCCTGGTCTATGAAACCAAGGGCCATCAGGCTTCTGGCTTTTAGTTTTCCATACCCTGATAGCAAGGAAACTCTCTGTGACCCGAGTCATTATTATCGCGATCATTGTGATCATTGGGCTTTTTATCTTTAAACGTATGTCTGATGATCGTAAGTCTATGGCTGACACTATGCAGGAAGGACAGGCTTTCCTGAATAGCAATGCACAGGAAGAGGGGGTCGTAACAACCGATTCCGGACTGCAATATAAGGTGTTGGAGGCTGGAGCAGGTGAACAGCATCCTGCGGCTACGGATCGTGTGAAAGTCCATTATCACGGCACTTTGCTGAATGGCACTGTGTTTGACAGTTCTGTCGATCGTGGTCAGCCGATCGATTTTGGCTTGAATCAGGTGATTCCCGGCTGGACTGAAGGCGTGCAGCTGATGGTTGAAGGTGAGAAGACCCGCTTCTATATTCCCAGCCAGCTGGCTTACGGTAATCGCTCTGTGGGGCGTATTCCAGCAGGCTCGGTTCTTATTTTTGATGTTGAGCTGATTGAAATAAACCCATAACGCTTTGAGTGAAAATAATAAATAAGGGATTTTTGATCGATTATTAACAATGGCGTTAACAAAATATTAAGGAACTGTTCCGGCTTTCCGGCTTCTAATCTTCTGCAATAAGCGTAGCAAGACACAGGTTTGTCAAAGCCTGTTTTTCATGAAGGTTCCTTATTTGTGCAACTGCCGCCACCCATTTGGGATGGCGGTTTTTTTATATCTGCCAGAAGGGTTATGGCTGCAGGGTGTTAAATGATCCACATACGGCTTTGGGTTTCCTAAACGGTCGGATAGCTAATATAGACCAAGGTATATATGCTGTTTGTATTCATATGGCTTGTGGTGGTGATTATTTCGAGGCGTGTAGAGTTTATGGAATCAAAAAAGACAGTGTCTTTAGTCTTGGGTAGTGGTGGTGCTAAAGGGCTTGCGCATATTGGTGTGATCCGCTGGCTTGAAGAGCAGGGTTTTTCCATCGCTTCGGTGTCAGGCAGTTCGATAGGAGCCCTGGTGGGGGGGATTTATGCTGCCGGAAAGTTGGATGAGTTTGAGGCTTGGGTTAGGGCGATAACGAAGGCAAATATGGTTACCTTGATGGATATTTCCTGGGGGCGTGGGGGCTTGATTAAAGGAGACAAAATTATCAGTACCCTAACGGATCTTGTTGGTGATCAGACGATTGAAGAACTTCCGATATGTTATACCGCCGTGGCGACAGATATTCAGGCTGAGCGTGAGGTCTGGCTCAACTCAGGATCTCTTTTTCAGGCGATTCGGGCATCAATTTCTTTACCACTGTTTTTTACACCTGTGCAACTGGACGGCCTGACACTTATTGATGGTGGTGTTCTGAATCCGGTGCCTATCGCTCCAACGTTTAGCGATAAAACCGATCTGACGATTGCGGTTAACCTGGGGGCGTCAGTTCAGGAGGAGTTTGCCATGCCGCGTCAATCGGCTGCTATTGAGCAAAGTGATAATCAGGATCTGCAAAATAAAATCTCTCGCTTTTTTAAAGGTTTTCAAAGGACGGAGCCTGATAAACAGGAGCGGGATTGGTCAGCCTACGATGTTGCTAACCAGGCATTTGATGCGATGCAGAGTACACTCGCTCGTCAGAAGTTGGCGGTTTACCCACCGGATCTGGTGGTGGATATTGACAGAAATGCCTGTGGAACATTGGAGTTTAACCGGGCTACAGAGATGATTGATCTTGGCTACGAGCGAGCTGGGAAGTGTCTGAAGGCTTTAAAGTCTGGTGGTTGCAATCAAGGGTAACATGTTGCTATTTTGCACGAGCATAAAGCCTGATCAGCCTTACAGAAGGTGAAAACTTCACCTTCTGCTATAGCGAAATTTTTATGCAGACAAAGTGTTTGTTATTTCAACCAGACACTTTTAATTTCATGGTCAGTCAATGCTCTCCATTCTCCCACATCCAGTTCCGGATCAAGGCAGATATCACCTATCTGCTCCCGGTGCAGCTGCATCACTTTGTTATCAACAGCAGCGAACATGCGTTTCACCTGATGGTACTTCCCTTCGCTGATACTCAATAATACTTCTGTATCGGTAATACGCTCCAGAATGGCTGGCTTGGTTAACTCAAGCTCATTATGCAGCTGTACACCTTTTGCAAACTGGTGTTCCGCATCCGCTGCCAGTGGTTCTGCAAGCCATGCACGATAGCGCTTCATGCATGCTTTTTTGGGTGATGTGATCTGATGAGACCATTGACCATCGTCCGTTATAAGTACCAAGCCTGTCGTATCAACATCCAAACGTCCTGCAATGTGAAGCCCTTTAGTATGAGGGAGATCCATGTCGCTAAGTACTGATGGATATTCCTCATCAAGAGTGGAGCACAGTGTGTTTGCCATTTTGTTGAGCATAAAATAACGTGGCTTTACCGCGCCGAGAACCTGGCCATTCAGCTCAATTTTCACATCGTTGCTGACTTTGAAACCAGGGTCTTTCATCACCTGCTCATCAACGGTGACCATCCCCTGGCGCAAAACCCGTTTGGCTTCTGCACGGGAGATTCCTGTGTGGTGACAAATAAATTTATCAAGACGCATAATATAAGGTGGCTACTCACTGAGTTTGGGTGAAAGTTTGAATCGATCTTGTGGTCTGATCGATAATATTCTGTCGGGCATGCTGGGAAATCCAGGCATTATGTGGCGTGATGATCAGGTTGAGGTTTTCCTGAAGAGCATCCAGAAGAGGGTTACCGTTGACCGGGGGTTCCTGTGTCAGCACATCAGTACCATAGCCGCTGATTTTTCCTGTCTGAAGAGCTGCTAGCACAGCTTCTTCATTGACAATACCGCCTCTGGCACAGTTGATGATCATAAGCTCTGGTTTAGCCAAAGAGAGGCGCCTGGCATCAATCAGGTTTTCTGTTGAGTCGGTCAGGGGGCAGTGCAGCGATAGAATATCTGCTTTTGGGAGTAACTGATCGAGGGACTCTCTATCATCATTGGCTTCGTTGCCGGGCCGTGCAGAGAAACTGACCTTCATCTCAAAAGCCTCTGCCAGCTGAGCAACTTTACGCCCCAGTTCGCCCGAGCCAACAATAACCAGGTGCTGGCCTGCCAGCTCTGAGACAGGGTGCTGCATTAGGCAGAAAAAAGGGCTTTTATTCCAGGCTCCCTCAGCTACGGCTTTCTGATACATAGGCTGGCGAGTTGTAAGCATCAGCATCAGCATCAGAGTATGCTGAGCGACACTATGGGTGCCGTAGGCAGACACATTGCTAACCGGAATCCCTGCCTGAGCGGCTGCTTTAAGGTCAATGTTGTTTATACCCGTTGCCAGTACGCAGATAAGTTGTAAATCATGTTTACTTTCCTCAATGACTGAAGCATCGATCACAACTTTGTTTGTCAGTATGACATCGGCACCCTGAATACGTTCTGCAACCTGATCGGGTTCGGTTTTATCGTATATCGTTAGTTGGCCCAGGGCTTTTTTTAATCCATCCAGATCAATATCATGGCCAAGACTGGCTGCGTCCAGTAAAACACCTTTCTTTAGCATGCGCTCTCTCTTATTAACGTCGCTATGAAAAATCATTTTAAGTGATTCAATGCATGCTGATAAGCAACTATTTCGATACAATTATATACATCTTCCTCTTGCCTGATTTAAAGGTGCTTTAGTAGGATAGGTTGGCTTGTCAGAAAAAGGGATAGAGTTTAAGCTTTAGGCTCTTTGGTTACAGATCAGACACTGGATGGTAGTTGTGGATCGTAGAAGCATTTTAAAAGCATTGTCAGTCAGCGGGTTTGTTGCATTAGGCAGCGGTTCCGTCATGCGTCAGCTGTTACAGAATAAAGGCTCAGACCTGGCTGTGGTGCCTGCTGCTGAAGATAAGGCTGTATCTGCACTGCCTGATCTCCCTCAACAGCTGGCTGATATCGTGGAAGAGCATGCGGCTGCAGCTGACTTTCATGAGGTTTCTGCACCAAGCAGAATGGAAAAAAAAGTGGCGAATCTTCAGGCTGATCTGGAAGCTGTTAAAGCTGACCCTCAGGTCAAAGATTATATGAAGAAAATTCGCTACTTTGAGGGTGTTTTTGAAGACGATTACTTTATCTCTGCAGAAGAGTTTAAGCTGGTCAAGCAAACGCTGGCTAGGATGTCCCGTGTACAGCGCACGGTAGGGCATGGCAATTTTAATTTGATCAGCTTTGATCAAATGATTAAATATGGCAAGAATTTTTCACAGGTCGGTGATTTCACTAAGGTTGAGCTTGAATATCTGGAAAAATTGTTTTTTGCGGATGCCCATACCTATGGTTTCTACGGTGAAAAGGTGATGGCAGGCTTGACGCAACGTATTCCATCCAAAGATCTGCTTAAAGTGCCTAAAACAGGTCACTTCCTCTTTAAAGGCAAGTCGCTGGCATTTTATGAAAAGCTTAGGAAAGGTGTTGGTGACGATATCGTTTTGACATCCGGTATCCGGGGAACGGTCAAGCAGATGTACCTGTTTTTGTCTAAAGTTGCTCAGGCTGAAGGTAATATGTCTAAGGCATCTCGATCTTTGGCACCGCCAGGGTACTCTTACCATGCAGTGGGAGACTTTGATGTTGGTAAAGTAGGGTTTGGTTACCGAAATTTTACTGAAGACTTTGCTGAGACAGATGTATATAAAAAGTTGCAGGACTTAGGGTTCCTGACTTTGCGTTATACAGATGATAACCAGTTTGGTGTACGTTATGAGCCTTGGCATATTCAGGTCGTTTAACGATATTACGGTGATACCTCTCTAAATTTTGTCTCTTAAAATGCACGGCATAAGCTGTGCATTTTTTATTGGAAAGCTTGCTCATGTCTTCAACCTCTGACCGCAAAGAACTACTTCCTTTCTTGTCACTTTCAGCACTTCTCCTGTTACTGATACCTTTTTTGTTAATGAGCGGAATTTTTTATAGCAAATACCCTGTAAAGCAAAGTGCGGTAGAAGTTCCGAAGATGCTTGATCGTGACTTGGCTGAGCTGAAAGATACCCAGGATATCCTGCAGAAAAAACGTGATTTTTTTACGTTGTTAAAGCCGATGGTTCAACTGGAAAATAGCTATATCCTGGAACAGAGGCACTGGATTGAAACATTGAACTTGTCGCGGCTTACTCCAAGCCAGGCATCCTATCTGAACTCAATGCTGATAAATTACAAACTGATGGATTCCTCGGATCCCTGGTTATCTGAAATCTCTGTTTTGAGAGAGCGGGTAAGCCAACTGCTGATAAGAGTACAACCTGTTCCTGTTGAGCTTGTTTTGGTTCAGGCCGCTAACGAATCGGCGTGGGGGCGTTCCCGGTTTGCCCGGGAAGGTAATAACCTTTTTGGGCAGTGGTGTTTTAGCAAAGGGTGTGGTCTTGTGCCTAAACAGAGGTCTGAGGGCGCATATCATGAGGTTGCTGTTTTCAAATCTCCGCAGCTCAGTATCAGGGCCTACCTGAATAATCTGAATAGTTTTTGGGCTTATGAAGACTTCCGCCAGGCAAGAGCTGAGAGGCCTGATCTTAAAGGAAGCAATCTGGCCATCTATCTTGCGGAGCATCTGGAGCGGTACTCCCAGCGTGGTCAGGCCTATGTGAAAGAGTTAAAAGAGATGGTTCAGGTCAACGCAGATTTAATTGAACAGGCGCCAGATGAGTATCTCCGGTAAAATGTGAAGTATTTAGTGCCTGCCGGAGATAATAGTAAGAGTGATTATGACTAAAAAACAAACCGTAACCGTACTTGGTGGAGGCAGCTTTGGTACCGCTATAGCGAGTATCGCAGCAGACAATCAGTATCCGGTAACTCAATGGTTGCGTGATGAGCTGCTTGCTCAGGATATTAATGAAAAGCGTCGTAATACACGGTATCTGCCGGATTATGAGATTAATGCTAATGTCAGGGCGACGACCGATGTTATTGAAGCGGTTTCCGGCGCAGATATTATTTTTGTAGCAATTCCCAGTAAAGCCTTTGCATCTGTTGTTGACCAGGTCTCCGATCAGTTGCGCCCGGATCAGATAATGATCAGTACCGCGAAAGGCATTCGGGAAGAAGGCTTTCTCCTGATGTCTGAGATCCTGAAGACACATACACCAAGTCAGCATATAGGTGTTCTGAGTGGCCCCAATCTTGCCAGTGAGATTGCACAGAAACAGATGACGGCAACTGTTGTTGCCAGTGATGACCCTCTGACCCGTGAGAGTATTCAAAAAGTATTGGGCTGTGATTATTTTCGTGTCTATGCCAGCAATGATCTATTTGGTGTTGAGTTGGGTGGAGCGCTTAAAAATATCTATGCGATTGCGGCGGGTATGGCTTCAGCCCTAGGCGTTGGTGAGAACACCAGGAGTATGTTGATTACCCGTAGTCTTGCGGAGATGAGTCGGTTTGCAGTCAGCATGGGGGCTAACCCAATGACATTTTTGGGCTTGGCGGGTGTTGGAGATCTTATTGTCACCTGTATGTCACCCTTGAGCCGTAACTTCAGAGTGGGTTATGCCCTCGGACAAGGTAAGACACTTGATAACGCTGTGAATGAACTAGGGCAGGTTGCTGAAGGCGTGAATACTATTCGACTGGTCAGAAATAAAGCCGTTGAGATGCAGGTATATATGCCTCTGGCCTGTGGTTTGTATGAAGTTCTTTTTAATGATATGCCTGTTGAGAAGGTGATTCGTGGTTTAATGTCAGGTGAACAAAGTACTGATGTTGAGTTTGTATTGCCGAGAGTCTGATCTTCGGGTTTGCCAGTAAAAGAAGGAGTAGAGCAATGAGTAAGAAAAAACAGGGTATCGCAACGGAAGTTTTTTGGTTGCGCATTATCTTCATGCTGTTTTTTGTGGTGGCTTATCAAATTGCTGAGCTTTTACTGGGGTTAAGTATTTTATTACAGGTCGTTTTTATTGCCGTAACGGGCGATAAAAATCTATTCTTACAGCAGACGGGGGCGAGTCTTTCCCGGTATGCTTATCAGGTTTATCGTTATTTGACATATAACCGGGAGGAGAAACCTTTCCCGTTTACTGTCTGGCCGGAGGGTGAGGCTCCTGATGCTGATCCTTATCAGCCTGCAGATCAGGATAAAACCTGATGCGCTTGGTTTTGTTTCGTCATGGTGAGGCCGGTTTGGCGTCACGGGATTTTGACCGTTGTCTGACCGACGCAGGGATTGCGGATGTGCGCAAGGTAGCTTGCCATTTGACTGAGTATCTCAATGGAGCGGTTGCCTATGTCAGCCCTTATGTCAGAGCCCGGCAAACCTGTACCGAAATCCAAAAAAACTCGGAGCTGCAATCCTGCCGAGAGCTTAGCCTGATTACTCCGGATGATGATCCAATGAAGGTCATCAGCTGGTTGGGTGAGCAAGATAGATCATCAACGATTATATTGGTCACCCATCAGCCTTTGGTCAGTCGCCTGATTAGTCTGCTAATTGATGGCCATGGGACTGGATTTTACCCTATGGCAACAGCATCGGTTGCGGTTGTAAAAGCCGATATCTGGGAGGCAGGTCTGGCTGAGTTAGAAATGGTGATTCATGCCGCTGACCTGGAGTAACATGTGATAAGTTTTGAACCTTTTCTGCAGAGTTTTGACTTTTGGCACCGTCAGGGACTCAATCAATATTGTCGGTTGGTGCGTGACCAACTGGAAAGCGCTATGTTAAAGCCATGTCGTCCACACGGCTTAATTATCAGCGAACAAAATACCAATGGAGTCAAATCAGAGCTGGTTTACTGGGATCATGATACTCCCCGTCGGTATGTGGTTTATCTGCACGGTGGGGGGTATGTGCTGGGATCAATTGATACTCACAGGGAGCTTGCTGCTCAGGTTGCTCATCGTGCCCATGCCCGTGTTTTGATTGTTGAGTATCGCCTTGCACCTGAGGGCCCTTATCCCGCAGGTCTTGACGATGCTGAAGCAGCTTATCAGTGGTTGCTTGATATTGGTGTTACACCTTCTCAAATTGCATTTGCCGGTGACTCTGCCGGTGGTGGCCTGGCACTAGCGCTGATGCAGCGTTTAAAGCTGGCAGGCCGGCCTTTACCTGCCGCAGCGGCGTTCCTCTCTCCTTGGGTAGATTTAACCTGTGTTACACCAAGTCTTGATACCAATACAGCGACAGATTTGGTACTGAATAAAGCGCAGATGCAGAGTTTTGCCCATGTTTATGCGGGTGAGCACTCGGTGACAGACGCAGGGGTGTCTCCCTTGTTTGGTGATCTTTCCAGTTTGCCACCTTGCCTGGTTCAGGTCAGTCGGCAAGAGCTGCTGTTAGATGATGGTGTACGCCTTGCTGAGGGGCTTAAAGCATCGGGCACAGAGGTTCAGGTTAGCAAGTGGAGCCAAATGCCTCATGTTTGGCAGTTGCTGCATCGCTACTTACCACAGGCTGATGAAGCGCTGAGAGAATTGGGTGATTTTCTGCAGGAGCATGTTCGGGGGGAGCCGGTTTAGCTTTTATAACACTATTTCAGATGGCCTATATAGAATCCAGATATATGATTTCAAATCTGTTCTCAGTTTATTATCAAGTTTGAAAAAGGCGTTGATAAACTTCTATCAACGCCTTTTGGATTTTTGATATCTCTGAATATCCTCTAAACCAGTTGCAACCAGTGTAGGAGGAATACCCCCAGGGTAATGCTCAGGGTTGATCCTACGGTTGTCAGGGCAACAATATTGGCTGCCAAAGGACCATTGGCTCCCATCGCCTTAGCCATTACAAAACTGCCTGCAGCGGTTGGGCTGGCAAAATAGAGGAACAAAATCCCCAACGTCTGCCCCGTCCAACCTAGGTACCAAGCCCCCCAGGTCATCAGAACCGGAAGAATCGCAAGCTTCATTGCTGTTGCTCCCCAGGAAGCCAGAGATGACGCTCTTAGTGCTTTAAGGCTCAGAGAGGCCCCGATGCACAGTAGTGCCAGCGGCAGCGTCATACCAGAGAAGTAGGTGCCCGTTTTAAGTAGTAGTGGTGGCAGAGTCCACTGAAAATAAGAGAAAGGCAGAGCCAGTACGACTGAAAGGATCAAAGGGTTTTTGAGGATATCGATCAAGACCGGCTTCCAACCCATTCCAGCCCGCTCCGGCTGAGAGGCACTTAGTGCAATCACTGACAGGATATTGTAGATAATAATCAGGCAGCCTAGTAGCAATGATGCCATGGGCAAACCTGCCTCACCAAACTGGTTCGCTACCAGAGCCATACCGATAATACCTTGATTTCCCCGGAAGCTTCCCTGAATAAATACACCTCTGTCAGCGGGCACGGATACTAAAGCACGCGCTGCCCAGATCAGAAAAAAGAAACTAATCAGAGTAACTACTGAGGCATAGAGTAGAACGCCGGGGTCAAGACTCTCTTGCAGGTTTGTTTTGCTGATATTCAAAAAAACCAGAGTGGGCAGCGTAACCCGAAAAACCAGAGTTGAGGCGATTTTTACGAAGTTGTCGTCCAGCCAGCGCCACTGTTTAAAGAGTACCCCCAGAAAGACAATAATAAAAACTGGGGCAGTAATTTGAAGAGTAGCGCTCAGGGAGTGAAGTAAGGCATCCATTAGCTTGACTGACTGATCTGCCAGGCAGCAAAGGCTATTGCGGCCAGTACTGTAAGGAAGAAGCTCAGGTTACGCCTTTTTTTTACTTCAGGAGATCGGCTGGGGCGTTTGGATTTATCCGGATCTAGACTCATGTTGGCTCCTGTTATTGCTTGATGGCAGGCCTTTTTTCAAATGATTCAGGTGTCATTATTATAAACCTCTGAGATCAGAAAACTGCCACAACCGGCCTGTTTTATAGGGGAGCAAGACTTTACTTCGCTCTTTGCATTCCTGCAAGTTGATTAATTATTTAACAGCCCAGAATAATCTCCGACTTGTGCATTATGACATAAGTGATAAAAATCAAACGTACGTTTGCTCTGGAGTTTGTTCGTTATTATGTCAATTCTGCATTTTGCTCATGCCAATGGCTTTCCAATGGGAAGCTACCGGGTTTTGTTTGAAGCTTTGGCTCAGAACTTCAACGTTCAGGGTATTTCACACATCGGGCATGACCCTCGTTGGCCTGTCTCAGATAACTGGGATGCCTTGGTAGAAGAACAGTTATCTCTTATCAGTGCGGCAGAAGAGCCTGTATGGGGGGTTGGGCACTCCCTGGGAGGTGTGCTGCTCTATCGGGCAGCCCTGAAAGCCCCTGCTTATTTTAAGGGGCTGGTCTTGCTTGACCCACCGCTTTATATTTCAGGTCTCAGGCCTTGGTTATTGAAAATCGCTAAGCGTACGGGACGCATTGATCGCATCACACCCGCTCGTCAGAGTCGTTACCGAAAAAAAAGTTGGCCTGATGAAGAGGCTGTTCTGGAATATCTGAAGTCACGGGCGTTGTTCCGGAATTTTGATAAACGCTGTCTTGCTGACTATGTTGCTTCGGGTACTAAACCAGAAGGCGATCTGCGTGTGCTGAGTTTTTCACCTGAAGTGGAGTACAAAATTTTTTGCGGTATTGCTGATAACCTTTGGGGGTCAGGCCGTAAAATCAAAGTACCGGTATCGGTATTAACCAGCGCGCAGGCATCGGTGATTCCGGATGATGGGCTTCGTGGAATTCGCCGCTCAGGCTTTAACTGGAAACCGCTTGAAGGTGGGCACCTATTTCCACTTGAGCACCCGGAGTCGACAGCTGATGAGATTCAGGCCATGATTAAACTGATGCAGGATCAATAATCTGCGTTGAGATACTGACCGGAGCAAACCTGGTTGAAGTTGCTTTTTTCATCGGACCGAGGCATTGGCCATGCAGGAACCTATACCGTTTCAGATCGATCTTGATTACATCTCTCTTTCCGGTTTACGTTGGGGGAAGGGGCACCATAAACCGGTTCTTGCCATGCATGGTTGGTTGGATAATTGCCAAAGCTTCAATCGTGTAGCTCCCCTGGTGGCTGAAGCCTGTGATCTTGATATTTGGGCGATCGATCTGGTGGGGCACGGCCATTCTGGCCATCGACCAACGGGCTCTTACTATCATATCTGGGATAATGTCATTGACATGGCTCTGTTAATGGATGCTCAGGGGTGGGAGAAAGTCGATTTGCTGGGACACTCTATGGGAGCTGGTGTGGCCACCCTGATGGCCGGAGCGATGCCCGACCGGGTTGGTAGGCTTGGTCTGATCGAGGGCCTGGGGCCGTTATCTACACCGGCAGAAGAGTCCCCTCAACAGCTGACTCAGGCCATAGGCCGCTACAAGCTGCAAACTTATAAGACACCGCCTTGTTACACCTCTGTAGGGGACGCTGCAGAAGCCCGGATGCGTGGGATTGGTGAAATCAGTTATCAGGCCGCTCTGCCTTTGGCTGAACGGGGAACCCGGCAGGATGAGGATGGCTGGCGCTGGCGCTCAGATGCGCGACTGAGAATTCCTTCTCCGGTACGTTTGACAGAAGAGCAGATCTTTAGCTTCTGTGATGCGATCAAAGCCCCTACGCAATTGATTATTGGTGACCATGGTTTTCTTGTGAATAGAGAAAATACCCGATTACGTAAAGAGCGGGTGGCCGATATAGAACAGGTTGTTCTGCCGGGTAATCACCACCTGCATCTGGAGCCGGATACTGTAACAGCCGTTGCTGAAAGCCTGATCGCATTCTGGGGGAGTGCCTGATCTGAATTTTTATTTGAGTGGTCTCAGAGAAAGATATCTCTTAACAGAATTATTTACCGAATCTGTAGTCTAGTCTTTGAGCGGTTTTCATTACCCCACTGGTTAAAGTTAACTGCCAAGGATTTGTTGCACAACAGAGAGGATCATCGTGAACCTATCTAATTTACAGTGTTATATCGGTTATCAGCAGAGTGCTTACCGTTTCTATTGGTGGCTATTGGCCTCTGCATTGGCTTTTATTGTGGCGTCACCGGTTTTTGCATCCGGAGGTCTTCAGCCATTTCCGCTGGCTGAAAAAGAGATGGAGAAAAGTCAGCAGCTGGATCAGCACCTGTTTGCGACAGGGCGAATTCAGAATAAAGGCGGAGAGTCTTTTCCTGAGAGTTGGCTGAGTTTGTCATCCGGCCGACTGAATCAGACTTTGTATCGGGTCCGCTCTACCCGGGATACCGATGAAATTCTGGAGCATTATCAGGCTCAGCTGCAGCGGTCAGATAGTGAAATTCTCTTTCAATGCAGTAGTCGTGAGTGTGGCAGTAGTAATGATTGGGCCAACCGTGTATTTAAGGTTTCGACTCTTTATGGAGAAGACCGAGAGCAGCATTATGTAGCTGCCAGGAGAGAGCTGAATGGGCAGGCTGACTATGTCTCTGTTTATATAACGGAGCGTGGAACTGGCCGTATCTACGTTTACGTCACTCACTATCAGGTTGAGGCGGCACCCGTTGCCACTAAGGGGGTAAAGCGTTCTCTCTATGAAGATTTGACTGAGACCGGATGGGTGCGTTTGCCCGTATCTGCTGATGGGTCATTTGAAGATAGTGTCTTTGAGCAGTTACAGCAATTGGCAGTTCAGTTAGAGCGTAGTGACAAACGCTTTTGGCTTGTAGCTCACCATTATGGCAAGCAGAGTGATGAGGTTTTACAGCAACGCTCCGAGCAGGCTGTAGCAAGACTGCAGCGCTCTTTTGAGCAGTTCGGTCTTTCAGCAGATAAGCTGGAACTTAAAGGGTTGGGGGCTCTGGCTCCGACTAAAGATTCGGTGGCTTATGGTGGCCGTATTGAGCTGATTGTTAAGAAATAGTTTGCTTCAGATTTGAATAAGCCAAGTATGTTATCGAGAAAAAAGGGCAGATCCAAAGATCTGCCCTTTTTGCTTTTAAAGTATAGCGCCAGGGAAGATCAGGCACCCCATTCTTTGGTTTTCAGTAGCACATATACGGCTCCTGTTCCGCCGTCAGCAGGCTGGCAGGAATGGAAGGCGATCACTTCCGGCATCTGGCGAAGCCAGACATTAACGTAGGATTTCAATTCTGCCCGGCCACTGCCTTCTGTCCAGGATTTCCCATGTACGACAATCACGCTCCGAAAGCGCCTTGCCCGGCAGTCCTGAATAAAAGCATAAAGCTCCGAGCGTGCTTCTTCAGTATTCTGACCGTGCAGATCAAGGCCCTCCTGCCAGCTAATCTCTCCTTTTTTCAGTTCCTGAAAGGTTCGAATTGGCAGGTCGGGAACTTTAAAGCTCAGAATGTCACTTGGCTTCTGGTCAGGAATATTACCTTCGGAAAGATTGTCTATTATGAACTTCTCTTCTGCGGCGGTTGCTGCAGCGCGCTTGGTTTCTGTATTGATATCTTTCTTTTTCGGAGTTTTCAGGAGCACCTTGTCACTTTTGATCGGTTTTACACCCTTCATAGCTGAGTGGAAAAGATCCATATCATTAAGGTCGTCATCCGGAAGGAGATTATCAGGCTGGAAGGTTTTACTCATGGTTTTGGCTCGGCATTCGTGATCGGGCAACGATACCAGATGCTTGTTCTGGTGCAAGAGAAGATCAGCTGTCGGCAAAATAAACGAGTTTGGTTTATAGCAACCGGATGCTGAGTTAAACTTAGGCCAGATAACCCGTGGTTAAGGCTGATGATTGGAGAAAATTTGTGCCACAGACGAAAGCGCTAACTGAAGTTGCCCAGCAACTGTTTACCATTCGTGATTATATCCGCTGGACTTTTTCTCAGTTTAATCACCATAACGTCTATTTTGGCCACGGGACGGATAACGCCTGGGATGAGGCGGTACATCTTGTCCTGGGTAGTCTGCACCTGCCCTGGGATTTTGACCCCTCTATGCTGGATGCCCGTGTCACTCGTGACGAGGCAATTATTATCTTAAGCCATGTGGAAAAACGCTGCCTGGATCGTGTGCCCCTGGCCTACCTGTTGGGTGAAGCCTGGTTCGCAGGTTTACCGTTTAATGTGGATCACAGGGTGCTGGTGCCGCGTTCTCCCATTGGTGAGCTAATCCAGAATCACTTTGAGCCCTGGCTGACGGAAGAACCATCCAGAGTCCTGGATCTTTGTACCGGCAGTGGCTGTATCGGCATCGCAACGGCTTATGCTTTCCCATACGCCCGTGTGGATCTGGCTGATATTTCTGAAGAAGCGCTTTGCGTCGCCCGCAGTAATGTCGAGCGCCATGACCTGTCGGATCAGGTAGCTATCCATCAGTCTGATCTGTTTAACGATCTGCCAGAGGATGCTTGCTATGACCTGATCGTTTCTAATCCGCCGTATGTGGATGAGGAGGACCTGAGTGCTATGGCAGATGAGTATCAGCATGAGCCTGCCTTGGGGTTAGGTTCCGGAGCTGATGGCCTGGATATTACCCGTCGTATCTTGCGTGATGCGCCTCGCTACCTGTCTGATAGTGGTGTGCTGATTTGTGAAGTCGGCAACAGTGAATTTGCGTTGCAGGATGCCTTCCCGGAGGTGCCTTTCCTCTGGCTGGAGTTTGAGATGGGTGGCCAGGGTGTTTTTATGTTGACCTCTGAGCAACTGAAGGAGTTTGCTGATCATTTCGCCTGATTCGATCTGTTTCTCTGAAAGTGAATAAAGGAATCTGTAGCGGATACCCTGATGCTACAGAGTGTTGTAGCCCTGAGCCTTTCAGGGTTGAATTTTAAAGAATAAACAATGCCTATTAAGGCAATGCAAGAGAGAGCTTCATGTCTGGTAATAGCTTTGGAAAACTGTTCACCCTGACCACCTTTGGTGAAAGCCACGGTCCGGCACTAGGTGCCATTATTGATGGTTGTCCTCCGGGGCTTGAGATTACCGAGGAAGACCTTCAGCTTGACTTGGATCGCCGCAAGCCAGGTACATCCCGTCATACTACTCAGCGTCGTGAGCCGGATCAGGTCAGGATTTTATCCGGAGTTTTTGAAGGGCAGACCACAGGTACAGCGATTGGGCTGATGATTGAGAATACCGATCAGCGTTCTAAGGACTATTCCAATATTGCACAGCAGTATCGACCGGCTCATGCAGACTATACCTACAACCAGAAATACGGTTTCCGTGATTATCGTGGTGGAGGTCGCTCTTCAGCCCGAGAAACTGCGATGCGTGTTGCTGCAGGCGCTATTGCCAAGAAGTTCCTGAAGGAGCGCTTGGGCATTGAAATTCGTGGTTATCTGTCTCAACTGGGGCCTATCAAGGTGGAGAAAGTCGACTGGGACCTGATTAATACCAACCCTTTCTTCTGTCCCGATGCAGATAAGATCGCAGAGATGGAAAGCTATATGGATGCTCTGCGTAAAGAGGGGGAGTCGGTTGGAGCCAAAGTAACTGTGGTAGCCAGCCATGTGCCACCAGGGTTAGGCGAGCCGATTTTCGATCGCCTGGATGCAGAGCTTGCTCATGCTCTGATGAGTATCAATGCAGTGAAAGGTATTGAAATTGGGGCAGGATTTGATTCTGTGGCTCAGAAAGGTACTGAGCACCGGGATGAGATCACGCCGGAAGGTTTTCTGTCCAACAGTGCGGGCGGTATTCTGGGGGGGATCTCTTCAGGTCAGGATATTGTGGCTCATATCGCTCTTAAACCGACCTCCAGCCTGCACCTACCGGGTAAAAGTATCAATATTAAGGGTGAGCCGGTTGAGGTGGTGACTAAAGGACGTCACGATCCTTGTGTCGGTATTCGTGCCACGCCGATTGCAGAAGCGATGATGGCAATCACACTGATGGATCATTATTTGCGCCACCGTGCTCAGTGTGGTGATGTGGATATGCCAACACCGGTAATTCCGGCGCAGGCGTAGTTATGGCGCATTGCGCTATCGTTACAGAATGAGTCTGAGTTCTCGGCCTTTGTTGGCGCATGGGATAAACGCATACCCCGGTTATTGCAACCGGGGTATTTTTTTGTCTATCACGTTGAATCTCTTAATAGAATAACTGATGGAGTCATTATGACGCCGAATACATACTGGGCGCTGTCATCTGTATATTTTTTCTACTTTGCGGTTCTTGGCGCAACGAATCCTTATTGGGGCTTATACCTGCAGTCATTGGGGTTTGATGCGAAACAGATCGGCTCTCTGATGGCTGTTTTTATTGCTACCAAGCTGGTCGCCCCTAATCTGTGGAGTTATTGGGCAGACCAGAAAGGGGCGCATGTGTCTGTTATGCGGCTAGGGGCCGTACTGACACCACTTTGCTTTCTCACGGTTTATCTGCAGCAGGGCTTTTGGACAATGGCTCTGGCTATGGTGCTGTACAGTTTTTTCTGGAATGCCATCCTGCCGCAATATGAAGTGATTACCTTGAAGGCAATCGAAGGCAGGGAAGAACGTTACAGTCAAATCCGTTTATGGGGTTCCGTGGGGTTTATTGTCGCGGTTGCGGGTCTTGGCTGGCTGCTGGACCAGGTCGCTGTAAGCTGGCTGCCTTTCAGTATTCTGTCTGTCATGACTTTTATGGCGTTGTCGACATTGGTGATTCCGGCTGAAAAAATTTGGCTCAGCGCTGAGAAAAAAATATTAACCCCCGAAACGAATAGGCCCTCCGCTAATATAAGAGAGTTTGGTCTGGCGGAAAGCTTTTGGCTACGTATAAAGTACCCCCCAGTTCTTATTTTTCTTTTGTCGGTCGTTTTGATGCAGGCATCTCATGGGCCGTATTACACCTTTTTCTCTATCTATATGGAGGAGATTGGCTATAGCCGCAGCCTGATCGGATTACTATGGTCATTAGGTGTAATGGCTGAAGTCGTTCTGTTTGCCATAATGCACCTGCTTTTAACACGTTTTAAGCCAGAGCATCTGCTAATGTTAAGTTTGGTTCTGGCAGCTTTTCGCTGGCTAATGGTGGCTCTTTTTGCCGATCAGTTGATTTTGCTCTTGGTATCACAGCTGTTACACGCGGCTACTTTTGGTAGTTTTCATGCCGCTTCAATTGCTTTAGTACAACGTTTCTTTACCGGTAAAACAGCAGGTCAGGGGCAGGCAATATACAGCAGTTTAGGGTTTGGTTTGGGTGGTGCTCTTGGGGCTTGGGGAAGTGGTTTACTCTGGACTAGCATTGGGGCTCAGAGTAGTTATCTGCTGGCCTGTGTGATTGCAGGTTTTGGTGCTGTATTGGTGTTTTGGTCGTTGCGGAGTCATCGCAGCTATTGGGTGGAAGGAAAAGTGATCAACTAAATTAAACCTGTGACTAAAATGTTATGCAAAGTCGCAAATATAACGATTGTGCAGTTGCAACATGGCGATACTGCGCGTTACATTAGGAAATATAATCCCCTGCACGGGGAAAGGAGATTACATGAAGGTAAACATCGAAGTCGATATGACGCCTGAAGAATTTCGAAAGGCGATGGGCCTTCCTGATGTGCAAAAATTTCAGGAAGATTTGATGGCCAAGATTCGCCAACAGATGGAAGAAGGCGTTGAAGGCTATGAGCCTTTAGCTTTAATGAAGCCGTTTATAAGCCAGGGTTTTGATTCTGTTGAGACATATCAAAAAATGATGATGCAGATGCTCAATAGTTACACCCAGCAAAAATAAAAAAACATGCTACAGTAAAATGGAATGTTCTAATAGAGATAGGGAAATGACAGGGAGAATGCCTGCTTTTAGTGCCGGAAGCACCAGTAGGTAAAAATAAGCTGAGCTTATTAACGCCATACTCAACGAAAACATTCGTTGTGTGCAGTGCAATGTGAATGCCTCTCAGATGTAATCATATTGACACTTGGCAAACCATAGAATTTATCAAGTCGATAATCCAAGAAAGGAATATATCATGCAAGACAAAATTATGAACGCTTTTGCTGAACAGACAAAAAACATGTATGCCCCTATGCGTAAAATGAACGCATTGATGGTTGAAAACATGGAAAAGATGACTGAGTTTCAAATCGAGGCTCTTAAGTCTTACAGTAAAATGGGCGTTAACCAGCTGAAAAATGCGACGGAAATCAAAGATGCTGACTCTGTGCGTGACTTCACCGCTTCTCAGGCTGAATTGATGAGCACCCTGAGCAAGAAGGTTCTGGAAGATGCGAAAAGCATGGCTGATATGACCATGGAATTTAAGCAGGAAGTCGAGAAGATCGTTGAAGAATCTCGCACAACTGCAGCAGCTACCCCGGCTGCTGAAGCCAAGCCAGCAGCAAAGGGCAATAGCCGCAGCTCAGCTTCGGCTTAATCTGCTGAATACCCAGAAGGCTGCAATTATGTGGCCTTCTTATTCTCCCTCCTCGTTTTTTCTAATTGTGATGCTTGTCGAAAGACACCAGGGATGACCCGGTCTTTGATTTAGACCCAGTGAGGTATGCTCATGAGTGAACAGAGCACAGATTCAACGGATTATATTTACGACCCTGCTGAGTTGGCTGATTTTATTTCCAATGCGAACAGTCAATATCAAAAGCTTATCGAACAACTGATGTCCCGTCAGGGCATGAGTGATCCATCACTTTCTATTTTATTCGACGTATCAGAATCTTTTCAGAAGATGTCTGAGCAGTTAGCCGTAAATCCAATGGTGATTTATGAAGAGCAGATGAATCTGTGGAAGAGTCAGATTCAGCTTTGGCAAAATACGGCTCGTCAGATGATGGGGGAAACGGTTGACCCGGTTGTTGAGCCTGCTAAAGACGATAGGCGTTTCAACGACAGTGAGTGGGCCGAAAATGCTCTGTTTGATTTTATCAAACAGTCTTATTTATTGTTTGCCCGCAGTATTTTTAACACAGTACACAATATTGAAGGACTGAGCCCTCACGCCCACCAGACGATTGACTTCCATACCCGGCAGTTTGTAAATGCGATGAGCCCAAGTAATTTTGTGGCAACTAACCCGGAAGTGATTCGCCGTACTCTTGAAACCAAAGGTCGTAATCTGATTCAGGGAATGGAGCAACTGGTTGAAGATCTGAAGTCCAGTCGCGACGGCCTGAATGTTGCTATGACAGATCGTAGTGCTTTTAAGCTTGGTGAGAATGTTGCCAGTACGCCCGGTGACGTGGTCTATCAGAATGACCTGATGCAGCTTATTCAGTACAAACCGACGACTGAAAAAGTGTTCAAGACGCCACTGCTGATCGTGCCGCCCTGGATCAACAAGTACTATATTCTTGATCTTCGCTCCAGCAACTCTCTTGTTAAGTGGCTGGTGGATCAGGGGCATACTGTATTTATCGTTTCCTGGGTAAATCCCGGGCCATCTCTGCGTGATAAAGGTTTTGAAAACTACATGCTGGAAGGTCCACTGGAAGCGATAGATGCTATTGAACAGGCAACCGGCGAAAAAGAAGTCAATGTGATTTCTTACTGTATTGGCGGCACGCTGACAGCATCAACCCTGGCTTATATGGCTGCAAAAAATGATAAGCGTGTGAAGTCTGCAACTTATATGGCAACGCTGCAGGACTTCACAGATCCTGGTGAAATTGGTGTTTTTATCAATGAAGCCACTCTGGCAGGCATTGAGCGTCAGTTGGATCGGGATGGTTATCTGGATGGCCGTGCTATGGCTTTCAGCTTTAACCTATTGCGTGAAAACGATCTTTTCTGGTCATTCTTTATCAACAACTATCTGAAAGGCGAGCGTCCGGCTGCTTTCGATCTGCTGTATTGGAATACTGACAGCACCAATATGCCGGCAGCGATGCATAAATTTTATTTGCGTAATATGTACCTGGAAAACAATCTGATTAAGCCAGGTGGTATTACCCTGAATGAGACACCGATTGATCTGAGTAAGATCAAAACTCCGGTTTATTTTGTATCGACTATTCAGGATCATATTGCTAAATGGACGTCGACCTACAAGGGGGCTCAAGTGCATTCCGGACCTGTTAAGTTTGTTCTTTCCGGGTCAGGCCATATTGCAGGTATTGTTAACCCTCCCACTAAAGAGAAATATGGCTACTGGACGAATGACAAGCTGGCAGATACTCCGGATGCTTGGTTTGCCGGTGCTGAGAAGCATCCGGGTTCCTGGTGGCCAAACTGGCAGGAATGGAGCACGTCGAATAAGTATGCTGACCCAAAAACAATGGTCGCAGCCCGTGAACCCGGTGCCGGTAAACTGAAAGTGATTGAAGCGGCTCCGGGTACTTATGCCACCACCAGAATTGTTGATGTTCTGAAGGCAGAGGCAACAGCGGGTCAGTAAAAGAATCAGTGGTTGACAATTAAAGCCGACCCTGCCTGTCAGGTGTCGGCTTTTTTGTCCATGTCCATATTACGTTATGTAAAACTATCTGCCATGAACAGGTTTACTCTGCTGCAGGGTTAAGTAGCCTGATCATCTTCTGGCCTGCGTTAGAGAGAGTGCGCTCTTTGTGATAGAGGTAGCCTAATGGTCGGGTAATATCCACATCAGGCAGTGGAATTACCTGCATGGTTTCGTCAATAAGAGTGTCTGGCAGGAGGCTCCAGCCTAGCCCGATAGACACCATCATTTTCAGGGTTTCCATATAGTTGGTGGAAAGTGCCACATTTAATGTCAGATTTTCTCTCGCAAAGGCGCTTTCAACAATACCGCGGGTAAAGGTCTGAAACCCCGGTAAAACGGCATCGAATTGAGTCAGGTCCTGAAGCCTGACGGTATCGTACTGATTCAGTGGATGTTCTTTGGAAACCACCAGCTTCAGATGGTCAGTCCAGACCGGAACGACTTTCAGACGATTATTGGTTTGAGGTGAGAGCGTTACCACAGCTAACTCCAGTTTGCCCTGTAATATGCCTTCGTAAGCCTGCTCTGAATCCAGAAACCGCATATCCAGTTTCACCTGGGGGTGCTGATGGGTAAATGCTTTTAATATGGGTGGTAGCCGGTGTAGGCCAATATGGTGACTGGTGGCCAGTACCAGTGAGCCAGAGACTTCACCGTTAAGGTTGTTCAGCAGCCGCCGGGTATCTTCAAGTTCGATCAGTACGCTTTGCGCTCTGGGCATTAACGCATGCCCTGCTTCTGTCAGGTGAGTCTGACGGCCAATGCGGTCAAAAAGTTTACATTCCAGTTGTTGTTCAAGATTGGCAATGCGCTTGGATATGGCGGGTTGAGTCAGGTGAAGCTGTTCCGCTGCCCTTGAGAACGAGCCCGTTTCAGCAACGGTGATAAAAGCGTGTAATGATTGAGTGTCCATAGTGCTTCACTTCTTATTGTTTTAATCGTTTTAACTATTCTGAAACTGTGTCAGGTGACGATTCAGTTTGGCTTTTCAGTATAACGGATTCTGTTCTTTGTATAACTAAATAGAATTCAATAGATAAAAAATATGAATTTGTGTTATCGCTCTGCCGCTTATAGACTTGCTGCAGTCTCCCGAAAGAAGAAAACGGATTGCGGCTTTAAAACTGCACTTCCGGTTAAAACGATTTTAAAAACCCGGGTTGAACAAAACAGATGCATGAGGAGTTAGGCAGATGGCAGGCAAAACCCTGTACGACAAATTATGGGACAACCATTTGGTTGAACAGCGTGATGACGGCACGTCATTAATTTACATCGACCGTCAGTTACTGCACGAAGTAACCTCTCCGCAGGCATTTGAAGGCCTGCGTCTGGCTAACCGTAAGCCATGGCGTCTGGATACCAACCTGGCAACGCCAGATCACAACGTACCAACTACCCTGAAAGAGCGTAAAGAGGGCAATGCCGGTATTGAAGATCCGGTTTCTAAAATTCAGGTTGTGACGTTGGATGAGAATTGTGATGACTTCGGTATCACCGAATTCAAAATTAACGATATCCGCCAGGGGATTGTGCATGTAGTTGGCCCTGAACAGGGTGCTACTTTGCCGGGTATGACACTGGTGTGCGGTGACTCACATACTGCTACCCACGGTGCTTTTGGTGCTCTGGCACACGGTATCGGTACCTCTGAAGTTGAACACGTACTGGCAACCCAGTGCTTGATTCAGCGCAAAATGAAAAACATGCTGGTTAAAGTGGATGGCACTCTGGCTCCTGGTGTGACCGGTAAAGATATCGTCCTGGCGGTGATCGGTAAGATCGGCACTGCAGGCGGTAACGGCTGTGCGATTGAATTTGGTGGTGAAGCGATCCGTAATCTGTCGATGGAAGGTCGTATGACCATCTGTAACATGGCGATTGAAGCCGGTGCTCGTGTGGGGCTGGTGGCTGTGGATCAGACCACGATTGATTATGTTAAAGGTCGTCCTTTTGCACCGACAGAGGCGCAGTGGGATCAGGCCGTTAAAGCCTGGAGTGATCTGCACTCCGATGCGGATGCTGTATTTGATACTGTTGTGGAGCTGGATGCTGCAGATATCGAGCCGCAAGTAACCTGGGGCAACTCCCCTGAGATGGTGGTTCCTGTTTCCGCTGTTGTACCTAGTCCGGTAGATCAGCCTGATGACAATCAGCAGAAAGCTTATACCCGTGCCTTAGAGTACATGGGACTGAATGCTGGACAGGCGATTACCGATATCAGACTGGATCGTGTCTTTATCGGTTCATGCACCAACTCCCGTATTGAAGATCTGCGTGAGGCTGCTGCTGTTGCCAAAGGTAAAAAAGTAGCGGCCAATGTTAAGCAGGCGCTGGTTGTTCCGGGTTCTGGCCTGGTAAAGGAGCAGGCAGAGCAGGAAGGGCTGGATAAAGTATTTATTGAAGCGGGTTTTGAATGGCGTGAACCGGGCTGCTCCATGTGCCTGGCGATGAATGCCGACAAGCTGGGTGCCGGTGAGCATTGTGCTTCTACCTCAAACCGTAACTTTGAAGGTCGTCAGGGCTTTGGTGGACGTACCCATCTGGTGAGTCCCGGCATGGCTGCAGCCGCAGCAGTTGCTGGCCACTTTGTTGATGTTCGTGATGTTTTGCAAGCTAACTGATTACCGGAGGCACCCATGGAAAAGTTTACTCAATTAGATGGCTTGGTTGCTCCAATGGATCGGGCCAATGTCGACACCGACATGATTATACCCAAGCAGTTTCTGAAATCGATCAAGCGATCTGGTTTTGGGCCAAACCTGTTTGATGAGCTGCGCTATCTGGATGAAGGTAAGCCGGATCAGGATTGCAGTCAGCGTCCGAAGAACCCGGATTTTGTTCTGAATCAGCCGCGTTACAACGGTGCTTCTGTGCTTCTGGCACGCCAGAACTTTGGTTGTGGCTCTTCCCGTGAACATGCGCCCTGGGCGTTGTTAGATTACGGTTTCCGTTGCGTGATTGCGCCAAGTTTTGCTGATATCTTCTATAACAACTGCTTCAAAAATGGCATTTTGCCTATCGTTTTGGATGAAATGATTGTTGATAGTCTGTTTAACGAAGTGGCAGACGAAGAAGGTTATCGTTTGACGGTAGATCTGGAAGCGAAAGAGATTCGCACACCAAGTGGCCGTGTCATCCCTTTTGATGTGGATGACTTCCGCCGTCACTGCCTGATCAATGGTCTGGATGATATCGGGCTGACGCTGGAAAAATCTGATGCGATCCGGGCGTTTGAAGCGAAGCATAAGGCTGCTCAGCCATGGCTGTTTCGTGAGGTCTGATTATACAGCCTGATATACTTAGCTGCGAAAACTGATTATTTAGATGATAAAGGCAGGTGCGCAACCTGCCTCAGGAAAAAGAAAATGACAAAAAATGTATTAGTATTGCCGGGTGATGGTATTGGTCCTGAAATTGTAACCGAAGCGGTTAAGGTGCTGGGTGCGCTGAATCTGGATATTGAGATTGATAGCGCCCTGATCGGTGGTGCTGCTGTTGACTCAACCGGCAATCCACTGCCCGAAGAGACTCTGACCAAAGCTCGTGCTGCTGATGCGATTCTTCTGGGTGCGGTAGGCGGCCCTAAATGGGACGGTAATCCTATGGAGCAGCGTCCTGAAAAAGGCCTGCTGGGGATCCGTTCTCAGCTGGAGCTGTTTGCAAACCTGCGTCCTGCGATTCTGTACCCGCAGCTGGCGGAAGCCTCTACCCTGAAACCTGAAGTGGTTTCCGGTCTGGATATTCTTATCGTGCGTGAACTGACCGGTGGTATCTATTTTGGTCAGCCCCGTGGTATCCGCACTTTGGAAAACGGTGAGCGAGAAGGTTACAACACCTACGTTTATTCTGAGTCTGAAATCCGCCGTATCGGTCGCCAGGCGTTTGAAGCGGCTCAGAAGCGAGGCAAGCGTTTGTGCTCCATCGATAAGTCCAACGTACTGGAAGTGACCGTGCTGTGGAAAGAGGTGATGGACGATCTGGCGAAAGAATACCCGGACGTTGAGCTGTCTCACATGCTGGTGGATAACGCCGCGATGCAGCTGGTACGCGCACCTAAGCAGTTTGACGTGATGGTAACCGGTAATATGTTTGGTGACATCCTGTCTGATGCGGCAGCGATGCTGACCGGTTCTATCGGCATGCTGCCGTCGGCCTCTCTGGATGAGAACGGTAAAGGTATGTACGAGCCGTGCCATGGTTCTGCGCCGGATATCGCAGGTCAGGGCAAAGCAAACCCTCTGGCGACCATCCTGTCTGTTGCTATGATGCTGCGTTATTCCCTGAACGGGACAGCGGCAGCAGACCGCATCGAAAAAGCGGTTGAATCTGTGCTGGATCAGGGGTTACGTACCGGTGATATCATGTCGGAAGGCTGCACACTGGTCAGTACTGAAGCGATGGGTGAAGCGGTTGTTGCAGCCTTGCTGAAATAATTTGCAGAACGGTTTATAGCTGCGGCAGGTTTTACCTGATGAATTAATGCAGTTGCAGACTGCTACGGGGTTAACCATAAGTTTGCCCCGTTAAAAAGCTGCATTTAATCTCTTAGCCGGAGCACCTGTATATTAAAGGTGTAGCCGGAAATACTCCATAGACCAATAGGTGACAATATGGCTCAAAAACGTGTAGGTCTTGTTGGCTGGCGCGGAATGGTAGGTTCTGTGCTGATGCAGCGCATGCAGGATGAAGGTGATTTTAACCACATCGAACCTATTTTCTTCACAACCTCTCAGGCAGGTCAGGCTGCGCCGAACTTCGGTAAAGATGCTCCTGCACTGAAAGACGCTACCGATATCGAAGAGCTGAAGGCCATGGATATTATCATCACCTGTCAGGGTGGTGATTATACAAACGATGTTTACCCTAAGCTGCGTGCCAGTGGTTGGGACGGTTACTGGATCGATGCTGCATCTTCGCTGCGTATGGATGATGAAGCGATTATCGTGCTGGATCCGGTTAACATGAATGTAATTAAAGACGGTCTGGCGAACGGTGTTAAAACCTTTGTTGGCGGTAACTGTACCGTTTCTCTGATGCTGATGGGGCTGGGTGGACTGTTCCAGAATGGCTTGGTTGAGTGGATGACCTCCATGACTTATCAGGCCGCGTCTGGCGGTGGTGCCCGTCACATGAAAGAGCTGATCAGCCAGATGGGTATTATCCACGGTTCCGTTGCAGACGATATCGCGTCTTCTGCAGCGATTCTGGATATCGACCGGAAAGTTGCGGAAACCATTCGCAGCGATCAGATGCCGCTGGATAACTTCGGCGCGCCGCTGGCAGGCTCTCTGATTCCATGGATCGACAGCAAGCTGGATAATGGTCAAAGCCGTGAAGAGTGGAAAGCGGTTGCCGAGACCAATAAGATTCTGGGGCTGGATAAGAACCCGATTCCAATCGATGGCACCTGTGTACGTATCGGTGCCATGCGTTGTCACAGTCAGGCGTTTACCATCAAGCTGAAGCGTGATGTGCCGATGGATGAAGTGGAGGCGATGATCGCTGAGGCGAACGACTGGGTGAAAGTGATTCCGAATGAGCGTGATATCACTGCTCAGGAGCTGACACCTGCGAAAGTAACCGGCACTTTGAGTGTACCGGTTGGTCGTCTGCGTAAGATGAACATCGGCAATGAATACCTGAATGCATTCAGCGTGGGTGATCAGCTGTTGTGGGGGGCTGCAGAGCCTCTGCGTCGTATGCTGACAATTCTGATGGATAACTGATTGAGCACTCTGCTTTTTTCAGTAGTTGTATATGGAAAGTCTGCTTCGGCAGGCTTTTTCCGTTTCAGCGGCAATGCTTAACCTTTTTTCATCAGCTGGAGCCGAGCTGCTGGGTTGGTATTCGACGATGCCTGGTTAATATCCATAATATCAGGGGGTTGCCGTCAGTGGATCAATATTTAACAGACGCTCAACCTGTTTTATTTGGATCTTTCGGATGATCTTTTTTTGGCTTGTTTTTTGCTTTTATCAGTGACAGGTTGTTAACTTATGGTACAGATCAGCCGTTTAGCTGGGGAAAAAGCGGATAAAAAATAACAACCTAAACAAATAAAAAGCCTGAATGGTTCTTTGGTGATGTGTACAAATTGTTGAAATATTGATAAAAGTTACACTAATCCAATATCAACTGGGACAGAAAGGCTAAGGTTTAGCAATCTCAGTCTGCCGTACTGCCGTTCAGGTCGGTGCAAAGTGTTAAGGAATCAGAAATATGGTGCGCAAGCTGGCGGGAACTCTTGCGACGGTGGGTATGTTAAGCAGTCCACTGGCGTTTGCTTTAGGACTCGGTGAAGCCGAGTTACTTTCATCATTGAATCAGCCGTTTAAGGCAACGATTCAATTGGCACAAACAGACGATGTTGATGCTGAAGATATTCGCGTGCAACTTGCGGATGAACGCGCATTTGCTAAAGCGGGGCTGGATCGCCAGTTTTTTCTGGAGAATCTGAGCTTTAGCGTTATTTCGGGCGGCAATGGCCCCTATATTGAACTTACGAGCTCTAAACCGGTTAGAGAGCCATTTCTGAACTTCCTGCTGGCTGTCGAGTGGCCTCAGGGCCAGCTAATGCGGGAATACACTTTCCTGATAGACCCTCCTACTTATAGCAATGCCTCAGCCAGCAGTGCCTCGGTACAGTCTTCTTCTGGTGTGCAGGCTGGCTCGGTATCGTCTTCGCGTACTGCCTCGCCTGTCGCAAGTATGGTTGAAGAGGGTGCGCATCGAATTAAGGTTGGCCCAACTGACACGCTTTGGAGCCTCGCGCGTAAGAATCGCCCTGATAGTGATATTACTATTAAGCAGGCAATGCTGGGGATTCAGGATGCTAACCCGGATGCTTTCCCGACCGGTAATATCAATAATATGGAAGCAGGCAGCACCATCCTGATTCCTAATCGCTCTGCCATGATGAGTCGTACTGGGCCTGAAGCTATTCGGGAGGTTGCCCGCCAGAATAAAGCTTGGGTTGCGTTTAAAGCTCAATCAGTACCTGCTACAGCTAAAAAATCTGCCGACAGTCAATCTCTGAAATTAGTGGCTGATACCGAGCAGCAGGCCGCAGATTCAGATAATGCAAAAGTCAGTGAAGAGCTGGCGCTCAGTAAAGAAAGCCTTGATCAGTCAAACCGTGAAAAAGCTGAGCTATCCGGTCGCCTGGATGAGCTTCAGAAGCAGGTTAGTACCCTACAGAAACTGATTCGTTTAAAAGATGAGCAGTTGGCTGCGATGGAAGCGATGCTGGATAAGCAGAATAAGCTTCTGTCAGGTAAGTCGGTTGCAGAATCTGATGCGAAGCCTGTAGCAAACGACAGTATGGCGATTAGCTCTGAACCTCCTGTTGCAACAACAGCATCAGCAGCAGTAACGGGTCAGGTTAATGCCGGTGCTATTGGCTTGGATCTGGCTGCAAAAGCTGAAGCGCAGGCGGAAGAGGTTTCAGAGCAGAGTGAGACTGCGACAGAGCAGGATGTTCAGCCTGAACCTGTTGAATCCTTCTCACTGGATAAGCAGGAAACAACAGAGCTTGATCCGGGATCTTTCCTTGTTGATAGCTTGCGAAAAAATGCAACGATTATCGGGGGAGCTGCCGCCGCTATACTGGCTCTGATTCTGCTGCTTGTGGTTATGCGCCGTCGCAAGGCTGCCAGTAAAAGGTCGGAAAAACAGAAAAACAGTGATGATTCTGATTTGTCTGATTTGGCAACCGGTGCAGCAGCAGGGGCCGCTGGTGTTGCAGCTTTGGATGCTATATCGAATGATGACCTGCCGGATGATTTAAGTCTTGATGATGATCTGAGCGGTGATCTCGATGAGAGTAGCCTGTCTGAGATTGAGATGGATCTTGATTCTGCTCCCGATGAATTGAATCTGGATGATCTTGGTGAGCCGGATGTTCAGGCAGAAAGCAGTTCTGCAGAGATTGAAGATCTTGGTGATTTTGATCTGGGTGACTTAGGGGACGATCTTGAAACAGACTCTGCTTTAGGTGATCGTGAGCCTTTAGGGTTGGATGATGACCTTGATCTGGATGATCTTGATTTTTCTGAAGACTTTGACCTGGGCGACCTGGATGATTCGAACGGAGATGATGAAACGGGGGAACTTCAACTCCCTTTCGTTCAAGCTGAGTCGACAGTAAACACCGAATTGGCCGTTGACGCTGATTCAGGTGAGTCGGTTCAGGATAATCTCATTGAGTCAGGTGCCGAGCGTTCAGTTATCATGTCTGATGATGCAGAGCCTGAATCAGAAGCGCTCGATGATCTGGAGTTAGAAGGAATAGCGGAAACAGGTAAAAAAGACGCTGATATCCAGGTTGATGAGAGTGACGAGGAATTTATTGACCTAGAAGGTGATGACCTGAGTGATCTGGAGCTTTCAGAGATAGATGATGTTACTGATCTATCTCCTGATGCCAGTGCTATTGATACTCAGGAGCAGACGGATGATGAGCTGCTGGCCGCTCTGGCAGATGATGCTGCTGCTCAGGAAGCTGAGAAATTGGCCTTAGAGTCAGAACGAGATCTTTCTGTCGGTGCTGACTCTGATGATTCTGTTGTAGAGCCGGCCTTGCCTGAAGCGGACAATGCTTCTGTTGAGCAGGATGACTCTGAAGAGGTTGACAATACTCTGTCTGAGCTGAACAGTGCTCTGGATGAAGCTCAGAGTTATCGTGAGCTGGGGCAGCCTGAACAGGCTGCTGCAATCTTGCAGAGAAGCCTCGGTGAGAACCCGGAAGACAATGATGTACGTCTGAAGTTTATGGAAGTGCTTGTTGATCTGGGTGATGAAGCAACTTTTGACCACGAGTTGCGTCAGCTTCAAAATGCAGCGGATGCTAAAGCATTAAGTGAGGCATTAACCCTGCAGCAGGAACTCTATAACAAAACCGGTGCTAGCCATTATGTTGCTGAACCGTCTGCTGCAGATGAGGTTGATGATCTGGATGACATCATGCCTTTGGATGATAAGGCGACTTCTTCTGAATCAGCAGATGCTGACTATGATGTTGACCTGAATAGTGAGCTGGATGCGTTAGAGCGTGACTTTGAACGCTACGCCGGTGAAGAATCTTCCGATGAAAGACTCGATTTGGATGATATTGACTTTGAGTTAATGGATCTGGACTTGAGTGATGATATTGAAGATGATAAACCCATGATTAATCTGGATCCACTGGAGTTTGGTGCACCGGAGCCTCTCGATAGTGATGATTTTGAGCTGACGGAACTCGCTGACCTTGATTCTGATGATTTAGCGCCATTCAGTATTGATGAAAGCGATGCCGACTATCAGTTTAATGATAACCAGCAAGCTCTCAGAACGGATGCCAAAGACTATATTGATGATCTTGGTGACCTGTCGATGTCAACAGTTAATGAGCCTGATGCTGCAGAGCCAAAGGGCATGGAGGACCTGGTTAGTCAGGACCTTTCCTCTGATGATATTGTCGACCTTTCACCAAGTATTGATGACGATCTGGATGATCTGGCTGATCTTGGGGAGTTGTCCGATATATCTTTTGACGATGACGGTGTTGATGAGCAGCTGAATATTGATGGGCTTCTGGATGAAAATGAGGACCCTGAAATCAAACTGGACCTTGCGCGGGCTTATGTTGATATGGGGAACACCGCATCAGCGATTGAAGCGTTGGAAGATGTTCTCAGGCGCGGTAGCACTGAGCAAAAACATGATGCCAGCGAGTTAATAGCCAAGCTGCAGGGTGATGCTTAGCATCTGATGCAGATTGCAGTATTCATCGGGTCTGGCTCAGGTCAGGCCCGATGCCGTTTTAAGGCCGACCTGTTCAGGGGCGGCAGATCTTGTATTAACGCTTTTGTTTAATTGGAATACATCCTCTCAATATGACTCAGCTTTCTGTAATCCCTGATGATAATGGTCGTGCTGGCCGTTATGCGATGTGTGTTGAATATAATGGTTCGGGTTACCATGGCTGGCAGACGCAGCAACCAGGCGTCAGAAGTGTGCAGGAAACACTGGAGAAGGCGTTAAGTAAGGTGGCGAATGAGCCTGTGACAGTTATGTGCTCAGGTCGTACAGATACCGGCGTACATGCTTCATCTCAGATTGTTCATTTCGACTCAAAAGCGGTGCGCTCCAGTAAAGCCTGGGTTTTTGGCTGTAATACCAATTTACCGGATAGTATCGCGGTTCGCTGGGCTGTTCCGGTCGTACCCGACTTTCATGCCCGCTATTCAGCAACCTCCCGGCGTTATCGCTATGTGATTTATAATCAGCGTGTGCGTCCAGCACTGATGAGCGATCAGATGACCTGGTTTGATCGTCCGCTTGATGAGGGGTGCATGCATGAGGCCGTTCAGTACCTGTTAGGAGAAAATGATTTCTCTTCATTTCGTGCTGCGGGTTGTCAGTCCAATACGCCGTGGCGTAATATCGAGAGAGCCAAAGTTTTTCGCATGGGATCTCTGGTGATTCTGGAGATTCAGGCAAACGCTTTTCTTCATCATATGATCCGTAATATTGTTGGTGCGCTGCTACCGGTTGGAGCCGGGGATAAACCCGTCGAGTGGATAGCAGAACTTCTGGCTCTGCGGGATCGTACTCAGGCTGGTGTGACGGCACCTCCTAATGGTCTTTACTTTGTCGAAGCCCAGTACCCAGAACATTTTGGCCTGCCAAAACTGGAGCTTGGCCCGCATTTTTTAACTCTGTTAGGTTCTGAGAATATCTAAGTCATGCGAACCCGTGTAAAGATCTGTGGTATTACCCGAATAGAAGATGCATTGGAGGCAATTGAGGCGGGTGCCGATGCTTTGGGTTTTGTGTTTTATAAACCCAGCCCACGCTATGTGACGCCGGAAAAAGCCGGAGAGATTATCGGCCAGTTGCCACCTTTTGTTTCCACTGTTGCACTTTTTGTTAATGAACCAGCTGAAGATATTTGTCGTATTCTGGATATCTCTCGCTGTGATCTGATTCAGTTTCACGGTGATGAGTCTGCTGAGTTTTGTGCATCTTTTAATCGGCCTTGGATAAAGGCGCTTCGGGTAAAAGATGCGGCGTCACTGTCACAGCAGCTGTTGGAATACCGACAGGCCCGTGCGTTGCTGTTAGATAGCTATCGACCCGGAGTACCTGGCGGAACCGGTGAGACGTTTAACTGGGAATTGATCCCGGAATATCCTCCAAGACCTATTATTCTTGCCGGGGGCTTAACCCCGGAAAATATCAGCTCTGCCGTACATCAGCTCCGACCCTATGGGGTTGATGTTTCAGGTGGTGTTGAGGCCCAGAAAGGGATTAAAGATCCCGTTAAAATTCATGCATTTATTAGAGGTGCAAATCCGTGACCAAGGCGAACACCTATGCTGAACTTCTGCAACTGCCGGATACCAAAGGCCACTTTGGCCCTTATGGCGGTCGCTTTGTTTCAGAAACGCTGAGCTACGCGTTAGAAGAACTGGAAGAAACCTACAAAAAATTATCAAAAGATCCTGAATTTCAGGCTGAGTTTGATAAAGATCTGGCCCATTACGTGGGTCGTCCTTCGCCGCTTTATCACGCAGAACGATGGTCACGGATACTGGGTGGTGCACAGATTTTTCTGAAGCGTGAGGACTTAAATCACACAGGGGCTCACAAAGTAAACAATACAATCGGTCAGGCATTACTGGCGAAATATACCGGTAAGCCACGCGTTATCGCTGAGACCGGTGCTGGTCAGCATGGTGTTGCCACGGCAACTGTTGCTGCCCGTTTAGGGCTTGAATGTGAGATTTTCATGGGTGCTGACGATGTTAAACGTCAGTCCCTGAATGTCTATCGCATGAAGTTGCTGGGTGCCAAGGTGCATGCAGTCACTTCTGGCTCCCGTACCCTGAAAGACGCGATGAATGAAGCGCTGCGTGATTGGGTAACCAATGTTGATAATACGTTTTATATTATTGGTACTGTAGCAGGGCCGCACCCATACCCTATGCTGGTACGTGACTTTAACTCTGTTATTGGCCGTGAAGCCCGTGAACAGAGCCTGAAGCAAAATGGCCGTCTTCCGGATGCCCTGGTTGCCTGTGTGGGCGGTGGTTCTAATGCGATGGGGCTGTTTTATCCCTTCCTGCAGGATGAGTCTGTAGCTATGTACGGTGTTGAAGCCGGTGGCGATGGTGTTGAAACCGGTCGCCATGCTGCGCCTTTGTGTGCGGGTGAGCCGGGTGTATTGCACGGTAACCGTACTTATCTGATGCAGGATAATGACGGTCAGATCATCGAAACTCACTCTGTATCCGCAGGTCTGGACTATCCGGGCGTAGGCCCTGAGCACGCTTATCTGAAAGATATTGGCCGTGTTAACTATGTCGCCGCTAACGATGATGAGGTTTTGGCAGCCTTCCGTGAGTTGACCCGTGTTGAAGGTATTATGCCTGCACTGGAAAGTAGCCACGCGCTGGCCTATGGTCGCAAGCTGGCTCAAAGCATGAATCCTGATCAGCACATTATTATCAACCTGTCCGGCCGTGGTGATAAAGATATTCACACGGTTGCGGGTATCGATGGAATTACGGTGTGAGGTTGATGATGAATCGTTTAGAAGAAAAATTTGCAGCTCTGAATGCTGAGGGCAAAAAAGCACTGATTCCCTACATCACAGGTGGTGATCCTAAGCCGGAATACACTGAGGGTCTGATGCATGCGCTGGTTGAGGCTGGTGCTGATATGATCGAGCTGGGTATGCCTTTCTCTGATCCTATGGCTGACGGCCCTGTGATTCAGAAAGCCTGTGAACGTGCACTGGCTGCTGGTGCAAGTGTTCAGGGCATTCTGGATATTGTGGCGTCTTTCCGTGAGAAAGATAGCACCACACCGGTTGTGCTGATGGGGTACCTGAATCCCATTGAGCACATGGGTTATGAAGCCTTTGCTGCTAACGCCAAAGCATCGGGTATTGATGGTGTTCTGTTGGTCGATCTGCCGCCGGAAGAGGCTGAAGATGTGGTTCCGGTCTTTAAAGAATCGGGTATTGATACTATCTTTCTGGTCGCTCCGACCACTACCCGTGAACGTGCGGCTAAAATTGCAGCACACGGATCCGGCTATCTGTACTACGTTTCTGTGAAAGGTGTCACCGGCTCAGCAACTCTGGATGTTGCTGAAGTGGGTAGCAAGCTGGCGGATCTTCGTGAGTTGACAGATGTGCCTCTGGCTGTTGGCTTTGGCATTCGTGATGGTGCTTCGGCAGCTGCAGTGAGTCAGGTTGCTGATGGTGTGATTGTCGGCAGTGTGCTGGTGAACTGCATTGCTGAACTGGCAGAAACACCTGAAAAGATCGCTCCGGCGCTTCAGGAGCGTATTAAAGAGATGCGTTTGGCAATGGATGCCTAAAAACACGCTTCTTTACTTTATGTAATCCGTGTTGTTTTGGTATATTGCACCTACGCTCAGAGAACGCCCCTTTTTTTCAGGGGCGTTCTTTATCACAAAAAGATTCGCTGCTGGTCGCCTGAGGGCGGTCAAGCTGTTATACGGAATAACAGAAGTAAATAACTTATGAGTTGGCTCGAAAAAATTGTACCTTCGATCGTTCGTTCCGATCGTAACCGTCGTAACAATATCCCTGAAGGCCTGTGGCGCAAGTGCCCTAAATGTGAAACTGTTCTCTACCGCCCTGAGCTGGAGAAGAGTCACAATGTCTGCCCGAAGTGTGACCACCACATGCGTCTTACTGCTCGTAAGCGTCTGGGCATGTTCCTGGATGAAGAGGGTCGTACTGAGCTGTTCTCTGAAATTGAACCGGTTGATCGTCTGAAATTCAAAGACTCGAAAAAGTACAAAGACCGTCTGGCGGCTGCCCAGCGTGATACTGAAGAGAAAGATGCGCTGATTGTTATGCGCGGTTCTGTTCAGGGTGTTGAGGTGATCGCCTGCTCCTTCGAGTTTAGCTTCATGGGTGGTTCCATGGGTTCTGTAGTGGGGCAGCGTTTCGTAAAAGCCGCTGAGCTGGCTCTGGCAGAAGGTATTCCGTTTATCTGTTTCTCCGCCAGTGGTGGTGCCCGTATGCAGGAAGCTCTGTTCTCCCTGATGCAGATGGCCCGTACCAGTGCAGCACTTGAGAAACTGAAGCAGGCAGGTATTCCGTATATTTCTGTTCTGACCGATCCTGTTTATGGTGGTGTTTCCGCCAGTCTGGCGATGCTGGGTGATTTGAACGTTGCCGAGCCTTTCGCGCTGTGTGGTTTTGCAGGTCCTCGCGTAATTGAGCAGACGGTACGAGAGAAATTACCGGAAGGCTTCCAGCGCAGTGAATTCCTGCTGGATCACGGTACGGTTGATATGATTATCCATCGTCATGAACTGCGTGAGCGTCTCTCCTCTATACTGCGTAAGCTGACGGCTATGCCAGCTAACTGAGCACTCTCTGATTAATGAAGACTCAATCCGGTAATTTGACCACCGGTAGACAAACCCCTGATTTTCAGGGGTTTGCTGCTGAAACGGCCTCACTTTCTGAATGGCTGGGCTATCTTGAAGCCCTGCACCCTACAGAGATCGACTTGGGGCTTGACCGTTTGCGCCAGGTTGCTGAGCGACTAGAGGTAACGACTTTACCTTGTAAAGTCGTTACTGTCGCCGGAACCAACGGTAAAGGCTCTACTGTCGCTTTACTTGAAAGTGTGCTGCGCGCAGGTGGTTATCGAACCGGCTGCTACACGTCACCCCATTTTTTGTCCTATAACGAACGTATTACACTGGATGGTGAGCCCGTTGCCGATGAGCTGATCTGCAAGGCTTTTGCACAAATTGAAAAAGCTCGCGGTGATATTTCCCTGACTTATTTTGAATTCGGTACGTTGGCTGCTTTTTTGATATTTTATGAGCAGAAGCCGGATGTTGCGATACTCGAAGTAGGTCTTGGGGGACGTCTTGATGCGGTTAATCTTATCGATGCTGATATTTCTGTTGTAACCACAATCGCTTTGGATCATGAAAGCTGGCTGGGCTCGGATATTGAGCAGATCGGTCGTGAGAAAGCAGGTATTTTCCGAGCGGGAAAACCTGCGATTATCGGTTCTCAACAGATTGTGGATTCAGTCCGTGAAACTGCAGAAGCTCTGGGTTGTGCCCCTATCGATCAGCTTGGGCTGCAGTATCGGTGGCAAAAAACAGATAACAGCTGGAACTGGCAGCAGTTAAGTGCTGCCGGAGCGGTGGAGTTGCAGTACCTGCAGCTGCCTGAGTTAAATTTGCCGATTGATAACGCCGCAACGGTTCTTCAGGTGGTTCAGCGCCTTGGTCTAAGCCTTCCCGCTCAAGCTATTTATCAAGGACTGGCTTCAGCTCAACTGACCGGCAGAATGCAACGCCTTGGTCGCTTTATGTTAGATGTGGCCCATAACCCTCATGCAGCAGGTTATGTTGTTAAGCACCTGCCAAAGGTTTCCGGTAAGCGTATTGCACTTCTGGGAATGTTGGATGATAAGGATGTCGAATCGGTGCTGGACATTGTTGCACCTTATTTTGATGCTTGGTATCTGGCTCGGCTGGACAGTCCGAGGGCGACAGATGTGAAACGCATTGAATCGCACCTGTCCGCTAAGGGATGTGTTAGTATACGAAGCTTCGGGAGTGTCTCCTCTGCGCTGAGTAGCGTTTTGCAGGAAACAGATGACCAAGATCTTGTCTTTGTTTTTGGTTCTTTCTATACAGTTGCCGATGTTCTGGCAGAGAAAAAGCGGTTAACGGCCTGATATGTTTGTGCCCAGAGATACCTTTTTGAAAGCAAATATGAAGGGTTCCCCAAAGCCCGGTATGAAAGGAATAGACCAGTGAAATATGGCTTAAAACACCGGATTATCGGCGCCATTATTTTACTCTCTCTCGCTGTCATCTTCCTGCCTATTATACTGGATGGTGGCGAGCGTCCTCAGCTGTCGCAGACCACTACGCCTATTCCCGCTGCGCCACTAAAGCCTGAGATCAGAGTTCATGAGCCTGTCGCTGAAGAGCAGTCCGATATTGTAAAAAAAGCGCCTGAGCGCGGGCAATGGCAGTCAGGCCTCTCTGAGCGTCATAACCTTGCTGCCTGGACGCTGCAGGCTGCAAGTTTTAAAGATAAAAATAACGCGATCAAACTCCGCGACCGAATTCGCGCCAAATCTATTCGCTCCTATGTTCGCGAGCGCACGCCCTATTTTGTTGTTTATGCCGGCCCTTTTGCAGACCCCGGCAAAGCAGATCAGGTAAAAACAGCGCTAAAAAATGGCTTTGGTATTAAAGCTCTGATGGTCAGCTATGATCCGATGTCTGATGTGCGTCAGTAACCGATGGAAGTAAGCCTGAAGTCGTTCAGAATGCCCGGTGGTCGGATGTTTTGAAACAGTAACGCCTGTTTAACGGTAAGCCCTGTGGAATATAGGGAAATAAACCGCTTGATGAAATAAAGTTAAGGAGCCGTCATGATCTGGATCGATTGGGCTATTATTGCAATTTTGGTACTTTCTGCCATTTTTGGCCTGATGCGGGGCATGATAAGAGAGCTGGTTGCTTTGGCTACCTGGGTTGCAGCGATTATGATTGCTCGTGTTTCAGGCCCTCAGGTGAGCGAATTGCTGATGCCATACATTGATAGTGGAGCGATCAGAAGTGGCCTTGGTTTTGCGTTGACAGCCATTATCATCGTTATGCTGGGCTCTATGATTTCAAAAGCTGCCCGTACCCTTATGACTGCCAGTGGCCTGGGTGGTTTTGATCGTATTCTGGGTTTTATATTTGGTGGTATTCGCGGTGTTGCAATTCTTGTGATACTGACAGCGGTTGCCAGCCTTACTGCCCTGGTAGATTCCGGTTGGTGGGGCGAGTCACAGTTTATTCCTATGTTAGAAAATTTGAGAGATCAGGCGGCAGGCCTGGTTGATCGACAGATCAGTTAACTTTTTTGTTTGATGTAGCCTAAACCCCTAAGAGGTGATATTAGATGTGCGGAATCGTCGGCATTGTTGCCAATAGCAGTGTAAACCAGGCCATTTATGATGCCCTGACTGTCCTACAACACCGTGGACAGGACGCTGCCGGTATGATGACTTGCCAGGATGGTCGGTTTTTTCTGCGTAAAAGTAATGGCCTGGTACGCGATGTATTTCGCACCCGTCATATGCAACGCCTGCATGGCAATATCGGTATTGGCCATGTCCGCTATCCAACGGCGGGCTCATCCAGTGAAGCGGAATCTCAGCCTTTCTATGTAAACTCACCTTACGGTATTGCTCTGGCGCATAACGGTAATCTGACTAACTCTAAAGATCTGGCTGAAGAGTTATTTAATACGGATTTGCGTCATATCAACACCACTTCTGACTCTGAAGTGTTGCTGAACGTATTTGCCCATGAGCTGGGTAAACAGGGCTTGCAACTGACGCCGGAAGATATTTTTGATGCAGTGCGTCGTGTGCACCGTCGCTGCAACGGTGGCTATGCGGCGATTGTCATGATCAGTGGTTTGGGTCTTGTGGCTTTTCGTGACCCTATGGGTATTCGTCCTGCGGTATTTGGTAAGCGTGAAACCGACCAGGGCACAGAGTATATGGTTGCTTCTGAGAGTGTCGCGCTGGATGTTTTAGGTTTCGAACTGGTGCGGGATATTGCACCTGGAGAAGCGGTATATATCAGTAAGCAGGGTGAAATTTTTACCCAGCAATGTGCTGATAAGCCAAGTCCGCATCCCTGTATTTTTGAGCATGTTTATCTTGCCCGCCCTGACTCCATTATGGATGGTATTCACATTCATAAATCCCGTATGCGTATGGGACAGAAACTGGCTGAAAAGATTCAGCGTGAGCGACCTGATCATGGCATTGATGTGGTTATCCCTATTCCGGATACCAGCCGTACTTCCGCACTGGAGCTGGCACACCACTTGGGTGTGACCTTCCGTGAGGGTTTTATCAAAAACCGTTATATCGGCCGTACCTTTATTATGCCGGGCCAGACTGAGCGCAAGAAGTCTGTACGTCAGAAGCTGAACGCAATCGACCTTGAATTTGAAGGCCGTAACGTGCTGTTGGTGGATGACTCCATCGTTCGTGGTACGACCTGTAAGCAGATCATTCAGATGGCCCGTGATGCCGGCGCCAAGAACGTTTACTTTGCTTCTGCCGCTCCTGCGGTTCGCTTCCCGAATGTTTACGGTATTGATATGCCATCTGCGGAAGAGCTGATTGCTCATGGCCGTACTGATGATGAGGTAGGCCAGAAGATTGGTGCCGACTGGCTGATCTATCAGGATCTGGATGACCTGATCGAGTGTGGTAAAGAGGGCAATCCTGAGATCGAAGGTTTTGACTGCTCAGTATTCAATGGTGAGTATGTAACCGGTGATATTGACCAGGCTTATCTGGACCGTATTGATGCAGAACGCAATGACGACGCCAAGCAGGACTCAAATCCTAAGGTTGATGTTGTGATTGATATGCACAACGATAGCACTGACGATTAAATCGTTGTGCTTTCAGGCTAAACAGAGATGGGGCCTGCCCCTGACCTGTTTGGTCTGCCTGTCAGAGCTCTACCCATAAGAGCAACATACCCGATCAGACCATTAAAGAGCACCCTATGAACGATTTTGATATTAATGCCCATGAATGGGGACTGGAGACATTAGGCGTTCGTGCCGGCCAGACCCGGTCTCAGGAAGGTGAGCACAGCGAAGCGATTTACCCTACCTCAAGCTTTGTTTTTGGCTCTGCGGCTGAGGCGGCGGCGCGTTTTTCCGGTGAGGAGCCGGGTAATGTTTATTCCCGCTTTACCAACCCAACAGTACGTATGTTTGAGCAACGTATTGCTGCCTTGGAAGGTGGAGAAAAAGCGGTGGGTACTGCATCGGGTATGGCTGCGATTCTGAGTACCTGTATGGCACTGTTGGAAGCAGGTGACCATATCGTGGCTTCCCGCAATATTTTTGGTTCAACGGTTAATCTTTTTGAAAAATATATGAAGAAGTTCGGCGTCAGCATCAGCTACGTGGATCTTCAGGATTATGCCGGTTGGGCTGACGTTGCTACAGAGCGCACAAAACTGTATTTCCTGGAAACCCCATCCAACCCATCCTGTGAGCTGGCTGATATTGCAAGAGTTGCAGAGATTGCCCATGACAAAGGCGCCAGGCTGATTGTTGATAACTGCTTCTGCACACCGGCTTTGCAGCGACCGCTGTCTATGGGGGCTGATATTGTTATCCATTCGGCCACCAAGTATCTGGATGGTCAGGGGCGCTGTATCGGTGGTGTGGTTGTTGGCAACGAACAGGATATGGAGCAGGTTGTCGGTTTTGTCCGCACCTGTGGCCCAAGTCTCAGTCCGTTCAATGCCTGGGTCTTCCTGAAGGGCCTGGAAACCCTGAACCTGAGAATGAAAGCTCATAGTGAAAATGCTCTGGCACTGGCTGAATGGCTGGAGCAGCAACCTCAGGTTGTTAAAGTGAACTATTCAGGACTTGTATCGCACCCTGACCATGAGCTGGCTAAAAAGCAGCAGTCTGCTTTTGGTGCTGTGCTTTCGATCGAAGTGCGCGGTGGTAAAGAGGGTGCCTGGACGGTTATTGATAGCACGGAGATGATGTCGATCACGGCGAACCTGGGTGATGTGAAAACTACTATCACACATCCGGCCAGTACCACACATGGGCGTATCAGCCAGCAGGAACGTGATGAAGCGGGTATAACGGATGGTATGCTTCGTATCGCTGTAGGCCTGGAAACCCTGGAAGATCTGAAAGCAGATCTGGCTCGGGGTCTGGCAAAGATTTGACCGGTCAAAAGTGAAGCAGGGCTGACAGCTAAGCCTTATGTATAAAAAAATGGGCGCTTCAGGTGAAGCGCCCATCTTGTCTGTATCAGGTTGTTTTTTGTTAGTTCAGGTAAAAGACAATACGCACCTGACTGCGAAAGGCCACTTCGCCCGGCTGATAATCAGTTTTGGCTTGAGGGGCTGCATCGGCCATCATCATAACTTCTTTGCGGGCAACAGGCGCTGGAAGGCTAAACCCTGCCTCTTCAATCATGTAAGCTTTACCCACTCTTTGCCCCAGCTGACGGGCCATCAGTTCTGCTTTCTCTTTCGCGTTTTTTACAGCCTTGGCCAGAGAGCGCTGCTGTAATGTTTCCGCCTGACTGTGGGAAAATATCACTTGGGCCATAGAGTCCACTTTCGCAGAGAAAATCTCATCCAGCACATCCGGGTAGATACTCAGATCCCGAATATGGAATTGCATGCTTCGACTGACCTTGGTACCCGTCTGGATACGTTTATTATTTTCCCATTGGTATTCAGGCTGAACCCGGACCTGCCCCGCTTCAATATCTTTATCATCCAACTGAAAACGACGGATACTCCGTAGTAGTTGTTCGCTACGTCGCTCTACGTTGTCACGGGCTTTGGATAAGTGGGGGCTGACATTCTCCAATGTCAGGCTGAGTGTAACCTGGTCTGGTAAGGTGTACTCAACGCCTTCAGCCTGAACGATAATATGAGGTTGTTCTGGTGATTGTGCCTGGGCCTGAAATGCCAGTGTCATCCACATAATGCCGGCGAATGCGATCAATTTATTTTTCACGGGTGTATCCTTTCGTTGTCTGAGGGCTGCTTTCAAATAGAGTCATTTGAAATAGTGTCATTTGGATGCGATGCAGCCGATACTTTCTGGACAAAGGTTAGCAAACTAAGTTCAGCTTATGCTTCCAACATAACTGATCATAAAGTTTGATGTGATTAGTTAACACCTTATTCCGTATTTTAAGTGAGACCGATGTGATTAGTTTTATCCTTGGTGGGGCCCGTTCCGGTAAGAGTAGGTTGGCAGAAAAAAAGGCCTTTGAGAGTGGTTTGCCGGTGCATTACCTAGCCACTGCTCAGGTGTGGGACGATGAGATGGTGGACCGGGTTAAACATCATAAGAGTCGTCGCCCAACTGAATGGCCAACCATCGAAGAGCCTCTTGATATTATCCCGGTTATTAAAACCCTGACGTGCGATCAGAAAACCTGTGTCTTGCTGGATTGCCTGACGCTCTGGATGACTAATTTATTACTGCTTGATGATGATCAGGCTTTGGCAGAACGCCAACAGGCTTTTCTCGACTTTCTACATCAGGGGGTTGAGGGACATCTGATTCTGGTGAGTAACGAAGTCGGACAGGGGATCGTACCGACGAATAAGCTGGCTCGCCGTTTTGTGGATGAATCAGGCCGTTTGCACCAGGGAATTGCTGAAATTGCTGATGAGGTAATCTTTGTTACGGCAGGTATTTCTCAGGTGTTGAAAGCAAAGAATAACTAAGAGCTTAAACAGCAAAGCTTAAAAGCACCTCAACAGCTTTTGGCCGCTGAGGCGTTTGATGATGGGCGAGTAAAGATTGTCTATGGGTTAATGCAACATCTCAACCTGAGCTTCTTTTTTCGGCCCTTTTCCGCCTGGAATCTGTGAGATCAGCATACCTGACAACATTAGAGCACAACCAATAATACCCTGTGTGTCCAGGCGCTCACCCAGAAGAAAGTAACCCCCGATGACGGCAAACACGGCCTCAAGACTCAGAATAATTGCTGCGTGGGACGCAGGCGCTGTTTTTTGAGCAAATACCTGAAGGGTATAGGCAACCCCAACTGATAGAAGGCCAGCATAAGCGATGGGCTGCCAGGCCAGACCGATATTGGCAAAGGTTGGATTTTCGATGAAAAGTGCCACACCCAGGCTCACAAGGCCGCAGGTAAAAAATTGCACAATAGAAAGGCGTAGAGCGTCCATTTGCGGCGAAAGCCAACCGATTATCAGCACATGCCCGGCCCAGAAAAGAGCGCCGATTAGCTGCAAAAGGTCGCCATAGGCTAAGGTGAAATCATCTGTGATACTCAGCAGATACAGACCCACTACGGCCAGTATTCCACCAACCCAGGTATTACGGCCGGTTCTTTGCCCCCAAAGCAATGCGATAACGGGAACCAGAATAATATAAAGGCCAGTGATAAAGCCGGCATTACCTGCAGTGGTATACTGCAGACCGACCTGCTGTAGGGTGGCACCGGCAAAGAGAAAACTTCCCGCGATCAAGCCTCCCTGCCATATGTTCAGGCGGGCTTTGCCCGTTGTTGGCTTAAGAGCTGCGGACTTTAGAATCAGTAAAAGTGGCAGTAGAGAAAGCGCACCGAGAAAGAAACGGGCCGCAGTAAAGGTAAAGGGACCAACATAATCCATGCCTACCCGCTGTGCGACAAAGGCGGTGCCCCAGATCGCCGCGGTAATCAGCAGCATAAGATCAGAGCGTAGTGTTCGTGTTTGCATATTTTGGTTTTCCGAAAAATAAAACTGACAATGATTGTTATCTGGCTAAATGACCCCGGATTATATCAGGGCGTAACGGGGTGTCTGTAAAAGTGGTCAAATGATATTGACCTCAAAACGGGATGCCGGTGAGTTTGGATAAGTGTTTAAGGTTCAGACTGGCTTCCAGTGTATCTGCAAGACGTTCAATTGCATCTTCATGCAGGGTGCGAATATCGAAATGCTCTGCGTGGTTAAGGCCAGCCCACTTCAGAATTCCCTGGCAGGCTTGAGGGTGATCAAACAGCCCATGCAGATAACTGCCGGCTACCTGTCCATCTGCTGATAGAGCTCCGTCATTTTTACCATGGCTCAGCCGTGCCAGCGGACGAGATAAAGCTTCTCCAGTGGTGATTCCAGCGTGAATTTCATAGCCACACACCGGGGTTAACGGTTCGGAGCTTGATGGTTTGCATTGCTGGAGGTTCAGCACACCATCCACCTTTTTTAGTTGCTTTTCGGAAGCAAGGGTTGTTTCTGCCTCAAGGAAGCCGAGTCCAGCAAGAGTGCCCGGTGTGCCTTCAATACCTTTCGGGTCATGCAGCCACTGACCGAGCATTTGAAAGCCGCCACAGATACCTAAAATTTTGCCACCATAACGCAGGTGTTTATTCAGGTAGGTTTCCCAGCCTTGTTTCCGTAGCCAATTCAGATCTGCCTGAACACTTTTGCTGCCGGGAATAATAATCAAATCTGCTGGTGGCGGTACCTCATCTGGTGCCACAAAGTGGAAGTCGACCTGAGGATGGTGGCGCAGAGGGTCGAGGTCAGTGTGGTTACTGATGCGAGGCAACACCGGAGCGATAACCCTAATTGAGCCTTCGCGATCACTGTTCCCATCAGTCCCCCCAATACCGTCTTCCGCTTCGAGGCAAAGCCCGTGTAAAAAAGGAATCACGCCCAGTACTGGCTTTTGAGTACGTGCCTCCAGCCAGTCATTACCAGGCTTTAAAAGAGCGATATCCCCACGGAAGCGATTGATCAGAAAGCCGATGGTGCGTTGTTGTTCAGATTCCGACAACAGATCCAGAGTGCCAACTAAATGAGCAAAAACGCCCCCTTTGTCGATATCAGCGACAATCGCCACAGGACAGTCTACCGCTTCAGCAAAACCCATATTGGCAATATCACGATCTCTTAAGTTGATCTCGGCAGGGCTGCCCGCACCCTCCACGAGGATAACATCGTATTGCTGTTGCAGGCGCTGATAGCTATCGAGTACAGCCTTCATCGCCTCCTGTTTGTAGTCGTGATAAACACGAGCATCCATATTGGTGATCGCTTTGCCTTGGATAATGACCTGTGCTCCGGTATCTGAGTTTGGCTTCAGAAGTATTGGATTCATATCGGTGTGAGGCTCGAGAAAGCAGGCCTGTGCCTGGGCGGCCTGGGCCCGGCCGATTTCACCGCCATCAATTGTTACGGCGCTGTTCAGAGCCATATTCTGAGGTTTAAAAGGTACGACTCTAATACCTTTGCGCGCGAGCAAGCGACAGAGCCCGGTCACCATAGCGCTTTTGCCCGCATCGGAGGTAGTACCCTGAATCATAAGCGTTTTGCAGGAGGCCATCGTATCGGTTCCGGTTCGTTTGTCGTGTTGATATTTAAAAATAAAAAGGCAGGTACTAAAAAGACGGTACTGAAAAAAGGCGATATGATAGCGCATTTTTTACTGTAGGTTGATGGCCACTTACATCAGCCATTTGAGTATTCAGTCTTGGAGTCCCTATGGCGCTATATGCCCCAGAGATTATTTTCTTCGCGCTTTGGTTGGGTTGGTGGTTGGATCGCCGTTTTGGCGAGCTTCCTTTCTGGCATCCGCTGGTGGGTTATGGCAGCCTTGTAAACTGGGTAGAGCGGGGGCTAAACCCTGATAGCCAGCCGCAAGGCCATTCTGTTTCGGTGGCGAAGAAGCGCTTTCTGGGTATTCTTGCCTTGCTGGTGGCCCTGCTTCCCTTTATTACCCTGATGTTTTGTCTTATACCTGAGACGGAAAGTGGTTACCTGTTTTGGGTGCACCTTGTACTGCAGGGTGGAGTACTCTATTTTGCCCTGGGAGCTAAAAGCCTGAGCCAGCACCTGACCCAGATTGAGCGCCCCTTGTTGGCGGGGGACTTGGAGCAGGCCCGATTTTATGTGGGATGGATCGTTAGCCGGGATACCTCTGATATGGATGAGATGCGTGTGACACGGGCAGCTATTGAGTCCGGTCTTGAGAACGGTAATGACAGTGCCTTCGCTGCCGTGTTCTGGTTTTTACTTGCGGGGGCCCCTGGTGTTTTGCTGTACCGTATGGCGAATACACTGGATGCAATGTGGGGTTATAAAACGGAGCGTTTTTTAGGTTTTGGCTGGGCCACGGCTCGTTTTGATGATGCACTGAACCTGGTGCCTGCCCGTATTTCTGCACTTTTTTATACGCTGAATAGCCCTTATGGCACTTCAGGAGTCAAATCAGGCCTACGTTGTTGGTGGAAGCAGGGTAGCGATTGGGAAAGTCCCAATGCCGGGCCTGTTATGGCTGCTGGGGCCGGTGCATTGAAGGTACGACTGGGCGGTGGCGATACTTACCATGGCCACTGGAAAGAGCGCCCCATATTAGGAGAAGGCAGCCCTCCACAAGTTAAAGATCTCAGGGCAGCGGAGAAGCTGGTAGAGCGAGTACTGCTTACCTGGCTTGTCGTTGGCAGTATATTTGTGCTCGCTGTAGGTTATCTGGTTTCTTAGATGTCGTTATTTTATTGGCCTCACTCATTGAAAAAAATGCTGCTGTCAAAACTACCTTCTCTTGATGCACCCCGGCATGGGGGCGATCTGAAAAGAGCCCAGCAAGCTTATCCTGATATCAAACACTGGCTGGATCTCTCTGCCGGACTTAACCCTGACTCCTGGCCGGTTCCTGCTATCCCTGCCACCTGCTTTCAGGATTTGCCGGATGACTATGATGCCCTGCTACAGGCTGCGCGTGGTTATTATCAGCAGTTTGATTTATGGCCCGTGAATGGCTCCCAGCAAGGAATAGAGCTATTACCTGCTTTGTTTCTGAGGCTGATGTCTGTGACACAGAATATAGACACTGAGCCGGAGGCTGAGTGTTGTTCCCGCACTAAAACTGTAGCGGTGCCTGAAGAGGGTTACCGTGAGCATGCCTGGTGCTGGCAGAAATCCGGGTTTGAAGTGCTTTGTTACCATGCGGGCAATGCCCACGAGTTAATTTCCTGTGCTGAGGCCTGCGATATTTTAGTGGTAATTAACCCGAATAACCCCACAGGGCAGCATTTTAGCCGGGAGACGCTTCTTGCATGCCATCGTATATTGGCGGCAAAGCAAGGTTGGCTGGTGGTGGATGAGGCTTTTATTGATGCCTACTCCTCTGCAGAACAGGAAAGGCTGAGTGTCGTCTGTGATGCCTGCGACTCACTGATTGTTTTACGTTCAATCGGAAAATTTTTTGGATTGGCAGGGATACGCAGTGGTTTTGTATTGGCGGGGGCAACCCTGATAGCGCAGTTGAAAATAAATACGGGGCCCTGGCCGGTCAATGGTGTTACCAGCTGGCTGACAACCCGAATGCTAAATGATGTTGCTTGGCAAAATAGGGCGAGGGAGCAATTAGCCGATAAAAGCATGCGGCTGGTCACATGTCTGGAGCACGCATTCCCGCAGAAGGTTGAGATGGGGAAAACGCCGTTGTTTATTAGTGTCGTACTGCCCACTAATGCGAATGAGCATCATGAGTCCGTGAAACTGATTCAGCAGAAACTCGCCCAACAAGGTATCTGGGTGCGGGCCTTTGAGTCATGTCGCCGATTACGGTTCGGTTTGCCTTGTGATGACGCTGAATTCAGCCGGTTGGAACGCTCGCTCAGATCAATATCATTACCCCGATCAAGAGGTTAAAAGCCCTGCTCTTCTGCAAATCCTGAATCTTTTGAGTGATAGGTTAAGGACACCCGGAAACCGAAAAGACTTATGATGGTATTGGGCTGCCTGTACAGGACAAAAAGCCAGAGGAGGAGTCACTCTGGCTGAATATTATTACTAATAAGGCTAGTAAGGGTTAAACAGTGCAACCAAAGCCATCAAGGTACCGACAACAAGCAATGTGTCGATAACCCAGCGGCCTGGTGTCTTTTTCGCTTTTTTACGCACCTGAGTTCGTGCAGGCACCGCTTTACGGCGTTGATCCTGTGCACTACTGCCTCGCTTTTTTGAGGGGCGCCGCTTATCCGAGCGGGATGGGCGGCCACCACTCATTTTTCTCTGTTTTTTGAGTTCTTCGTTGCGCTGCTTTTCTTCGAACTCTTGTTTTCGCCGAAGGGCATCTTCCTTCAGCTTTCTCATGTTTTGCATTGAAAACCTCAGACATCAATACAGGGCCTTTAACCACTGTATCTGATCCTTATCTGTCATCCTTTTTTTGCAACAAGCAGGATATTTATGCGTGCTTTTTACTGTCCTTAGCAATCTCATAGCATGGATTATACTCTGTTCCCGGCAATTTCATGCGTTGTTGTTGCACAAAAGATTGTAACAGTGCGTCAAGAGGAGCCATGATCTCTTCGTCACCATTAATCTGGAACGGACCATACCGCTCAATCGCAGTGATTCCCTGAGCTTTAACATTGCCTGCAACAATACCAGAGAAGGCACGTCGCAAATTTGCGGCCAGTATATGTGTCGGCTGATCAAAGCGTATATTGAGTGATGCCATATTCTCATGGTTTGGCTCAAAAGGCTGCTGAAACTCGGGGCTTATCTTTAAACGCCAGTTGAAGTAGAAGGCATCGCTGCTGATACAGCGGGATTTCTTAACTTCAGAGATGCCGTGAGATATCTCACGGGCGACCCGCGCAGGATCATCAATAATGATTTTATAGCGCTGTTGTGCCTGGTAGCCCAGTGTCAATCCTATGAACTGATTGATCTGCTGCCAGTAGTCACGACTGCTTTCCGGGCCTGTGAATATAACCGGGAAAGGGATGTCATCATTTTGAGGATTGAGCAGAACTCCCAAGAGGTAAAGAATCTCTTCAGCGGTTCCTGCGCCGCCCGGAAAAACAATGATAGCATGACCGACACGAACAAAGGCTTCAAGGCGCTTTTCAATATCGGGCATGATAATCAGTTCATTGACAATTGGATTGGGTGACTCCGCCGCAATAATGCCGGGTTCAGAAATTCCCAGATAACGGCCATTCTGAATACGCTGTTTGGCATGGGCAAGGTTGGCACCTTTCATTGGCCCTTTCATGGCCCCTGGCCCGCAACCGGTACAGATATTAAGACCACGCAAGCCAAGTTCATGCCCCACATCTTTGGTGTAGCGATATTCTTCGCGGCTGATCGAGTGACCACCCCAGCAAACAACCATATCAGGCGTATGGTTTGCTTTCAGAGTACCGGCGTTACGCAATATATGGAAAATTGCATTAGTGATCCCCTCGGAGTCATTCAGGTCAAAGCGGCTGTTGTGCTGAACTTCGCTACTGACATAAACAATATCCCGCAATACGGAGGAAAGGTGCTCTCTGATACCCCGGATCATCTGGCCATCGACAAATGCGGATGCCGGGGCTTGTGTCAGATGAATCTTGATACCCCTGTCCTGCTGCAGTACTTCAATGTTAAATGCTTTGTTCTGCTCCAGTACTGCCTTACTGTCATCAGTATGGCTGCCACAGTTAAGTACTGCCAGCGCACAACCTCTTAACAGGTTGTACTGGCCATTTTCAGAAGTACATTTCAACCGGTTCACTTCAGTTTGAGACAGTACTTCAAGGCTACCTTCTGGCGAAATATGTGTATCAATGCCTTTTGGCTTTTTGTCGGATGTCATACCGTTATCTCCTGTCCCTGCATCGGTTGTCGCTTCAGACCTGTACTTTGCCTATCTGTTTAACCGCGCTTGTTTGTCATGCTGATATTTTCTTTTTTGGCTCTGTTCGGCCATATTTTAAGATGCATGGTATAGGTTACTGAGCTTTAATTTGGGCGGTCTGCCAGAGCTGTAAAATCTCCTGCTGATCTTCGTTGTTCATGCCGTCATCAGTGAACACCTGATGTAGCCAGCGAGTGAAGCAGGTATCGAAGTCATCTTCAGGTTCGACATATTCAGCAACCAAGGTCAGCTGCGGAATGATGTAACCCAAAGCAAATAGCTGTGATTCATCCGCCTGCATCTCCATTTGTTTCAATACTTCAGCAAGTTGATCTGCACGCTGACTAAAGGTTTGCATAGAGGCCTCTTAGATTTTTTCCGGCGAAAGATGAAAAAATATGTTGCTAACATGCTGTTTCATAAGATGTTAATACTAATCTATGACATAAGCATAACACCTGCAGGAAATGAAAGAAC
>JBLWVL010000027.1:0-43531 GCA_048268485.1 Oceanospirillum sp.
ACAGTGCGTTAGGCAGCTGCTGACGAACCGCCCTTATATAAGAATGCAGAAATGACGTACTAAGCCAGTCATTGGCTGATGCGTGACTGACGCAGTCCTCGGGCGTATTTCTCTTTTTCCAGGATAGAGCCGGCATCAACCGTACCCAGTGGCGTATTTTCATCACGTTCTAACTGACCATCCGCAATCAGCGATAGATAACGTGAACAGCAAACGCGTAAAAACGATGTGAAGTTGCCAATATCATGCTCAGCATCCAGGGATTCCAGATACAACTTACTGATCATTTGTCCCACCGTCATGCTATCGCGATGTGCCACCTCCTCCAGTATTTCCCAGAAAAACTCTTCCAAACGGATGGAAGTCACCACGCCATCAATACGTAATGATTTCGTTCGACTGGACCACAGATGGCTATCTGCATTAATGAAGAGCTGGCACATACGCAATACCTTTTAGTTAAAACAAAGCAACAAACTGTTTTAGCATAGCAGGGTGAGCCGGCCATGCTGGTGCTGTTACCAGTTTACCATCCGTGACGGCGCCATCCATCGGCAGCTCAACGTAGGTTGCTCCGGCCATTTTCACTTCTGGCTCGCAGGCGGGGTAAGCGGAGACCTTTTTACCTTCGATCACATTGGCCGCAGTTAATAACTGAGCACCATGACAGACTGCAGCAACAGGCTTATCAGCTTCAAAGAATTGCTGGATCAGCTGGATAACGGCTGGGTTTAATCTCAGGTATTCGGGTGCCCGTCCACCGGGTAAGTACAGCGCATCGTAGTCACTTATTTTAACGCTTTCAAAATCAGCATTTAAAACAAAGTTATGTCCGCGCTTCTCGGTATAAGTTTGATCACCCTCAAAATCATGGATAGAGGTTGAGATCGTATCGCCCGCTTTCTTGTCCGGGCAGACTGCGCTGACCTCATGCCCCATTGCGATCAGAGCCTGAAATGGCACCATGTTTTCATAATCTTCAACAAAGTCACCGGTAATCATCAGTACTTTAGCCATTTTTATTCTCCTTATTAAAATAGATTATGGCGTCTCTAGTGAATCATAATCAGCCATACAAGGTGTAATAAGGGAATACTACGCGGTGATCTTGCTTTTCTGTCACCTGTCGCCTGCTTCTGTTATCTATAGCCCAGTTCGGCTGAGCAGCCCAGGACACATTTTGTTAAAACCCACAAACCGACGTAACTGGGCAAGCTTTATACTCAAAACAAAACCCCATTGAGAGAAGCAGAAGATTCCTGCCAGTCGATCCCTTCACGTCCCGGCTGTTTGATGTAATCAAGAAAAGCACTTGCCACCGGCGATAGCGGTTTATCCTTCAGCCAGGCCAGATACCAGTGGGTTACGATCGGCAGATGCTCCACATTCAGCACCGCCAGCCCCTGCTGCTCACCAAACGCCAGCGTATGCTCTGACAGCACAGAAACCCCCAGTCCGGACATCACCGAGTGCTTGATCGCTTCGTTACTCTCTATGGTCATACGGATATTAGGTGCCAGGCCTAAGCGGGTCAGATGAACTTCAATGGCATGACGGGTTCCCGACCCCTCCTCCCGCATCAGAAATGGTGCCTGACAAAACGCCTCCAACGAAACCTGTTGTTCAGGTGCACCCGCCGCCAGCGGATGATCCAAGGGTGAAATTGCCTGCAATCGGTTAGGCAACAGCGCCATCATATCCAGCTTGTCGCTATCAGGCGGATGGCTGAACACATAGAAGTCATCTTCCCCGGAACGAAGTCGCCGAATAATCTGCTGGCGATTCCCCACATGGAAACGACCATCGATCTGAGGGAATTTTCGGCTAAAATCACCGATCAGATGGGGGATAAAGTATTTTGCCGTGGTCACAATGGCCAGATTTAAAGTACCTGCCATCAAGCCTTTCAGACCTGCCAGCTGCATATCAAGACGCTCAAAACAGCCCAGCACCTCAATAGCGGTTTTAACTGCAGCCTCACCCGCTTCTGTCAGGTTCAGTTTACGCCCAACCTGATAGTAGAGCGGCATCGACATTCCCTCTGACAATTTCCTGAGCTGCATGGAAACCGTCGGCTGCGTCAGATGCAATTTTCTTGCTGCGCCACTAATACTGCCGGAATGATAAACCGCCAATAGAATCTCTAACTGGCGCAAAGTACCTACCCGGGCCTGAGTTCTGGACTCTTTCACAACCTCTCCCCAGAGCGATCAAAACAATAGCTGCTACTTTTAGTCAGCGAAAATGAACAAGCCCTATGTTAGATAAACATCTATACAATAACTAGATAATATCTATTTTTATCTATCCTCTACCTGATAGAGAATGTCGCCACAAATTACCGATTGCACTTTCCCGCTTCAGTTAATGCGGTAAAGACTAAGCTAAACTGACGAACGGCACTTAAACAGTAAACGGGTGCCACCCGCGATAAGATAATAACAACCCTTGGAGATGGCTCAGCGTGGATAAAATTGTTAAGGGCGTGCTCAATTTTCGCCAGAATGTGTACCCTGAACATAAAGATCTGTTTGGTACTTTGGCTTCCGGTCAAAGCCCGGATGTGCTCTTTATTACCTGTTCTGATTCCCGTATCGACCCGAATCTGATGACAGGTACAGTTCCCGGCGACCTTTTTATCTGTCGTAATGCTGGCAATATTATCCCGCCCCACAGCAATGAGACAGGAGGTATGACCGCTTCTGTAGAGTACGCCGTAGCTATGTTAGGGGTGCGTCATATCATTATTTGTGGCCATACCGATTGTGGTGCGATCAAGGGTGCCCTGGATATGAACGCGCTGGATGGTCTGCCTCACGTTAAAGAATGGCTAGGTCACTGTCGCTCTGCCATGGAGATCGTGCGCGAACGTCACGATATCGGCCACAGTGAATGTATCGGTCACGAGCATCTGGACGAAGCGATTGAGCAAAATGTGCTGCAGCAAGTTCAGCATATCCGAACCCACCCGGCAGTCGCTGCCAAATTGGCTACCGGCAAAGTTGATCTTCATGGTTGGATCTACAATATCAAAACCGGAGGCGTACGCTGCTGCAACCATAACGACACTGAGTTCCATGAATTCGAACAGCAATACGCCAGCGTAATTGAGCGACTTCAGGACTGATCACCACACCGTCAAAACTGACCAGGAGCAGGACAACGCCTGCTCCTGTCTTACAGGAAAACAGAATAATTTTTATCTCTTCTCAAATTAGGGCATAATAGTGCGCCTCTTTTTCGCTGAACCAACCCCGCTGTCAGGAATACCTTAAACCTGCCAGACGACAGATCGCCCACAGGGGCAGGTTGGTTATGACAAACAGCTTTATTTTCAGCCCGTACTTTATGTCAGCGACCTTATCCAAGATGGATCAGGTCTTGCTGCTATTGTTTTTAAAGTTTCTTAGCTCTTAAAAAAAGAGTTCTGAGTAAAGAGACTTAAGAACGGGTTGCTGGTCGGGCTGCACTATAAAAACGGAGAGCTACCGTAATGAAATTTGCTAAAGTCACCATCGTAATGGGTTCTCAGTCTGACTGGGCCACCATGCAGGAAGCCACCAAGCCTTTAGAAGCGCTGGGTGTTGAATATGTTGCAGGTGTTGTTTCTGCCCACCGCACCCCGCAACGACTGGTTGAGTTTGCAACCCGCGCCCATGAAGAAGGTACCGAGGTGATTATTGCCGGTGCCGGTGGTGCAGCTCATTTGCCAGGTATGATCGCCGCTGAAACCCACCTGCCAGTGGTAGCTGTACCTGTTGCCAGCCGTCACCTGAAAGGTATGGATAGCCTGCTGTCTATCGTTCAGATGCCCCGTGGCGTTGCGGTATGTACTCAGGCGATTGGTGAAGCCGGTGCTTATAATGCTGGCCTGATGGCGGCACAGATGCTGGCCATGAAAGACGATGCTCTGCGCGAGCGTCTGATCGCCTTCCGCAAGAAGCAGACAGACGGCGTGGCCTTCGAGCTGGTCACTGACTAATTTCCTGCAGCGGGCGCCTTAGCGCCCGCTTGTCATTTAAGGGCTAATAAAACCAGCCTGCGACTACCGTAATTCAGGTTTTAGAATGCAAAGCATGAAGTCATCATGCAAGTTTGAGGATTAACGTATGAAAGTTGCCGTTGTCGGTAGCGGCCAATTGGCCCGCATGATGGCCTTGTCGGCCTGGCCTATGGGTATTCAGTTCAGCTACCTGGTGCAGCAAGGTGATTCCCTTGACCCCATCACCAGTCTTGGCGATGTGATCTACGACGAAGAGTATCCGGAAGCGGAAGCCCTGTACCAAGCACTGGGAGAGCCGGACGTGATCACCGTTGAGAAAGAAGCGGTTGATACGGATCGCCTGAAAGCGCTGCAGGCGTTCTGCCCGGGTTATCCTGATCCGAAAATGCTGGAAACCTGCCGTCACCGCGGTCTGGAAAAAAGCTGGGTGAACGAACAGGGCGTTGATGTTGCACCTTACCGCCGCACCGGCAACCGCCAGGAGATTCTGACGGCACTGGATGCCATTGGCTATCCGGCGATTCTGAAAACCTGCACCGGCGGCTACGATGGTTACGGTCAGTGGCGCATCAAAAGTGCAGCAGACGCTGCCGCTCTGGATGAAGAGGTGTGCAATCTGGATTGCGTGCTGGAAGGTTTTGTTAACTTCAAACGTGAAGTGTCCATGATCGCCGTTCGCAACGCCGAAGGTGAGAGCCGCTTCTACCCGCTGACCGAAAACCTGCACCGGGATGGCACCCTGCTGACCTCTAAGGCTCCGGCTCCGAACCTGACACCAGAACTGCAGCAGCAGGCGGAAGCGATCGCCAACAAACTGCTGGCGGCATCCAACTATGTGGGCATTCTGGCCATTGAGTTCTTTGTTACCGATGTCGGTGGCAAAGAGCACCTGGTGGTTAACGAGATGGCACCACGGGTACACAACTCCGGCCACTGGACACAGCTGGGTTGCATCAGCAGCCAGTTCAACAACCACATTCGTGCCATCACTGGCCTACCACTGGGTAATACCCAGGCGATGAAGATCACCGGCATGGTGAACCTGCTGGGTGTTGAGATGGACAACAGTGTTCTGGTCAACAGCGACCAGCAGCTGCACGGCTACGGCAAGAGCCTGCGTCCGGGCCGCAAGATGGGCCATATCAATCTGGTAGCCGACAGCTACGAAGAGCTGGATGCTCAGATTAACGCCACACTGGCGAAGGTTTATCCGGAAGGTTAAGCCGCTAAGCCCCATTGGCCACAGCGTTAAACAAAAAAACCGAACTCAACGAGTTCGGTTTTTTATGGCTGTCTTCCGGCACCGATACCAGCGATTGCTAAGCCTTGGCATCAGTTTCTTCAGCGCCATCAACTTCATCAGCATCCGTCAGCCCCGGCAGATAAAAATCAAAATCATAGAAGTGCTGTTCGCCCTCTTCGATGCGGATCTTCATGCAGCCTTTTAAGCCTTCCAACTCACCGGTGGCAGAATCCGGTACCACTTCCAGAATCAGCTTATCGTAACCACGATCCATCAGCCCGAAGTGCTGCAGTACAAAACTGCCGGTTTTCCCCTGCAGCGTACCGGTCACCTGCTCAATCGCTACATAACCTGCTGAACCACGGGTTGGTGTCAGTGCGCTTAACATTTCCCCTTTACTGACAGCAGCCAGCTCACCAAAAAACTGTTTATCAACGGACATACGCCCCAGCGCCATGCCATCCGCGCTTCCCGTTGTAATATCCAGAGGGTTGAGGGCAACATTAAATTTTCCAGTGATCTGCATAACACTATCCTTACTCATTTCGCCTGATGCTCAGGACGGATCAATAGCGGTGATAAAATGAGACAACAGGATCATCCAAAGTACATACAAGTGCAAGAAAACTCCCCGCTGAACCTTTATAAGCCGCCCCCTCGCCTCATCACAGATCCCCCCCTCCATTGATAGACTTACTACTCGATTAATGCCATGCACAATAATCAAAAAATCTCCCTTCAGATTACCTGTAAATAAAAGTCAGATTTTGTTTGATTTCATTGCCAACAAGTTCTTGCCTTAATAAGACCAACCAGCGTACATTCTATGTAAAGTTTTATTAAGTTCAGCAACATTTAATGACATGACTGCAAAATTCGGGAGCGCTAGGAGCCATATATGAAAATCAATGGACGGAAGATCGCTCCGGAACACCCACCTTATCTCATCGCAGAGATGTCAAATAACCATACTTTGGATCTTGAGAAAGCGTTTGAGATGATTCGGCAGGCCAAGCACTGCGGTGCTGATGCCGTAAAAATCCAGACCTATACCGCAGACTCTCTAACCATTGATTGTGACAAACCGGATTTTCTGATCCCTGATCCTCTATGGCAGGGCAAAAGCTACTACGATCTCTACAGCGAGATCACCATGCCGCCATCCTGGAATAAACTGCTGTTCGAAAAAGCAGAGGAGATCGGGATCACTCTGTTCAGCTCTCCTTTTGACGAAGCCTCTGTCAATCTTCTGGAAGACCTGAACTGCCCAGCCTACAAAATTGCCTCTTTTGAAGCGAAAGACCACTATTTTCTGAAGCAGGTCGCCGCAACCGGCAAACCCATTATTATTTCAACCGGCATATCCAGTCTTCAGGATATTGAAGAATCACTGGCCATACTTCGTGATGCAGGAGCCCGGGATATCGCCGTACTGCACTGCATCAGCAGCTATCCCAGTAAACCGGAAGATATGCATGTTTCAGTTGTTGGTGAACTGGCAAAACTGGGGGTACCCGTTGGATTATCCGATCATTCCCTGGAGCAGATCGCCCCGGTACTGTCTGTTGCCTATGGCGCATCGGTTATTGAAAAACACTTTACATTGAGACGTTCTGACGGTGGTCCCGATGCCGCTTTCTCCATTGAACCTGACGAACTGAAAGAGCTGCGCCGACAAACAGATCTGGCCTGGAGAGCGGTCGGCAACCCAAAAGCCCTGAACGAAAAGCGCCCCGGAAGCCACCATGGCCGCTCCGTATATGTGGTACAGGATATCCGTCAGGGGGAAACACTCTCCCCTGATAATGTCCGGGTTATCCGTCCTGCCTTCGGGCTGGAGCCCCGGTATTATGAAGAGGTACTGGGCGCAACCGCGAACAAAAGCCTTGAACGCGGCACACCTTTAACGTTAGAGGATCTGATGTGACCCCTCTTAAAGCTTTATTCCTTTACCTTTTCAGATCCGTCACCGGGTTCAGAAAAAATAAGTTTCACCCACTGGTCTGGATCAGCGGCGAACCTGAATTCGGCAACAATGTTTATATCTCAGGCTTCTCAGAGGTTTACGCCAAAGGAGCACGTGTCTCCATCGGTGATAACTGTGATATAGCCTCTTTTGTGGTGATCAACTGCGCGGATTCCCACCGAAAAGCCATTGGCCTTTCAGACACCATATCCCGCAAAGACATCACGATAGAACATAATGTCTTTATCGGCTCCCATGTGATGGTTAAAGGCGGCGCTCATATCGGTCATCATAGCGTCATTGCAGCCGGAACCATGGTTGATGCAGGGTATATTCCGCCTTACTCACTGGTTTGTGGCAACCCTATGGTTGTTAAAGCGGGCTACTATGCATCAGATTGCGCATAACCGACCAACACTGGGAAATGCTGAGGCTGAGGCCGCCCGTAACGTTATTGAGTCCGGTTGGGTCGCCCAAGGTCAGCAGACAGCAGAGTTTGAGCGCCAGCTGGCGACATACCACGGTCTGCCCCCTGAACATGTGGTCGCAGTCTCCTCAGGCAGCGCCGCCCTTTTTGCAGCTCTGATCCTTTTTCAGGCCAAAGGACGCAGAGTTGCATTACCGGTATACGCCTGCAGCAGTCTGGAAAATGCTGTGCAGCTTGCCGGTGCTACCCCGGTTTATCTGGATGTTCACCCGGGAACGACGGAACTCAACTTTGACAATGCAGAGCCATTTGATCTGCTGATCCATCCACACCTTTTTGGACTGCCAACCCGGATACCGGATCGGTACAAAAACATCACCATTGAAGACTGCGCACAGGCCCTGGGAGCAACCCTGGATGGCCGCCCTGTTGGCCGACAGACTCCGGTATCCATCTTCTCATTTTATGCCACCAAGCTTATCACCAGCGGTGGACAGGGTGGCGCGGTCATGTGTGCCGACCGCTTAATGGCAGACAAGCTGAGAGACTTTATCGATTTCGATACCAGGTCGGATGCACAGCTGCGGTTTAATTTTCAGATGACCGACCTGCAGGCTGCAATTGGACGGGTGCAACTAAAACGCCTTTTCAGGGAATTTGCCGGACAACGGGAACATATTTTCACCCGCTACAAACAGCTGGGGCTGCCGCTTCTGGAGCCCGGGGATACAGGCGTAAAGGCCGTTCGGTTCCGTGCCATTATCACCCTGGATACCCCTGATACCATCACGGCGCTGCAGCGCCATCTTCATCGGCATAACGTAGCCTCGATTATTCCGATAGAAACCCAGGAAGTGCTTGGCCGACACACAAAGAAAGCGTTCCCGGGTGCGGATTACAATACAAAGCACATGCTGTCTGTGCCTTGTTATCCGTCAATGAGTACTGCTGAACTCGACGCGGTCTGCAGCGCGATAAAGGTCTTTTAACGATGATCGTCTCGATTAATCAGCCGGCATATTTACCTTGGTTGGGTTACTTTGAAAGAATCCTGTTATCCGACATGCATATTGTTCTGGATGATGTGCAGTTTGAAAAAAACAGCATGACAAACCGCAATAAGATCTTGATGAACGGACAGGTAGTCACTCTGACCATACCGGTAAAAACCAGCGGTCGTTTCGGTAACCTGTCAATTAAAGATGTGGAAATAGACTACAGCCGCAACTGGATTAAAAAACATCGCAATACCATCAGCCAAGCTTATGCGAAGACGCCTTTTTATGCTGAATTTATGCCGGTTCTGGATGGTTTTTTCAACACAGCCGATCAGTTTAAGTTTCTGGGTGAGCTCATCAGAAAAAACACAGAAACTCTGCTCGATTACTTAGAAATCAACAGGAACATCACGTATGCCTCCGGAATTCGCTACCAGGGTAAAAAAAGTGACCTGGTCCTGAATCTATGCCAGAAATTTAACGCCGATACTTATATTTCAGGCCCGTTTGGCAGAGATTACCTCGATATCAGCAGCTTTAAAGACAACAAAATCGACGTGCTGTTTCATGATTATCAGCACCCGGTGTATCCACAAAAATCGGCTCATTTTATCTCGCATTTATCCATTCTGGATCTGATTTTTAACTGCGGTAAAGACGCTGTTCGCTATCTGGCCAAAAAAGATACTTCAGTGGCAAACCAACTGACAAACCAACTGACAAACCAACTGACAAACCAACTGACAAACCAACTGACAAATACAAAGGAATAATAATGGGATTTTCTAATGAGTGGGAACAACAATACGCATCAAGTAATCACCTGAGTCGCTGGCCCTGGTCCGATCTTGTCTCCTATGTCATGCGACATGCCCGTCCAACCGGCAGTGGCTTTAAAGTGCTTGAAGTTGGCTGCGGTGCCGGTGCCAATATCCCTTTCTTCCTGAGTCTGGGCGTTGACTATACCGCTGTTGATGGCAGTGCAAGCACCATCAACAACCTGAAACAGGCCTATCCTGAACTGCAGGATGCACTGCACGTGATGGATTTTTCAAAAGAACTGCCGGCAGGTAAGTTTGACCTGATTATTGATCGGGGAGCGATTACCCATAACGACACACAGGGCATCACTTCGACAATTGCCAATATCTATGCAGCATTAACTGATCAGGGTAAATTTATCGGTATCGACTGGTTTTCAACCCGCTACTCAGACTTCAACAACGCCGACGCCTGCATTGAGCAAGTTGACGAATGGACGCGTACCTTTAACTCTAAAAGCCGCTCCTTTGCCAATCTGGGCAATGTTCACTTTTCTGACAAAGCTCATCTGGAAGCACTCTTTTCCGATTTCACACTCAGTAATCTGCAGCACAAGATCATCGAAGATGGGACAGGCTGGGAGCTGGCATCCTACAACTTTGTAGCTGACAAGAAATGAAAAAAATCTTAATCGTTGCGGCACATACAGACGATGAAGCGATAGGCTGTGGCGGCACCATTGCGCGCCACGTTGCCTCTGGTAATGAAGTGCACCTGTTGTTTATGACCGACGGCGTCAGTGCCCGGGGCGTTCAGAGTGACGCCGCTAAAATCAGACTTGCATCGGCCAAAAAAGCAGCAAAAATACTGGGGACTCACTCCTCAAAAAACCTGTGTTTCCCGGATAATCAGATGGACGCAGTGCCCTTGCTCAGCATCGTCAAGGAGATTGAGCAGGTTGTCTCAGAGTTAAAACCTGACATCATCTATACCCATCATGCCAGTGACCTCAATATCGACCATAGAATCACCAACCAGGCCGTTATGACAGCTTGCCGTCCGCAGCCTGCCCTGAGCGTCAAAGAGATCTATACTTTTGAGGTTCTTTCCAGTACCGACTGGCAGCCATCAGAGCTGACACCTTTTATCCCTAACCTCTATGTCGACATCTCGAACTACTTGGTACAAAAAAAGGAAGCTCTGGCGGCCTACGGCTGTGAGATACGCCCGGCACCGCACAGCCGGAGCTATGAGCATATAGAAATTCTGGCAAAACACCGAGGATACAGTGTGGGGCTCCAGGCCGCCGAAGCGTTTATGCAGCTACGCAGGCTTGATACTGACTTCTGAACAATCCCCCTCCATTGAAGACCTATCAGACCTGCTGTTCAGGCTAACGACCTGACGTTTTCCTGCCTTTGACAGCAGCTCCCTTACCGCCACTTTTCCCGCCCGGCCTTCCTTTAACTGCACCTTTTCCTTTGCCTTTAGCCGCCGCCGCTGCGGCACGGGCGGCCACCTTGCCCGATAACTTCCCACCCTTAACAGCACCCTTGCCCGTGGTCGGTTTTACCGGTGGGCGTTTACCTTTAGTCGCTGTCGATGCTTTTTTCCGACCATTAGCGTCAGTGCGGCCAGCAGCCTCAGAACGACCCGCCGAGGGCGGAGTGCGAGATGGGCGCTTACCCTTGCCCCCTGCAACGTTACCCTGACTTCCGGCTTTTTTATTTCGGGCTCCCTGGGTTCGCCGTCCTTCCGGGGCTTCCGAACTGGAATCTTCTACTGACTTCAGCAGGGTATGCAGCTCATCTTCTGTCAGGTCACGCCAGTCACCCACCGGCAGGCCCTTCAGGCCTACATTCATAATGCGTACCCGCTCAAGCCGCACTACATCATAGCCAAAATATTCACACATGCGTCGAATCTGCCGGTTCAACCCCTGCACCAGCGTCATACGAATCAGGTTAGGGCCTTCTTTAACCACCGGGCATTTTTTCGTCACAGTTCCCAAAATCGGCACGCCATTCGCTAATCCCTGAACAGCCTCATCACTGATCGGACGGTTAACCGTCACCAAATACTCTTTCTCGTGATTATTACCGGCCCTAAGTACCTTATTGACCAGATCACCGTTATTGGTGAGAAAAATCAGCCCCTGGGAATCTTTATCCAACCGACCAATGGGGAAAATCCGGTGGCTGTGGCCCACAAAATCAACAATATTGTCTTTTTCAGAATGTTCTGTGGTACTGACGATACCCACCGGTTTATTCAGAGCGATAAAGATAAAATCATCATGCTCCGGTGGCTCAATCAGTTGGCCATTCACTCGGACCTCATCGCCATGCACCACGCGATCCCCCACCTGAGCACGCTTACCATTGATATAAACATTACCCTGCTCGATATAACGATCGGCATCACGACGGGAGCAGATACCACTTTCACTGATGTATTTATTGAGGCGGGTGGTGGTGTTTGGCAGCATACAGACTCATCTTTAAACGGTGGCAATCGAAGACCGCTAAGGATATAGAAAAGGCGGCAAAAAGTCAGTGTACCGGAACAGATTAACGGCACAGGTTAAGAGGTTGACGTCCTCGCCCGCTCAGTCTCAGCACAAACGTAAGCCCATGCCGTGTTGCCGGAGTGAAAGACAGTGGCCACGCGAACATACTCATCCACTTCGTAATCATCTGCCTGAGCCAGTTCTTCCACTGTAATTTCAAAAACAGTGCCTTCCACCTGATCTTCAGGGTTGCCGGTATATTTCAGAATCGGATGAAATGCCTTGCCACTGGTAGCAACAACGGCCTCATCACTGATTCGCACCTCAGATAAGGCATAACCGGTCAGTGTATCTTTTTCACCGGTCAGCAAACGGCCAAAAGTCTCTTGCTGAACCTGATCCAACTGTAATGTACCGTAGGAGAATAAACGTTCCATTATTTGATTCCTGATATAACAATGTATAAAACTGAAACCTGAGAGAGCTACTCCCCCAGCCTGACCCCTCTGACCAGCAGGATAAAGCCAACAAAGTGCAGGTATCTTACGAATAATTCATCCATAGTGTTTTCTTTTCTGGAGATGCGTCCGGGGATTGTAAGATACCCAGAGTCCGCCTATTTTAAAACAGGCTATTTTGTGGGGTTAGTGCTCATCTCCGGCATAGACCCACATCGGCTCGGTTTTACCCGCCCGCTCAAAACCCAAAGCCTTATAAAAAGCCACCGCATCGCCATCGGCAGTCAGCATCTGCTGATGAAAACCGGCATAAACTGATTGCATCGTCTGCATCATCTTGCGGCCGATTCCTGCGCCCTGATGATCAGGGTGTACCAGCATATGCGGGTAATACACCACCAGATGACCATCGGAAATCGCATTACCAATACCCACTAACTTGTCGCTTATTCGGGCAGTCACCAGAGTGTGCGAGTTTTTAAGTGCCGGAATCAGCTGATCCGGCTTCTCTGCGGAAGACCAACCATTCGACCGATAAAGTTCGATCACTTCTGATGCTTCAATCGGCCCGTTGAGAGTTATTTCAATGTCCATTTCTGTCTCTTGATAAAGTGGTTTCTTTCATAAATGAGGAAACGCAGGGAGATCCTGCTGTAACCCGCATCCGCTATTACGGTACAGGGTATGGATCCGGGCTTTCAATCGCTTTCTACAATTCGTCATGATCACATGTTAAGTTGTTGACGTACTGATTTACTGTGATTTCATCTGAGTATTAAAGGGTTGAGAATGGAAAAGCTGGTCGATAATCTCTACGACAAACTCGCCAACGAGGAGGATGCCCGCGCCTGCAAGGACATTAGCTCTGCAGCCTGTAAGGAGGTCCCCGGTAATTTCACCAAAACCCTTTTCAGTCAGTTTCTCACCAAGCTTGGGGATGCTTTTGCCAACCCCAAGGTCGTATTGCCTGCTCTGATGAATATGGCGGGAGCTCCCTTCTATCTGATCGGTTTTCTGGTGCCCATACGGGAGTCAGGGTCACTGATCCCTCAGCTTCTGATCGCCAGTTATGTGCGGAAGATGGCGATCCGGAAAACTGCCTGGGTGCTGGGTTCCATTATTCAGGCCCTTTGCATGTTCGCCATTGCTCTGAGTCTTTTCTATCTGACCGGGGAGCAGGCTGGTTGGTCAGTGATCACTTTACTGGTGATATTCAGTCTCGCCCGCGGCTTATGCTCTGTCGCATCCAAGGATGTAACCGGTAAGACTATTCCCAAACCCAGACGAGGACGCTTAAGTGGCCTGGCGGCCAGTATGGCAGGTGGTATTACTCTGATTGTTGGTGGAGTACTTTACTTTAAAGGCCATTCTGAACACACAGAAAATGACTTACTGTTTTACGCTACCTTTATCGGTATAGGCGGAACGCTTTGGCTGCTGGCTGCCCTGCTATTTTCCCAGGTCAGGGAGGAGCCCGGAGAAACTGATGGTGGTAAAAATGGCTTCTTTCATGCGCTGAAAAAACTCAATCTGCTAAAAACCGATAAAAACTTTCGGCACTTTGTACTAACCCGGTCTCTGCTGCTTTGCACCGCTTTGTCGGCCCCCTACTACGTTATCCTAGCCAGTGAATATCAGCCAGTAACACTGGCTTTGGGTATTTTTGTTATTACCAGTGGTCTGGCCGGTATGCTTTCCGGTCCCTTCTGGGGGATGTTTGCAGACCACTCCAGCCGACAAGTGATGATGGTTGCCGCGATCATTGCCGCTGCTCTGGGAATCAGCGTAAATATAGCGGCTATCTATCTGCCAGACCTTCTCGCAACAATCTGGCTATTGCCCTTAGGCTATTTTCTTCTGACCATCGCCCACGAAGGAGTTCGGATCGGACGAAAAACCTATCTGGTGAATATGGCCACGGGCAACCAGCGGACAGACTACGTCTCCGTTAGCAATACCTGTATCGGTGTTGTTTTGCTACTGATCGGTTTCGGCAGTGCACTGAGCGGCTTCAGCGCACTAAACCTGATTTTTGCGTTATCCGTTTTGGGAGTGCTGGGCGCCTTAATGGCCTATGTACTGCCTGAAGTTGAGCGCTAAAGCAAAATGCCAAGGCGGCACAGAGCTATGACGTTAACCGGCGTTTAAAGGCCATAATAAAAAAAGCGATCAGTCGCAATCTTTGCGGAATGCTTTATGGCTATCTTTAGTGTGTTGCTTGATCTGAGCCAGTGCAGGTTTGATAGCGCTGGTATCACCTCCGGCCTCCTGTAGCTGCTGCAACAGTTCAAGCAGTTCATCCATACCTTCCTGATAGCGCTGAATATCAACAGATGCCACTGACTGACCTTCATACTTCATCGGAATCAGTTTCTTCGCCTGTTTTGAATCGTTCAGCAAACCATTCAGATGCTGCTGCATCGCTGCCTGGTCCGATTGTTTGAAACTGCTGACATAGTCCTTCAGTTCCTGTTTCATCGACTTCATCAGATCCCCCAGCTCACTGTCTTCACAGTGAGCCGCATGGGCAAAAGTTTCAGTACTGGTTAACAGCATTAAACTGACGCTGGCAGCAAAAATAAGCCTTCGCATCTCTTTTATCACGCTAAATCTCCTGGATCTGTTATATCCATCCAAATATTACACTTAAAATAACGACCCTAACCGAAGAAATCAATCAGGAAAATAATTCATAATCAAGCTAAATGCTAAAATTGATATTCGGTGTAATCCAGAGTAGAGAGTATAAAAAACAGAGTAGAGAGTATGAAAAATTCGCTTTTATTTTTTTTGCCGCTATTATCGTCCCTCATATTAAAAAAGCCTGAAATACCCCACGGTTTATAGGCGAATTATCTAATCATCTTGTAACTACAGAGAATGTCTGAACATGAAACGTTCACAAGCAGATGTACTGAACACACCAAAAGTACTGAAAGCACCGGCAGCACCGAACGTTTCAAAAGCGCCACATCTGTCAGAGGCCGGAAATTCAAGCAGCGGACAACCACCAGTCGGCAGGCGTCGGCAGCAGCACCTGACTCTTAAGCGTCTGATTCTCCTGTTAGCTCTTACTTCTGCAACCGTGACATTACTTAATAGCTTCTATGCCAGCTACCAGGTACAGAAAGAGCAGCTGATTCAGCACGAGCTGGACAGTAATTTTGCCTATGCCACTAAGCTTGCCGCCACCACAGATAACTTCCTGCGCTCAGCCCAACAACAACTGGCCTATGCGGCTGGCGAGCTGCAATACAGGATGGGTGATCATGACTACCTGTTAAGACAAGCGGACCGCCTGCGTCTGCAAACAGACAGCTTTAACTCTGTTGTGATCACAGGTGCCGATGGCACGGTACTGGCCACATCGCCGAATACACTGGAAATTATAGGTGAGAAGCTGAGGTCTGATGGAGCCATTGAAGCTTTAAAAAAACAGATTCCACTGATCAGCGCACCTTATATCTCGGCAACAGGACGATTACTGGTTTTTATTTCTCAGCCTCTGTTTGATCGTCAGAGCAGATATATTGGCTATATCGGTGGTTCACTTTACCTGAAAGAACGCAGTATTCTTAACGATATGCTCGGCACTCACTATTACAAAGACGGCTCTTACCTCTATGTCGTTGATAAAAACCAGCGCCTGATTTACCACCCAAATCAGAGCCGTGTTGGAGAGGTCGTTAAAGGCAATCAGGTCATTAACCTGGTTTTAACGGGTAAGGGTGGTGCATTAAATATTGTTAACACTCAGGGTACCGAGATGCTGGCAGGCTTTGCGCCTGTTGCTGTCGCCCAGTGGGGCATCGTTGCTCAACGCCCTCTAAAAGCAACATTAGCCTCTCTGAACGACCTGGTGGCCCAGGTGCTTTACCGGTCTCTGCCCATCACTATCATCACCTTTTTTGCAATTTGGCTACTGGCAAGAATGATTGCCCGGCCACTAAAACAGTTAGCCGATACTGCCCGTACCATGGACCAGCCGCAAACCCATGAACGACTGCACCGAATTCGCTCCTGGTACTTTGAAAGCGGAGAGCTTAAACACGCAATGGAAAAGGGCTTTAGTCTTCTGCAGCAACAGATAGGTCAGCTGCGACATGCCGCTTCAACAGATCCTCTGACAGGGGTTTATAACCGGCGCAGCCTGGATATTTTTCTGTCCCAGCTGAAAGCTGATCATACCGAGTTCACGGTTCTCGCTCTGGATATCGATCACTTTAAGCAGGTTAATGACCGCTTTGGCCACGAAGCCGGTGACAAAGCCCTGACCAGTCTGACGCAGAAGATGTCTGAACTATCGCGGGATGGCGATATTATCGCCCGCACCGGAGGGGAAGAGTTTGTGCTTGTATTACCAGCGACCCCACAGAAGCACGCCCTGACGATTGCAGAACGTCTGAGAATCAGTGTAGCCCAGATGCAAATTGATATTGTGGGTTCAATCAAAGTTTCGGTGGGCATTGCCAGTTCCAACAAAAATACCTATACCCCGAAACAGGTATTAAAGCAGGCAGATCAGGCACTCTATCAGGCAAAGCACCAGGGACGTAATCGCTGTGTAGTGTACCGGGAGCCCTCCTACGAAAATTCCTGCAACGCTGAGGAAAGCCGTACACCACAATCACAGAATGAGCGCACCACCACAGAAGAAGCCTGACCAGTGATGGCTAGCTTCACTTTGACGATGACATCAGGGAAAAGGGAGCTTCCTGTAACATCCGCTCCCGGGAAAAAAACAAGGTGACGCTGCCCAGCTCAAAACCCCATTTTCTGATAACAGCCCGGTTAATAATCACGTTTCCGGGCTGCAAAAACATCCAATCATCAAATGTAACCCGCCATGTATTGTCACCGACAGGTAGGTCCATGACATAAACCCAATTAAGGGCGTTGCCACGAACCTGCCCCCTGGCCTCACCGACAATGTCACCAAAGACACCAGTATAATGACCATCCTCCCGCTTAGTAATAATCCAGGTTCGCTTGTCTTCCTCACCATCGTCATAAAGGAAGTACTCCTCCAGCGTCAGTGTTTCACCATCCCAGTGGCCATCAATCTCAACCTGAAACTGTCGGCGAACAGAGCCAAACCTATCCTCAAAAATACCCCAGGCATATGTTTTACCGCGGAAATAATCCTCCAGTACTAACTGGGGGGCTTTATCTGAAAAATCTTCAATCTTCATAGAGCTACACCCCACCAGTGTGAACAGTGACCATAACAACAGGATATATCGCATACCCTTTTCTCTCCTTTGCTGGGATTAAAATATGTTGTTTCACCTATACGGGGTAAAGTTCAGGGCAGATCCTTCCCACCAGTATCACCTGCGACATTATGCTACGACTTAAAGCCTCCCGTTTAAGTGAGCAACAGTGCATAATGTTTTGATATTCAACGTATTATTTTCAAACTTCATCCAGTGGGTATTTGCATGCATCAGCCATTACCACTATCAACACCGGGGCGTAACCTGATTCGCCTGACCCTGATCCGGGGTATCGCCTGGACCGGCTTCCTGATATCGGTGATTATCGGCACTGAAGTACTTAAAATTCACCTGCTGGCTATCCCTCTGATCATGATCATTATCGTCATGGCCGCCATGAATATGCTGACCTGGTGGCGACTGGGCCTGCCCTACAGAGTGACGGACTCAGAGTACCTGTTTCACCTGCTGGCAGATGTTCTTGGCCTGAGCCTTTTTTTCTATTATTCCGGTGGTGCCAATAACCCTTTTATCTCCTATTTTCTGGTTCCTCTTACCATCAGTGCTGCAACCCTGCCCTGGATTTTCACCTGGATTATCGCTGCAGCAGTACTCAGTTCTTATACCTTTCTGATGCAGTTCTATATTGCGGTTCCGGAGCTCAGCCACACTGGCGCAGGAATCAATCTTCACCTGCTGGGTATGTGGCTGAACTTTCTGCTGTCCACCGGGTTGATCACAACCTTTGTCTTTAAAATGGCACACACACTCCGGCACAGAGAAAAAATGCTGGGCGAGGTGCGTGAACAGGTGCTTCGGGACGAACAGATTCTGGCGGTTGCCACCCAGGCCGCAGGAACAGCCCATGAACTGGGCACGCCACTTTCCACACTGGCGGTTATGCTAAAAGATCTGAGCCATGATTATCCGGATGATAAGCTGCTGCAGGAGGATCTGGCACTAATGCGTCAGCAGGTTGACCGCTGTAAAGATAAGCTTCAGTTACTGACTCAACAGGCAGAGATTAATCGTGTCAGCCAAACACCTGTCTGTGATTTTATCGCACCCATTATTGAAGACTGGCAAGTTCTGAGGCCCGATGTAAAATTCAGCCTGGACTGCCAAAAAGATCAGGCTATGCCTCTTTTGGAAAGAGATAAAACGCTGGAGCAAGCCCTGCTGAATCTGTTAAATAATGCGGCAGATGTCAGCCCGCAACGTGTGGATATTAGCGTGAGCTGGGATAATGTAGAATGCGTTATCCGCATCAGGGATTACGGCCCTGGAATTGACCCCGACGTAGCAAGCCGACTCGGCGAGGCTTTTATTTCGACCAAAGAAGAAGGAATGGGTATCGGTCTTTTTCTGACCCATGCGACCATCAATCGCTTTCAGGGTACAGTGCGATTGTATAGCCTGAAGAATAGCCCATCGAATGACCATCAAACAAAGAGCGGCACTCTCACCGAAGTCACCTTGCCGGTGATTCAGCCGAATGCCGCCAGTGATCCAACAAGAGGACTCAACAGTGAGCCCGCAAAACAATCTGAATAATTCCGGCCTTAAAGAACCGGAGCTACGCAACAACACATTTCTCATTGTCGATGACGATCCGGTGTTTTCTCAGGTCATATCCCGGTCCCTGACTCGGCGAGGTTACAACACGATTGTGGCTGAGTCCGCAGAAGAAGCCCTCCCGCTGATCGAGCAGCATCAGCCCAGCCTGGCATCACTTGATCTTAAAATGGAAGGCGATACCGGCCTTAACCTACTGCCCAGTCTGTTAAAACTCGTACCTGACTGCAAGGTCATTATTCTGACCGGATACTCCAGCATTGCCACCGCAGTGGAAGCGATCAAACTCGGTGCGGTTAACTACCTGCCTAAGCCTGCTGATACGGATGAAATTCTTGCCGCACTGAAACAAACCGGTGCCAACCCAAGTCAGGAAATTGCGGACAAACCCATGAGTGTCAACCGACTGACATGGGAGCATATTCAAAAAGTACTGACAGAAAATGACGGTAATATTTCCGCCACAGCCCGCCAGCTGGGCATGCACCGCCGCACCTTACAGCGTAAGTTACAGAAACGCCCTGTCCGTGAGTAAGCCCGTCAGCAGAAGTCAAAATACAAAAAAGCCGGTTGAGCGTTTTAATCACTCAACCGGCATTCTGATCAATACACGTCTTACAGATTAATGGCTCATAATCGCCTGGTCGGATAAAAGAACCCAAATACCGAGCAAAACAAAGACACTACTGGCACCGATGCGAATCCATTTCAGGGGCAATCGATCCACCGCCAGATGCCCAATGGCGACCACAGGCACATTAGCCAGCAGCATCCCCACCGTTGTTCCCATTACCACCCAGAACAGTGCATCAAACTGAGCCCCAAGAATAATAGTAGCAACTTGGGTTTTATCCCCTATTTCTGCGATAAAAAACAGAACAACCGTTGCCAGAAAGGCACCATACTTCTCATAGGGGTTCTTCGTATCATCATCCAGCTTGTCAGGAATCAGAATCCAAAGACCAACCGCAACAAAAGAGCCACCCACCAACCAGTTCAACCAGTCACCCTGCAACCAATCCGCTGCAACAGCACCTAACCAGCCCGCAATGGCATGATTTGCCAGTGTAGCCACCAGAATACCCCAGATAATTGGCCAGGGTTTACGAAAACGGGATATCAGAAGAAATGCCAGCAGCTGAGTCTTGTCACCTATTTCGGCAAGAGCTACTGAGAAGGTCGAAAAAAAGAAGGCTTCCATGAAATTCACTTTAGGGGCCGGCAGAGAACAAACACTATGACACGTCACACTGCTCCGGCCCCGGTTCAGTGCGTTGTGTCACAGGTCTCGTCAGGCCGCATTACAGATCAATACGGCTGTTTACACCATGGTCGTGAGGACCAACTATGTTGATGTAAACCTCTGTCAAATTCGTCTGAGGTATTTTAAAAAATACCAGACAAGAAGAGCGACTACTCCCCCGGGACGGCAAGAATACTAGCAGAACCCTGAATGTAATCCAACAGTATCAGGGGTAATCGTCCAATAAAAAGCAACTTGTTATTGATCATCAAAATAGCGTTGGTAATCAAAGCCTTGCACCCAGTCTGGCTTGAACACCATAAGGGAACTGAGCAGCATACCATTCACGACGGCTTCCGGAGGGAGAATAACCGGCAGGAAGAGAAAGTACTCGCCTGAAATACGGGCAAAATCATAAGCGGTAGACCCCAGCCAAAGCACAACCATCAAAGAGAGCCCGGAAGCCAGAGCGGTCAGTGCACTCCCGAAGAAACAGCCCACAAAAAGAATAACAAAAAAATTATCCGGCAAGCGCTTATCCGCCCAGCGGTAAATAAAGTGGCTCGCAGCAACGGGGACAACCGCTGAGGTCATAATATTAACCCCCAACAATTCAACCGGAGCCTTCCCGGTCCAGGTCAGTCCTATCAGGGCCAATACACTGGCCATTAAAGCAAAGGGCCAACGGAACATCACCGTTAAGGTCATCGACATCAGAAAGTGCAGGCTGACCAAAGGTGTAATATCCGCCTTAAGCTGCCAGAGCAGTGTCACAAAAACAGTGGCACCTAAAAATAGATGCTGAAACAGGGTGTCTGCCAACAGTTTTTTCCATTGAGCGTAGCGGACGGCCTGAAAAAGCGCGATAAGCGCTACAATATTTGCAACCCAGACCCAAAGGCCTTCAATTTCAGTAGAGGAGAAGTTCATCTGTTATCTTCCACAAAAAAGTGCAGCGTTACACTAAAACATAAGAAATAGAGCTCTTCATTCAGCAGACTTGGTTTACAGCAATCAGAAAGCCTCACCCACCTGAAAATAGACATTGAAGCCATCCGCCTCAGCATCACCCAGAGCATCACTATAGCCAAAGTCTAAACGCAAATTAACCCGCTGCTCCTGACCCAAAGCATAACGACCACCAACCCCAAAAGCGTACTTCAATTCAGATGCACTGACCTGATCGAAGGATGGGAAAACATCACCAAAGCCACTGAAAACCGCCACACCCCACTTATCTGACAAAATCCGGCGCCACTCAACCTGACTGGACAGCGCCAACTCATCACGATAGCGATCCTGCAGCAACCCCCGAATACTTTGAGCACCACCAATTGCAGGCATCTGGTCATAGGGAACATGGCCACTAACCGCTTTAACCTTTCCTTGGATAGCTAATACAGACCTCGAATTGAGAGAGATAAAACGACGATGCTCCAGGCTAAAAAGATTAAAGTTATAGTCGCTCCCCCAGGATCTATCAAATACCAAAAGCTCGGCTTCACTAAGCACCCCTTTTTGGCTGTAAAAACTGTTGTCACGGGTGTCACGCTTTAACTGAAAACCTAATCCCAGCCGTGTAGACTGCATTTTCTCATTATTATCAGCCAGATAACCCTTAAGCCCTCCTGCTTCAGAAAGATCAGTATACTTGCGGTATTGAAGGCTTATTGCAGGGCCCAAATAACTATCTTTTAATAAGCGCCAGCCCGCCATAAAATTAAGACGGATATACTCAGCTTCGTAGCTTTCTTCAGAACCCGTGCGACTGAGAGAACCAATACCATGACTGGTAGAAACACTCTTTCCGAGAGCCACGGATGGCTCCAGTAACATGTCACCCTTATTGCGGTACAAACTGGAGCTCAACGCCAGCATCACCTGTCCTTTTTGCGACAGATAGCCAAAAACGCTGACCGTATCTTTTTTATTCTCACCCGCCTCCGGATTCGCTATCGCCCAGATCACAGCGGCACCACCCGCAAGCCCTGTATCCGGTGTGCTAAACGCAACAGGGATAATAATCCGCTCAGCCTTCACCAGAGTGCTCATCAATGCGCATGACAAACCAATAATCATGGCAAAACAAAAGATCAAAAGACGAAAAGGTTCTTTTTGAAAGATCACAGCAATATCCTTGTGATGGACTGATATTTAAACATTAACTCTCTCATTACGGGTGCCGCTATTCTATTGGTGCATAGCAGCCGTTAAAAGATAAAATTAACAGTCATCATAGAGGGGCTCGCCCCTGATGTGCTTTAAACACAGGCAAAGAAACAGCAGAGGTAACAAGAAAAAAGCAAGAGCCAGATAAACCGAGGAAGAGCTATGAAGGAAAAAAGAAAAAAATGAGCAAAAGCCGCATCAGCCCCAGAGAAAACCAAAACGTTAGTAGAGTATTTTGGGCAAAAAAAAGCCCCCAATCCTTGGAGGCTCTCTACATATGATAACAGTCCTTTCCATGGACTCGCTTCCATTGCGCTTTTCTACATTTCCCCGAGAGACTTCATTCTAAAACACCCTCAACGGATTCAACAGAAGCGAACTGCCTTTTTGCGTGTAAGAGATATCCTACAAACAGACTCACCCCGGATCAGTTAAAAACAACGGTCTTATTCTCGTGCACCAGAACACGGTCTTCAATATGCCAGCGCAGACCACGAGCCAGAACCGCTTTTTCAACATCCTTACCCAGCCGCACCATATCTTCGATCGTGTGTCGATGGCTTACCCGCTGGATATCCTGATCAATGATGGGGCCGGCATCCAGCTCTGCTGTGACGTAGTGACAGGTTGCACCGATCAATTTTACACCACGCTCATAAGCCTGATGGTATGGCTTAGCACCGGCAAAAGAGGGCAGGAAGCTGTGATGAATATTGATGACACGCCCGGCATACTTCTGGCAAATATTCGGGGGCAAAATCTGCATGTAACGGGCCAGAACAACGCAGTCAGCATTGGCTTCTTCGACCAGATGTTCAACCTTATCGAAAGATTCCTGCTTGTTATTCCTGTCCACCGGAACGTAGTGATACGGAATACCATGCCACTCAACCAGATCACGAAAATCCTCATGATTGGAGATCACACAGGGGATTTCAATTTTAAGCTCACCACTCTGCCAGCGATGCAACAGATCCACCAGACAGTGCGACTCTTTACTGGCCATCAGCACTACCCGCTTTTTCTTATCAGAATCTGAAATAAACCAGTCCATTTCAAATTCACGGGCGATCGGTGAAAAGGCCGTACGGAACTCTTCCAGGTCAAAAGGAACAGTATCAGCCCGAATCTCATGACGCATAAAGAACCAGTTCGCCATCCGGTCAGAGTGATGACTGGCTTCGGTAATCCAGCCGCCATACATCGCCAGAAAGTTACTGACTTTTGCTACAATACCTACCCGGTCAGGGCAGGAGATTACTAAGGTATATGTCCGTTCCATAGTTACCAATCAACTCATTTAGTTCAGGGTGCCCGAGTGGTTTGAAGAGACTTCATTATCAAAGGGCTACAGCGGCTGCCATCTAACCAGTTGATTCAACATATATTTAGACGACAGTTCATAAAAATTCAGGAGGCAGTATTCTACACCAAAAGTCTTCTTTTGCATCTGCACTCAATGCAGCAGGTCACCGCACTCATCATCGGTTTGACAAGTGACCTGATTAAATCTACCTCCTACCGGGTAAAAAAGGGTGCTAACCTTAAGGGAACGGTATGAACTAACGCGCTTCAGGAGTTTACGCACTATAAAAAGGCCACAGAAAAAATAAAACGCACCAATATAATGCATTAAAAATTCCAAGTTTGTGCAAAAAACATCCCGACATGCTGAATTTTGGTGCTTTTCTGCCAATATGGTTCCTAAAAATTCTGGCCTGCTTTGTGCATCACGGGCATACCCCCACTACAGGACAGCACATAATGGTAACAAAACAATATTTGTCCGAAAGCCACCAACCAACAGCCGAAAGCATCCGAAAACTAGGCATCCACCCCAATAGAATCGGTAGAGATCAGGAGCGTTTTTTCGGACATTTTTCAGGTTATGCCCTGCACAGCCACTATCAGCCTATTATTTCACTGACTCACCAACGCACTGTCGGTTACGAAGCACTCATGCGCCCTTTCCTGGGGCAGACCCAGGAATCACCTCTGGCTCTTTTCGCCCGATGCCATACACCGACTCAAATCTGCCACCTGGACCGGATCAGCCGAGCTCTGCACCTGATGAACTTCCGACAATTGGGTATAAAAGATGGTTGGCTATTTCTTAATATCCGGGGGGAAGAGATACGTCAAAGCAATATGGATGCAGCAGGAATACGCCGCACTCTGGCGGAATTTGGCTTTCAGCCGGGCCAGATCGTTCTGGAAATTCTGGAAGACGCAGTGCATGACGAAATGCTGCTGGCGGAGTTTGTTCAGGAGTTCCGCAATGCCGGATTTCTGGTCGCCATCGATGATTTTGGCACAGGTCAGTCCAACTTTGACCGCATCTGGAAGATCAACCCAAATATAGTCAAGCTGGATCGCTCCATGGTGCGCAACGCCCACCAGCAACCCAGAGCCCGCCGCATATTCCCGCGATTGGTCAGTCTACTGAGAGAAACAGAATCCCTGGTTCTGATCGAGGGTATTGAAAACCAGGATGAAGCCCTGCTGGCCATGGATACAGACGCCGATATGGTACAGGGCTTCTACTTTGCCCGTCCCAGCGCCGATGGTCAGGCACATCATGACCTGCCCGGCACTATAGATAAGCTGCATAAAGAGTACGCCAGCCACCAGCGGCAACGACGCGTTAACTTTCAGTCTCAACTGACAACATTTGAAAATCTTATGACCGCCTGTGCCGACCTGCTTCGTCAGGAGCAAAGCTTTGAGCAGAGCAGCAAGTTATTACTGAAGCAGGAAGGCTGTCGCCGTATATTTTTACTCGACGGTGACGGCTGCCAGATCACCCGTACCATCGCACCAACTCATACCGAGAATAATAACCCATACCACCCACTGAAACATGCCCAGGGAGCAAACTGGGCAAGGCGAAAATACTTTCAGCGAGCCATCGAATCTCCCGATCGCGTCTGTATTTCCCGTCCATACCTGGCACTGCCGGACGCCAGCATTGATGTTACATTTGCCATAGCCTTCAAACACAACAACCAGCGCTATGTTCTCTGCTGCGATGTGGACTCACGTTACATTGATGACGCCGGAAACTTATTACAGCAGGGTAGAATGGTTTCCCAGTCCACCGGGCCGGATGAATAGCCCGACAACACAAGCAACCGACTTTCTTTATCCGGAGAAAACACTAACCCCCTATCCGGAGAAAATACTAACCACTTATCCCTGAGACCCCCTTGCCTTCCGGCACCCTGCAGATCTCAGGTTCAGATTGTCACGCCCGCATACAGAGTCTAATATGCCCTTTCATCTCATTGTCACAAGCCGACAGAGAAGGGAATTATGACTGCCGTATTCGACACTGAAAAACAACCCTTTCCACTGGTGATTCGCTCACTGGGTATCGACACCCATCAGGAACCTACCGTTTACTTACGGCGTAATAGCCATGTGTGCCGGGCAGAAGGTTTCACCACAGCATCAAGAGTGCAGATCGATAACGAGCACTCCCGTATTATTGCCACCCTGCATATTGTCGATAACGAAACCCTCCTGGCTCCCGGAGAAATCGGCCTGTCCAACTCAGCAGCAAAAGCGTTGAGCGCTCCGGATGGCAGTATTGTGCATGTCTGCCATCCAAAACCGATCCAGTCTCTGAGCCACCTGCGCCACAAGGTATATGGACACCGGCTGAACGATGTTCAGATGAAAAGTATCATCCAGGATATTATCGCCGGACTGTACGCTGACGTACATCTGGCCACCTTTATTACTGCCTGTGCCGGTGACAACCTGAACCAGAATGAGATTATCAGCCTGACCCGGGCCATGTTGGAAGCCGGGGAAAATCTGGACTGGCAACAATCCCTGGTCGTGGATAAGCACTGTGTTGGCGGACTACCCGGTAACCGAACCACTCCAATTGTCGTCAGCATAGTCACCGCCTGCGGCGCCATCATGCCTAAAACCTCATCCCGTGCAATCACCTCCCCCGCCGGAACCGCTGACACCATGAGCACCATGACCGATGTCGAGCTGGATCTGGATGTGCTGAAACAGGTCGTCAATCAGGAAGGGGGTTGCCTTGCCTGGGGAGGCTCCGTTCACCTGAGTCCTGCCGATGATATTCTGATCCGGGCTGAGCGCGAGCTGGATCTGGATAGCGAAGGCCAAATGGTCGCGTCAGTGCTGTCAAAAAAAATCGCCGCCGGCTCCAGCCATGTCCTGATCGATATACCCGTTGGCCCAACCGCCAAGGTACGCTCCGAAGAAGCCGCCAACCTTCTCTCCCGCCTACTTATCAATACCGGCGAGGCTCTGGGACTCAAGGTTGAAGTCATCTGCACTGACGGTACTCAACCTGTCGGCCACGGTATCGGCCCGGCGCTGGAAGCCGTGGATATTATCAAGGTCTTGAAAAATGACGCTGATGCTCCACAGGATCTTAAAGAACGCGCCTTGCTTCTGGCGGGAAAGATCCTTGAAATGGCAGGACTGGCCCAAACAGGAGACGGCTGGCAAAAGGCCTGTCAAACCTTAGAAAACGGCACTGCATGGCAGAAATTCCATAGGATATGCAGCATACAGGGTGGGTTTAAACAGCCCCCTACCGCTCATTACCAATATAGCTGGAGCAGTGAAACATCCGGTAAGGTTACAGAGATCGACAACCGGCATCTGGCAAAACTTGCCAAACTGGCAGGTGCTCCGGAGGATTTAGCTGCAGGTGTCACCCTGGATGTCAAACTTGGTCACACTGTCCTTCAGGGGGATACCCTACTGATGATTCATGCGGAAAGCCCCGGCGCACTAAACTACGCCATAGAGTTTCTGCAGGATCACAAAGATATGATAAAAATTCAGGCCTGAACCGGCCATAACAAACCCAGTAATCTCAAACGACGACAAACAAGACAAAAGATCCCCATGCGGGTATCAAACAACCAGAAGCACTGACTTATGACTCCGATCCTATTTGACCTGAACGATGCCAGCAGCCTGAAAGAGGGGCTAATACAGCAACTGAATGCAGAGGAAGGACAGCTGAATCAACGGCGCTTCCCCGATGGTGAGAGTTACCTGCAGGTGACCTCCCCCGTTAAGGACCGTATCACCCTGATACTCTGCACCCTGTATCAACCGGATGAAAAATTCTTACCTCTGATCTATCTGGCCGAAACCCTGAAAGAACTGGGCGCAAAAAAAGTCGTGCTGATCGCCCCATACCTGGCTTATATGCGTCAGGATAAGCGCTTCCACGAAGGTGAATGTATCACCTCTATCTACTTTGCCCGCCTGATAAGCCAGAGCTTTGACCACCTGATTACCGTTGACCCGCACCTGCACCGCTACCACTCCCTTGATGAGATCTACACCATACCCAGTCAGGTTGTGGCTTCAGCGAAACCTGTCGCCCAGTGGATCAGCCAGGAAGTTAAACGTCCCCTGCTGATCGGGCCGGATAGCGAAAGTGAACAGTGGGTTGCTGAAGTCGCTCAGTTGGCAGATGCGCCCTTTGAGGTTCTGCTGAAGGAGCGCCACGGTGATCGTGATGTCAGTGTCTCTCTGCCTCATGTCGAGCGCTATCAACAGCATACCCCTGTCCTGGTAGATGACATTATCTCCAGTGGACGCACCATGATTGAAACCATTCAGCACCTGCAGGCCGCAGGAATGCAAAAGGTCGTCTGTATCGGCACTCATGGCCTGTTTGCTGATCAGGCCTACCAACAGATACAGAAAGCCCATGTCGAAAAGATCGTTACCTGTAATACGGTTTACCACATCAGTAACGGCATCGATATGGCCCCGGATCTGGCCAGAGCGGCACAAAACACATTTACTGAAAACTAAACACAGCAGTACGTTAATCACCGAAAAAATCCGCCCGTTTATCTGTGTAAGCGGGCTTAAGGTGTAACTTCCGTTACCTTAGGTTTCGCCAGTGTAACCGGAGTACTCCGGCAGTACTGAATGCCCTGAAAACAATAACAAAATCCCCTACCACAACTAGCTAAATATCGCCGTAAGACTACAAAAACACAGGCCTTCAGTTAAAAACACCAAATGTCATATCCACTAAAGAAAATGTCGCCTATTCATTAGAAAGCCAGCGCCAGCTAGGCTAAAATCTTACCCTAGACTAAAGTTTATTCTCAAACACTGTTGATTAACGCTACGACCTTACTGAATTGTGGTTCGGGGCCATGCTTAATCAGGTGTTTCTTTGTTTTTCCTGCCGACTTGAAGGAAGTTGCCATGAGTATGGAAGACGGCTTTGAAACCCTGAAAAAAATGGGTATCGAGAATGTCCGTGATATCGAAAAATTCACCTCACGCACCGAAGGTGACCACGACATTCTGAAAATCTATTTCCAGCGCCACCACGGTGACTGGTTTGCCAAGAGCAAAAAATTTAAGTTTCCACGGATTCATAAAGACCGTCGTGTCAATGAAGGCCTGGTGACGTACCGCCCGACCACTGAGCCATCGACAATTTATCTCCATGCCGTTGATGAGCTTGAAAAACTGGTTGCGACCGAACAAAAAGTAGAAGACAAAAAAGAGCTGCTACTGGAAGAGATTGAACATCTGGAAAAAGTAGTTCAGCGCAAAATTTCGGATATTCGTCGCCAGATCGAAGAGCTGTAGAAGCATACAGCCTGCACGGGTGCAGCTGATTTAGCGCCGTCATGTCCCGGCTGACTAAAACGCACAACAAAAAACGGAGCACTTTCGCAGGGAAAGATGCTCCGTTTTTTTATTTTAACCTGCTCTTCTTTTCAGACTCAGCCTGATTACAACATCAGCCAACTGACCACACCAATCAGGCCGATCATCACAATATTCAGGAAAGCCCCGGCCCGCATCATTTGTCGTTGCGGCACATAACCGGAACCAAATACGATAGCATTCGGTGGCGTTGCCACCGGTAACATAAAGGCGCAGGAAGCAGAGATAGCGATCACAGCCGCCAATACCACCGGCGACAATCCCATCGCCTGCGCAATAGAAACAAAGATGGGCACCAGTAATGCACTGCTGGCTGTATTACTGGCGATCTCAGTCAACATGACGACAAAAGCAGTAATCACCAGCATAAAGATAATGAGCGGTGCCCCTGCCAAAAAACCACTGATCGACTCCGCCAGAAATACGCTGGAGCCGGTCGCTTTCAAAACAGCGGAGAGCGTCAGGCCACCACCAAACAGCAGCAGAACCCCCCAGTCCGCAGACTGTTCAATATCTTTCCAGTTCACCAGCTTCAGGGCACACAGCAATACAATGGCAAAGAGCGCAACAATTGAGTCAAAGCTCTTACTAATACCCATAAACTGCGAAACCGGCTTGCTGAACAACCATAGCCCAACGGTTACCAGAAAAACCCCTAACGTCAGCCACTGCTCTGTTCCCATGGGCTTAGCATTATCACTCATCTCAAACGTGCGGGATAAGTCCGGGCGGAAAACCAGCCACAATAGCGCCAACATGGCAGGAAACATCAGTAAAACGGCGGGTATACCAACCTTCATCCACTCAGCGAAACTGATACCAACAGCCGCTGCCGCAATAGCATTAGGCGGGCTGCCAACCAATGTACCTATGCCGCCAATATTGGCAGAATAAGCGACCCCCAGCAGCACAAACCAGTAAGTATTACGGTTCTGTTCATAGGGCAGGCGGCTCAGCATACCCAGTGCCAAAGGCAGCATCATAGCTGTTGTCGCCGTATTTGAAATCCACATAGAGACAAAGGCAGCGGTAAAAAAAAGCAACACACTGGCTAACAGCATTTTCCCCCGGGCAAGCCTGATCACCAGCCCTGCGATACGCTCATCCAGCCGCTGTTTATGCAAGGCCGAAGCCAGGGCAAAGCCCCCCAGAAAGAGAAAAATAATAGGGTTAGCAAAGTTTTTCATCGCTTCCGGTACAGTAAAGACACCAGATGCCACCGCCAGAATCGGCACCAGAAGAGCGGTTACCGTGATATGAAATGTCTCCGTCATCCAGAGAAGAGCCACAGAAGTCAGAATCGCCAGACCGATTCTCAGCTGCAGATCCAGATCCGTACCATAAAAAATGCCTAAACCTGATAATACCGACAATAACAAAGTGACATGAGTGCGCTGCACGCTGATCGCTCCACATTTAGAGACTGAAAAAAAAGCATTCTACCAAGCTTTGCTACGAAAAAAGAATCCGCAAATTTACCCTGTCAGAAAATGATATCAGGCATAAGTATCATGGATACAGACATCGGTCACGCTCTCAACAAATTACAACATGGATAAATGGGCATTCTCTGAAAAAGTAAGTAATATCCATGCATAAGACCATGTCGGGCCGAATCGAAAAAGAGGTTTACTGTGAACAAGCTAGCCACCGCCAAACGCTCACGAGCAATAACCACAGAAGAAGTTCTTCTGATTCTCTGCCACTCGGTAAATGAAGTACTGAAAAACGCCGGAAATAAAAAGGTGGAGTATTCACCTATGGTGCAGAAAATCAACAAAACCTGCCTGCGACCGGATATCGGCTGCTTTGTATTATTTGATGGTGGCTTTTCCGGGTTAGTTATTATCAACTTCACCGCAGAAGCCGCCATGGAGATCTATCGCAAGTACCTGCTAAGTATGGGGATGCCGGAAAGTGAGCTGGCCCAGTTTCACACCTCTGATGAGGTAGGTAATGTGATGGGCGAGATTATGAATCAGATCGTAGGTGACTTTACCAACAAGGTACGCCATCAGCTAAGAACCTCGATCACCCAGAGCCAACCGAAGATGATGGCGATCAACAAGCAGGTTCAGATCTCGGTCAACACGACTCTGGATCAGCCTCAGTCGCGCCGGGTAACCTTTAATACCGAAGACAACAATATCTTCTACCTTGAGCTCTCCATGGACAAAACAGAGTTTATTAAACTCCATGATTTCGACGAAGATGAGCTGGAAAACCCGGATGATATTCTGGCGGATAACCCACGGCATTCAGGAAAGCGTGCGACCCCTGAGGCCCAGAGCAATAATGACCATGATGATCTGATGAACGACCTGGGGATCTGATCCGCCCCCTTTTCTTGCAACAACCCAAACCAGCCCGCCGGATACCATCAGGTCCGGCGAGCGGGCCAGCCCATCAGGAAAAAAATATGACAACACGTATTGAACGCGACAGCATGGGCGAGCTGGAGGTCCCTCAGGACGCTCTTTATGGAGCCCAAACCCAAAGAGCCATTAACAACTTTCCTATCAGCGGTCAGGGGATGCCCGCATCTTTTATCCGAGCACTGTTGCTAGCTAAAAAAGCCGCCGCCAAAGCCAATGCCAACCTGGGGCTATTGGATGCTGACATTGCATCGGCCATCGCCAAAGCTGTAGATCAGCTGCTTGAACAGAATGACTTTATGGCCCACTTCCCGGTTGATGTTTTCCAGACAGGGTCCGGTACAAGCTCGAATATGAACGCCAATGAAGTCCTCGCTACCCTGGCCAGTAAGATCTGCAACCGTTCAGTATCCCCCAACGATGATGTCAATTATGGTCAAAGCAGTAATGATATCATTCCCTCAACTATTCATATCAGTGCCGCACTGGAGTTAAACGAAAAGCTCCTGCCAGCACTAGCACATCTGTCCGATACCATTACTGAGAAGGCCGCATCCGTCAGCCAACATATTAAAACCGGTCGTACCCATCTGATGGATGCCATGCCGGTTCGGTTTGATCAGGCGCTTCTGAGCTGGGCCACCCAGATCGATCAGAATATTGAAGCCCTGAAAAACACCCAGCCGATGCTGCACAGTCTTGCCCAGGGCGGCACAGCCGTAGGTACAGGAATTAATGCTCATCCGGATTTTTCTCAGCAATTCACGCTGGAACTGAGTAAGCTAACCGAGCTGAAGTTTGTACCGGCTATCAACCTATTCACCCATATAGGGACTCAGGACATCGCCGTATCTGTCTCCGGGCAGCTCAAAATGACCGCTGTTTCTCTGATGAAAATTGCCAACGACTTACGCTGGATGAACTCCGGCCCCCTGGCGGGCCTTAGTGAGATTGAGCTGGAAGCCCTGCAACCGGGCTCATCCATTATGCCCGGCAAGGTAAACCCGGTGATACCTGAAGCCACCGCCATGGTGGCGGCTCAGGTCATAGGTAATGATGCCGCGGTAACCATTGGCGGACAATCCGGTAATTTTGAACTGAATGTGATGCTGCCGATGATTGCCCGAAACCTGCTGGAGAGCATTGCCCTGCTCGCCAACACGTCACAGCTGCTGGCAGACAAGGCCATTGCTACCTTCACAGTCAATGAGGATAATCTGAAGCAGGCTCTCGCCCGCAACCCTATCCTTGTTACCGCCCTGAACCCTATTATCGGCTATATGAAAGCGGCAGAAATTGCCAAGCAGGCCTATAAAGAAGGCCGCCCGGTATTAGATGTAGCAGAAGAAAATACAGACCTTTCCCGGGAAGAGCTCAGCCAACTGCTGGCACCGGAAAAACTGACCCGAGGGGGAATCTGAGGCTCTTATTTCACAGCATACCTCCGCTGAAATAAGACAGCCTCATTCAACCTAAACGCCAAAAACCGGAAGTACAGGCCTGTATTCCGGTTTTCTTTCTTATGCCTTTAGCGGGCCGCGTATACCGATACTTCAGGCCTAAAAAGCCTTTCTGTATCGCCCCTGATAATCAAAGATCCGATCCTGAATCTGCCAATAGTGTTTCTGTTTGCGGGCGACGACAAAATCCGGTGCCGTCAGCAGAGACTGCACCCGAATAACCTCCTCAACGCCCTCAAAATTCACCGGAGTCTGGCTATTGGCCAGCCGTCGGCCGAACAACCTATTGAACACCGCCCGCTGAGCTGGCTTGGTAAAGTCGAAGGATTCCGTCAGTTCTTCACCATCTTCACCGTGATAGATGATTTTCAGCTTGGAGCCATTGATATTCAGGCTGATACCAGCACAACGAATCACCAGGGCATCTTTCAGCTTTAGCGCGTCTTTTAGTTTATCGTCAGGATCGATAATAGCCGTATGGCATTGATGGCATTTTCGGGCAGCAATATCGTTTTCCGCCCCGCAATGGGCACACTCTTTAAAGCGAAAGCGGTAGTCACACTGCACTGGAGGCTGATCGGGATCAGAAAGCGCACCGCTTTCCGCCTCGCCTAAAAGCCCCTGACAGCGACGGCCATAGTGCTCAATCACCTGGCCCTGAGAATCCTTTTTGCCCCAAAAGATATTGGCGAAACCACAACCGGGGCAGAACACCTGCACCGGCTCGCTGTCGGGATTGGGCTTCTTCTCCCCCACTTCAGGATGGTACAGATTGACATGATTACCGGCATAATCGATCACCAGACAATCGGTTTTACCCTCATCCAGCCGCAGGCCACGCCCCACAATCTGCTGATACAGGCTCACCGACTGGGTCGGGCGTAAAATAGCGATAAAGTCCACATGGGGTGCATCAAAACCCGTGGTCAGCACCGAGACATTAACCAGGTATTTCAGCTGACGCAGCTTGAAGCGCTGAATCAGATCATCCCGGGTTTTAAGATCGGTGGCTCCGGTAATCAGGGCCGTTTGAGATTGAGGAAGATAGCTCGTGATCTCTTTCGCGTGATCCACCGTGGCGGCAAAGATCATCACCGCTTTGCGTTTGCCCGCCAGCTCCATCACCTGCTCGATAATGGCTCGGGTCACCCGCTGATGCTTGCTTAACAGCTGATTGACCTCCTTTTCCGCGTATTCGCCAAAGCTGTTTGGCGCCAGTACAGAAAAGTCATATTGAGCCACCGCCGCGTCCACCAGTTCCGGCTTGGTCAGATAACCACGGCGGATCATATAGCTGAGGGGCAGCTCATAAATACAGTGTCGAAAAGGTTTCGCCTGCTCGTCATCCGTCCCACGAACAAAGCCCCGATAGTGATAACGGTAGATCCAGCCCATACCCAATCGATAGGGCGTGGCCGTTAACCCCAGCACCTTAAGATTATCGTTCTGCTGCCGTAGCTGCGCAATAATCCGCTGATACTGACTGGTATCCTCGCCGCTGACCCGGTGGCACTCATCGATGATAATCAGGGAGTATTCGTGTTGAAACTGATCCAGATTGGCAGACACCGACTGCACACTGGCAAAGGTCACCTGATGTTGGCTTTCCCGACGCTTCAACCCCGCCGAAAAAATACCGCCGTTAAGGCCATAACTCTGGTATTTGGCATGGTTCTGCTCCACCAGCTCTTTAACATGGGTCAGCACCAGAATCTTACGCCGGGCAAGACGCGCCAGCTCTGCAATCACCAGACTCTTACCCGCCCCTGTAGGTAGCACAATCACTGCCGCCTCGTTGGATTTACGAAAGTGCTTAAGGGTGGCATCAACGGCTTCCTGCTGATACGGGCGCAGGGTAAAAGGCGTGGTCATAGCAAGGGCAATATCAGGTGAAGAATGAGAAACGAATAGTAGCAAAAATTATCAGGCCAAGCCGCACATAGCTGATTATTTATACAGATAGTAAGATGGTACCGGCATCTCCTGTGGTTTTGAGTCATCATGCCGCATCACAACAAAAGCACACTTGCGCTAATTTGCATTTATAATTACTATAGCGCTCAAATTTAATAAAGCCTTCTGGTAGCGAGCAGCTCATCAGGCCTTACTTTTTACCGCCCGGCAGCCCCCGCCGGGCTTTCAGGGTTATGAGAACAATGAAGATTGGTATTTTGCTGTGCGGGGATGTACCTGCAGAACTCGTTGACACCTTTGGTAACTATACCGAGTGCCTGAAAACACAACTCAGGCTGGATGAGTGCGACTCCGTATCGGTCTGGGATCTTTATCAGGCCGGTGAGTTGCCGGATGATATCAACCAATGTGATGCTTATATCGTGGGCGGCAGCCCTTCAGGCGTCCACGATGGTCTTGACTGGGTGCATCGCCTGTCTCAATTTATTCGCAGCGCCTTTTTCGGCAGGAAGAAACTATTTGGCATCTGCTTCGGCCACCAGGTCATCAATCATGCTTTGGGTGGCATGGTAAAGAGGTCTGAGAAAGGCTGGGGGCTGGGAGTTTATGACGTGCAGCTCCGGCAGGATATAGGCTCTCTGAAAGCGGGTCATAACCTGCAGCTCATTGCTGTTCACCAGGATCAGGTGATCAGACCCGGTCAAGGTTTTGAAGTGGTTGCCGGCAACCGTTTCTGCCCCAATTACATCACTCGGTATAAGAACCAGGTTCTCACAGTGCAGGGGCATCCTGAATTCAATGGCCCATTTTTCAATGCCTTGCTAAGCCATCGGACAGAAAAATTTAAGCCCGAAGAGATCAAAAAAGCACAGGTCACGGATGATAGCTTAATATGCAATCGCAGGTTCAATCGCGCTGTAAATGAGTTCCTGGCCTCCTGATAGAATAGAAACATGAGCATATGGTGTGTTCGCAGGCTCTGTCAGTTTTCCGTCAGGATCAGCGCTTTGCTGCCCGTTCGCAGCCCATTAACTGTTTTTCAATACATCGGGTTGCCGTTCCTGGTCTCACTTGGCACACTCTGAATCGAGTCCCAATGCTCCACAATCTTACCGTTTTCATCAAACCGAAAGAAATCCATCGTCACATACTCGTCATTCCCCGGCCATCTCTGATGAGTATGAAGTGCAACCAGATCAGCTTCCGCCACCGCCCGCACAAATTCGATACTTTTACCCGGATAGTCTCTGGCCATTTCACTAAAGTACTCAATAAAAGCAGCCTTACCCTCACCTACTAACGGGTTGTGCTGTATATACTCGGCACCGACATACCGCTCTACCGCTTTGACCGGATCACCGTGATAGGCGGTTCTGTAAAACTCAATTGCGTTCTGTTTGTTTGCTTCAAGATTCTGACTCATCCGGATACACCTGTCATATGAAACCTGCCCATTAACATACACCCAACAAGCCGACAAAAAAACCGTCCTTAATCAGGCAGCGGCTCCCTCTTTCAGTATCTGCTTATAACGCGCTTCAAACCCTTTCTTCAGCCAATCCATTAACGCACTGACCCGGTTAAGCTTATATCGCAGCGGCGGGCATACTAAATACACAGGCGTTGATTCTGCCCACTCAAGCAAAACCTCCACAAGTCGTCCATGATCAAGATCCGCCTGCACATAAACATCTGTCAAACGGGTAACCCCTAAACCAGCCATAGCAGCATGGCGCATAACCCGGCCACTGATCACTTTTATCCCTCCTTCTGCCCGAAGGGTTTGTTTTTCATCGCCATGGGTAAACACCCACTGATCAACACTGCCATAGACCAAAGGTAAACCAGCTAAATCGTTAGGGTGCTTTATTTCCCTATTCGCTTGCAGAAATTCAGGGCTTGCCACATAGCGTGTCCTGATAGTACCAAGCTTACGGGCAAGCAGTGTGGAATCTGGCATATGCCCCAGCCGCACCACAAGGTCATAGTGTTGATCAATCAGATCAACCTGTACGCTGGAGAAATCAAGATGAACTTCGATATTCGGGTGCTGTTTCTGAAACTCAATCACCAATGGCGCAATAAGCTGCTCCCCCAATAAACCTCCCACAGCGTTCATTCGGATAACACCTTTTAACTCATCCGTTGACTGACTGGCCCAAGTGGATGCCAGGGCAATTTCCTGTAGGGCATGGCGGGTTTTACGGTAATACGCCTCACCTATTTCAGTAAGCCGTAGTTGGCGGGTAGTGCGGTAGAAGAGTTGTACTCCGAGTCGGGACTCCAGCTCCGTAACCTGCTGGCTTAGATTAGCTTTTGAATATCCCGTTGCCTCCGCTGCAGCGGTAAAGGTGCCAAATTCAGCCACATGATTAAACGCAATAAAGCAGGTTTAGCATATAACTAAACGCTGGGCCTCAACATCATTCCCACACCTCCGTGGGAATGATATTTTGGTTACCCCTTCTGCTCCGTAGCATATGCGATATGATCCTCAACACACGGTAGCTTGACCGGAATACGACTCAACTCCTGCTGAATCATAAACATCAGCTGACCTCGGGCATCAGATTGCAGAAAGTCATCCAAACTATCCCCACGATCAAACACCAATGTAATCTTCAGCGTCTCCGGAAAACGCCGGTAATCAGCCTCGTGGGTCAGCCACTGAAAACCGTCAAACTCTTTCATAAAATCTTCACAGATATCCGTCAGCAAGAGACGAATCCGGTTATCGGTTTTCTTATCCGTTTTGCGCATGGTCGCAGTAACCTCAGAAGAAAGCGTATCGCGGAAAGCCGGTTAAAGGGTGCCTGCCCAGCAGGTTTACACCCTTAAAACTATCGAATGCCAACCGGCACTACCCTCTGCACTGTAAGTATCATTAAACCGAAGGGACGATACTCTCTAGTCCCGTTCAACCTCTTTCCGCCGGGGAATAATCGCCTTGATCATAGCCACCACCACAAACACAAGACCTCCGGCAATCAAGCCACTCAACGCCTCCAGAAAAATCGGCAGTCCACTGATAAACAGTGGCCCCGATGCCGCTGTCATCTGCCCGATCAGGTGGTGTAAAAAAGGCAGGCCGTGGGCCAGAATACCACCACCAACCATAAACATGGCGATGGTGCCGATCACCGAGAGTGCTCGCATCAATTTAGGGGCAGCGGTCAGAATGCCCCGGCCTAACACTTTCTGAAAACGGCCACTATCTGGCTTGCGCAGCAGGTAAAGCCCCATATCATCCAAACGCACAATCCCTGCTACGAGCCCATAGACACCAGCCGTAATCAGAAAAGCGAGGCCGATAAGTACAGACAACTGAGTAAGCAAAGATGCCGTAGCCACGGTGCCTAAAGTGATCACGATAATCTCAGCCGATAGGATAAAATCCGTTCTTATGGCACCTTTTATTTTCTCTTTTTCAAAAGCAAGAATATCAAGCTCACTATTTTCTATAACTGTTTTAAGTGCCTTGAGATGAAGCTCTTTTGACGCTTTTGACTGGAACAAGGCGTGAAACACTTTCTCAAATCCTTCAAAACAGAGAAACAACCCGCCAAGCATCAGTAAAGGTGTAATCAGCCAGGGCACAAAATAACTGATGGCCAGGGCCGCCGGGATCAGAATCATCTTATTCAGCAAAGAACCCTTAGCCACCGCCCATATAACAGGCAGCTCCCGATCTGCCTTAACCCCGGAAACCTGCTCTGCATTGAGGGCTAAGTCATCCCCCAATACCCCGGCGGTTTTCCGGGCGGCGATTTTGGTCATGCTGGCCACATCATCCAGCAGCGTAGCAATATCATCAATTAATGCGAAAAAACTGGAGCCTGCCATTTTTTTATCCTTAACGCGGGAATTTTTACCCTTTTGAAAACTAATTCGGGACACCCATAATTTTCTCCGGGTATCTTAACCCATTAACCCACTCCGTCGACGCTACCTGACAATAGTCTGCAGCCTTCTGAAGGTTCCTAACACACGACAGAATAGTGCCTCATTCTGGTACATTACCGCTGAAAAACCCTTAGCCAAACGTAAACCTCTGCCCCGTTTTTGCGAAAAAAAACGCGTCAAAAAACATTAAACTTTCCGACACATTACAAATAAAACTTAAGGCAACGCAATCGCTATGTTCTGTACCTGGCGACAACCTTTACGCTGCCGGCACCCCTACTGCATTTTGCCGATACCTTTATACAAAGGCCGCACGCACTATTGCAGTGCACCAACAATACGCCACAAGCACTATATAAGTGCAAATTCTATTATTTTTTTTGCCAAATCATAGGTAATGCACTGTTTTAAAAAGTATTATCTTTTTATAGTACATTTCTTGCATAAACCCTAATGAGTTGATTTAAATCAAATAATAATATTACCCAAAACACCCAAGTTCTTTGATCCACACCCGATGGAGATTGCCGATGAAACAACTAGTCAGCCATAAAATGAACCTATCTGCAGCAGAAAAACGCTGGCTGCCAGTTTTTGGCAGTAATGGTAAATTGCAACTAGGCTGGTCTTGCTTCCTGAATCGTCAGCTTTATCCGGTAATTGAGCAGATTTTTGAAGGTATTGCTTCTACTCGTGTAGAAATTTTGCAGCAATGGGCCACCAGCCACTGGCAGCACTTAGATGAGCTGGCTACTCAGTGTGCGGAGGCGGACTCCTCTCAATGGTCAGATCTACTACTCAGACGAAAAGATCAGGTTAGTGATTTTTCTGAGCTTTTTATCCTTGATTGTGAAGGCCAGCTTTTAACCTCTACCCATGCAGCGCGTAAAGGCCAGATGCACAGCGGCAAATTATTAACCCAGGCGTTACAGGAAGGGTTAAAAAAACCTTTTCTCCATGGCCCTTATACAGATCCGGTTACTCTGGAGCTGGGCGCGTCTACATCCAGTTTTCATGATGCCGTCACCCTGATGTTTTATCAGCCTTTAATACAGAAAGGTAAGGTGATTGGCTGTATTGCGGGCCGGGTTCCCAACGATGTTATCGGTGATTTGATTCAGCGGGAGGCTGGTCACGTTTATCCTGAATCTGGTGATAATTATGTTTTTATGGTTAAGGCCGGATTCGATAGCAGTGTGCAACCAGGTACAGCTTTATCCCGCTCCCGCTTTGAGGACAGCACCTTTTCTCATGGTGAAAACCTAAAGCAGGGCATTCACACCGACTGGGGTACAGTGAGTGTTAAGAACCATACCGAGCTGGAGCTAAGATTTACTGATCCCGCAACAGGTGAGTTGCATCCCGGGGTACGGGAAACCATTAAGAATGGCAGCAACCTCTTCATTACTTACCCAGGTTATTCCGATTACCGCCATATTCCGGTTATTGGCAAAGGTGTCACTTTTCAATTGCCTGGCTCACCGGATCGCTGGGGCATGATGTGTGAGGGTGACTTAGAAGAAGTGTATCGCCGCCGCTCAATCAGTGTCAGTCTGATGAAGACCTATCTGCTGACAGTCATCGCGCTAATGGTAACCACCACCCTGTTACAGCACTTTTCACCTTTGGGTTTACTGCCAACTTTAATGTTGAATGGATCAATGCTGGCTGTTTCTGCCTGGATTTTTGCCAATACAGGCCCCAGACGTGTCGCAGAACGTTTGCGTAAAACAACTCAGATCATCCGTACCATTGCAGAAGGTGAAGGTAATCTGAAACAGCGCCTGGATACTCAGAACTTAGCGCAGGATGAAAGTGGCAGCATGGGACGCTGGATTAACAGTTTTATGGACAGCCTGGACGGCATTATGGGCCAGGTAATTCATACCACAGGCGCAGTACAAAACAATAACGAGACGATGCTGACCCGTACCCAGGAGGCCAGTCAAACCAGCCGGGAAGTAAATGAGGTTGTCGGCAAAATGCTGACCCTGGTTGAAGACCAGCTGGGTGAGATCAATCAAGCCTCACAAACCGCACAAACCATGAAAAACGCCATGGATGAGGTAGTCGAAAGTGCCCGCGAACAGTTTGAGGCAGCACGTACAGGCACGTTAAGCATTCGTAAGGTGGTTGATACCACCGGGGCGCGGGTACAGAAGCTTGATAGCCGGATGAAAGAGATCGGCGATATTGTTTCCATGATTACCGATATCACCAGCCAGACGAACCTGCTGGCACTCAATGCAGCCATTGAAGCCGCCCGCGCCGGAGAAGCAGGCCGTGGATTTGCCGTAGTTGCAGATGAAGTCCGCTCACTGGCCAGCCGCACCGCTGAAGCCGCATCGGAAATTCAGGCGACTGTATCCAGCCTGCAGGATGAAACGCGTGCCGCTGTAAACTTTATGGAAGAAGGTGTAAAAGAAGTGGATCAGCGCCTTAAAGATGCTGAATCTGCCGGCTCTGAAAACACAGAGCTTCATCAGGCCGTTAGCCAGATGTTTGGCATCATTACTCAACTGCATGAACGCAGTCACTTTTACGGTTCATCCATCAGGCAGGTCGAAGTCGCATCCAGCGAAATGAGTCAGGTTATGGACGAATTACAAGACAGCGCCCATCAGGTGAAACACTCCACTCAGACCTTGCAGCAACTGGTCGGACGCTTCACGGTCAGCGCAAATAGGTAAACCGTTCAGATCAGGCGGCTGGTTTTATTGGGGATTGGTGATTTATTAAAATATGGGTGTCCCGGTTTTTCCGTGATTACTGCATATTTTTATGGGGCGGCATCTTCTCTAATAAGCTAGCCGTTGGCAGCTCTACGTCTTCAGATATCCAAAAATCAACTTCAGGGTCAAGGCCTGAGAAGAGATCAGCAATTTGGTCTGTCGAATCAAAAACATCAATAGAGATGCCGCTCCCCATGCCGAGAGATTCTGTTACATAGTAATAATAGCTACCACTACTAAAAAAGGTCCGCTGCATGCCGATGCGGCCTAAACGAGCAAAGTGCTGATAAAAAGGTGCCTCTGGAGTAGCGGTCTTTTCAAGATCAACTGTGCCAATTTTCCCGTAACGGTAAATAATATTATCGCCATCAATACACAGCGATAAAATATTTTGCGTGGGCGTAATAGTTACGCCTTTTTCACTACGGTGAATTTTTTTAACTCTGGAGTTTAAGTAAGCTACTTCAGAAGATTTGCAGTGAGAAGGTGGTAAGCCCGATCGCCGCTCAGTTACCTTTTTTTCTGCCTCCTGAGCGCTGCTAATAGCATCAGCGACTTGAGTAGGCTGCCTCGGTTTAGCGGTTTGCTTATCTTGAGCATGGACGGCTACATATGGCTCAACTTGACCGGGTTTACCTTGTGAACAGGCTGCAAGCAAACCAGAACAGCCAAACAAAAACAGACAAAGGAGATAGCGCATTAATAAACCTCTTAAGTAATATAAAATATTTAACGAGCCTGCCACGAATACCCATCGGCTCAAGAAACTCTTCTTATAGTAACTCACCCGGTGTTACAGGATCGAGATCACGCATAAACGACCTCCTAGTGATAATTGACAATTTCAACATCTTCCGCTTAATAGTCCAGAACTACTTATCCAAAACTACGTGTCCAAAATCACGTCAAAGCCACCATAAATGATCCGCTTTCCATCGAAAGGCATAGGGTTATTTTCAGGGTTCATTCGAGGGTCTTCCATCACCCGCTGCCAGCCAGCATCCCGAACCTCTTTTGACGGCCAGATAACCCAGGAGAACACCACGGTTTCATCCTCTTTTGCCTGCACAGCCATCGGAAATGAAGTGACCTCACCCTCCGGCACATCACTACCCCAAGCCTCCATCACCTTTAATGCCCCAAACTCTTTAAACACTTCTGCTGACAGCCTGCTGTGCTCAAGGTACTGCGCTTTATTCGCGGTTGGTACAGCCGCTACAAATCCATCGACAAATGACATAAATAAACTCCTTTCAGTGAAGCTATAACCATAGACCAGAGATGCCCAAGGGCATAATGCTAAAAAGGAGTGTCGGTTGAAGCGGTCGGATAATCTAAGGGGATGCAGCGGTCAGCTGCTTTTGGTCAGCGCGAGTTTTGCCCCAAAGCCGATAAAAACGACACCCGTAATCGAGTTTAACCAGACCTTAAAGGTTGGGTTGTTGGTGGCGGATTTTATTCTACTCAGGGTAAGCACCATGACCGAAAACCAGAGCACATTGACCAGCGAGTGCACCGTAACCAGTGAGTAAGCGCTTAGGGCACTGCCATCCACCGGCATAAACTGCGGGAAAGCCGCCAGATAAAAAACCGATACTTTCGGGTTCAGGATGTTGGTTAAAAAGCCTTCGTAAAACGCCCCCTTCATCGAAACCGGCTTTTGTGCCGGTTCTGCCGTCAAGGTCGCTTGTGCGGCAGGCTGACGGATCGCATTTCTCAGGGCTTTGATACCCAGCCAGATTAGATACGCCGCCCCCAGCATCTTAAAAACAAAAAATGCGTTGGCGGACTGCACCAGCAGAATGGAGATACCGAATATCGACAAAGTACCGTGTACATAGAACGCGGCCACAAAGCCCACAATATTAATCAGCCC
>JBLWVL010000028.1:0-43315 GCA_048268485.1 Oceanospirillum sp.
GTTATTCCAGATAGGTATAGCCCGCCAGTCCCTCTTCCAGCTCTCTGATAAAGAGCGCCTGCTCTTCATCGGTCAGGTCACTGGCGTCCATCTTGGCCCGGTAGCTGTCCATCAGTTTGTTTGGATCAAAGTTCACGTACTCCAGAACCTTGGCTACAGTATCACCCTTGATCACCTGATTGATCTGCACCTCACCCCCGGCATTTACCGTAACATCCACCGAGTCGGTATCACCGAACAGGTTGTGCATATCCCCCAGAATTTCCTGATAAGCACCCACCAGAAATACGCCTAACAGGCGTTGCTCGCCTTCCGGCCATGCTGGCAGAGGCAGGGTGGTTTCCAGACCCTGACCATCCACATACAGATCGATCCGGCCATCGGAATCACAGGTAATATCCTGAATCACACCACGGCGCAGTGGTGGCTGATGCAGTTGAGACAGAGGGAGAATCGGGAAGATCTGCTCAATACCCCAAACATCCGGCAGCGACTGAAAGAGGGAGAAGTTAGCGAACAGCTTGTCTGCCAGTTTCTCGTTCAGCTCATCCAGAATGGTGCGGTGGGCACGATTCCGGGTGTTAAGCTGACCACGCAACTGGTCGCAGGTCGCGGTGTAGATGCGCTCTGCCAGTGAGCGCTGGGTCAGACTCAGAATACCCAACGTGTACATATCCTGCGCTTCAGAAACCGCCTGAACTACGTCGTGATAGCTTTCCACCAGAGAGCGCTCGTCAGCGCCCTGCGTCACCAGCTGGAAGGCGCGCCACAGCTCCTGAATTACTGCCGGAGCATCATCATCGATACTTTCCGGGGCGTTGGTGTCCGGCGATTCGATATCGATCACATCGGTAATCAGTACCGCATGGTGTGCGGTAATCGCCCGGCCGGATTCGGTGATCAGATGCGGATGCGGCAGATTGTTGTTTGTACATACCTCGTTGATCGCATGCACCACGTTGTTCGCGTACTCTTCCATGCTGTAGTTGATGGAGCAGATGCTACGCGAGCGGGTACCCTCATAGTCCACACCTAAACCGCCGCCCACATCAACAAAGCGAACGTTCGCGCCCAGATTACACAGTTCGTTATAGAAGCGGCCGCACTCTTTCAGGCCGCGCTGAATATCGCGGATGTTGGCGATCTGAGAACCCAAGTGGAAGTGCAGCAGCTGCAGTGCGTCCAGAGCACCAGCATTTTTCAGTTGCTCAACAACTTCAAGAATCTGGCTGGCAGACAGGCCGAACTTAGACTTTTCTCCACCGGTATTCTGCCAGTTGCCCTTACCGATAGACGCCAAACGGGCACGGATACCCATGCGTGGATTAACGTCCATCTTTTTGCTTTCTTCCAGAACGAGGCTGAGTTCGTTCATCTTTTCGATGACGATAAAGACTTTATGGCCGAGTTTTTCACCCAGCAGCGCCAGACGCACGTATTCCCGGTCTTTATAACCATTACAGACGATAACGGAGTTTTTCTGCCCGGTTTGTGCCAGCACCGCCAGTAGCTCCGGTTTACTGCCCGCTTCCAGGCCCACACGGTTGGCTGAGCGGGCCGAGGTATTCAAAATCTCTTCTACCACACGGCGCTGCTGGTTCACCTTGATCGGGTAAACCGCTGTGTAACCACCGGTGTATTCCTGCTCCTGCATCGCCTTATCAAATGCAGCGCACAGGCGGTTTACCCGGTGGTGCAGAATGTCGGTAAAACGAACCAGAACCGGTAACGAAAGACCCTGAGCCTGAAGCGTTTGACACAGCTGTGTCAGATCCACCGCGGCATTGGGCTGCGCGGGACTGGGTTTAACCACAACCCGACCCTTAGGATTAACGGCAAAATAGTCGCTGCCCCAGTGATCGATATTGTAAGTGCGGAACGCATCTTCTAGGCTCCAATCGGTCATCTCTTCGTTACTCACCTTTTGTCATATTTGGGTTAATGTCGGCTGGTACAAAACAGGTTTGAGGGTAGATCATTTTAATAACGAAAGCAGTTTTTAAGTGTTAACCGGTTTTAACAACCAAGTGGGAGTCGCCTGCCTTCAGAGCGCGCGCATTATCCATTCAATCCGGGAAAAATCAAACAAAAACTCTGCCCCTTTTGCCATCTGACTTTTATCGGGTTTTGGGTTAAAAATATCTTTGTTTCTACAGGGGCAATCCGTTATTGTTGCGCCCCTTATTTAAACGGCTTGAACGGCTCTTTCAAACAGAAGAGTTTAGGCTGCAAGCCACCTTCCCATCAGGTGTAACCACATCTCAGGTTTCAGAAATGAATGCCCGGGATGCAGACGTTTCTGAGATGCAATTGTTGAGGTAGTTATGAGCGAACAACTGGACAACAGCTGGTTTACTGAAGTTTTCACATCCTGCGGCTCCGGCTTTTCTTTAAAGGTAAAAGCGAAACTGCATGAAGAGCAGAGCCCGTATCAGAAACTGGAAATCTACGATACGGAAACCTATGGCAACCTGATGGTTATCGATGGCTGCGTGATGCTGACGGATCGTGACAACTTTCTCTATCATGAGATGATGTCTCATCCGGCACTGTTCAGCCATGCAGATCCTAAGCGTGTGGTGATTATCGGTGGTGGTGACTGTGGAACCCTGCGTGAAGTACTGAAGCACCCAGGTGTTGAGAAAGTGACCCAGATCGATATCGACAAGCTGGTAACCGACCTGTCCGAAAAATACTTTCCGGCACTGTGTGACAGCAATGATGACCCTCGGGCCGAGCTGTTGTTTGAAGATGGTGTGAAGTGGGTCGATGATTGCCCTGAAGAGAGCGTCGATCTGATTATTGTCGACTCTACTGATCCGGTTGGCCCGGCAGAAGGCTTGTTTAAAGTGGACTTCTTTAAGCGCTGTTTCCGTATCCTTAAGCAGGGAGGGGTTATGGTGCAGCAGTCTGAGTCTCCTCTGTATCATACCGACAGTATTATCAAAGATCTGCATGTGGATATGCAGGCAGCCGGTTTTAATACCACTGCAACTTTGCCATTTCCTCAGCCGGTTTATCCGTCAGGTTGGTGGAGCTGCACGCTTGCAGGTAAAGGTACGGATGTTAAGTCTTTCCGCGAAGCTGATTCTGCAGCGAAAGGTTTCGATACCGACTATTACACTGTAGATATGCACCGGGGAGCGTTGACTCTGCCACCTTTCATGAAAAAAGTTCTGGGATAGCCGCTGGTATATGTCAGGCTAGTCAGGTTTCTTCTGACCGGCCTGACGGCTTTCAGACGCTATTCTGCTTGACCGGTTAAGCGGTCCACCATGCCGATAATCGCGGAAACTTGCTGATTCTTACGGGAAAAAAACGGCTCTGATTCGTAACCCCACCAATCCCAGCAGCCTTTTGGATTAGGCAGGCTTTTTTTTGTCTGTGGATAAAGCACCACGATATTATTGGTTTCTGCCCAGCGGTTAAAACCACTGTTCCGGATAAAGTGGTCTTCGGCAACTTCTGCGCTCTGATCACAACCGTGTAGCGCGATATGTAGCTGGCATCTATTATTATCATCACGGCAGGCTTCAGGAATATAGAGATATCCCCTATCCAGCATGCCTTTGCCATCAAAAAACTCCAGTTGCCCAAACTCTACCAGATCACTTTTCAGGTGTGTTTCGGCTGCAGGCTCTAACTGGCCGTACAAGGTAGAGAAGGCTTCGCCTGCACCATCAAAATGACAGTTCTGCAGGTGACGGTCTGATGGCGAGCCACATTTTGCATCGGTTTGTCGTGTTGGAAAGCCGTGACCTGCTTCCGGTAGCGCTGTAACCCTCAGGTTATAACTGGCCACCAGCCTCTGGTAAAACGTTATCAGGCTTTCAGTAACCGCCGGGGCGACAACATTGTCACTCTGACCCATAAAGATATAAACAGGGTCATCCACCAGTAGAGCCGGATCACCAATAGTACCGCTGCGACTGGCTTTCTGTAGCATTGTCATGCGTTCCTGCTGGCTGATCATGGGCAGGGTGGTTTTCATGCAGGACATCATGGCATGGCTTAAGCCTTTAATAGCACATCCCCAGGGGCCTGCAGAGAAAATGGCAGCGCCTTCTATTTTTTCCGGATATGCCAGATGCAGCTGATTCGCCATGTAACCACCGGAGGAAAAACCGGATACTGTGGCTGATGCATGATTAAGGCTTGCCAGATAAGGGAGTCGGTTGTAATTACTATCGGGTTGGTTTGACGTGCAGGCGCTAAGGATCAGGCTGCAAGCCAGAACACTGAGTAAATGGACGAAATGTGACGAGTTGTGCCTAGCCATCGGTCTAAACCTGCATAGAGGAAATTTGTCGCTACCATAACGAATCCCTGAGAGGATTCCTATTGCGCCTTTTGCCTATATAGACCGGCTTGTCGAATGAGAATAAAAGGGATGAAGGGCTTATTTTGGCAGGCTGCCTAAAGAATACAAAGGTATAAACAGTCTATTGACAGCTTTTATCCACCGAAATAACCCCCTTAACCACAGAGTTATCCACAGGGACACGCCGTCAGCGAACTAGCTTTGGAGGTATCTGCTGCTTCGAAGGATTAACCATGGTGTGCTTGGCCTGGCTCCTGATGATTGTTGCGAATAGCCAGGATCGCATCCAGGTTGGCCATAAAGGCATCCACCAGGCAGGGCTCAAAGTGAGTCCCTCTGTTTTCCTGAATGAGCGCCAGGGCATCTTCTACAGACCAGGCTTTTTTGTAGGGACGTTCAGACGTTAACGCATCAAACACATCAGCGATGGCACAGATGCGGCCGACCAGAGGAATCTCTTCGCCTTTCAGGCCATTCGGGTAGCCAGTACCATCCCATTTTTCATGGTGGGTCAGGGCAATATCCCGTGCCATCGTCAGCAGGTCAGAGTCTTCACCCTCCAGAATATCAGCACCCATCTGAGCATGTTGTTTCATGATTTCCCACTCTTCAGGTTCAAACTTGCCGGGTTTGAGCAGGATATTATCAGGAATGCCGATCTTGCCGATATCGTGCATTGGGCTGGCGTTTAACAACAGATCGCACTGGTAAGCATCCATACCCATTACTTCACCCAGTAAGCGGGAGATTTTACTCATACGGACAATATGCAGGCCGGTTTCATTATCGCGGTACTCGGCAGCACGACCAAGGCGGCGGACCACTTGCAGACGGGTTTCATTCAGTTGTTGGGTACGTTCAGCAACCTTCTCTTCCAGAGATTCATTCAGGCGCTCTAAGCCCTGGCGGTACAGCTTGGTACTCAAAAGGTTTTTTACCCGGTGAAGCAGTTCATTGCGCTCAAAGGGTTTGGTAACGTAATCCTGAGCACCGACTTCCAGCGCTTGAGTACGAAACTCCTGGGCAGACTGAGCGGTTAAAACCAGGACAGATGGCGGAGTTTCAAAGCGTGCTTTGAGCGCCTCCAGAACAGCAAATCCATCCATATGGGGCATATTAAGATCAAGCAGAATCAAGTCAAAATCCCGTGCTGCAAAAAGATCACAAACTTCACGAGGGTCCATAGTGGACTCAATTTCCCGGTATCCCGCCTTGGCCAGCGTTCTCTCAAGTAGTTTTACGTTAACCGGCTCATCATCAACAATGAGAAGTTTGCCTGCAAAAATATCAATGGATGATGTCATTCTTATGCCCTGTTTGCGTCTGGCGCTTTATAGCTAATGTAAAACCTTGCCGGGTTTAACGCAAACTCCATCGTGGTGTTTACTTTACTTCTTTGGCGTGGCTTAGACCTGATCGGGGGGGAGCTGTGAGAGTATGGCGCAGATAAGGAAGAAAATATAAGGTGACAGAAGAGAAAATGGCCCGCTCGGCGCGATTCGAACGCGCGACCACCGCCTTCGGAGGGCGGTACTCTATCCAGCTGAGCTACGAGCGGGCAGTGCGGGGTATTTTATGGAGTTATTGATCCGATGTCTACCGCGAACCCCCTGTGAGATCAAAACAGTTTTACTGAAAGCGCTTTAAAATCAAGATCTAAACGGGTAACGGTTGGGGCTGGCTTAGGAGCTGGTGCTTTTCAGGGGTGGGTTTTCCTCTGGATTAGCTGATGCTTAGCGGGCTATACGCCTTGTTGGCTATTTCCGCTAAGACTAATTGCCGCTATACTTCCGTTTTTTAGGGTTAATAGAATACACACCGAAAAAAAAGCAAATCTTGTTTTTTGACGGACCAGTGATTAGAGGTGGTGAGAGTGAAACGCAGCGGAATTATCGCGGGTGTTATGGGCGTGCTGGCTGGCGCGGTTCTGAGCACATCAGTACAAGCGGCAGCAATGTCTAAAGAAGCGATTGCAGAGCGCCTGGCACCGGTAGGTGACGTTTGCCTGCAGGGTCAGGATTGTGGCGGTGCAGCTCCTGCTCCGGCGGCAGGTGGTGGTAAATCTCCTGAAGATCTGTATGGCACTGTATGTTCTGCGTGCCACAACACTGGCGCAGCAGGTGCTCCGAAGAAAGGTGATGCCGGTGCGTGGGCTCCTCGCATCAGCAAAGGCATGGATACTTTGTATAGCCATGCTCTGAATGGTTTCAATGCGATGCCTGCTAAAGGCGGTAACCCGACTTTGAGCGACGACGAAGTGAAAGCTATCGTTGACTACATTGTAGAAAGCAGTAAGTAAGTTTTCCCTTACAGTCTGTTAGCTACTAAAAAACGGCGCTGCTTAACCTGAAAGCAGCGCCGTTTTTTTTATGTCTTTATCCTGTCCTGTATCTTTTTTTAGCGGTTATCGTGATTCATAGCCTGAATAAAAGTTACCGGACTAACTTCCTAAGCGTTTCTTTAAGGCGTCCAGAGCGGCGTGTCCTCTTGCCCGCTTGGCTTCGTCAGGGGCATTTTCTTTACCTTCCCAGGCTAGGTCGCCTGCCGGTAGCTCTTCCAGAAAGCGGCTGGGAGTGCAGTTGAGCATTTCGCCAAACTGTTTGCGCTGACTGGCAAAGCTCAGGGTCAGAGTTTCCCGTGCCCGGGTGATTCCCACATAGGCGAGACGGCGCTCTTCTTCGATATTGCCTTCGTCAATGCTGTTGCGGTGTGGTAACAGGTCTTCTTCCATGCCGATAATATAGACGTGCGGATATTCCAGTCCTTTGGCGGAGTGCAGGGTCATAAGTTGAACCCGATCGGAGTCATCTTCTTTCTCTTGTTGCTCCAGCATGTCCCGAAGTACCAGCCGGGAGATAGCGTCTTCGATGGTGGCCTCTTCGTCCTCTTCCTGCATTCTTATGAGGGTGTCGCGGAGGGAGTCCACCAGAATCCAGACGTTTGCCATACGACGCTCGGCGACCTGAGGTGAGCTGGAGTTCTGGTGTAGCCAGGCTTCGTAGTCGATGTCCTGAATCATTTGGCGGATGGCAGCGATAGGGTCATCCTGGGCACAGCGTTTGATGGTTTGCTGTAGCCAGTGGTTGAACCGACCCAGTTTCTCCAGTGCTTTGCCGGACAGATATTGCTCCAGGCCAATTTCATCACAGGCGTTAAACAGGCTGATATGACGACTGTTGGCGTAGGTGCCAAGGCGCTCCAGTGTGGATGGGCCGATTTCCCGGCGGGGCATATTGATGACCCGTAGGAAAGCGTTATCGTCCTCCGGGTTTACCAACAAACGCAGGTAACCCATGATGTCTTTGATCTCATGGCGGGAGAAGAAAGATGTACCACCGCTGATTTTGTAGGGCACCTGATATGCCTGCAGCTTAATCTCTAACAGACGGGCCTGATGGTTACCACGATAGAGAATGGCAAAATCTTTATAGTGACCATCGTTTTTGATGCGGTGAGTCAGAATCTCGGTGACCACGCGCTCGGCTTCTGCATCTTCGTTACGACAGCTGATGACCCGAATCGGAGAGCCGGAGCCCATATTGCTCCACAGGGTTTTCTCATAAACGTGGGGGTTGTTGGCAATCAGGGTGTTTGCACAACGCAAAATCAGCGATGTTGACCGATAATTTTGCTCTAGTTTGACGATTTTAAGACTTTTAAAGTCTTCACCCAGCTTAATCAGGTTTTCAGGCCGGGCCCCTCGCCAGGCGTAAATCGACTGGTCATCGTCACCTACCACGGTTAATGCGCCGCGATAGCCGATCAGTAGTTTTACCAGCAAATACTGACTGACATTGGTGTCCTGATACTCATCCACCAGCATGTAATGCATCTTGTTCTGCCAGCGATCCAGCACCTCGGGGTAATCTCGGAACAGGCGAACCGGAAGACGGATCAGGTCGTCAAAATCGACTGCGTTGTAGGCCTGCAGGTGGCGATCATATTCACGATAGACAGCCGCAGCTAGTGTTTCCCGGTCGTCGTTGGCCAGACCCATCGCCTGTTCCGGCTCGATCAGGTCATTCTTCCAGTTAGAGATCATGTGTTGTACCAAACCGATAATTTCAGCATCGGTCTGGAAGTCTTTGTGCATCAAATCTTTAATCAGCGACTTGGTATCCTGGTCATCAAACAGAGAGAACCCGGCTTTATAGCCCAGGGTTTTATGCTCGCGGCGGATAATGGTCAGGCCCAGATTATGGAAGGTGGAAACCGTCAACCCGCGAGCTTCTTTGCCCTGCACCAGTTTACCGACACGCTCTTTCATTTCGCGGGCGGCTTTGTTGGTAAAAGTAACGGCGGCGATCTTATTGGCTTTGATGCCTTTCTCTTTGATCAGATAGGCGATCTTGGTCGTGATGACACTGGTTTTACCACTGCCGGCACCGGCTAGTACCAAGAGCGGGCCGCCGATATATTCCACGGCTTCACGTTGGCGATCATTCAGACGAGAGAGCATATTGGGTTCCGGTCAAGCTGATATAAACGGACTGAAATCTTTGAGACAGGGATTGTACCAGTGCATGTTAAAAAAGCAGTGTGAACTTTGTGAAGATCATACTGCTTATACAAAAAATCCTACCCCAGCAGCTGAAGAGTTTTCCCTGGGCTTTGGAAGCTAGTGCGTGAGCTGTTGCAGATACCTGTCCAGCTGCCTTAACCCCAGAGCTTCAGAAACGGCAGGTACACCAACATCTTCTTCACCTGCCAGATCGGCAATAGTACGCGCAACCTTCAGGATACGATGATAACTCCGGGGAGATAAACCCAGTTGTTCCATCGCCTGCTGCAGTAGTTGGCTGGCATCATCCCGCAAGCTAATCTGGTTATCCAGTTCACGGCCGGTAAGTTGTGCGTTACTTTTACCTGAACGATCCAGCTGGCGCTGATGAGCTTCCGTTACCCTGGCCTGAACCTGTTGACTGCTTTCACCGGGACTGACATTGGCCAGCTGTTCCGGGGGGAGGCTGGTAACAGCGACCTGCAGATCGATACGGTCTAACAATGGGCCGGATAGCCGGCTTTGGTAGTTTCTGACTTGTTTGGCTGTACATCGACAAGTACGCAGGTTATCGCCAAAGTAACCACAGGGACACGGGTTCATTGCTGCAACGAGCTGAAATCGGGAAGGGTAGCGTACCTGTTGGGTTGCCCGTGAGATATGGATTTCACCGGATTCCAGTGGTTCCCGTAATACTTCGAGCACCCGCCGATCATATTCCGGTAATTCATCCAGAAATAAAATACCGTTATGAGCCAGGCTGATTTCTCCGGGTTTAGGGCGGGAGCCACCGCCAACGAGTGCAACGCCGGAGGCCGTGTGGTGAGGGCTCCGGAAAGGTCTCTGCCCCCATTCATCCATGGAGAAGCGGCCGGATACGGAAGCCAGTGCCATGACTTCCAGTGCATCCTGTTCACTCATTTTGGGCAGAATACCTCCCAGCCGGCTGGCGAGGAGCGTTTTGCCTGTTCCCGGAGGCCCGACTAACAGAAGGTGGTGGTTACCCGCTGCGGCGATCTCAAGAGCACGGCGAGCCTGAAACTGGCCTTTTACATCCGCCAGGTCCGGCTGATCACGAAACAGGGTGTGCCGTTTCTCGCTTTCCAACTGATGCAGGGGAAGTTGTTCCTGGCCGTGGAGCATGGCGGTTACTGCCAGTAGGTGAGGGGCGGTCATTACTTTGTTGGCTTCTGGCAGAGAGGCTTCATCACCATTCCCTGAGGGAACCAACATGGTGCGTCCAGCCTGGGCACAGGCTAAGGCCGCAGGAAGAATGCCGGATACCGGGCGTAGTTCAGCGGATAGGGAGAGTTCACCATAACATTCGAATTGGGTCAGGTGCTCTGCCGGTATCTGATTAGAGGCTGCAAGCACCCCGAGGGCAATCGCAAGGTCGTAGCGCCCCCCTTCTTTGGGCAGATCTGCGGGAGCCAGGTTAACGGTGATACGTCGCTGGGGGTATTCAAAGCCTGCATTGATCAGAGCACTTCGGACGCGATCCTTGCTCTCTCTGACGGCAGTTTCAGGCATGCCAACAATAGCCAGCCCGGGCAGGCCGTTGGTGAGGTGTACTTCGATGCGCACTTCCGGGGCATCAATACCCACAGAAGCACGACTGTAGATGACCGCAAGTGTCATGGTGCGATTCCTTATGCATTGAGAGGGCCATAGAGTGCCCCGCTTCTTTATCGTCCGTTAAAGAAGTTGCCGTCCCGTTCGGCTGAACAGCAGTATTTATTTCTGCTGTTCTTTTGCTGCCAGTTCTGCGACAACAGCTTCCAATTGAGTAACTTGTGCCTCGAGTGCGTCTGCTTTCGCTCGGGTGCGTAGCAAAATCTCGCTTTGAATATCAAACTCTTCACGTGTTACCAGATTTAGTTTAGCAAAAACATTCTCGGCTACCGACTGCATTTGGCGTTTCAGTTCAGTGTTACCAGTCATGCCTGCTCCGGAGAGTTTTTCGCTCATCTGGCGGGTGAACTCAGAAATTACTTCAGGTTTTAACATCTTGGGTGCTCAATCGTAGTGTTATTTCATTGGTTTTCGGTATAGAGACTTATCTAAAACGGATTAGAGAGTGTACCACTTAACGCACTTTTACTGTTTTTCGGTTTTGCCCTGTTATGTTGCTTTGTGGTGCGCTACTTGTGCACTAAAAAGGTGCGCCCGGGCTTTGTTTAGAATTTTGTCGGTGCAATGTTTTTTCTGTTTTGGTGCATTCCATGAGTACCTACAGGTTCTTTTTACTTCTAGTTACATGAAAAACATAGGTTTTTTCTTTTTGGCACATCCTGTGCAGAACCCCGGGTATGTTGGCGATAGTGCATTGAGCAAGCGGTGCACCGAGAGAAGCCACGCTTAAAACTAAAATTACTGGAATAGTAATTCAATCTGATAAGCACGTGAAACGTGCCGTAGGGGTAAACCAATGAAACTGGTCACTGCAGTCATTAAGCCGTTCAAACTGGATGATGTACGCGAAGCCTTATCCGATATCGGTATTCAAGGGATAACGGTCACTGAAGTTAAGGGGTTTGGCCGCCAGAAAGGCCACACTGAGCTTTATCGGGGTGCGGAGTACGTAGTGGACTTCCTGCCGAAAGTGAAACTGGAAGTTGCGGTTTCGGGAGATCAGGTTGATCAGGTGGTCGAAGCGGTTACTAACGCTGCAAATACAGGCAAGATCGGTGATGGCAAAATCTTTATCACTGCTCTGGAAGAAATTGTGCGTATCCGTACCGGAGAACGCGGTACTGACGCAATCTAAGCGACACATTAGCTTAAAACTGAATTTAGCCTTCGGAGGGCCTTCCCAATGGAAGATTTAGTACAAGTAAAGTATGCAATTGATACTTTTTATTTTCTGATCTGTGGTGCACTGGTTATGTGGATGGCGGCGGGTTTTGCCATGCTGGAAGCCGGTCTGGTTCGTGCCAAAAATACCACTGAAATTCTAACTAAGAACATCGCTCTGTATGCGATCGCCTGTACCATGTATCTGCTTTGCGGTTACTTCATTATGTATAGCGGTGATGCGGGCGGTATTTTGCCAAATCTGGGTTTCCTGATTGGTGAAGAGAATGCAACGGAAGCGGTTTTAGCAAGCGGTGGTGATACTTATTACTCTGCACGTTCTGATTTCTTCTTCCAGGTAGTTTTCGTAGCGACAGCTATGTCTATTGTCTCTGGTGCGGTTGCTGAGCGTATGAAACTGTGGGCTTTCCTGGCTTTTGCAGTGGTTATGACAGGCTTTATCTACCCAACGTCCGGTTACTGGACCTGGGGCGGTGGCTTCCTGAGCGAAGCAGGTTTCTCTGACTTTGCTGGCTCCGGTATTGTTCACATGGCGGGTGCTGCAGCTGCACTGGCAGGCGTTCTGTTACTGGGTGCCCGTAAAGGTAAATACGGTGCAAACGGTCAGATCAATGCGATCCCTGGCAGCAACATGCCTCTGGCAACTTTAGGTACTTTCATCCTTTGGATGGGCTGGTTCGGCTTCAACGGTGGTTCTGAACTGAAACTGTCTGATGTGGGTGAAGCAAATGCTGTTGCACAGGTATTTGTTAACACTAACGCAGCGGCAGCAGGCGGTGCGATTGCCGCTCTGATTCTGGCTCGCCTATGGTTCCGTAAAGCGGATCTGACCATGGTGCTGAATGGTGCTCTGGCTGGTCTGGTTGCAATTACTGCTGAGCCTCTGGCTCCAACAGCTTTAGCGTCTACCCTGATTGGTGCGGTAGGTGGTGTACTGGTTGTCTTCTCTATCATTATGCTGGATAAGCTGCGCATCGATGATCCTGTAGGTGCTATCTCTGTACACGGTGTTGTGGGTATCTGGGGGCTGCTGGCTGTACCTCTGAGCAACGCTGATGCAACCTTCTCTGCACAGCTGCTGGGCATTATCTCTATCTTCGGCTGGGTATTTGTAGCAAGCCTGATCGTGTGGAGTATTCTGAAAGCAGTTATCGGTATTCGTGTCTCTGAAGAAGAAGAGTACGAGGGTGTTGATATCGCAGAGTGTGGCCTGGAAGCTTACCCTGAATTCACTAAAGGCTAAGGGTTTTAAAGGTTAGGTGCTCAGAAGATACATAGGTTAAATAACCGGGCACTAAGCAAATAAAAATAAGAGTTTGATATAGAAAGCGATAAAAGATTAAGAAAAATATAAAGAGGTTTTAACCTCAAAAAAGCTTCAGGGTGCCTACGGGCACCCTTTTTTAATGTCGACAATAGCAGTATGCTATTGGCAGTTTAGACAGGGGATGCACACCAGACCTGTTCACTAATTCTTACCGGCTCACGAGGCCGGGACCGTTTTCACAGGAGTACAACAATGAAACTGGTTACTGCGATTATTAAGCCGTTCAAGCTGGACGACGTGCGTGAGTCTCTTTCAGAGATCGGTGTTCAGGGTATTACCGTGACAGAAGTAAAAGGCTTTGGCCGACAGAAAGGTCATACTGAGCTGTACCGTGGTGCAGAGTATGTTGTGGATTTTCTGCCAAAAGTAAAAGTTGAGATCGCTGTTGGTGATGATGTGGTTGATCAGGTAATTGAGGCAATCACCAAGGTGGCAAACACTGGCAAGATTGGCGATGGTAAGATCTTTGTCTCTGCTCTGGAGCAGGTGATTCGTATCCGTACTGGTGAGAGTGGTACAGACGCAGTTTAGTTTCGCGGACTGTTGAGCTTAAAAAAGCGGTTCAGGGTTAGCCCTGAACCGCTTTTTTATTGTCGCGTAGAGAGAGGGTATGCCGATCAGTGGGCGTGCTTTTTCATGCCTACCATAACTTTCTTAACTGGCAAGCTTACTACAGACATACTGCCGTTGCTGAAGTAGAGCTTTACGGACACTTTCTGACCTTCAAACAGGTTTTGTTTCAGGCCAATCAGCATGATGTGGTAACCACCGGGTTTAAGATGGGTCATTCCATTACCAGGGATAGCAATTTCAGAAACCTGGCGCATTTTCATCACCCCCTGATCCATCGTATGAGTGTGTAGCTCTACGGCATCGGCAATGCTGCTTTGAGCGCGGATCAGGCGAACCTCTTTTGCGGACTTGTTTTCCAGCATCATAAAGATAGCAGAATTAGACTGTCCGGGAGGAACCGCGCGTGCGTAGGGATTCTTTACATCAACCGTACTGGCAGCCATTGCCATAGGTGTGATCAGGGCGAAGACCAGAGCGGTAAGCCATTTTTTCATAATTTTTCCTTTTTATTCACAACGATTTCAGAAGTCTTTTAGCCGGATCAGAGCAGTTGACGTTTTATAGCATCGAGCAGTGCATCCGGCGAAGCAGAATGGTTTACAGTTTCCAACACTTCGCCTTTGTCATTGGTCAGGTAAAACATAGACGTGTGATCAATGGTGTAGCCCATGGCGCTATTGTCGATCTGAGCTTTCTGATAAAAAGCACCATATTTCTTTGACAGGGCCAGGATCTTCTCCGGACTGTCTGTCAAACCAATAATCTGAGAGTGAAAAAACTGGGTGTAGCTTTTCAGGTGCTGCAGGGAGTCGCGTTCAGGGTCAACGCTGATCAGAATACCCTGTAGTCGGGTTAACTGCTCCTGCGGCAGTTGCTTGAAAGCATGAGCCATAACGGACAGAGACGTCGGGCAGATATCCGGGCATTGGGTATAACCGAAGTAAATCACATTCAGCTTGTCAGGATAATCGCTTAACGTGAATGGGCCATCAGCAGACTGTAGCGTAAAATCACTACCAATCTGCATGACTTTGGCTGAGGTTTTCATCTGGTACTTCTGATACGTTTCCATGCCGGCAATTAAAGCCACTACAGGCAGTAACATCAGGAAGGCTTTGAAAAAGTGTTTCTTAAAACTGTTGAGCATACGTTTGTTCCATCGCTAAGAGATAGGGCCTGATTCATCGGGTATCCTACATGAAAAGGATCTCTGGCTCTTAATAGTGATTTGTTTTACAGATCGCTTTTTATAAAGAGTCTTGCAGCAGAGAAAAGTTGCTCCAGACAGACAATTCACATCTGCAGCACATCAAAGTCGAACCAAATGTGTTCTGTGCCCCGGTCAGTTTCCAGTTCCACCCGCCCTCGCCAAGGCATCACCTTCTCGGTACAGACGCTGATGGTGCCATTTACAGCCAGTACATTGCTATCGGAGAATGGGCGCAATGTGTATTGATGGATGCCCATATACATAGTACGGCCGGTCAGCGCCAGTTTTGCGGAAGTCAGGCGCACGTTGTCTGCCATAATGCTGAACTCGACAGGCTTCAGGGCTAATACAGGCCAGGGTGAGACCGAAAGGCGAACGGAATCACCGCTGCTCAGGGTTACTGTGCAGCTCCCTTGATTCATTGTGCAGCCTGGCATTTTGCTCTCATCAATATCCATCAGGGCGCTCAGGTGGTTGGCCAGATAGAGCAGCATCACCAGTAAGGCCGCTATGGTTAGTGTCCAGAGAAGCTTAAGTTGTTTGGTCGACATAAATTAGTTTTTTGCCTGTTCCCGCAGAGTACATGCCGTCACGGCATACTCCATTTAAGTGAGTGAAGTCTAACGAAAACCGATATAAAAACCGTGTGACTAATTGCCGCATATTTTTATTTCCGGATGAAAATTGTCCGCGTGTTGCGCCGTATCAAAAAAGAACCGGGTTTATGTTTGGCGTTGTCAGACCCTAGGGTGAGTATTGCCTGCTTGGCCTTGTTCACACCCTTGGGTAGACTGCGCCAGTGCCGTAGTTCTGATGCCGTTCTGTGTCGCAGACGTGTTGATACTGTTTTTTGAAAAGAGGGTGTTATGCTGATTATTGATGCGTTGGTTCCAGTGTTTATGGTGATTATGGCCGGAACATTGCTGAATATTTTTCGTTTTCCCGGTGGTGATTTCTGGCCACTGGTTGAACGCTTTACCTATTTTTTCCTTTTCCCGGTGATGCTGATAAGTAAGATGGCGAATGCCCGTATTGATCAGGTTGCGGTGGATAAGGTTGCGCTGGCGATTATATTACTGCTATTTGCGATGACAGCTTTAGTGGTGGTATTAAAACCCTTGCTAACCTGGTCGGGCCCTGTTTTTACTTCGATTTACCAGGGCGGGCTGCGCTTTAACACCTACGTTGTGCTGGCTGCTGCTGAAGCGCTGTATGGTGAGGCTGGTCTTACCATCGCAGCTGTGGCTATGGCCATTATGATTCCCCTAATCAATGTTTTCTGCGTGTTTATCTTTACGCTCTATGTCGGGCAAAGTGGCAGTGGCCTGGGTGCAACGTTGAAAGCGATTGCAAAGAATCCGCTGATTGTAGGCTGTGTGGTCGGTATCGGGCTTAATATTACAGGTATTGGTTTACCGGGCTGGAGTGCTGCTGCTTTTAACATTATCAGTAATGCAGCCTTACCTTTGGGGCTTTTAGCCGTAGGTTTTGCCCTGAATCTCAGGTCTATCAGAGAAGCCTCCTGGCCGCTGATCTCATCCAGTCTGATTAAGCTTTTTATCATGCCTTTGGTGGCGACAGTTATTGGCTATCTGGTGGGGCTGAGTGAGCTGGAGATTGGGGTGTTGCTGCTGTTTGCGGCTATGCCAACGGCAACATCATCATATATCCTGGCGCGTCAGTTGGGGGGACATGCCCCTTTGATGGCTGCAATCACCACTGCGCAGACACTGCTGGCAATGGTAACCTTGCCTGTTGTTCTGCAGTTGCTGCCGGGTAGCCTGGCCCCGCTGTTTTCATAGCAGGGCGTATTTGTCATAGCGAGGCGCGTGTTGTCTGATCTGGACGCATTAGCTGATGGCGTGGGTCAGTTCGTTTTCACAGGGCTGATCACCCGCCAGGCAGGCCAGGTTATTAAGTGTTATGGCCGCGATTTGAGTCAGTGCCTCTTCAGTGAAAAATCCCTGATGACCTGTGATCAGTACGTTGGGGAAGCTCTGTAAACGCTCAAATAACTCATCATCTATGATTTTACCGGAGTGGTCATGGAAGAAGAGCTGGCTCTCCTGCTCGTAAACATCCAGCCCCAGAGCCTGAATCTTGCGGTTTTTCAGGCCGGCGATCAGAGCTTTGGTATCCACCAGTCCGCCCCGACTGGTGTTTATAATCATGACGCCTTCTTTCATCAGGCTGATGGATGTCTCGTCAATCAGGTGATAACTGCCTTCATTTAACGGGCAGTGTAGCGTGATAATGTCGGAGCGACTGTAAAGCTGTTCCAGCTCAACGTAGTGACCTCCAAGGCTGACATACTCCGGGTTAGGGTAGGGGTCGTAGGCGATCAGCTTACAGCCAAAGCCGTTGAGGATTCTTGCGGTTGCCAGCCCGATCTGACCGGTACCGATCAGGCCGACCGTTTTGCCGTGCAGATTAAAACCCAGCAGACCGTTCAGGGTAAAGTTGCTCTCCCGAACCCGGTTGTAGGCACGGTGGGTTTTTCGGTTCAGAGTCAGAATCAGTGCCAGGGTGTGCTCGGCTACCGCCTCCGGTGAATAGGCAGGAACCCGTACTACGGGTAGTTCCAGAGACTTGGCTGCAACCAGGTCAACATTGTTAAAACCGGCACAGCGCATGGCGATAAACTGAACTCTGTGCGCCTTTAACCGGTTCAGTACCGGGGCGCTCAGATCATCATTGACGAAGGCGCAAACCGCATCAAACCCTTTGCACAGTTCGGCATTTGCCTCATTGAGTTGTTGATCGAAATAGCTCAGCTCATAACCATGCTGGCTATTTTCCTGTTCCAGAAACTGTTTGTCGTAAGGTTGAGCACTGAAAACAGCAATACGCATGTTCGGAATTCCTTTTGCTTTATATCATCAACGTAATCCGGTGACCTGAAATCAGGCCAGCCAGGAAAGTGCATTATGGCGAATGGCTACACCTATAATATAAGCGATGACACCGAAGGCTGCGATCAGAGCGATCAGGCGGATTCCTTTGGTTTTTCCTCGTTTCAAAGCAAGAGTGCCCAGCACAATATAAGCTATCAGACCCAGTACCTTGGCGGTTAACCAACCGTGTGTAATTGGGTATTGCTGAACCTGAAACATCAGACCGATGGCGCTGATCAGTAGCAGAGTATCGACTACGTGCGGGAGAATCTTCACCCAGCGCTTTTTCAGCTGATCAGAGTCCAGCAGCATCCAGACACTGCGAAGTGCAAACAATCCCAGACTCAGGGCAACGGTTAACAGGTGGATATGCTTAAACGCAGCGTACATGGTTAATCCTTTCTCAATGGTTGTTAGGCAGATGCCGGAATGTCAGGCCTGAAGTGTTGGCACTCTATAAGGGCTGGCACTGGGGGCAGAAGACACTGCTCCGGTTATTCTGGCGAATCTCTTTAAGTTCGGTTTTACAGTGCAGGCAATCTGACCCTGCGCGCCCATAGACGTTCAGCTGTTGGGCAAAATAGCCGGGTTTGCCATCGCCACCAACAAAATCTTTCAGGGTGGTGCCGCCCTGCTCAATTGAGCGTTGCAGTACCTTTCTGATGTTATCGGTTAGCTGTGCCAGTTGATCCGGTTTCAGACCGCCAGCCGCCTGCTGAGGGTGAATACCGGAGAGAAACAGGGCTTCATTGGCGTAGATATTACCGACACCCACGACTACTTTACTGTCCATGATCAGGCTTTTGATGGCGGTTTTACGTTTGGCGCAACGTTGCGCCAGGTAATCAGCATTAAACAAATCTGACAGGGGCTCAGGCCCCAGATGAGCGATCAGCTTATGTTCTTCAACCGGTTGATCAGTCCAGAGTATGGCACCAAAGCGCCTGGGGTCGTGATAGCGAAGAATGTCGCCGCTTTCCATGATGATATCGACATGATCATGCTTGTTGGCCGGTTCGCCAGATGTATTGGCCAGCAAAACCCTGAGGCTACCGGACATACCTAAGTGCATTATCAGGGAGCCATGATCAAAGCGGAATAGCAGATACTTGCCCCTGCGCTCAACACTGTTTATCTGTTCGCCGTGGATCTGTTGGCTAAGGTCATCGGGAATGGGCCAGCGTAAGGAGGGTTGCCGAACAATAAGCTGTTTTACTCTTTGCTTCAGGCAGTAGGGACTGACGCCTTTTCGGGTGGTTTCTACTTCTGGTAATTCTGGCATGGCAGACTCTTCATGGCGCGCTCCTGTTAGGGAGGATAATAACCCAGTCAGATAGTTGGCTATTATGCGGACATAAAAAAACCCGGGCAAGCCGGGCTTTTTCAGAAGAAAAAATCTTATTTGATTTTAGCTTCTTTGTACATAACGTGCTTACGAACAACAGGATCGAATTTCTTCATTTCCAGTTTGTCTGGCGTAGTACGCTTGTTTTTGTCTGTGGTATAGAAGTGACCTGTACCAGCAGACGATACCATTCTGATTTTATCACGCATGATTTAGACTCCTTTATTCCGTGCTTACAGCTTAGCGCCGCGTGCACGAATGTCAGCCAGTACCTTCTCGATACCTTGCTTGTCGATGATACGCATGCCTTTGGCAGATACGCGCAGTTTCACAAAACGTTTCTCGGCTTCAACCCAAAAACGGTGTGTGTGAAGGTTAGGAGTAAAACGACGACGCGTTTTATTTTGTGCGTGTGATACGTTATTTCCGGTTACAGGACGCTTCCCGGTAACCTGGCAAACTTTGGACATTTTCTAGCCTCCAGCCGCTAGCTAGGCGTCTTAACTATTCAAGAAACCTGGGGGAATCAGCGAATCAGCCGGAAAAAACGGCGCCCTGCTTCAACCCATCAATTTAAAGGCGCACTGTTATATCAGAAAGCCCACTAGCTGACAAGTTATATGTGATTTTGCGGCTGTTTTTCTCCGTTTTGTACAGATTCTCTCTGTTCTCCACAGAAATACCAACCAGAAGTGCGTCATTATCTACATCAGGCCGCGTTGAGCAAGCGAAACCGTGTCTCCGTTACCAATAATAAAGTGATCGAGCACTCTGACATCAATTAAATCGAGTGCTTTTGTCAGTTTGTGGGTAATTCTTTCGTCGGATTGGCTGGGCTCTGCGATACCGGATGGATGGTTGTGGGCAAAGATAACTGCGGCGGCATTGTGAGCGAGAGCTCGTTTAACAACCTCTCTGGGGTAAACACTGGCGCTGTCGATGGTACCGCGAAAAAGTGGCTCAAAGGCAAGCACCTGGTGTTGGTTATCCATAAACAGGCAGGCAAACACTTCATGGGGTTCATGGCGCAGCTGGGTGATCAGGTAGTGCTCAGCAAGTTCTGGGCTGGTGAGTGCTTCACCGCTTTCCAGTCGGGCCATCAGGTGGCGTTTACTCATTTCCAGGACAGCCTGCAGCTGAACGAACTTTGCTGGGCCAAGGCCGTTATGACTGCAGAAGCTTTTCAGATCAGCCTCCAGAAGAGCCCGAAGACCATCAAAACCGATAAGTAGTTCTCTGGCCAGTTCCACCGCATTTTTGCCGGGGATACCGGTGCGGAGAAATATAGCCAATAACTCGGCATCACTGAGTGCGTCAGCTCCCTGCTTCAAAAGCTTCTCTCTTGGTCTTTCCTGTTCAGGCCAGTCCTTAAGGCTCATGGTCACCTCCCTGATGACTTTTTCTGTTCCTGGTTACCGGAACCCACTCCATTGCTTGTTAGTTTTGACTGAAATTCCGGTTAAGGCAAGTTCGTATCAGGGGAGTAGCTGACGACTTATAGTGTGCATGCTATCTTGTTGCGCTTTGGGGGTAGTCTGGTTCAGTTGCCCGGTTGTTGAAGTCAGGTCTGGCCTGGGTGCCCTGGCATTGATTGATAAACAGAGAGTGTGGTTGTTATGTTGGCTAAGGTTCGTATTCTGCTGGGTGTCAGTGGTGGTATTGCTGCGTATAAATCTGCTGAGCTGACCCGCTTGCTGATCAAGGCCGGTGCAGATGTTCGCGTTGTCATGACCGAGGGCGCACAGGCTTTTATAGCACCTCTGACCTTTCAGGCGCTGTCGGGCAACCCGGTACATACTCATCTGCTTGATCCGGAAGCTGAGGCGGGCATGGGGCATATTGAGCTGGCAAAATGGGCTGATCTGATTGTGATTGCTCCCGCCAGTGCTGATGTGATGGCGCGTCTGGCATCCGGTATGGCGAATGACCTGTTAACAACCTTGTGTTTGGCTACTGAGGCTAAGGTTTTATTGGCTCCGGCGATGAACCAGAGGATGTGGCGTCATCCTGCGACTCAGGAAAATGCGAAACGTCTGACTGGCTATGGTTATCAGCTTCTGGGGCCGGGGCAGGGTGAGCAAGCCTGTGGTGATGTTGGCCCCGGCCGTATGCTGGAGCCGGAGGCCTTAGCAGCCCTGATTAACAATACCCTTGCTGATTCTCAGGTATGTTCCCGGCCTGACACCGCACTGCATGACCTTATGGGCTTACTGGCCGGCAAAACGGTTACGATTACTGCAGGCCCGACACGGGAAGCGGTAGATCCGGTGCGTTATATCAGTAACCACAGTTCGGGTAAAATGGGCTTTGCGTTGGCGCAGGCTTCACTTAATGCCGGCGCTAAGGTGAACCTGATCGCCGGGCCTGTTCAGATTGCAGCGCCGAAGGGTGTGAATCTGGTCTCTGTGCAGAGCGCACAGCAGATGCTGGATGCCAGCCTTTCCGTTATTGGAGAAACTGATATTTTTATCGCAGCGGCTGCTGTTGCTGACTATCGGCCCTCTGATGTCGCCGACCAGAAAATGAAGAAACAACCGGGTCAGGATGATCTGGTGCTGCATCTGGTGCAGAACCCGGATATTGTCGCCACGGTTGCCAAGCATGTTCAGCGTCCCTTCACCGTCGGTTTTGCTGCAGAAACTCAGAATGTTGAAGCCTATGCAACAGATAAGCTGGTGCGTAAAAACCTGGATATGATTGTTGCCAACGATGTCTCCCGTGCAGATATAGGCTTTAATAGCGATCAGAATGCCGTCACGCTGTTTTGGCGGGAAAAGAGTACCTTGCAGTCCCTTAGCTTTGAACAGGCCTCTAAACAAGATTTAGCACAGGATCTGACCCTTTATATTGCCCGTCACTTTCATCAGAGCAACACCAGTGAGGCGTAAGTTTAACAAGCAGTCGGCGTTGAAATCGTTATAATACTAAGTTTGCATCAAATAGGCCGTTCAGAAGGCTGAATGCTTTCTTTTGATGCGTTTTTACCGTTTCTGGTACTAACTTCTTCCTGTCGTTGTACATAGGGGGAGGGGAAGAGTATGGAGCGGGCTCCAGCCGGCCTGACCGGAAAAATTTCTTATATTCTAAAAGAGCAGAACTATCGATGAGTACACTCAACGTTAAAATCCTGAACCCTAAAATTGGACATGAGCTGCCGCTGCCGCACTATGCAACTGAAGGCTCTGCGGGTATGGATCTGCGTGCGTGCATCGATGAGCCATTAACACTCCAGCCCGGTGAAACTCAGCTGATCGGTACAGGTCTTGCTATCCATATCGGTGATCCGGGGCTTGCTGGTGTGATTTTGCCGCGCTCCGGTCTTGGGCATAAGCACGGTATCGTTTTAGGTAATCTGGTGGGCTTGATTGACTCTGATTATCAGGGTGAACTGATGATCTCCTGTTGGAATCGTGGGCAGGCGGCCTTTACCCTCGAACCTGGTGAGCGCTTGGCCCAATATGTACTTGTGCCAGTGGTTCAGGCTGAACTGAATATCGTTGATAATTTTGACGCTTCTGATCGGGGCGCCGGTGGCTTTGGTCATTCCGGCCGCCAATAACCGATCCGCTTATCTTAATAAAAGCAGCGTTTTCCCCGGTAAACCCTTTTTTGAGTCAAAGAAGGGTCTTCTGAGTATAACTAAGAGGTTTTACAGGTACTCCCATGAGTGACAACACCAGTACTAAGACTGAACATGCTATTGAGGTCGTTAAGGTTCTTAGCGAAGCCTTACCTTATATCCAGCGCTTTTCCGGCAAAACCATTGTGATTAAGTATGGTGGTAACGCCATGACGGACGAGGGGCTAAAGGCTTCGTTTGCCCGTGATATGGTGCTGATGAAAGAGGTGGGTATCAATCCGGTGGTTGTGCATGGTGGAGGGCCTCAGATTGGCGAGCTGCTGGAGAAGCTTAAGATCGAATCCCGCTTCGTTAACGGTATGCGTGTCACCGACGAAGAAACCATGGATGTGGTTGAGATGGTGCTTGGTGGTTTGGTTAATAAAGAGATTGTCAGTCTGATCAATCAGGCGGGCGGTAAAGCTGTGGGGCTGACCGGTAAAGATGGCGGCTTAATTGAAGCGAAAAAGCTGAAAGTTACCCATAAAACCCCGGAAATGACCGCCCCTGAAATCATAGATATTGGCCATGTTGGTGAAGTAGCCAACGTTCAGACTGATGTAGTGGATATGCTGGTGCAGCGGGACTTTATACCTGTGATTGCTCCGATTGGTGTGGATGGCGATGGTCGCTCTTATAACATCAACGCAGATTTGGTCGCAGGCAAGGTGGCTGAAGCTTTGGGTGCTGAAAAGCTGATGTTGCTCACAAATATCGCCGGTCTGCTGGATAAAAATGGTGATATTCTGACAGGGCTGAGCACAACGCAGGTTGATGAGCTGATTGCAGATGGCACCATTTACGGTGGCATGTTGCCAAAAATTGGTTGTGCACTGAGCGCCGTGAAAAATGGCGTGGTAAGCTCTCATATTATTGATGGCCGGGTTCCTCATGCGACCCTGCTTGAGATCTTCACCGATGCCGGGGTAGGAACTCTTATTACCAATCAGGACTGATGGTCGGTAAAGGTATTGATAAAAACGCTGGGAAAACTGGAAAGGCCATGACGCAGGATAGTAAGCAGAAGCATACCAAATCATCTCGCCGGGAACAGATTCTACAGGCACTTGTTCAAATGCTTGAGAACAACCCTGGTGCCAGGATCACAACGTCTAATCTGGCAAAAGAGGTTGGCTTATCTGAAGCTGCGTTGTATCGCCACTTTGCCAGTAAAGCCAAGATGTTTGAGGGCTTGATTGAGTTTATCGAAGATACGGTCTTCAGTCGGGTAAATCGCATACTGCAGGATGAACCACAGGCTATTTATCGCTGTGAGCATCTCCTGACGCTGGTATTAGCCTTTGCTGATCGGAATCCGGGATTGTGCCGTATTCTGACCGGGGAGGCTTTGGTCGGTGAAAATGAGCGCCTGCGCAGTCGCGTCTCCCAGTTTTACGAGCGACTGGAAACTCAGCTTAAACAGATTCTCCGTGAAGCTGAAATTCGGGACAAGATGAAGACCCGTATGCCGGTTCCTGTAACGTCTCAGCTGCTTCTATCAATTGTAGAAGGGCGCATTCAGCAGTATGCCAGAACTGGCCGCTCCCCTGTGGAAAACTGGCCTGAGCAGTGGGCTTATCTGGCCCATGAGTTGATGATTCCCATTGCGATCGGTGCCTGATCAGGAACAGTGTAAGGTTTAGAGCATGTTAACCAAGCATCGTTTGCTGATTGCTGATAACTCTATTTTTTTTCGGGATGCGCTGGCCCAGACTCTAATGAGTCAGATTCAGGGGCTGCAGGTTGATTCTGTCAAAAACTGTGCCGGAGGCGAGCAACTGCTGGCTCAAAACCGGGGCGAATATATGGCTGTAATCAGTGGGCTGGTGCTGGAAGATGCCAAGGCCGGCGCCATGCTTGATTTGGCCGCTAAATATAAAATCCCTGCCATAGCATTAACCAGCTCCCTGGATAGGGAGACACGTCAGTTGGTAATGGACAGAGATGTTATCGACTATTTCTTTAAGGATCAGGATGGCCTTGAAGGTATTATTTCACTGACCAAGAGGCTGATCTCCAACCGCAAGCATAAGGTGCTTGTGGTGGATGATGCACCAACCTACTGTGCCTACCTTTCTGCGCTTCTGGAGCGTCAGCAATATCAGGTTATTGTGGCGCATACCGGAGAGCAGGCCGTTGATATATTAGCCCGGTGCAGCGATATTTCGATGGTGATGATGGATTATCAGTTACCTGGTATGAGTGGCTATGATGTAATTCGTATTATTCGAAAACAGTATAGTTCTACAGAGCTACCAATTATCGGTATTTCTGGCCAAACCGATCAGCAGATTCCTGCGCAGATTCTAAAATGCGGAGCCAATGACTTTATGTATAAAGGCTTCACTGTGGAAGAGTTCTATAGTCGCATCAATAATATGATGGATCTTCTGTTGAGTGTGCGTGAATTGAAAGATGCAGCCTATAAAGACTTTCTGACCGGAATGCCCAACCGTCAGTATTTCTACCCCGCTGCGGATGCGTTGATCGCTCAGCCTAGTTCTGAAACAGGTGATCTGGGGTTTGTGATGATGGATATCGATTTTTTCAAACAGGTAAATGACCGGTACGGCCATAGCATTGGGGATGAGGTGCTGAAAGTCATTGCGAACTGCATTCGAGCTGAAAGCCAGAGCAATACTCTTATGGCAAGGCTTGGAGGAGAAGAGTTTTGTCTGTTGACTCAGGGGGTTAGTGACTCGGATCTTTTAACACGCATGGATAAACTGCGTGACCTGATCTCAGATACTGAAATTGCTATACCCGGGGAAAGCCTGAAAGTGACTCTGAGCATGGGTATTTGTATGCGTAAAGATGAGACTCTGGAGGATCTGATGGAGCAGGCAGACCAGGCACTTTACATGGCGAAAGAGAATGGCAGAAATAAAGTAGTTGTTTATCAGCCTCAGTAGCGGTTCAGTCCGGTAACGACTCTTAGCGAGACAATTAATAAATGCCGCACTCTATGCAATCAATGGAGTGCGGCATTTTTGATTGGCGAAAGACTGTTTGTTCAGCCTTTGTTCAGTGTCCGGTCAAGGTCTTTGATGCGCTGGGGGGCAAATGCGTAGTACATAACCGGGATCACAATGAGCGTCAGTAAGGTTGACACGGTCAGGCCAAAGATAAGCGTAATCGCCAGGCCGTTGAAGATAGGGTCGTCCAGAATAAAGAGCGCACCTATCATGGCGGCTAACGCTGTCAGGATAATAGGTTTGGCACGCACTGCACCGGATTGAATGACCGCGTCCTCAAATGATATACCCTCTGCTAACTGCTGATTGATAAAGTCTACCAGCAGTATTGAGTTCCGTACGATGATGCCAGCCAGAGCGATCATGCCGATCATGGATGTCGCCGTAAACTGAGCGCCCAGCAGAGCATGCCCCGGCATAACACCGATCACAGTCAGTGGAATTGGCGTCATGATGATCAGAGGCACACGGTAGGATCGGAACTGGGCAACCACCAGCATATAGATCAGGATCATGCCGACGCCGTAGGCGATGCCCATATCCCGAAATGTTTCATATGTGATCTGCCATTCGCCATCCCATTTCACCGACGGTACAAGAGGCCATTCAGGTTGTTGAATAAAGAACTGCTCCAGCGGTGTATCTTTAAACAACGGCTCATCATCAAGTTGGCCAATCAGGTCGAACATCCCATATAGAGGGCTATCCAGATTTCCGGCCATATCGGCGGTGACAAAAGTTACCGGCAGCAGGTCTTTGTGATAGATGGTTTTCTCCCATTGGGCATCCACCAGGTTCACCATTTCAGACAGAGCAACCAGTTCACCATTCATACTGCGTATTTTCAGGGTCAGGAACTGCAGTAAATTGCTTTTATCGGCTTCGTTAAGTTCCAGGCGGATCGGCAGCGCATACTTCTGATGGTTCTCATGCAGGTAGCTGATATCTTCACCGCCCAGTGCTGCTGTAATGGCTGCGACGATGCGTGCCTGAGGCACACCCAGCAGGGATGCTTTCTGACGGTCCACCTGTAGCAGATACTTTTTAGCCGGAGCTTCAATCATATCGTCAACATCAACGATACCATCGGTCTGCTCCAGTCGGGTGCGAAGTGCTTTAGCAGTTTCTGTCATCGCTTCCTGACTTGGGCCATAAACTTCAGCCACAATCGGTGCGATTACCGGTGGACCCGGTGGTACTTCAACCACTTTTACGTTGGCATTGTAGCGTTTGCCGATCTCTTGCAGGGGCTCACGGATCGAAAGGGCAATATCATGACTCTTACGATCACGGTCACCTTTATCGGCAAAGTTAACCTGAATATCACCGGAGTGCGGATCGGCTCTCAGGTAATACTGACGCACCAAACCGTTAAAATTGATTGGCGCAGCAGTTCCCGCATAGGTCTGATAGTGGGTTACTTCTGGCACGGTTTGAAGATATTCGCTGAGATCTAACAGGACGCGCTGGGTTTGCTCAACCGGCGTACCTTCCGGCATATCCACAACGATCTGGACTTCTGACTTGTTGTCAAAGGGCAGCATTTTAAGCACAACGGCCAGGGTCGCAGGCAGTGCAACAGAAGCCATCATCAGGACGAGAATACCGGCACCAAGAGCTACACGTTTTTTGCGGCCTTTCCTGCCCTGCAGGAAAGGGCCAACCAGATTGCGGAAGAACGTCAGCATCTTGGTATTAGCGGTTTCGTGATCCACATCATCACCCGCTCCGGCGTCATCATGCTTGAGCAGTTTGAAGGCTAACCATGGGGTTACGACAAAGGCGATTACCAGTGAAATCAGCATACCCATACTGGCATTGATCGGAATTGGGCTCATATACGGGCCCATTAAACCGGTCACAAAAGCCATAGGCATCAGGGCAGCGATTACAGTGAAGGTGGCCAGAATTGTTGGCCCACCCACTTCATCCACCGCCAGCGGAATCGCTTCCCGCATCGACTTACCACCCATGCTCAGGTGTCGGTGGATATTTTCTACGACCACGATGGCGTCATCCACCAGAATCCCGATAGAGAAGATCAGAGCAAATAGTGAGACCCGGTTTAGCGTAAAGCCATAGGCCCAGGAGGCAAATAAGGTGATCATCAGAGTGATCACAATAGCCAAACCAACAATCAGCGCCTGACGGAAACCAAGAGCCGCTAAAACCAGGAGCACAACCGCGCCAGTGGCGAAGATTAGCTTGGAGATCAGGGTGTTGGATTTATTATTGGCGGTTTCGCCATAGTCACGGGTGACCGTTACTTCAACGTTATCTGGGATAGCTATATTCTTGAGCTGCTCCACCCGCTTATTAACACTCTCTGTGATATCAATGGCGTTCTGTCCGGGCTGCTTGGCAATAGCTATCGTGACCGCAGGATAAAGTCCGGATTTGCTGCTTCCAGCAAAGGCAGGGCCTGTGCCCATAAAGACACTCTGCTCTGGTACATCGGCACCGAGGGTGATATCTGCCACATCGGAGAGGTAAACAGGAGACCCATTGTTCATTCCAACAATCAGACGTTTTACATCCTCTACTGAAGAGAGAAAGTCTCCAGCCTGAACCGGAATGACTGTATTGCTATTGATGATCTTCGTCTCGGAGCCTGTCGTATTGCCTGCTTGAAGGGCGTTGCGCAGGTCATCCAGGCTGATGTTGAAGCCCGACAAGAGGGCGGGATCAAGCGTAACCTGGACAGTCGTATCCGGCCCTCCCAAGGTGTAAATATCCCGAGTGCCTTTAACGCGCTTAAGTTCCACTTCCAGATTGTGAGCAATCTTTTTCAGCTCATGACTGCCGATACGGTTATCGTCGGACCAGAGTGTCAGGGACATAATTGGTACATCGTCGATGCCCATTGGTTTGATCAATGGTTGTCCAACCCCTAAATTGGGTGGAAGCCAATCCATATTGGAGAACACCTGGTTATACAGACGTACGATTGCCTGTTGGCGGGTGATGCCGACCTCAAACTGTACCGTCAACACCGACATGCCGGCTCGTGAGACGGACATGGTGTGCTCAACGCCTTCAATCTCACTCAGCACCTGCTCTGCAGGTGTAGAAACCAGTTGCTCCACTTCCACAGGAGAGGCGCCGGGAAAGGGGATGAACACGTTGGCGAAAGTAACATCAATCTGAGGCTCTTCTTCTTTTGGTGTAATCAGAATTGCCAGCAACCCCAGCAGCATACCGACAATGGCCAGTAAAGGGGTAATCTCGGTGCTCTGGAATGCTTTTGCTGTCCGTCCCGAGATACCTAAGGGCTTCTGTTCGGGAGTCTGATTATGATGCATCTTGTTCAGCCCTCGCTGCACTGATCCGTTTTAGAGCTTCATTGGGGTCAAGGGCAATTTCGTCGCCGGCCTGAAGACCTGAAAGAATCTCGATCTCACCATTTTTTTCATAACCGGTTCGCACCTGGCGCAGCCTGGGCAAGGCCTGGTTGTCCAGTATATAAACTGCGCGTAGCTCGCTACGGGTAATTAGTGCGGATACAGGGATAGTTAGTGCCTGACCTGTTTCAATCGGTAGGGAGACCTTAACCATCATGCCGGGGTAAAGACCTGCCTGCCGTTCTGGCAGGTGTACACGAGCTCTGAAGTTGTGGGTTTTTGCGTCAGCATAAGGAAATATTGTCAGGTCTTTAGCAGGCACCACCTCATCATTGGGCAGGATGACTTCCGCCAGCTGGTGCTGGCGTACCGTTGCAGCATAGCTCTGGGGCAGGTCGATATTGACGCGCATAAGGCTCAGGTCAATACCGGACATCAGAGGTGAACCCGGAGCGACTACTTCCCCAATCTCGACAAAGCGTTGTGTGACAACTCCACCATAAGGTGCGATTACTTTCGTGTAAGACATCTGCTTCTGGGCTTCTTTCAATGCGCCTTGAGCACGACGGTATGTCGCACTGGCAGCATCCAGCTGATTTTTTGCCTGGTCGTACTGAGCTTTGGACGCGAGTTCTCTCTGGTAGATCTCATCAATACGTTCAAATGCCTGCTCGGCATCCCGCTGGTTAGCGAGAGCAGCCCGGGCTGCGGCCTGGGATTGCTCAAGGCGAGCTTGTTGTTCTGTATCACTGATCTCCAGAATGACTGAGCCGGGCTTGACGCTATCGTCGACATCGTAGTAAATCGCGGTCACTGTGCCAGCTGTCTGTGCGGCAACAGTGCTTTGACGGACGGCTTCAACGACCCCGTCCAGTTTAATAGCCTGGCTGATGGCCTTTGGTTCCAGTGTCATCGTTTCTAGTGCATACGCCGGTAATGGAAGTCCTCCGAGCAGGCAGGCGATCGACAGCCAGGTTTTCAGGTGTTTGCTTAACATGAGATGTTCTCCGGCTAAACCCGTTAAATCGGGCCTGATTTGGATGTTTTTTTGCATATTAGCTCAATCTAATTATATGGGCAAATATGAGATACCTTTTTCCCTATCACTTAAACAGGTAGCGGGTAAAAGAAAATCATATTGCGGGGAAGCGCGACAGGCCTGAATGACTTACCTTGAGTGTAACGGATATTGGCAGGCTTGCCAGGGTCAGGCTAGCATGGCGATGTTTCGGAAATGAGAGGAGCGGAAGGATTTTGAACCTACAGTATATTACAAATAATTAAGGCTGCCGGGGGCAGCCTCAATTCAGGACAGTGAACCCACATAACGAGGCTGGTTATGCTTCTGCGGATTCCTCCATTAGTTTGCGTACTTTGTTCATGGCATTTTTCTCCAGCTGGCGAATACGTTCAGCAGATACGCCATAAACATCGGCCAGTTCATGCAGCGTTGCTTTGCTATCGGTTAGCCAACGTTGCTGCAAAATCGCCTGACTGCGTTCATCAAGCTGTGACATGGCAAACTGTAAGCGAGAGGATGAGTCTTCAGCCCAGTTGGCATCTTCCAATTCAGTTGCCGGGTTAAAGCGGTGATCTTCCAGATAGTATGCCGGAGCCTGATATGACGAATCATCATCATCGTCAGTATAGCCATCAAAGGCGGCATCATGGGCGCTCAGTCGGCTTTCCATCTGACGGACGGTCTGGGGTTTAACATCAAGGTCTTTCGCAATGGCATCAACTTCAGCATTGTTAAGCCAGCCGAGACCTTTTTTGGCGCTGCGTAAATTGAAGAAGAGTTTACGTTGAGCTTTTGTCGTAGCGACTTTGACAATGCGCCAGTTGCGCAGGACATATTCATGAATTTCGGCTTTGATCCAGTGAACAGCAAAGGAAACAAGACGCACACCAACATTTGGGTCAAAGCGCTTAACCGCCTTCATCAGGCCGACATTACCTTCCTGAATCAGGTCTGCTTGTGGCAGGCCGTATCCAGAATAACTTTTTGCAATATGCACCACAAAGCGCAGATGCGACATAACCAGCTGACGGGCAGCATCAAGGTTACCTTCTTCATGCAGTTGACGGGCAAGTAACTGCTCGCGCTCAACAGACAAAACAGGGATGCTGTTAGCAATCTGAATATAAGCGTTAAGGTCCTGTCCAGGGGACAGATGGTCGATCGTTTGCAGGCTAGTATTCATATTACCTCGAAGAAGCAGTTATATTATTACCAATTGGAACAAGAGTACCGACTTGATCAATAGAACTGATCTTTATGATTTACGGTTAAGCCAAAAGTTCAATCAGGGGATTAATATAAAATCTTCTGTATATTTTGCAAGCACCCAATGACAGCTGGGTTCCCGGTAGCATTGATTTAATTGATCACTGATGGTGCTGTGATTATCTTCTCGCGCAGATCCACTAGTATAGTGGAGCATCGGCCTTTGGGTTTAACGGGGTTCTATATCCCCCAGGTGGCGACCCACCGCAACCCAAGCACCCAGCCAACCCAATACGGTTCCGGACAGAATCAACAATAAAGAGTTAGCCATGCCAAGGCCGACCAGCTCAAAGCTGCTGGAGTAAACGCTGGCCAGGGCCCGAACAGGCCCTGCAAGCCAGATCAGGCTAAGGTTGATAATCATCCAGGCCATAATGCCTCCACCCAGACCGTACCAGATGCCAGTGTAGAGAAAAGGGCGGCGCACAAAGGCATTCGTACCACCGACCAGCTTTACAATCACAATTTCGTCGCGACGGTTTTCAATAGCCAGTCGAATGGTGTTACCTACTACGAGTAAAACGGCAATTCCGAGTAAAACAGCCAGTGCGCTCACTGCACGTTGCGCAAGTTCCATAATATAGTAAAGGCGTTTCACCCAGGCGAGGTCGAGCTGAGCTTCGTCTACCTCTGGCAAATTCTGTAACTCGTTCAGTAGTTGCTCTTGTTCGTGAACCCGTCCTGCTGCAGGTCGAACTACCAAAACACTGGGCAGCGGGTTGCCGTCCAGGTAGTCCAGGGCCTCACCAAAGCCTGAGAATTCTTTGAACTCCCCCAGAGCCTGTTCACGGGAGATATACTGAACTGATGCAATATCCCCCCTCTGACGCAGATCTTTAGCCAGGGACTCAGCCCTCTGCTCGGCAACATCAATCTTAAGAAAGAGTGACATCTGAGCAGCCCCATCCCAGTTACTGGTGACCAGCTGAGCATTATTAAGAAAGATGTACAGGCTGGCGGGTAACGCCAGGGCAATAGCGAGCACAGCCCAGGTCATCAGGCTGGCAAAGGGGGATCTGATAACCCGCCACAGACTATCGATAGCCATCAGGCGGTGGTGGCGCAGCCAGCTGCTGACCTTATGATTGTTTTGTACTTTGTGCTCGCTGGCGCCTTCTGAGCTCTGCCTTTTAGGTGGCGCTTTACGGGATATTGGTGGTACAGGTCCTTTGGATGTGACGCCACGACGTGAGTTTCTGAGTGGCGTTGCTCCGGTTGCTCCTCTTGGGGATGTGCCTCGGTTATGAGGCTTGCCTACCTGGCTCATAGCGTGCCTCCATCGGTCACTAGCTGCCCTTCACTCAACGTCAGAACCCGGTGGCCCATTCGGGCGATCAGGCTCAGGTCGTGGCTGGCGATAAGAACGGTTACGCCCACTTCGTTGAATTGCTCAAACAGATTCATAATTTCAGAGGACAGCTGGGGGTCCAGGTTACCCGTAGGCTCATCCGCCAGCAGAATGGGTGGTTTGTTAACCACCGCCCTGGCGATGCCGACACGCTGTTGTTCACCCCCGGAAAGCATAATAGGGTTCAGCTTCTCTTTCTTGAGTAGGCCAACTTTATCCAGTGCTGCGCGAACACGGCGGCCAATATCTGATGGATCAGTACCTTCAATCATCAGCGGTAAAGCAACATTATCAAAGACAGAGCGATCAAACAGAAGCTGGTGGTTCTGAAAAACAACGCCAATATTGCGGCGAAGGTAGGGTACCTGGCCATTTCCCATGCGTGAGAGGTTCTGGCCGTTAATAAACACCTGGCCCTGAGAGGCTTTTTCCATCCGCATAATCAGTTTCAGCAAGGTGCTTTTACCGGCCCCTGAATGCCCGGTTAAAAAGCACATTTCGCCTTCTGCGACGGTGAGATTGAGTTGCCTGAGGGCTTCATGCCCGTTCTCGTAGCGTTTACTGACGTTATCGAAGCGGATCATGGCATCCTGCGTTGAATACTTGGGGAGAAACCCTGGCCTAAGTGCTCTGCCCGAGGTGTCTCCGGTTTAGATCGAAAGGGTTATCCACAGCCCTGTCAGGCTGCGGTTAGCCCACCCATGTCAGCCTTCGTTCTTATCGAACAGGGCCTTGGTAAACTGGTCGGCATCAAACGGGCGCAGATCATCTACCTGTTCTCCGACACCGATAAAGCGGATTGGAATCTGCATTTGCTGTGCCAGGGCAAAGACGATACCGCCTTTGGCAGTTCCGTCCAGCTTGGTGAGTGTGATACCGGTTAAGCCCACAGCTTCATTAAACAGGCTGGCCTGAGAGAGGGCGTTCTGCCCGGTTCCTGCGTCGACCACCAGCATGGTTTCGTGTGGGGCAGAGTCATCCAGTTTCTTCATGACACGGGTGACTTTTTTCAGCTCTTCCATCAGGTTGCTTTTATTTTGCAGGCGACCGGCGGTATCAGCAATTAACACATCTACGTTACGGGCCTGAGCTGCCTGAATGGCATCAAAGATCACAGATGCACTGTCGGCTCCGGTATGTTGTGCGATGACAGGTACGCTGTTGCGCTCCCCCCAAACCTGTAGCTGCTCAACAGCTGCTGCGCGGAAGGTATCACCAGCCGCCAGCATAACGCTCTTTCCTTCGCTCTGAAATTTCTTTGCCAGCTTACCAATCGTCGTGGTTTTGCCCACGCCGTTAACCCCAACCATTAAAATAACGTATGGGGTGGTTTGTTCACCGATCACCAGAGGCTTATTGGAGGGCTCCAGCATGGTGCGCAGTTCTTCCTGCAGTGCTTCGTATAGCGCCTGAGCATCGGTTAGCTGTTTACGTGAAACACGTTCAGTAAGACGGTCAATAATTTCTGAGGTTGCTTCAACGCCGATGTCGGCGATCAGAAGTTGAGTTTCAATATCTTCCAGCAGGTCATCATCGATCTGCTTTTTACCCAGAAATAAACTGGCAAGACCTTCGCTCAGATTGGCACGAGTCCGGCCTAGCCCTTGTTTTATGCGGCCGAAGAAACCTACTTTCTCTTTCTTAGGGGAGGCGTCTGTTTTCTGAGCCTCCATTACAGGCTCGGGTGTGGTATCTGCATCAGAGATAGCCGGATCTGAAGGTGCTGGCGTTTCCTGGGCGACTTCTTCTTCTGCCGGATGCTCCAGGGCCGGAATTGAAGGCTTGTCATTGGATAACGCTGTAACAACAGAGGAGTCCTTGTCTGCGGTGCTGTCTGCTGCTGTTATCGGCTGTTCAACAGGTGCTTCTTTTGCCTGAGTGCTGCCTGCCTGAGAAGAGAGCTCCCCTGACGCAGGGGCCTCATGAGCCTCAGTTTCGGTGGCATTGATCTCCGGAGATTGTTCCAGAGGCACTTCCGGTTGCTTCTTATTACGCTTGAAGAATCCAAACATGGGATAAATTCTGTCTCTTTAGAACGGAAAATAGCAGGTGAGCCCCTGCCTCTTATGGCGCTCTATCCTACCACTTGTCGCCCACGGGGGGTACAATCCACGGCGCTTTGACCGCCTATGTTTTATTAAAATGACTTCTGTATCCGGAAACTGCTATGTCCAGACCTCGTCGCTCCGCCCCCCGCTCACCCTCTGCCAATCAAAAAGCTGCGGGTCACCCTAAGTCTGTGAAAGGTGTCTCTGGGGGTAAGAATCAGCTACGGATTATTTCCGGTGAGTGGCGCGGTCGTAAGTTGCCTTTTCCTGATGGTGAGGGTTTGCGGCCAACGGGAGACCGTATGCGGGAGACACTGTTTAACTGGTTAAGTTTTGACCTTTATGGTCGTAGGGTTCTGGATCTTTTTGCCGGAAGTGGTGCGTTGGGTTTGGAAGCGCTGTCCCGCGGCGCTAAAAATGCGGTTTTTCTGGATAACCATCCGGGAGTGGTACGTCAGATGAAGGAAAATCTGCAAACACTTAAATGTGAACGTGCGGAAGTTTTTCAGGGAGAAGCGCTTACCTGGCTGACAGCGTATGACGAAAAGTTTGATCTTATCTTTCTTGATCCGCCTTTTGGTAAAGGGCTATTAGCGCCGGTCTGCCAGCAACTGGAACAGCTTCAGCGTTTGGCAGATGGCGCACTGATTTATCTGGAGGCAGAGAAAGGTTTTGACTTCACCGAAATTCCAGCATGCTGGCTGGTGGAAAAAGAGAAAAAGTCAGGCCAGGTAATCTGTCGCCTCTATCGCCGGGAGGAAACCCGCTAGTCGGAAGTCAGTTGGCGTGAAGATGAAAGGACTGTATCTGCTTTCGGGTCTCTTCTTTTGTTTCCGGAGTGAGATAAGGCATCTCAAGACAAAACATCTGAGAGATAACCTGATTAAGCTGCTCGCGGGTTTGTCTGTCTTCCGCTACGCCTAGGGCGGTACGTAGATAGGTCGTCCAGCCGGTGACCAGAATCCAGATATTCAGTGCCAGGGGCTTCAGTTGGTCTTCAGGTATATTCATAAAACCAGACTCGCACATCCTGACGTACACCTGCTCTGTACTGGCGATACCCTGAGTGGCAAATACCTGATAGCGGTTTTTTAGTTCAGTGTCATTGGCCAACATACCTACAAGATCCCGGTGCATAAAACGGTATTTCCAGATAAGGTCGAGCAGGCGTTCTGTGATTTGAGCGCGATCATCCAAGGTGATTGCCCTGTTGTCCGGCAGAGTAAAGAGCTCGTCTACGGCTGCTTCATACTGATCAAAAATGCGCACAATGATGTCGGATTTGTTGCGATAGTGGTAATAAAGGTTACCCGGAGAGATCTTAATATGGGCAGCAATATGGTTGGTTGTCACAGAGCGTTCTCCGTGGAGATTGAACAACTCTAAAGAAGCCTGAATGATTCTATCTTTTGTTTTCACGGTCAATTCTCGGGGTGTGTGGGGCCACTGACTTATTATTCGTTACTCTATAGCAGCTAGCAGCAAGTTTGGTCATGGAATGCGCTAGCTATCAGAGCCGTTTTAACAATCATTTTAAATATAGCACTCCTGAGATAGAAAATCTGTTTTGCAAATGACCGGGAATCCTTGTGCTTTTACTGTCATAATCTGGCATCAGACAATGGGGCGCTTATCTAAGTCCTCGCCCTGTGTGATGCTATTATAGCCGCGTACTTTTGGCTGCTTTGAATTAGCTATAACCTTATAGCGAGAGAAGTTTGTACCGGTGAGGCAATTTGTTTACCATTCTGCCTCTCCAAAATCCGCGCATAATCAGGAAAATGCGATGACGACGGTAGTTTATCCCGGAACGTTTGACCCTATTACCAACGGTCATACCGATTTGGTAGAGCGTGCCAGCAGGATTTTTGACAAAGTGGTTCTGGCTATTGCTGCCAGTCCGCGCAAAAAACCTTTGTTGCCCCTGGAGCAGCGCGTTGCTCTTGCTGAGTCAATTTTGTCTCAGTACAGCAACGTAGAAGTTTGCGGTTTTGACTGCCTGTTGACCGAATTTCTGGAACAACAACAGGCGCGCGTTATTATTCGTGGCCTGCGTGCAGTATCCGATTTTGAGTATGAGTTACAGCTTGCCAACCTGAACCGGGCGATGTCTCCCGATGTGGAGAGCATTTTCCTGACCCCGGAAGAGCGTAATTCTTACATCTCATCTACGCTGGTGAGAGAGATTGCCTGCCTGAACGGCGATGTAAGCAAGTTTGTGCATCCAACCGTCGATCAGGCTCTGAAAGAACACTTTAAAAACGACTAAGCAAGTTAGCTTTTTGATGAGGTAAGCGTTATGGCTTTGATGATTACCGACGAATGCATCAACTGTGATGTATGTGAACCTGAATGCCCTAATGGTGCAATCTCTCAGGGTGATGAGATCTATGAGATTGATCCGAACCTGTGTACTGAGTGCGTTGGTCACTATGATGAGCCTCAGTGTGTGCTGGTTTGCCCGGTAGAGTGTATTCCGGAGAACCCTGAGCACGTTGAGTCGAAGGATGAGCTGATGGAAAAATACAAAATTATTCAGGCCTCCCTGGGGTAATTCTGTTTTTCGTTCAGAACAAATGCAGCACTTGGGTGCTGCATTTTTTTTGTCTGTAGTTTGTACTTTAGAGCAGGAGTAACTGTGCTGGCACCCTCTCTTTCAAAACAGATTTTTATGCTTTCCCTGCCGATCATTATCTCCAATATCAGCGTACCGCTGCTGGGGTTGGTGGATACAGCGGTGGTCGGGCATTTGAGCGATGCATCTTATCTGGCCGGGGTAACGCTTGGAGCAACCTTGTTCAGTTTTTTATTCTGGGGGTTTGGTTTTTTACGGATGGGGACAACCGGGGCGGTTTCTCAGGCCGCAGGGGCTGCTAACTGGTCATCAGTGATACGCCTCCTGCAGCAAGGTGTACTGATGGCGTTGGTGATCTCATGCTTGCTGCTGCTTTTCCAGTTCTGGTTGTTACCTGCGGGGCTCTCCCTTCTGGCCGATGAGGGTGGTGCCCGCGAGCAGGCTGCTTTATACGTGGGTGTGCGCATCTGGTCTGCACCTGCAGTTCTGGTGAACTATGTTTTGATGGGTTGGTTTTTGGCGCAGAAAAACAGTCGTTTTGCGCTGCAGATGCTGCTGCTGGGTAATGGAATCAATATTTTTCTCGATCTGGCCTTCGTTATACTGTTGGGCTGGCAGGTGCAGGGAGTGGCATTTGCCTCGCTGATTGCGGACTACAGTGTGCTGATTGCCGGGGGATGGCTGGCGCTGAAGCGTGTTATGCAATTGCAGTCGAAGTGGCAATGGCAGGCCTGGGTCGCCAGCGAGTTTAAGATACTACTTAGGGTGAATCACCAGCTGATGGTGCGTACCTGGCTACTGCTTGGCAGTATGGCGTACTTTACTTCGCGAGGAGCTGCTTTCGGTAGTGAAACGTTGGCGGCTAACGCAATTCTGATGCAGCTGATTATGGTGGCATCTTACGTGCTGGACGGATATGCCCATGCGGCGGAAGCTCTGGTCGGGCAGGCTGAAGGTGCTAAAAATTACCTGCGGCGCAACCAGATTGTTTGGGCTGGAAGTGTGATGAGTATTCTGACCGTCTTTGTGATCAGTGGTGGTTATGCACTTTGGGGGGAGGCACTGATTGCTCTGTTGACTAATCTTGATTCCGTGCGTCAATTGGCTGCTGATTATCTTGTATGGGCAGCCATTATTCCGCTGTTTGCAGGGCTGAGTTATCTTTTTGACGGTGTTTATATTGGCATGATGCGCAGTGATGTGATGCGCAATGGAATGTTAGTGGCTTTTTCTGCGTTTGTGTTTTTGGTCTGGCTGCTGTCTGGCTGCGGGAATCAAGGATTGTGGGCCGCTTTTGCGGGCTTTATGCTGCTGCGCTCACTGTTTATGGTTCTGCATTTCTCATGGAAGCTCAGGCGGCTTGCCTGATCTTTGCGTGTTTTTAGTGAGGCAGCAGTTTGTCCGCGGGCATTACATCTGCTGGGCGACACCTTCGCAATGGGGGAGAAAATTTGCGACGATATAAAGCTCACCTTCACGATGAATGGTGCCCTGAATAATTCCGCCAGCATCCTGGTTGGGTGGTGGCTCAATACTGCTGTCGTCAAACCCCACAATGGCCTCAACCTTATCGACCACAATACCGCAGAGTCCTTCGTTGGTTTCGATGGATATAATACGGGAGTCTTCAGATCTTGGGTCTTCCGGTAGCTCCATCAGCTTACGCGCCGAGATTACGGTGAGCACCTCTCCACGAATATTCAGAATACCGTCAACATCATAGGGGGCCCCGGGGATCGGAGATGGCTCCTGATAGCGAAGTACTTCCTTGATGCTGCCCACAGGATGAGCATACTTTTCTCCGGCTAAAAAAAAGCTGACCCATTGATTATTCATTAGTACACGTCTCCCTGAAATGCGATATGAAACTAAATATAGTTAGAGAACTATATAATCTAATGGCTGTTAATAAAAGTTAACCCCCTCTGGTGTATCGTTATGTAGCTTTAATTTACTGTATAGCGCAGAAAATAGGCTTTTACGTGTACACCCCAATGGTCTCGTTTAACAAATGATATGTTTAGAGATATAATCTTTTTCGACCCGGGCAGGGCTAACCCCTGCATAACTGAAAAACATGAAGGAGGCAGCTGCTTTTGTTACGGTCCTTTAGGGGATCAGAAAGCTGAACCTAAACAATGAAAACCCATACGGTAGAGAAAATCGGCGGTACATCGATGAGCGATTACGCCGCGGTACGAGATAACATCATTTTTCACAAACAATCCCGGAAAGAAGAAGGGTATCAGCGAATTTTTGTGGTATCTGCGTACGGCGGTGTAACCGATCTGTTGCTTGAGCATAAAAAATCCGATAAAGCCGGGGTGTTTGCTTCATTCGCCGGAGCAGAAGATAGCAGTGTTTGGCGTGATAAAATGACCCGCCTGCGGGCCAAGTTGATGTCAATTAACTATGAGCTGTTTGGTCAGACACCTTTGTGTCAGTTGGCGGATAGTTTTATCGGCGACCGTCTGGATGAGGCAGAGCAGACACTGAGCGACCTTGAAAGTGTCTGTCAGCATGGCCACTTTGACCTCAGCGATCACCTGATGACGGTTCGTGAGATGATGGCGAGTCTTGGCGAAGCACACAGTGCCTGGAATATGGCCCAGCTGCTGAAACGCGATGGAATCAATGCTGTTTATGTCGATCTGACCGGTTGGAATGCTGAAAAGCATTTATCGCTGGATGAGCGAATCGGAGCGGCTTTTAAGGATGTAGATCTGGCAAATTGTTTGCCGATTGCGACGGGATATGCTCACTGTACAGAAGGGCTGATGCAGACCTTTGATCGGGGCTATAGTGAGATGGTCTTCAGCCGTATTGCCGTGCTGACGGGAGCCCGCGAAGCGATTATCCATAAAGAGTACCACTTAAGCAGTGCTGACCCACGGTTAGTCGGTGTGGATAATGCGGTTCCGATTGGCCGTACTAATTACGATGTTGCCGATCAGCTGGCAAATCTGGGTATGGAAGCAATTCACCCGAAAGCGGCAAAAGGTCTGCGTCAGCAGTGCCTGCCACTGCGAGTGATGAATACTTTCGAGCCGGATCATGCGGGTACATTGATTACGGCTGAGTATGTCAGTGAGAAGCCTTGCGTAGAAATCATTGCCGGACGGCAGAATGTGTACGCACTGGAGTTTTTTGATCAGGATATGATGGGCAGTATGAGCCGTTACGGCCGTGAGCTGCTGGCGATCATTGAACGCTTTAAAGTGCCTTTGATCAGTAAAGGCAATAACGCTAACACGCTGACCCACTACATGGCGTCGAACCTGAAAACCATAAAGCGGCTTCAGAGGGCAATTCAGGAGCAGTACCCCGGTTGTGAAATGAGCCTGAAAAAAGTAGCGATTGTTTCCGCGATCGGTAGTGATATGCAGGTACCGGGTATTTTGGCGCAAACCGTTAATGCACTGGCCACAGCTAAGATCAGTGTGCTGGCCCTGCAGCAGTCCATGCGCCAGGTTGATATCCAGTTTATTGTATCGAACGATGACTATGATTTGGCCGTTCAGAGCCTGCATTGCAGTCTGATTGAGGTTCATAATCACGGAGAGGCAATTTGTGCGGCCTGATAGGGCGGTAAGGTGAGATATTTAACTCTTATCTAAAAAGCAGAAGGCAGTAAGTTCCAATAAAGAGCAGCCATCACCTGAAGGGGTAATGGCTGTTTTGGTTTGTACCTCCCGGCTTTAACACTATTTCTGTGTGCCATTCAATAACCTATGGACATATTTGTCTGACACTAATGTCATTCGGATGGACGCTGTGGCGCTGCTTTCGGTAATCAGGTCGATTATTTTCTTTAGAATCAGTAGGTAAGAAGATATTAGAGGGTTTCTTCTTTGTTGGCACTCGCGTTGCTATATCTAGGGTGTAAAGCGTCAAACACTGACTTCTACTGGATATAACAGGAGTGACCACGATGGCACATGCTGAATCTCACGACTACGAAACGATTGGTGTTGGTGCAACACTGCTGATGGCTGCTGCAGGTCTTGTACTTGGTATTTTTCCGGTATTGACCCAGATTTGGGTGTTGCTGAACTAGGTATATACAATGTTTGTCAGGATGTAATGTTCGGTTTATTCTGGCTCAGTTTTCAAAATAGCTCCGCTGAAGCGGGGCTATTTTTTTACCTGCTGTTATAACCTGTCACTGTGAAGCAGATCTTTTTTCTCGATGTTTGGCAGGCATGCTGCCATGCTAGGACCATTAATGATAAAGCAATAGTTCGGGAAGCAGGGGGCCTGCATTACCTGAACTAAGGTGTAATTTGAGTGCCATTTAGGAGCAGAGGATGGCTGAGACAGCTGTAAGGCTTGGTATTCGGGCGAAGCTAGTCGTCTTATTTCTGTTGATCAAAGTGATTCCTCTGGTGCTTTTGGCATTGCTGGCCTGGCAGGGTGTGCTTTATTTAGGCGAGCGCCTGAATGATGAAACCCATCAGTTGAGCAACGAGGTGCGGCTTACTGTAGAGGATATGGCAAATACCTTCAGCCAGAAAGCGGAGCGAGCTCTGAATGATCGCGCCCGTGAAGAGCTGGAGCGCCTGACAACGGATACCGCCCGGGACGTTGCCCGTTTTTTGTATCAGCGGGATGAAGATCTCCGTCTTGCTGCCAGCCTGCCTGTTGAGGAAGATAGCCTGCGCCGTTTTATCGAGCATCGCAGCAGCCGGGTCATGGATACAGGGGAGTGGAAGCTGGCAGAAGATGGCAGTGGTTGGGTACCGATAAATCCGCCGCAGCCCGATGCCTCTGATGCTAAATCCAGTAACGCTGAAAACCGGCAGGATTTTCATTATCGGCTCCCGGAAAGCGTACAGCCTACTCTGCAGCTTCCTCTGTATCACGAAATAACCTTCATTGATCTTGATGGCCATGAGCGCATTAAAGTACAAACCTCGGACCTGTTACCAGGTGGCCTGCGCGATGTTTCCAAGCCTGAAAATACCTATGCTAAAGCGGAAGACTACTTCACACGGTTAAAGGACCTTAAGCCCGGTGAGATTGATGTTTCCGATGTTATCGGCCCTTATGTACCCTCCCGGATTCTGGGCCCTGCAACACCGAAAGCTGCCGATAAGCGTCAGATCCCTTTTGAGCCGGAGCAGGAAGCCTATGCTGGCCGTGAAAACCCCATCGGTAAGAAATTTCGAGGCATTATTCGTTGGGCAACACCGGTAAGCCGCAACGGTAAAAAGATTGGCTATATCACGCTGGCATTGAACCATGATCATATTCTGGCTTTCACCGATAATCTGAAGCCCAATGAGAAGCGCTACGCGCCAATTGCAGATGCCAGTAGTGGCAATTATGCCTTTATGTGGGATTACAAAGACCGGAATATCGCCCATCCGCGACATCACTCTATTGTTGGTTTTGACCCAAAGACAGGTCAGCGGGCGGTTCCCTGGCTGGAAGCCTCTATTTATAAAGGTTGGCAAGAAAGCGGGTTGCCACTAAGGGAATACCTGGCAAATATACCGGCCTTTGACCAGCAAACCCGCAGAAAAAAGCCAGCTATGGAGCTGATCAGGCAAGGGCAGTTGGGCCTTGAGTGCCGCTATCTGAATTTTGCACCCCAGTGTAAAGGCTGGAACGATCTTACACATCAGGGAGGCTCAGGCTCTTTCCTTATTCACTGGACAGGTGTTTGGAAGCTGACCACTGCCGCAACGATCCCTTACTTTACCGGGCATTATGGCGATACGCCCCGAGGTTTTGGTTTTGTCACCATAGGTGCCAATATCGATGATTTCCAGCAGCCTGCAAAAGATACTGCAGCCCTTATGGAAAGTAAGCTGGAGGAGTTTACGGCCCTTCTTAATGAGCGTCAGAAAGAGCTTAGCGGCTTGATTAATAAGATCGTGGCCGATGTGGCAATGGAGTTGACCGTCTCCACCGCCATCATGGTGATTATTGTGGTGGTTATCGCGGTTTGGATGGCATCCATGATTACCGGTCTGGTGCGCTACTTTACTTTGGGGCTGAATAAGATTGAGGATGGTGATTATGGGTTCCGTTTTGAGGCCCAGCGTAATGATGAGCTCGGACAGTTGAGTCATGCTCTCAATGGCATGGCAGACAGCGTAGAGGCATCCTTTGAAGTTTCAGACCAGGCCCGC
>JBLWVL010000029.1:0-40320 GCA_048268485.1 Oceanospirillum sp.
ACTGGACGGAAGAGGGCGACTTTTGTTGCGTCCATCCGGTACCGAACCGCTGATTCGAGTGATGACAGAGGGGGAGGACAGGGCTGAAGTAACAGCTCTTGCTGAGGGGTTGGCTGCAGTTATTGAACAAGAAGTCGCCATATAAAGCGGCTTCGCCTTGTCAGTCGGGTTGGCATGAAGTAATATTTTGCGCCCTGAAATACAGGAATTGATATGCGTAAGAAAATTGTCGCCGGTAACTGGAAGATGAACGGCTCCATGGAGCTGCTAGATACTCTGGTTCCCGCTCTGGCTGAAGAGGCCAAACAGTCACAAGCTGAAATTCTGGTTTGTCCTCCAGCGCTCTATCTGGGTGATGTGCAGCGGAAGGCGGGTAGCCATCTTTTGGTTGGTGCCCAGAACTGCCATGAAGCCAGCTCCGGAGCTTTTACCGGTGAGATTTCAGCCGGCATGTTGGCAGAGATGCAGCTAAGCCATGTTTTAGTGGGTCACTCAGAGCGCCGGGCAATTTATGGTGAGACAGATCAGCTGGTTGCAGCTAAGGTTCAGGCGGCGATTGAATCGGAGTTGGTTGCTGTTCTTTGCGTAGGTGAGACCCTGGAAGAGCGTGAAAGCGGTCGTACGCTGGATGTTGTACTTGGACAGGTTGAGGTTGTTGTAAGTCAGCTGAACCTTGCGGACTGGTCGCGTCTGGTTATTGCCTATGAGCCTGTTTGGGCGATTGGTACTGGCAGGACGGCAACAGCTGGTCAGGCTCAGGATGTGCATAAGGCGATACGTGATGCATTGGCTGGCTATGGACAGGATGAGGCAGATGCCATGCGCATTCTGTACGGTGGGAGTGTTAAAGCCGCTAATGCAGCTGAGCTTTTTGCTTGCCCCGATATTGATGGTGGCCTTGTTGGTGGCGCATCATTGGACGTAGACGAATTTATTTCAATTTGCCGCGCGGCAAATTAAGCATAGGTCGAGATAATGGAAACTGTAATTCTGGCAGTACACGTAGTTCTGGCAATTGCTTTGGTTGGTCTGGTTATGATCCAGCAAGGTAAAGGTGCTGAAGCGGGAGCCTCTTTTGGTGGTGGTGCTTCACAAACTGTATTCGGAAGCACCGGAAGCACTAGCTTTTTGGGTCGGGTTACCGCTATAATAGCGACCCTGTTTTTCGTGACAAGTCTGGCGCTTGCCTTTTATGCAAGCCAGCAAGCGAAAAGCACGAACCAATCTGCTGATACAGGTATTGTGACTGAGCAGGCGCAAAAAGAAGCTGTAGGTGGTCTTCCTGCGCTGGAAGATGATTCAGCGGTTCCTGCAGATAGTGATGTTCCTGCTGATCGCTAGTTAATTGCAGGTTTTTTTGGTGTTGTCATCAATGGCGACACCTTTGCGGGATGGTTATCTATCTTGCTTGTTGTATATGCCGAAGTGGTGGAATTGGTAGACACGCCATCTTGAGGGGGTGGTGACCTTATGGTCGTGCGGGTTCAAGTCCCGCTTTCGGCACCAATTTAGCACAGCAGTCTGCCCGGACTGTGTTTATGACTTGTTTTTAAATAGTCGGTTGACTATTGGATGTATTGGTCATAGAATGTGCACCTTCATTGATGCGGGGTGGAGCAGCCTGGTAGCTCGTCGGGCTCATAACCCGAAGGTCGTCGGTTCAAATCCGGCCCCCGCTACCAATTTTCTATAACAAAAAGCCCCTTTTATAGGGGCTTTTTGTTAGCTGCAAAAAAGTTCAGATTTCTTATTTTTCAGGGTGATTAGATGGCAAAGAAAGAGACTTTGCTGATCGATCTGGCCAAGCCAGTTGTCGAAGCGCTTGGGCTTGAGTTCTGGGGGTTAGAATATAAACCTCGAGGCAATCATTCTATGTTGCGGGTATTTATCGATGGGCCGGATGGCGTCACAGTGGATCACTGTGCAGAAGTCAGTCGTCAGCTCAGCGGTGTTCTGGATGTAGAAGACCCGATCAGTAGTGAATATACGCTGGAGGTATCCTCTCCGGGTATGGACCGTCCTCTGTTTACCCTGGATCAGTTTGCAAACTACAAAGGCTATAAAGTGGCCCTGAAGCTGAACCTTGCGTATGAAGGAAGGCGTAAATTTTCCGGCATTCTTAATGGCACCGAAGAAGACGAAGTGCTGGTGGTCGTTGATCAGGAAGAATACTGTTTTCCAATTGAAAATATTGAACAGGCCCGAATAGTGCCACAGTTTGATAACTAAGGACTTTTTGTTGAGGCAATGGCATGAGTAAAGAGATTCTTCTGGTAGTAGATGCCGTTTCAAACGAGAAAGGCGTTTCCAAAGAAGTGATTTTTGAGGCAATCGAATTAGCTCTGGCTAGTGCCTCCAAAAAGCGTTTCGAAGGCGAAGAGGCGGACGTCCGCGTCGCAATTGACCGTAAAACCGGCGACTATGACACCTTTCGTCGCTGGACAATTGTTGAAGATATTGAGCTTGATGATGTGGATTATGAAATCTCATTGACGAATGCTCAAAAGAAAGACCCATCGTTGGGTCTTGGCGATGTAATTGAAGAGCAGATCGAGTCGGTTGCTTTTGGCCGGATTGCAGCTCAAACCGCTAAGCAGGTTATTGTACAAAAAGTACGTGAAGCTGAACGTGCTGAGATTGTACGTCAGTACTCTGAACGTGAAGGCGAAATTGTTAACGGTACGGTCAAGAAAACAACACGGGATGGCGTTATTGTCGATTTGGGCAACAATGCTGAAGCTTATTTGCCCCGTGATGAGATGATCGCCGGTGAAAAATATCGCATGAATGATCGCGTTCGCGCTCTGTTGGCAGAAGTTCGCCCAGATGCACGTTCGGGTCAGTTGTTACTGAGTCGTGCACGACCTCAGTTTCTGATTGAGCTGTTCCGCATTGAGGTACCTGAGATTGCTGAACAGCTGATTGAAATTCGTGGTGCAGCCCGTGATCCGGGCCTGCGTGCCAAGATTGCAGTGAAAACCAATGACAAGCGTATCGACCCTGTCGGTGCCTGTGTTGGTATGCGCGGTTCCCGTGTTCAGGCGGTTTCCTCTGAACTGGGTAACGAGCGTGTTGATATCGTTATGTGGGACGACAACCCTGCGCAGCTGGTTATTAACGCCATGGCTCCTGCTGATGTCGCGTCTATTATCGTTGATGAAGACAAAAACGAAATGGACGTAGCTGTTGATGCAGAGAATCTGGCGCAGGCTATCGGTCGCAATGGTCAGAATGTTCGTTTAGCCAGTGAGCTGACGGGCTGGAAGATCAACGTGATGACCGAAGAAGAAGCTGAAGCTAAACAGGGTGAAGAGTTCGACAGCGTTGTCCAGGTCTTTATCAATCATCTGGATGTTGATGAAGAGCTGGCACGAGTACTGGTTGAAGAAGGCTTCGCCAGTCTGGAAGAAGTGGCCTATGTGCCAATTGATGAAATGTTAGCCATTGAAGGCTTCGATGAAGATTTAGTTAAAGAACTGCGCAGCCGTGCAAAAGATGAGCTACTGAATCTGGCGATTGCTGATGAAGAGCAACTGGAAGATTCTGAACCAGCTGAAGATCTGTTGAATATGGAAGGTATCGACAAGCACCTTGCATATGTGCTGGCAAGTAAAGGTATCTGTACCATGGAAGATCTTGCTGAACAGTCCATTGACGACTTGCTTGATATTGATGGTATGTCTGAGGAAAAAGCCGGCCAGTTAATTATGACGGCCCGGGCACCTTGGTTTGAAGGCGGCGAGTAAGCGCAGCAAAGTCACAGGAGAAAAGTGAATGGCAGAATCAACCGTAAAAGAGTTTGCTGATAGTGTTGGCCGACCTGTGGAACGTTTGCTGGAGCAGATGAGCGAAGCAGGCCTGCCACATAAGAAAGCGGATCAGCCGGTTTCAGAGCAAGACAAACAGACACTGTTGGACCACCTGAAAGAAAGTCATGGTGGTAAGGCAGCCGAGCCGGGCAAGATCACCCTGAAGCGTCGCACAACGACGAAACTGAAAGCGGGTGCCGGTAAGAAAACAGTTAATATCGAAGTACGTAAGAAGCGTACATACGTGAAGACTGCTGAAGTAGATCAGGCGGCGGAAGAAGAGAAGAAAAAAGCGGAAGAGGAAGCTAAGCTTCAGGCTGAAAAAGAAGCTAAACGCCAGGCTGATGCCAAGCGTAAAGCTGACGCACCTAAAGCAAAAGCTCCGGTTGCGACTGAAGCACCGGCTGAAGCTCCGGCACCTGCAGCGGCTCCTAAAGAAGCCCCTGCAAAGAAATTCCGTGATGAAAACAACCCAGGTGGTGCTAATAAACCAGCGGGTAAAGGTAAGAAAACTTCCGCTAAGCCAGAGTATGGTGAGCGTAAGAAAGAAAAAGAGAACGCACCTCGTCGTGGTAAAAAAGAGATGCGAAGTGCTAAGAAGAGCTCCCGTCGTGGCGGTAACCGTGATAACGGTCCTAAGCGTGAACATGCTTTTGAAAAGCCAGCAGCACCTATTGTACGGGAAGTAGCAATTCCTGAAGCGATCACTGTCGCCGATCTGGCAGACAAGATGGCTGTTAAAGCCGCTGAAGTGATCAAGGTGATGTTTAAAATGGGCGCTATGGTGACCATTAACCAAGTGATCGATCAGGAAACAGCTCAGATTGTTGTTGAGGAGATGGGACATAAGTTCAAGCTTCTGAATGATAACGCGCTGGAAGACGACGTTCTGGATAACATCAGCTACGATGGTCAGGAAGTTACCCGGGCCCCTGTTGTTACCGTAATGGGTCACGTTGACCATGGTAAAACCTCCCTGCTGGATTACATCCGTCGTGCTAAAGTTGCTTCCGGTGAATCCGGTGGTATTACCCAGCACATCGGTGCATATCATGTAGAAACCGGTCATGGCATGATCACCTTCCTGGATACACCAGGACACGCGGCATTTACCGCAATGCGTGCCCGTGGTGCTAAGGCAACAGACGTTGTTATTCTGGTTGTTGCTGCTGATGATGGCGTAATGCCTCAAACGGAGGAAGCGATTCACCACGCGAAAGCGGCCGGTGTTCCTATCGTTGTGGCAGTGAACAAGATTGATAAAGAGCAGGCTGATCCGGACCGTGTTAAGACCGAACTGGCTGCTAAAGATGTTATCCCTGAAGACTGGGGCGGTGATGTTCAGTTTATCCACGTATCGGCTAAGTCTGGTGAAGGCATCGATGCTCTGCTGGATGCAGTACTGCTGCAATCTGAAATTCTGGAACTGAAAGCGGTTCCTGAAGCGCCGGGTAAAGGTGTGGTTGTAGAGGCGCGTCTGGATAAAGGCCGTGGTCCTGTATCCACCGTTCTGATTCAGAACGGCACCCTGCGTAAAGGTGATATGGTTCTGGCTGGCCTGAACTACGGTCGTGTACGTGCTCTGATTGATGAGAACGGCAAGCCGATCGATGAAGCTGGTCCTGCGATTCCTGTAGAGATCCTGGGTCTTGATGGTACTCCTGATGCCGGTGACGAGTTCACTGTGGTACAGGATGAGCGTAAAGCCCGTGAAGTTGCATTGTTCCGTCAGGGGAAATTCCGTGATGTGAAACTGGCACGTCAGCAGGCAGCGAAACTTGAGAACATGTTCGAGAACATGGGCAAAGGTGAAGTGGCCAACCTGAACATCGTGCTGAAGACTGATGTACGCGGCTCTCTGGAAGCGATCACTGCAGCACTGCTGGATCTGTCTACTGATGAAGTGAAAGTGAATATCATCTCTTCCGGTGTCGGCGGTATTGCTGAAACAGATGCTAACCTGGCGCTGGCTTCAAGTGCGATTCTGGTTGGTTTCAACGTTCGTGCTGATGCAACAGCCCGTACCATCGTTGAGCGCGAAGATATTGATCTGCGCTACTACAGCGTGATTTATGAACTGATTGATCACGTCAAGATGGCTATGACAGGCATGTTGGCCCCTGAGTTTAAAGAAGAGATTGTCGGTATTGCAGAAGTGCGCGATGTCTTCCGCTCTCCTAAGCTGGGTGCTATTGCTGGCTGTATGGTTGTTGAAGGCACTGTATTCCGTAATAAGAAGATCCGTGTTCTGCGTGACAACGTCGTTATCTACGAAGGTGAGCTGGAATCTCTGCGTCGCTTTAAAGATGACGTTAACGAAGTTCGTAACGGTGTTGAGTGTGGTATCGGTGTTAAGAACTACAACGATGTTAAAGAAGGCGACAAAATCGAAGTCTTTGACAAAGTTAAAGTTGAACGCACCCTTTAATTACCCTGCGTAATTTAAATACGCGAAGGATCAGTCTGAATGTCCCGTGAGTTCAAACGAACGGACCGAATTTCCGAGCAACTCCAGAAGGAGTTGGCTCGGATAATTCAGTTTGAGATTAAAGACCCTCGTTTGGGGATGGTAACTGTTAACGATGTTCAGATCAGTCGTGATCTGAGCTTCGCAAATGTTTACATCACCGTTCTGGGTAAAGATAGTGCTGAAGAAGCCAAGGAAGACCTTGGCGTGTTGAACCGAGCAGCAGGCTTCCTGCGCCGTGAGATCGGTAAATCGATCAAACTGCGTATTGTGCCGCAGCTCAAGTTTGACTACGACTCCAGCCTGGTACATGGACGCAAGTTGTCCAGCCTGATTGAGGAAGCTGTTGCTGCCGATAAATCACGTACCGATTCAACCGACCCTGAGGGGCCAAAAAACGATTCGGCGGAGGATTAAGCTCCGGTGACTCGTCGTGGTAAAGGCCGGAATATCTCCGGCGTCCTTCTGCTGAATAAACCTAAAGGCATTTCCAGCAATCGTGCGTTGCAACGTGTACGGGCGATGTTTAATGCCAGTAAGGCCGGTCATACGGGTAATCTTGATCCGATGGCGACCGGGCTTTTGCCGGTTTGTTTTGGCGAAGCGACTAAATTCTCCAGTTACCTGCTTGATGCTGACAAAGCTTATATCGCCACCGCCCGTTTTGGACAGGTGTCTGATACCGGTGATGCTGAGGGCACAATTATTCAGGAGCGTCCGGTCCCGGAATTGAGTGATACTCAGATTCGTGAGGCGATGGAAAAATTCCTGGGTGATATTGAGCAGGTACCTCCTATGTATTCCGCCCTGAAGCAAAATGGTCAACCACTGTATAAGTTGGCAAGGGAAGGTAAAACGGTTGAGCGTAAGGCTCGTGCTGTAACCATCTTTCAGTTAGAGCTTCTGGAATGGAACGCTCCGGATCTGACTTTTTCAGTCCGTTGTTCCAAAGGTACTTATGTACGTACCTTGGCTGAGGATATTGGAGAGACTTTAGGCTGTGGCGCACATTTAGTGATGTTGCACAGAACCCATACTGGAGGTTTTGATGCCTCCGGAATGCTGGAATTTGATCGCCTGCAGTCTGAAAGAGACCTGGATCAGTCCCTCGACGGTTATTTGCTGGATACCGATGTCTTGGTGGCGCATTTCCCTAAGAAAAATTTGTCTGCGGAGGAAACTGCGCGTATCCTCCACGGCCAGGATATTGCTTGCGACCAGGTGTATCCTGATAAGGTCCGCCTGTATGATGATCAGGAGCGATTTATCGGTCTTGCAGAGTCAACGGAAACCGGCAGAGTAAAACCACGCCGGCTGGTCGTGTTTGAAGAGCAGTGATCCTGCTCCTTGAGCTGCAGATAAGACTTTGTCCGGCAGATGTTGTTCTGTCCGGACCGCTCTAATCCGGAGCAAAATTAGGCTAACTGTAAATATGCGCGGTTAGCCTGAATTTATTATTCGCATATTTTTCAGGAGAAGCATCATGGCTTTAACTGCAGAAAAGAAAGCAGAAATCGTTAAAGAATACGCACGTGGCGAAGGTGACACTGGTTCCCCAGAGGTTCAGGTAGCCCTGCTGACTTTTAACATTAATGGTCTGCAAGAACACTTCAAAGCGAACAAGCAGGATCACCACTCTCGTCGTGGCCTGATTCGCATGGTTAACCAACGTCGTAAGCTGTTGGATTACCTGAAGAAAAAAGATCTGGGTCGCTACAGTGATCTGATCAAAAGTCTGGGTCTGCGTCGCTAATTGCTGACGTTGTCCAAAGGACACTGGCTTATTACCCTCATGCACGTTTTGTATGTGAGTAATTGATTGCCCTCTGAAGCCCGCTATCGCTTTGATAGCGGGCTTCTTTGTGTGAAAATAGAACACACATGAAAGCAATAGATATTGGAAGGAAATTACCGTGAATCCGGTTACTAAGACATTTAATTACGGCGATCAGGTCGTAACACTCGAAACGGGTCGTATCGCACGCCAGGCTACTGGTTCAGTTATGGTCACTATGGGCAGTACTTCTGTACTGTGCGCTGTTGTTGCTAAGAAGGACGCAGCCCCGGATGCGGCATTTTTTCCATTGTCTGTTCACTACCAGGAAAAAACCTATGCAGTGGGTAAAATCCCTGGTGGCTACTTTAAACGTGAAGGTCGCCCAACAGAAAACGAAACCCTGACTTCTCGACTGATCGATCGTCCGATCCGTCCGCTGTTCCCGAACGGCTTTATGAACGAAGTTCAGGTTGTTTGTACTGTTATGTCTGCGGATAAGGATAACAACCCTGATATCGCAGCACTGATTGGTACCTCCGCAGCCCTTGCTGTTTCCGGTGTTCCGTTTAGCGGTCCTGTTGGTGCCGCCCGCGTTGGTTTCACTGACGAAGATGGTTACATTCTGAACCCGAGCAACGAAAAGCTGGAAGAGTCGCTTCTGGACATGGTTGTAGCCGGTACTGAAAATGCGGTACTGATGGTTGAGTCTGAAGCTGAAGAGCTGACCGAAGACGAGATGCTGGGTGCTGTTCTGTTTGCTCATAAAGAGATGCAGGCTGTTAACGCTGCAATTAAAGAGTTTGCAGCTGAAGTTGGCACCCCTGCATGGGATTGGCAACCAGCAGCAGAAGACACTGAAACTAAGCAACTGGTTTCTCTGGCTTATGCTGACAAAATTAAAGACGCGTACAAGATTACGGTGAAGCAGGATCGTTACGCGCAACTGGGTGAACTGAAAGCTGAAGCGGTTGAGAAGCTGGCTAACGATGAAGGTCCAACTGCTGATGCGATTAAATCTGCGTTCGCCAGCCTTGAAAAGCAGATTGTTCGTCAGTCGGTTGTGAATGGTGAGCCTCGTATTGATGGTCGTGATCAGGATACTGTTCGTGATATCAATGTTGAAGTTGGTATGCTGCAAAAGACCCATGGTTCTGCACTGTTTACCCGTGGTGAAACTCAGGCGATCGTTACAGCAACTTTGGGTACTGCCCGTGATGCTCAGATCAGCGAGTCTCTGGCTGGTGAAGTTCGTGACCCATTCATGTTGCACTACAACTTCCCTCCATACTCTGTAGGTGAGGCGGGCTTTATGGGTGGCCCTAAGCGTCGTGAAATCGGTCACGGTCGTTTGGCTCGTCGTGGTGTTCAGGCGGTTCTGCCGACTGAAGAAGAGTTCCCGTACTCCATCCGTGTAGTATCTGAGATTACCGAATCCAATGGTTCAAGCTCCATGGCTTCCGTTTGTGGTGCGTCTCTGGCTCTGATGGATGCGGGTGTACCTCTGAAGGCTCCTGTTGCCGGTATCGCTATGGGTCTGGTTAAAGAAGGCGAAGGTTTCGCAGTTTTGACCGATATCCTGGGTGACGAAGATCATCTGGGTGATATGGACTTTAAAGTTGCCGGTACAGCTGAAGGCATCACTGCTCTGCAGATGGATATCAAGATCGAAGGTATCAACGAAGAGATCATGGAAGTGGCTCTGCAGCGCGCTAACAAAGCCCGTCTGCACATCCTGGGTGAGATGAATAAAGTGATCAGCGAAGGTCGTGAAGATCTGTCTGAGAACGCACCTGCGATGACCACTATCAAAATCGATCCTGAGAAGATCCGCGATGTTATCGGTAAAGGTGGCGCAACCATCCGTTCGTTGTGTGAGCGCACTGGTGCTTCTATCGATATCGACGATAATGGTCTGGTTAAGATCTACGCAGAAAACAAAGCGGCTGCTCAGATGGCGATCAACGAAGTTGCCGGCATCACTGCAGAAGCTGAAATCGGTACAGTGTACAAAGGTAAGGTTGTACGTCTGGCTGACTTTGGTGCATTTGTTAACTTCCTGCCAGGTCAGGATGGTCTGGTGCATATCTCTCAGATTGCACAAGAGCGTGTTAATGCGGTTAGCGATTACCTGAAAGAAGGTGATATGGTTGCCGTTAAAGTGCTGGACGTGGACAACCGTGGCCGCGTTAAACTGAGCATTAAAGAAGTAACCGAAGAAGAGAAAGCAGCAACTCTGGCTGAAGAAGCCGCTGAGTAATCTGTGACCTTCTGATCCGGTGTGTCTTCTGAGGAAGGCATCATCGGATACAAAAAACCTCGCTGTGCTTTTAGATATAAGCACAGTGAGGTTTTTTTATGGCCCTGCTTTTGAGGTTTACACCAAATAAAGCCGGGAAAGTGCTAAGAGCAAGGGTTAATGCCAGTCTTAGCGCTCAACTGCCAGAGCAACACCCTGACCGCCACCGATGCACAGCGTCGCCAGACCTTTTTTAGCATCCTGCTTAATCATTTCGTGAACAAGGCTCACTAATACGCGACAGCCTGAAGCACCAATGGGGTGACCCAGTGCAATCGCGCCACCATTAACGTTTACCTTGCCGGTATCCCAGCCCAGCTCTTTATTCACACTCAATGCCTGAGCTGCGAAGGCCTCATTGGCTTCAACCAGATCCAGATCCTTGATATCCCAGCCTGCTTTTTCCAGGCAGCGCTTTGTTGCGGGAACAGGACCAATACCCATGATTTTAGGGTCAACTCCGGCATTAGAATAAGCAGAAATTTTAGCCAGAACCGGCAGGCCTAACTCTTCAGCCTTTTTAGCGCTACACAGTATAACGGCCGCAGCGCCATCATTCAGAGTGGAGGCGTTACCTGCAGTTACTGTACCGTCTTTCTTGAAGGCCGGACGCATGCCCGCCAGTTTTTCTGCTGTTGTGCCAAAGCGGGCATTTTCGTCAGTATCAAAAATAACCGGGTCGCCTTTGCGTTGTGGAATGGTTACCGGAATGATCTCATCAGCAAAACGGCCGCCTTTAATCGCCTTTTCAGCTTTCTGCTGAGATTGAGCAGCGAACGCATCCTGCTCCTCACGACTGATGGAGTATTTCTCAGCCAGATTCTCTGCTGTAATTCCCATGTGGATATCGTTAAAAGCATCCCACAGGCCATCTATAATCATGGTGTCCTGTAACGCCCAGTTGCCCATGCGCTGCCCATTACGGGAGTTCGGCAGAATATGTGCTGATTGGGACATGTTTTCCTGACCACCTGCGATAATCAGATCTGCATCACCACAGCGAATCGCCTGGGTTGCCAAATGCAAGGCTTTAAGGCCTGAACCACAAACCTTGTTGATCGTCATGGCAGGAGTGGACTCCATCAGTCCACCATTGATGGCAGCTTGGCGTGCAGGATTCTGGCCTGCTCCTGCGGTCAGTACCTGACCCAGCAATACTTCGTCTACCTGTTTAGGATCAATGCCGGTTTTTTCCAGCAGGCTCTTAATCACTACGGCACCCAAGTCACTGGCAGAAACAGAGCTCAGACCACCGTTAAAGCTGCCGATTGCTGTACGACCGGCGGCGACGATAACAACGTCTTGCATAGGTATTTCCTTTTTTATCAGATAAAAATCTCTATTGTGCTTCGCAGCATAGCATTTTTTTACTGCTTCAGAGGCAGAGTACGCCTAAATGATGACAAAAAAAAAGCTGACCAGTGGCCAGCTTTTCATCATTCGTTCGTTATAGTTTTCTGCTAGGCAACCTGAACCGGAATTGCATTACTGGTGTGACTGACTTCATTGCCCTCTGTCATATAGATCAGGGCTGGTTTGAAGTTTGCCAGTTCTGCTTCAGTGTAATTAGCGTAGGCGCAAATGATTACACGGTCACCCACTTTAGCCTGATGTGCAGCTGCACCATTGACGGAGATGATGCCTGAACCTTCTTCGCCACGAATTGCATAAGTGGTGAAGCGTTGGCCGCCTTCAATATTATAGATCTGAATCTGCTCATATTCACGGATGCCGGCCATATCCAGCAAGTTGCCGTCAATAGCGCAAGAACCCTCATACTCCAGTACCGCGTGAGTGACACGAGCCTGATGCAGTTTTGCTTTAAGCATGATGGATTGCATGATGATTAACCTTTATTTCTTTCTGAAATGCTTTATTAAAAAGCATACTGGAAATGTTAGAGAAGCACGCAGGTTTGCTGCAAATAGCAGCTAAGTCGCGCAGTATGCCCTAATGTTATTTTTGGTTCAACGCAAATGCGATATTATCAATCAGCCGCGCTTTGCCCAGATGAGCGGCGGCCAGAATAACCAACCGGGTGTCCTTACTATCAGCGGGTTTCAGATCAGACTGGCGACGAATGCTCAGATAATCTGTAATAAAGCCCTTCGCATTTAGCTCAGTTTTGGCTTGTTGGCAGAGTTTATCAAAATCTGCCTGGCCTGCTTCGATCAATTGGCGGATTTTGACTAATGTCTGATACAGGGTGGGAGCTATTTCTAGCTCTTCCTGTGTCAGGTAGCCGTTGCGCGAGCTTAGAGCCAGCCCAGATTCAGAGCGAACTGTAGCTACTCCCTTGATCTCAAGTGGCATACAGAGATCCTGAGCCATCTTACGGATGATTGCCAGTTGCTGGTAATCCTTCTGACCGAACAGAGCTACATCAGGTTGAACAATGTTGAATAGTTTACTGACGATTGTAGTCACGCCCGTAAAGTGACCGGGTCTTGCCGCACCGCACAGTTCTTCACCCAGCTCAGGTACATTCACCAGAGTTTGGCTGTCTAGCCCGTTGGGGTAAATCTCGCTGGCACTCGGCGCGAACAGAATGTGACAACCGGCTGCAGACAGCTTTTCGCTATCCGCTTCCAGTGTACGCGGATAGGAATCAAGATCTTCATTCGGGCCGAACTGCATCGGGTTTACAAATATGCTGCATACCACCGTATCACCTTCTTTATGAGCTTCGTGGATCAGGTGAATGTGGCCTGAGTGCAGGTTGCCCATAGTGGGAACAAAAGCGATTTTACCGTCAGTATTCCGGCGCCGCTCCGCAATTGCAGAATGCAGCTCAGCAATGGAGTGACACAGTATCATGAAAAACAATGCTCCTCGGCAGGGAAGGTACAGGCTTTTACTTCCTGATGATAATTACTCAAAGCTTCCTGAATATTGGAAGCATCTGTCATAAAGTTTTTCACAAACTTAGCAGTATGGCCTAAGGTGATGCCCAGCATATCCTGCAAAACCAGAATCTGACCATCAGTATGAGGTCCGGCACCGATACCGATAACCGGGACAGAAACCGCTTCAGTCACCAGCCGGCCAACCTCAGAGGGGACACATTCCAGCAGAATGACACTGGCGCCTGCATCTACCAGCTTTTGGCTGGCAGAAATAATGGCCTGTGCAGCGGCTTCAGTTTTACCCTGTACCTTGTAGCCGCCAAACTGATTGACCATCTGAGGAGTCAACCCCAGATGAGCGCAAACAGGCACACCACGGCGGGTCAGTTCGGTAATGCCTTCTGCCAGCCAGGCTTCACCTTCGATTTTGACCATGTGAGCGCCGGCCTGCATCAGCTTACCGGCATTGATCAGCATCTGTTCTGTGGAGGCGTTACTCATAAATGGCATATCGGCCATGATCAGGGCACCCTGATTTCCTCGGGCGACACACTGAGTGTGGTAAACGATATCATCAACGCTAACCGGTAGGGTTGTATCATGTCCCTGCAAAACCATTCCGAGAGAGTCGCCAATCAGGAGAACCTCAATCCCTGCCTGGCTGGCTTGTCCTGAAAAGGTTGCATCATACGCAGTCAGGCAGCTGAATTTATCACCCGCCTGTTTTAGCTTATTCAGTGTACTGATTGTCACTGTCTTCATTATTATGTTCCGCCATTACAATAACGCCCACTGCTTTTGGCGGCGGGCGTTTCGGAATGTGTTACTTTGACGTTACCTGCATCTAAAGGTAACAAGCTGCGGTAACTTTACTCTGACTTTGTCAGTATCTGCAAGTCATCTGTCGCGATATTAGGCAGAATGTCTGTAATAGAACCTTTACCAGGCAGGGTCAGTTTGGGGCTTATTTCAGCCAAAGGTAACAGTACAAAGCCCCGTTCATGCATGTGAGCATGGGGTACAGTAAGGCGAGGGTGTGAGATAACCTGTTCATTAAACAGTAACAAATCCAGGTCCAGAGTGCGCGGGCCCCAATGGCGCTCACGTACACGCCTGTGGGCTTGCTCCAGTGCCTGAAGCTGGTCAAGTAATGCCAAGGGCTCAAGGTTAGTTTCCAGTTGAGCAACGGCATTAACAAAGTCCGGTTGATCCTGAGGGCCAACCGGCTTACTACTGTAGAGTGATGAAGCCTTGATCAGGCGGGTATCCGGCAGCAGATCCAGCTCTTTTAATGCCTTTCTAAGCTGCTGAGCCGGGTTTTCAAGGTTACTGCCTAGTCCGATATAGGCGGTATAAGGTGATGCCATGCTGCCACTTATTCCTGAGATTTACGGGAGCTGTCTTTATGATGACTGCTCTTGTTGTTGCTGCGACGACGACGGCGCTTGCGGGGAGCAGGTTTATCATTTTTTTCGCTGTGCTGAACCAGGTTGCGACGGGAGTGCGTATCGCTTTCCTGAAAGTCTGTCCACCATTGAGCGAGCTCATGAACGTTTTCTCCGGTTTCACTGCGTAATACCAGGAAGTCATAGGCCGCGCGGAAACGTGGGTGCTCAGCGGTCTGGTAAGCCCGTTTACCCTGACGCCGTTCAAGGCGTAACTGGAACTCCCATATTTCACGCATCGGCTGACTGAAGCGCTTAGGGATCGAGGTGAAATCCACCTGGGCGGCCGTCGTCTGTTGTCCTGCTTGTTGCATTGCAGGTACCGGAGGCATGCCTGAGCGAATCAAGTCGCCAAAGGCTCGTTGAGCAACTGGCCAAAGAAGTGCAGCAAACAGAAATGCAGGGGTTACAGGTTTGTTTTGCTGGATGCGTTTGTCAGTATTGTGCAGAGCTTTAATAATAAAGCTCTCTTTGTCCGGAATTTCCTGAAGAGCTTCCTCCGTATAAGGGAACAGTTGCTCAAAAAGGTTGTATTCGCGCAATAATCTGAAGGTCTCTACGGCTTGACCAGATAAGAAGAGCTTTAGCACTTCTTCAAATAAGCGAGCTGCAGGTATTTGTCGCAACAGAGTTGCTGAAGTTCGGATAGGGGCTTCTGTTTTAGCCTCGATATTGAAATCGAGCTTAGCGGCAAACCGGATCGCCCGTAACATTCGCACCGGGTCTTCCCGGTAGCGGGTTTCCGGGTCGCCAATCATACGAATCAGTCGCTGCTCAATATCATTAATGCCGCCTGCATAATCGTGAATAGAGAAGTCACGAATATTGTAGTAGAGCGCATTGATAGTGAAGTCGCGGCGTAGGGCATCCTCTTCGATGTTACCAAAGACATTATCCCGGACGAGAAGTCCCTGATCTGTTTGAGAAGCGTGCGATTTTGCTGTGCCGGTATCATGAGGTGCACGAAAGGTCGTCACCTCAATAATTTCACGGCCATAGCGCACATGAACAATGCGGAAGCGGCGGCCAATAATGCGAGCATTATGAAACAGGCGGTCAACCTGCTCAGGTGTGGCATTAGTGGCGACATCAAAATCTTTTGGGTGCAGATCCAAAAGTGCATCGCGAACACAGCCGCCTACCAGAAAGGCATCGTAATTAGCTTTTTTCAGGCGATAAAGCACTTTCAAAGCGCTTTCTGAAATGCCGGAACGGCTGATGGGGTGTTCGTCACGGGAAACGATGCGCAATTCGTGTTGTGCGGATTGCTGTGGGCGCTCTGATTTAAGCAGCTGCCGAATTGAATCACCGGGACGCTTTAGAAAAGAAGGAATTCCTTTTAGCATCGCTGGGTCTTGAATCTCTGAATAGGAGAGGGGAGTGTACCTTAAAAATAAAAGCGGGGCCAAGTTGGCCCCGCCAGAACTGTTCGTATCCTTACGAACGGTATGTCAGACTTTGGTAAATCGCCCTGAATGCGCAATGACAGTCTATCGGTAACAAACCTTGGTGGCTTATGCCTTATTATTTTTGTTTTCCAATGCGAAGTATCACTACTTCTGGTCTGGACCGCCTCGTATTCAAAACAATTATTCCAAGTATTTTTTCTCAGTCCGGTTTTTTATTTTTATAATCCGAACTGGCATCTTAAAGCATCGCTTTTTTATTGTTGTTGCAAGCCTGGGATGCATGAGTTTGCTGTGGTTAACGTCGACCTGACTTATTGTTATTGTTTCAGGTTTGGCATTTTGCTCGGATGTTTGTTTTTGTTGTTTCCGATGTTGCCTGATTTTTTCAGCTCTGATTTTTGTTTTTGTTGTTTGAGCGTTACAAAATCTGCCAGTTTTTATTTTTATTGAGTTGGCTGTTAGTTAACCGTGTTCTTGTTGTTCTTACCTGTATAGATTGCACTTGCTGTGCCATGTTTTAAAAAATACATATAAAACAATAGGTTATATGTTTCGATGTAAAGTTTGCTTGGGGCCGAACAATAGATTGTTACCTATGAAACCATTATTTTCAGGTTTGTCTGTGTGTTACGGTAACACTCTGTGGTGGTCTCTCTGAGAGACGAGTCAGAGCTATTTGACGGAGGTCAAAAAAAGAGCGGCTGTTAACCGCTCTTTTTCGATGCTGCTTTTTTTCTTGGAATCCCAAGGCGTTGGCGCCGTTCCCAAAGGCATTTTCTGCTGATGCCTAACCGCTGGGCGAGCTCTGTTTCGCTCATCTGGTCCTGATGCTCCAGTACAAAATGCTGGAAGTAGTCTTCCAGTGAGAGGTCTTCCGGTGCTTTGGTACCATCATTTCGCGCGGCAGAACGCTGGGATTGCGGGATCATGCCGACAGAGGGGAGCGCAGACTGTACCTGAGGGGGCATGCGGGTTGGTATGCTTACTTCCGGGACAACACCCATATCATCACTGTGAATAAGATTGCCTTCCGCAAGAATAACGCCGCGTTCGATAGCGTTCTCCAGTTCCCGTACGTTACCTGGCCAGTCGTGTTGCATGATGGCATCAGAGGCATGCTTGCTGAAGCGTAGGTTAGGACGATCCATGCGTTTGCAGGCTTCGTCGAGCAGGTATTCCGCAATCTCCAGAATATCATCACCTCGGTCTCTCAGTGCCGGCAGTGCAATCTCCATGACATTAAGGCGGTAATAAAGATCGAGACGAAACTCGCCTTCGCTGGAGAGCTTTTTCAGATTACGGTGTGTTGCTGCGACCAGGCGCACATTCACTTTCTTTGATTGCACAGAGCCAATGCGCCTGATCTCACCTTCCTGCAGCACCCGTAGCAGACGTGCTTGCGCCTCCAGAGGCAGTTCACCGATCTCATCAAGAAACAGGGTTCCACCATCGGCGGCCTCGACTAAACCACTGCGATTAGTATTTGCACCGGTAAAAGCACCTTTCTCATAGCCGAAGAGTTCGGATTCGATCAGTGTCTCAGGAATAGCCGCGCAGTTGACGGAGATCATAGGCTCTCCTTTGCGGCGGCTATAATTATGAATCGCCTTAGCGACCAGCTCTTTACCGGTACCTGATTCCCCCTGAACCAGTACCGTAGCTTCTGTTGGCGCGACTTTCCGGATGCGCTGGTAAACCACCTGCATGAGTGGGCAATGGCCGATCATGCCCATAGTACCTGCGTCGGTTGATGCTGCCTCTGCTTCTTCAATAACACTGGCTGCAGGTTGTTCCGGCTGATGTTGAGCCAGAATACGGTTAACCGTCTCCAGCATTTCATCATGGTCGAATGGTTTAGCGATATAATCTACAGCCCCCTGTTTCATGGCATCAACGGCAGAGCGCATACTGGCGTAGCTGGTCATAATCAGGACAGGAGTATCTTCTGCCAGTTGAATCAGGTCCGTACCGGGTGCTTTTGGCAGGCGCAGATCCGAAATGATCAAATTATAGCGATTACTCTTTAAGTGGCTCAGAGCATCATCTACCGATGCCGCTTCGCTGACTTCAAAGCTATGGCGCTCCAGCAGTCTTTTAAGGGCCGAGCGAATAATATCTTCATCTTCTACTATCAGAATCTTGCTCATTAGTACTTCCACGCGGATTCGCTTTTGGCTTCAGCATGGTAAAGAGGCAGGGTGATGGTGACTTCTGTCCCACGACCTTGCGTCCGGTCTGCTGGGCTGCTGATCTGAATATGACCATAGTGTTCTTCTATGATGCTGTAGACCAGTGCTAAGCCGAGACCGGTTCCTTCTCCGGGATCTTTGGTAGTGAAGAAGGGCTCAAATATATGCTCTAACTGTTCCTCAGGTATGCCACAGCCACAATCTGTAACGCTTACCCTGGCTGTGTTGTCCTGAATGGTAGCAGTTATAGTAACACTATCCCCTGCATCTGAGGCATCTCTTGCGTTACCCAATAGGTTAACAAATACCTGAATGAGCTTCTGAATGTCTCCGATTACGTATAAATCGTCCGGGCATTGATTATTGAAAATGATATCTTTTCCCTTTGAACTCAAAGAGATAAGGTTAACTGCTTCACTAACAGCGTGGCTGATCAGCAAGGGTTCCTGTGCTGCCTGGCTGGAGTGTCGTCCGGTATGAGCAAAGCTGACCAGTGAATGCACGATACGTGTTACCCGCTTGGTCAGCTGCAGAATCTGATCGGCGGTTTCGCTGATCACTTCTGGGTTGTCTGTCTCATATTTCAGATTCTGAACAAGGGAAGATATCCCGGTAATGGGGTTGCCGATCTCATGGGCAACGCCTGCTGCAAGTCGACCGATACTGGCAAGGCGCTCACTGTGCACCAGCTCCTCTTCCAGCTGCTGAGTTTCAGTATGATCCTCCAATAGAATCACCGAGCCGCCCATGTGTGACAGGGGTTCTTCAATATGGGCTTTGTGCAGGGAGAACCAGCGGGGCTTTCCATTGTCCTGCTGTACTTTCTGAAACAGGTGAGGGGTATGACTACTGACAAATTCACCCAACAAGTCTTTCCAGGGTTCCGGTAAGCTGTCAAAGCGGGAGCCTACAACCTGGTCTACGGGGATGCCGGTCAATTCTGACATGGTGTTGTTCCACATCAGGATTTCATAATCGTTACCCAGGGAGCAGACACCGATGGGCAGATACTGCAGCGTCTGCCGGTGGTAGCGGCGCAGGGAGTCCAGCTCCTTAGCCAGTCCGGTCAGTTGATAGCGGTAATTCTCCAGCCGGGTTTCAACAAAGTGAATATCTTCAGAATTATGGCTGTTGGCGCTGGTTTGATAGGGCAGGTGCTGGTCAACAATTTCCTGGGCGATAGCAGGGCCCATCAGGCCGGACAAATTGGCCTGGATTCGGTCTCTGAGGCGACGCAGGGCATACGGACGCCCGTCCGTTGGCATTAGCTCCAAATCTTTCAGCGCATTTCTGACTTCCCGCTCCGCCGTCATTTTCCCCAGAGGGATAGCCAAAAAGCCAATAAAGTCCTCGCAGGTTCTGGCAGCCAGTTGCAGGCGATGAGGCCGGGAAAGAGCATCCACTGAGCAGGAGCTTGCCCCGGCCTTCTCTTCATCGCTTGGCTGCAGGAACAAAGAAGTAAAAATAAAAACGACGATGTTGATGATAATAGAAGCTAGCGCCACCTCGTACCAGCCGTCACCTCCGGAGTGGAAAACGAGATTGGTGGCAGGTAGGGTGACTTGCTCCAGATTGTAAAGCAGAGGGACCACCTGGCCGAAAACCCAGATACCTATACCGGCACAAAGACCTGCAATCAGGCCAATACGGTTAGCGGTTGGCCAATACAATACCGCCAGTATACCCGGCAGAAACTGCAGAATACCGATGAAGGATGTCAGGCCCAGACTGGCGAGATCATGTTTGACCCCCAAGGTTCGGTAGAACAGATAAGCGGCCAGAATGATCAGGCCAATCAGCAGGCGGCGAAACCAGAGTAGCCAGTTGTAGATATCAAATTTGGCACCGGGCTGGTAAACCGGCAGAACCAGATGGTTGAGGGTCATGGCGGCTAAAGCCAGAGTGACCAGAATAATGGTCCCGCTTGCCGCGGAAAGCCCCGCGATAAAAGCAAAGATACCGATCCAGTTTTCTGCACCGTCAACGCCAACCCCCAGTACGGTGTATTCTGCTTTCAGAGATACCCCTTCTGCCATGCCGGCCCAAAGAATAAGAGGAACGGGAAGGCTTAAGAGTAACAGGTAAAGAGGGACGGCCCAGCTGGAACGAAACAAGACATCCGTGGACTGGTTTTCAGTAAAAATGATATGGAACATATGCGGCATGGCCACCGCCGCTGCAAAGAACAGTAGTAGCATGGTGCGCCACTGTCCGGCCTCAAGCGGTTTTTGTAACGCCTGTAGTTGATCTGAATGATCTGTCAGCCAGAGATCCAGGCCCTGAAAACCGCCAAAGACTTCAAATAGAATATAGGCACCGATAGCGAGCATCAGTACCAGTTTGATAACGGACTCAAATGCAATGGCAACCACAAGGCTTTCGTGTTTTTCCCGTAGAGAGGTATGGCGAGCGCCGAACAAAATAGCAAATAACGTCATTACCATGCAGAAGCCGAGCGCCAGGGTATGAGGTGAGGCCTCATTGGTGAGAATATAGATGGAGTCTGCGACAGCCTGAATCTGAAGTGCCAGCAGGGGAAGGGCCCCCATTAGCATAAGTATTGTTACTAAACTTCCAATCCATCGGCTACGGAACCGGAAGGCAAAAAGATCTGCCAGTGATGAGAGCTGATAGGTTCTTGTGATTCGTAGAATCGGTACTAAAAGTACCGGTGCAAGCACAAAAGCACCGGCAACACCAAGATAGTAAGAGAGAAACCCGTATCCGTACTGATTGGCTAAACCAACAGAGCCGTAAACTGCCCAGGCACTGGCATAAACTCCCAGTGATAATACATAAACCAGAGGGTGGCGGGTTATTTTCCGGGGTAACCAGCGGCGTTCTGTTGCGTAGGCCGCTGTAAATAACAGCAAGAGATAGCCGACACCGATGGCGGACACCTGCCCCAGGCTAAAACTAAAGTTCATCCAATTTTCTCTTCTGTTCAAGCCAGATGGAAATACCGATCAAGGCACCCCAAACCAGATAAGGGCGGTACCAGCTGCCGTTACTGTCACCCCACCAGTCCATCAGAACCGGGGAGAAGAGGTAGCCGGCAAAGACCAGAAAGAGGATTAAACGGTACATATACATGGCGATTTCACTGTTTTGTTCTTATTGAGTGTTGCTTGATGGTCGATTATGGCAGATCCGCTTCAGGAATCTCCTGCTTCATGGCTAATCGGGATGGGTTCCATTGGTCTACAGCCCAGTGAAGAATATCAGAGTAGGCGCAGGCCTGTACCTCCTGCTGCGGAAAAATCTGCAGTGCGGCAAGTGCTCTTAGCAGGAGCTGATGCTTCTCTTTGCTGTTGATCGCTGGTGCCAGATTCTGTTTGCTCAGTTTCTGGCCATTGGCCTGGACGATCACGGGAATATGGGCATAGGTTGGCGGGCTGATATTCAGGTGTTTCAGCAGTTGCAGCTGGCGCGGGGTGCTTTCCAGAATATCATAGCCCCGAACAACCTGATTGACCCCTTGTTCCTTATCATCCAGTACCACCGCCAGCTGATAGGCGAAGAGTTTGTCCCGGCGCTGGATAATAAAGTCACCCACCTGATTCATAGGCCACTGGCAGTGCCCCTGAATTCTATCCTTAATGCTGAAAGTGCCATCAGTTTTAAGGCGAATTGCACATTCGGCGTCAGTGGGTGGGGGATTTTTACGGCAACTGTTTGGATATACAGTATGGCCTCTGAGCTGTTTTCGGCTGCACTGGCAGCGATAAGCCAGGCCCTGATCAAGCAGCTGACTCACCTGATCCTGATAGCGCTCATTCTGCTGACTCTGATACATCACCTGCCCATCCCATAAAAGCTCAAAGGCTTCTAAGGTCCGGAGAATCTCATCGCTGGCACCGGGTTGTTCACGGGGAGGATCGATATCTTCAATACGCATCAGCCATAAGCCGTTGTGAGCTTTTGCATCCAGATAGCTGGCCAGTGCTGCTACCAGTGAGCCAAAGTGCAGAGGGCCGGATGGCGTTGGAGCAAAGCGGCCGACATAAGCTGATTTATTCGGAGCTAAGGTAGGATTAATGGTGCTGTTTTGTTGGTTATGGGACGTATCAGGAAGCATTGGGTTTTTGTTTCTACTGGCTGCAGGAAGCTTGAAAAGCTATTGAAACCGACAGGCATAAAAAAACCAGCCGGAGCTGGTTTCTGTTGCTATAACATGCCGGTGGATTAACCGCCGATCTGGCGTTCTTTTATTTCCGCCAGGGTTTTGCAGTCTACGCATAGGGTTGCAGTTGGACGTGCTTCAAGACGGCGGATACCAATTTCGATACCGCAGGATTCGCAATAACCGTAGTCACCTTCGTCGATATCGTTAAGGGCTTCATTGATTTTTTTGATCAGCTTGCGTTCGCGGTCACGGGTGCGAAGTTCCAGGCTGAACTCTTCTTCCTGAGTGGCACGATCAGCCGGGTCGGCAAAATTGTTCGCATCTTCCTGAAGATGTTGAACCGTACGGTCAACCTCTTCCATCAACTCTTGTTTCCACTTCAGCAGAATCTGGCGGAAATGCTCCAGCTGTCCATCATTCATGTATTCTTCGCCGTCTTTAATATCATACGGTACGAATGACTCTAGCTCTGGGTTGTTGGTTGCATTCTCTGGCATACGACTGCCCCATCATATTATGTTGTTGGTGGTCTGGGGGATGCCCGCCGATAAATAGTCCATCATTGGCACCCTCAGCAACGGACAAAATCCTGTCACGTTTTTGAAAGCCTTGCTTATTTAGCTGAAAAGTAGGAAAAAAGCAAATCCTGAAGCTGATTTATACAGTTTTTTACATTTCAAAATACCTTTGGATTGTTGGTAAAGCTGCACGACTGCTTGCTTTTCACTATGATGTTCAACTTTGTTATGCGTGGCTTCAGAGTTGAAACCCTCTGCTTTAAGATTCAGGAGTAGTGTATGTCACTATCGGATTTCAAATGGGCAAACCGTGTTGCGGATATTGCACCCTTCCATGTTATGGCGCTGCTGGGTCGTGCCCGTGAGCTTCAGGCGGAGGGCCGGGATATTATCCATATGGAAATTGGTGAGCCGGACTTTTCATCACCACCCCAGGTGGTTGAAGCTGGTCGGCAGGCGCTGGCGGATGGCCATACAGGTTATACACCTGCCATGGGTATTCCTGAGTTGCGCGAGGCAATAGCAGGTCATTATCAGAAAGCCTATGGCGTTAAGGTTGACCCTTCCCGTATTTTGGTAACGCCTGGGGCTTCCGGGGCGCTCCTGTTGTTAGCCGCGCTACTGATTAACCCCGGTGATCAGGTGATGATGGCGGACCCAACCTACCCCTGTAACCGTAATTTTATGCGCTTATTTGAAGGCCAGTCACAGTTGATTCCGGTTGGCGCTGATAGTCACTTTCAGCTTAATGCGGGTCATATTGATCAATACTGGAATGCCAAAACCCGTGCTGCCATGTTGGCAACGCCATCCAACCCGACTGGCACGTTGGTGAACCTGGATCAACTGACAGAAATCTCCCAAGCGGTGAGCGCAAAAAAAGGTGCCCTGATCTGTGATGAGATCTATCAGGGGTTAACCTACGGTGTTGAGGCGCAAACGGCACTGGCGGTGAATGATGACGCTTTTGTGATCAACAGCTTTTCTAAATATTTTGGTATGACCGGCTGGCGACTGGGTTGGCTGGTGGCTCCTGAGTGCGCTATGCCGGAACTGGAAAAGCTGGCACAGAATGTATTCTTGTCGGCGACGACGCCATCTCAGTATGCAGCACTGGCTGCTTTCCGGCCGGATACTATTGCCCTGCTTGAGGAACGTCGGGCAGAGTTTGCCCTGCGCCGGGATTATCTATTACCGGCACTACGTGAGCTGGGTATGTCGATTCCGGTGACGCCGGAAGGGGCTTTTTATATCTATGCTGGTATCGATCACCTGACAGATGATAGCTTCAAGTGGTGTCAGGATCTGCTGGAAGAAGAGGGTGTTGCTACAACGCCGGGGCTGGATTTTGGTGTCGCCGGTGCACGTACTACGGTACGTTTTGCTTATGCCGCCAGTATCGATAAGCTGGAGGAGGCCATTGAACGTATTGGCCGCTTTATTCAGAAGCGAGCTTAACCAGAAAACAGGTCAGGAAATCGGATATGCGTTGGTCATCACCCCTGAAGTCTGGCACGCTGATAAAACGCTATAAGCGCTTTATGGCGGATGTCGTACCGGAGAGTGCATCGGAGCAGATAACGTTGCATTGCCCCAATACTGGCTCGATGAAGAACTGTATGGGTGAAGGCTGGCGCGTCTGGTACTCTGACTCCGGGAACCCTAAGCGGAAATACCCCTGTACCTGGGAGTTGTCAGAAACCCCCGGTGGCGATCTGATCTGTGTGAATACGGCGCAGGCCAATCGTATTGTTAAAGAAGCGTTGGCGCAGAACATCATTTCAGAGCTGGCCGTTTATGGCACAGTTAAGCCTGAAGTGAAATACGGGGCTGAAAATAGCCGGATTGACTTTCTGTTAACTGAAGCGGGGCTGCCGAACTGCTATGTTGAGGTGAAGAGCGCTACCTTGTTGGATGAGTCTTTTGGTAAGGGGCAGGGTTTTTTCCCGGATGCGGTTACTGAACGGGGGCGTAGACACCTGCGTGAGTTACAGCAGATGGTGGCAGAAGGCCATCGTGCGATCCTGTTATTCTGCGTGAATCACACTGGGATCGACCAGATTGATGTAGCGGATCATATTGATCCTGCCTACGGCAGAGTGTTAAGGGAAGCGCTGCAGGCAGGGGTTGAGGTTCTGGCCTATAAATCGTTGATAAATACTGAAACAATTCAGCTTTGGCAACCGGTGCCCGTTGCCTTGTCTGCACAGGCTTCTTTCTGATCTTCGGCTTTTTTACGGTCAACACTCTCGGCGGTCATCAGCATAACCTCGCCGGCGTCACTGACTTCATAGGGGATCGGGCGCAGCTTTTGTCCTGTACATGGGCCGTGAATGCATTCGCCGGAATCGATTAGAAATTGAGCGCCGTGCATTGCGCACTGAATTAACTGTTTGCTGCTGTCCAGAAACTGATCCTGTTGCCACTCAAGATTAACGCCTAGGTGCGGACACTCATTGGCATACAGATAAAGTTTATGCTTTTTCTTTACCGCAAATAGTGGGCCTATAGGTGTTTGGAAGCCTTTACTGGTTTTGTTGTCGATATCATCCAGATTGCAAAGTACGTACATGGTTTTTCTCTGGCTGGGCATAAAAAAGCCGCTTGCAGGGCAAACGGCTGAGAAGGAGGTGCGTTGTCTGATTCCGAAGTCGGATAACCTCTGTTAAGACAGCGCCATCATAGAAAACCGTTGTGACTTTAATATGACAGCAGGGGTGACTTTTATAAGGTTATTGATCACTGATCATCAGCAACTCCGGTCATAACGTAATCGGGTGCCATGGTTCAGAGACATTATCAGCTCATCGGCTGAGATCTCTTTTGGGAACAGGCAGCCTGATATATTGGCCTGAGCGATACTCGCGCCTTCAAGATTCGTGCGGCTGAAGTCAATGCCACGCAGATCCGCTCCCCGAAAGTAAGCATTGCTCATATCCAGGCTGTGGGCATTCATATCGCGCAGATCCAGCCCTCTGAAGTCGCCACTGCGCAGATCCGTAGTTTCATCGCAGGAGCGAGCTTGATTAAAAGCCCCGATATCCTCTTCTCTTAATAGCTTATACAGCTTGTTATCAAGCAAATGGGGTTTTTGACTCATAACCGACTCCTTTTGGCCAATGGTTACTCGCAGTTTATTTAAAAGGGACGCTACAGCCCAAACTGGCGACGAATGCTCATTAGTAGCTTGGTACTTGCATTATCTTCGTCAGTGTTGATGACGATAGTATAGTCTGCCTCATCTGGGGTGATGCAGTCTTGCTCTGCAAGTTGCTTATGCAGAACAGCGAGATCCGCTTCAGATGCATCATTATCTGATGTCAGGCGCTTTCTGATCCGGCGCTCCAGAGTTTCTTCACTGGCTGTGAATGACAGTGTCAGGGCAGGTACTCCAAGCTGTTCCGCTTTATCACGCAGAGCATCACGCTGCCAACGTTTCAGGTTGGTGGCATCAATAATCACAGGTGTTGCTGAATGAATGACGCAATCAGCCAGCTCTGCCAGTTTGTCATAGGTGCGTTCTGTGGCTTCAGGAGTATAGATACCGGCATCCAGTTCAGAGTGACTATCCTGATCTGCGCTCAGGCCAAACAGGCGCTTACGCTCAACATCGGAGCGGATGCGGATAACGCCCAGTTCCTTGATGACCGCCCGGCTTATAGAGCTTTTACCTGAGCCGGATACGCCATGGGTGATCAGCATAAAGGGTTGTTCAAATACGGTGTAGGATTCCGCCAGGTCGATATAGCTCTGGTAGTCCGCTTCGAGTTTGGCGCGCCCCGCTTCATCAATGGACGGGTCCAGTAGCATAAAGCGCGTTACCTTGGCGCGAACCATGGCACGGTAGGCTTTGTAGAACGGCAACAGCTGAATGCCTTCGTAGTCACCGGTCAGCTCTAAGTACAGGTTGATAAAGTGGCGGGCCAGCGCTTTCTCACCGCGGGCTTCCAGGTCCATCACCAAAAAACCGGCATCTGAGATCACATCGATCCAGCGGAATTCATCGTTAAATTCGATGCAGTCAAACAGGGCAACCTTGTCCTCACCGTTTTCCTGCTCTTTATTATGAATCAGAGCGACGTTACCCAGATGAATATCACCGTGACACTCGCGAATCATGCCGCCAGCTTTGCGTCGGGCAAACAGTGGCTCCAGGCGGGTAAACGTATCCTGCATCCAGCCTTCCAGCTGGGTGAGCTGATCCAGTTGTGACTTTTCACTTAGCATCTCGCGGATCTGATCGAAGTTCTGCTGTGCGGGTGCCAGTACTTCTGCTGGGCTGCCGAGCTTCATGCTGTCATCCGCCTGGCGAATTTCAGCGTGGAAACCGGCAATCTGGTGTGCCAGTGAATCGATATGGGTAGTCGTCACCAAGCCTTCAGCCTGCAGGTTGCTCAGCAGGCGGTCACCATCGAATTGCTTCATGCGGATAGCATATTCGAACGGGGCAGAATCATCACCTAAACGGGGGGCGTCTTCACTGCCTGAGATTGGCATCACATCCAGGTACAGATCCGGAGCAAGGCGTTTGTTCAGGGCCACTTCCTGTTCGCAGAAGAACTTGCGCTTCTCCAGTGTGGTGAAGTTCAGAAAACCGAAATCCATCGGTTTTTTGATTTTGTAGGCGTAATCACCTGTCAGCAGCACCCAGGAGATATGGGTTTGGTACAGTTTAAATTCCCCTGTGCTGTGGTTGTACAGAGCAGGGTTCTGAAGTGCCTCAATCAGCTGTTGGCTCACAGGCGGTCTCCTTAAAATTCAGTATTCGGGGCTCGTTGTCCGTTTTGTTACACAGGCGTACAGGCCAATCTTTTGACCCATAGTGCGTGCTTCAGGGGGCCGGAGCAATCAGCTTAAGGTCTGAGGCGTTTACCTCAGACCCGTTATGATCCGCAAGATTACTTGTTATCCCAGCGAAGCAAAGGCCTTACGGGCTGCGGCAAGTGTTTTCTCGATGTCTTCATCAGTATGGGCAGAAGATACAAAACCTGCTTCGTAGGATGCCGGAGCCAGATAAACACCCTCTCCCAGCATGGTGTGGAAGAATTTATTGAAGTGGTCATTATTGCATTCCATCACATCGGCAAAACCGGTTACAGCAGATTTGTCGGTGAAGAACACACCAAACATGCCGCCCGCTTTCTGGGTGATGAAAGGAACACCGGCTTCTTTTGCTGCGGCTTCAAGGCCTGCACACAGTTTATCTACTTTGGCGAACAGGGCATCGTGGAAGCCCGGTTTGCTGATGCTGTCCAGCAGGGCGATACCAGCAGCCATGGCCAACGGATTACCGGAAAGGGTGCCAGCCTGATAGACGGGCCCCAGAGGTGAGATATGAGACATGATCTCTTTCTTACCACCGAATGCGCCTACCGGCATCCCACCACCGATAATCTTACCCAGTGTGGTCAGATCCGGCTTAATGTTGAAACGCTCTTGTGCTCCGCCCAGAGCAACACGGAAACCTGTCATTACTTCATCAAAGATCAGCACGGTGCCGTGTTCATCACACACTTCACGCAGGCATTCCAGAAAGCCCGGCTGTGGCGGAATGCAGTTCATATTGCCGGCAACCGGTTCTACGATGATGCAGGCGATCTGATCACCGATCTGCTTGAAGCACTCACGAACGTTGTCGATATCATTATAAGTCAGGGTGATAGTGTGCTCAGCCAGCGCTTTGGGTACGCCTGGAGAGTTTGGCTCACCAAAGGTCAGGGCACCGGAACCGGCTTTAACCAGCAGGGAGTCAGAGTGACCGTGATAGCAGCCTTCGAACTTAACGATCTTGTCACGGCCGGTATAGCCACGGGCCAGACGAATTGCACTCATGGTGGCTTCGGTACCTGAGTTCACCATGCGCACCATTTCGATATTCGGCATGATCTCGCAGATACGCTGTGCCATGGTGGTTTCGATCTCAGTGGGGGCACCAAAACTCATGCCATCGTCCAGGCGATCTTTTACCGCCTGCAGTACAGTGTCGTTGGCGTGACCTGTGATCATAGGGCCCCATGAACCCACATAGTCGATGTACTGTTTGTCATCTGCATCAAACAGGTATGCGCCTTTTGCGCGTTTGATAAATACCGGAGTACCGCCGACACCTTTAAACGCACGTACCGGAGAGTTTACGCCGCCAGGAATAACGGTCTGGGCATTGGCAAATAGCTGTTCTGACGTAGACATAGGATTCCCTATAACTGTTGTTGCGAAATAACGTATTAAAGAAACCCCAGCTCAGGCAGAGGCTTCGGAACCTGGATATTTACTGATTACGGAATATCGGCAGAGGCCGTTCAGTAACAGAGGAAACTCCCCTGAGAATCAATCGGCTCATCATACCTAGGCATGGCGGCGTGATACAGCGCTGCTGCATCTTATTAAAGATTGATTCGGCTTAAACTTTGATCTGTACCAGCGGATTCAGCTCCGTGGAAACTGTTTTAAGGCATCTGAGACCTGATCATTGCTAAACAGGCTGTTAACCACTGCGACCATATCGGCACCTTGCTCGAACACTAAACCGGCATTTTTTGGGTCTATGCCGCCGATTACAACAATGGGGCGCTGAAACTGGGCTTTTGCCTGTGCAATTAACGCTAATGGTGCCGCTGGTGCATCCGGTTTGGTCGCAGACGGAAAGAAACGACCAAAGGCCAGATAATCTGCTCCGGCATCCTGAGCCTGTTGTGCCAGCTTCAGTGATGCATGGCAGGTTGCCCCCAGTATCTTATCTTCACCCAGTTTACGGCGAGCATCAGTTAGTGAGCCGTCACTTTGTCCTAAATGGACACCGTTGGCATCGATTTTCAGAGCCAGCTCCAGGTCGTCATTAATAATGAGAGGCGTATCGTATTGCTGGCACAGATTAAGCAAGCGAATAGCGCGTGCTTCTTTATCCTCCGCCGTTGCGGCTTTCTCCCGATATTGCAGGCAGCCAATTCCGGCTTTTAAGGCTGCTTCTGCCTTTATAAAAAGCTGTTCACCGGGCATCAGTTTGCTGTCGGTGATGGCGTAAACCGGGGAGCGTTCAAGAGATTTCAGAAAACGCTGCAGTGAAGGTGTTTTTTGAATCGGACTCATACCAGTCGGGGATCCTGTAGATAATATTTTGGTGCGCGGGTCAGGATTTGTCGCTCCAGAAAAAACGGTTGGGCAGATACTGACCATCACTGAGTTTGTGGGCTTGCTCAAGGCTCTTCCATGTGAAGTTTTGTGCCATCTCAACCGCGTTGCAGATATCGGCGCCCTGGGCGATCAATGCGGCGCAGGCCGCTGCGAAAGTACAACCACTGCCGTGGTATTCGCCAAGCAGGCGGGGCCAACTTTTCTGCTGCATCTCACCGTGGCTGCCAAAGAGCTTGTTCACTACGTCAGTGGTCTCTGCGTGGGTGCCGGTAACTGCAACGTGCTGACAACCCTGGCTGATCAGGTGGTGCGCCTGTGCGGCGACGGAATCCGCATTGGGGCTGAGTTTTTTCAACTCCTGGGTGTTAGGTGTCAGCAGTAATGTATGGGGGAGTAGCAGGTCTGAAACGGCAGCTACCATTTCCTGCGTGGTCAGGCTTTTGCCACCACCCGCTCTTAGAATAGGATCAAAGACTACAGGTAGATGAGGGTGGTCCTGCAGCAGGGTGTGGATCGCTTCGATATTGTCGATACTACCCAGAAGTCCGATTTTGATTGCGCTAATGGGCAGGTCATCAAAAATCATGCGTGCCTGAGTGATCAGGTCGTTAGCGTTAACCGGATGTATGCCCTGAACATTATGTGTATTCTGGGTTGTGGTAGCCGTAATTACCGTTGCGGCATAGCCACCCAGGGCACGTATGGTTTCAATGTCGGCCTGAATGCCCGCGCCCCCGGAGGGATCATGCCCGCTCAATACCAAAGTAACGGCGGGGGTTGGGGTTGAACTCATCGTCACGCTCCCTATCGCTTTTTGTATTAACCTGAGAAAGGCTTGACCACAACCAGAATAACAATCCCAATCAGGGCAAATACTGGCAGCTCGTTAAAGACCCGGTAAAACTTATGGCTGCGCGTGTTTCTGTCTTCGGCAAATAGCTTGCGATAGTGGCCGCAGGCAAAGTGGTAGCCGATCAGCAGTATTACAAGTGTTAGTTTAGCGTGCATCCAGGGCTGCGACAGATAATAGCTGGCGTTCATACTGATTAGCCAAAGCCCAAGTGCTACAACTACAATCATTGAGGGTGTTGTGATGCCACGATAAAGCTTACGCTCCATGATTTTGAAGCGTTCGCTTCCTGCCTCATCTGTTGTTTCCGCGTGGTATACGTAAAGCCTGGGCAGATAAAACAGACCGCTGAACCATGTGACCACAGCGATAATGTGAAATGCTTTAACCCAAAAAAAATCCATTATGACTCCTCAGTGCTGCTTTATTTATGCTGTATGTATAAATTCATTATCGATAAAAACCTTCGATCATCTCCCGGGTGACAATGCCAATGACTTCGCCTCTTAACCCTGTTATGTATAGAGTATCGGTACGCATATCTGCAATCTGGGACTGCGCTTCAGCCAGAGTGGCCGTTTGGGGCAGTGGGCTGGCGCTGAGTCTATCCTCAGAGGGTATCTCACTCAGAACGACCTCTTCTATGCTCTCACCATCTTTTTTCTGCAAGCTCAGGTAAACGTAATTGGCTAAATCTGACGTTGGCATCAGAACAAAATGGTCGTTATCGTCTTCATGGATCAATAGCCAACGGGGTTTGGCATTCAGAATTGTTTTAGCCATTCCGATACTCAGCTTATCAGTGCATCGTTTAAAATCTTTGCTCATGACAGCTCCAATACCGGTACGACTGAGTATTTGAGAGAGAGCCGGATCGTGAAGCTTAAGACCTTTTAACTCAAGTGCGTATTGGAAAACTGAAGGGTGGTCTGGTAGCAGGTAGCGACTGGTCAGTGTGGCGCAAACAACGGCCAGCATACCCGGCATAATGATATGAGGGTTTGCTGTCAGCTCCATCAGGGCCATCAACGCCGCCAGAGGTGCCTGCAGACAGGCTGCCATCATGCTCGCCATGCCTATCATTGCATAGATGTTGATATCTGATACCTGAGTTCCTGCCAGAAAAGCTCCAATGTGGCCGGTTGCAGCACCCAACAATCCACCGACAACCATAATGGGGCCGATGATACCAATGGGGACGCCCAAGCCGAAAGTGGTCGCTGTCAGCAGGAGTTTGCAGATAGCCAGGAGAAGCAATAGCCCTAGGCCCAGATCTCCGGTAAATGAAAGGTTTACCAGGTCAAAGCCACTGCCCATGAGCGACGGTAAGAGGGCCGCAAAAAGTGCTGTCAGTAATCCTGCGAATAAGAAACGAATCTCAACAGGCCAGTGATGGGTGCGAAAAAGGAGTCCGGAGTAGCTGATAAACAGTGCGGCAAAAATACCAATAATAATACCGCTGGCAGATACCCAGGGCAGCTCTGCCAGGGTATAGAGAGCCTGCGGGGCTGTGTTGAAAAGACTCCCTCCTCCCAGAAATGACTGACTTAGAGCCGTACCGGTAACTGAGGCCAGAATTATCGGCGTGAACCCCACAAGGGTGTACTCTGCCACAATCACTTCCATCGCAAAGATAACCCCTGCTATAGGCGTATTAAATGACGCACCTATCGCTGCTGCGGAACCACAACCAACGAGGAGTCGAATACTGTTATTGGGGAGTTTTAGGTGAACACCGATCAGACTGCTGATGCTTGCACCCATATGAACTGCAGGGCCTTCGCGCCCAGCTGAAAGGCCGCTGGTAAGGCTTATTATCGCATTGACGAACTGACCCAACGCATTGGGCCAGGGCATGTGACCCTGGTTGAATGTGAAACGCTCAATCACATGTGGCACGCCGTTGGAGCGCCAGTTTTGTTTTGACAGTCGAACAATCAGTGCTAATAACAGGCAGCCAATAACTGGGGCTAGTACACGTATGGTAATGGGTAGCGCTTCATGGTTTTCAGGCTCAATCCCTAATAGAGACTCTGTGGCTAGGTTCAGACTGATAATAAAAAGAACCATCACCCCCCCGGTTGCAATGCCGGATATCAGACCGAGCAGTGCAAGCTGGGGGAGGGCATCCAAGTGCGCCAAACGGTTGCGGAAATGTTGTAAGGATAACCGTTGAAAAATTTTTTTCCGGAATAGATTGCTAGTCAAAGTGACATCCACTGATCAATAGGTGTTGCATACATAAGTCCATAGTTTTGTGTATTATACCGAGATTCGATTCAAGAGTTCGATTCAGGACAGAACAGTGGAGAGCGATAGTGATTAAAGTCGGTATTGTTGGCGGCACCGGTTACACCGGAGTTGAGTTGTTACGTTTGTTAGCGCAACATCCTGAAGCCCAGGTTGAGGTGATTACATCGCGATCTGAAGCAGGTGTTGCTGTCGCTGATATGTATCCGAATTTACGCGGTCACTATGATCTTGAGTTTACAGTACCGGATACGGACGCCCTTGCCGCCTGCGATGTGGTGTTTTTTGCGACACCCCATGGTGTGGCTCATAGCCTGGCCGGTGATATTCTTGCCCGTGGTGGTCGGGTTATTGATCTTTCTGCTGATTTTCGTATCAGGGATCCTCAGCTTTGGGCAGAGTGGTATGGCCAGCCCCATGGAGCTCCCGCGCTGTTGAACGAAGCGGTTTATGGTCTGCCTGAGACACAACGTGAACAGATTAAGTCTGCTCGTCTGATCGCTGTACCAGGCTGCTATCCAACGGCTGTTCAGCTAGCTGCTCTGCCTCTGCTTCAAGCTGGGCTGGTCAAGCCTGAGATAGTGGCGGATTGTAAGTCTGGTGTGAGCGGTGCGGGGCGCGGTGCTAAAGTGGGTTCTCTATTGTGCGAAACCAGCGAATCTGTCATGGCTTATGGTGCATCCGGGCACAGGCATCTTCCGGAAATCTCTCAGGAACTGAATCGTGCTGCGGGCAAGGATGTTGCGCTGACTTTTGTTCCGCATCTGATGCCGATGATTCGCGGTATACATGCAACTATCTATGCTGATCTTTTGGATGAGCAGAATACTGATCTTCAGGCTTTGTATGAAAACTGCTATAAAGATGAGCCCTTTGTCGATGTAATGCCGGCAGGCTCTCACCCGGCCACACGGAGTGTAAGGGGTGTAAATATGTGTAGAATTTCGTTGCACAGGCCGCAGAATGGCAACAAGGTTGTGGTACTATCTGTGATCGATAATTTGGTTAAAGGCGCATCCGGGCAGGCTATCCAGAATATGAATCTCATGTTCGGTCTTGAGGAAAAAGCGGGGCTCAACCAGGTAGGATTGATGCCGTAACCGTAACAATAATGAGTTACCAGGTATGACAATGGTCAAAGGAAGCAAACAGGATCAGTTAGAAATTGTTTCTTATAGCCCAATGGAGCGTTTTCTACGCCGTTCGGTTTTTTTATTGTTTCTAATCGTGATTGTTCTTGCCGGGTTTGGTTACGGCCAATACCAGGGGTGGGAAGAGCGCCGTTCAGCCGTAATTGAGCGTGATGAATTACGCGAAACCCTGACAGAACTAGAAAAAGAAAATGAAACCCTGCGTCAAAAAGTTGCCGTGTTGTCTCGTGGTAATCAGATTGATCAGAAAACGTATGCAGAGGTCCGTAATACGATTACAGACCTCAATGCTCGCATTGCGCAGCTTGAAAATGAAGTCACTTTCTACAAGCGCGTAATGGCTCCCAGCAGTGAAGATAAGGGCTTGAGGGTTGAAAGCTGGACAGTGGCAAAAACACTTAATCCGTCCCGTTTTAGCTTTAAACTGGTTCTTACTCAGGTTGCGGACAATAATAATTATATCGAAGGTCGTGCACTGGTGAGTATTGTTGGGCTTCAGGGAACAACCCGACGTGTTTTACCTCTGCGGGACTTATCATCGGATGTTAAAGACTTGGGTATCAGATTCCGTTTTCGCTTCTTTCAGAACGTGAGTGGTGAAATGGTTCTGCCGAAAGGCTTTAAGCCAGAGAAAATTGAAGTGATTCTGCAGTCTACTGGCCGTAAGGCGATGCGGGTTGAGAAGAATTATGAATGGTCAGTTCAGGAGGCCGTTTAGGCATGTTTGGAAAAAACAGCAAACCAAGTACACATCATTTTGATACCTTGGTGTCAGGTAAGGCAGAGATCGTTGGTGACCTTCATTTCAGCGGTGGCTTGCACATCGATGGAAAGGTATTTGGCAATATTATTGCCGAAGATGACTCAAAAGCAGTGATACGTATCAGTGAGAAGGGTGTTGTCGTAGGTGAAATATCGGCCCCGCACGTTATCGTGAATGGTCAGGTGTCTGGTGATATTCACTCCTGTGAGCATATTGAGCTAGCTTCCAGGGCCACCGTTAATGGCAATATCTTCTACAATATGATCGAGATGGTAATGGGCTCGCAGGTGAGTGGTAACCTGATGCATCGTTACCGGGGTAAGCCAGAAAATCGCCCGGCAATGCCTAAGAGTGTGACGCATGAAAAACCTGTTTTCAATGAGGGTACTGAGGCTGACTCTAAAGCGGTTAAAACTGCTGTCGATGCAAAGCCTGCGGTAGCGCCTAAAACCACAGGTGCAACTCCTGTTGCGGCGGGTGCAGTAAAAGATAAAAAAGCGGAATAACTGCTGGCGGCAGCTCCGGTTGCTGTTGTATTGAGCCCGTACTCTCTTTGATGAAGGTGTGCGGGCTTTTTCATTTCTGATTTTGATTAGCCATTCGATGGCTATATTAGTTGACTGTTTTAGTTGGTTAAGCTGATAATTCACTTTGATGACTTTTTCGGAGCGAACAATGACGGCGGACGTATATATTCCCCAGGCTATGACATTAAGCGATTCAGCGGCTAATAAAGTTCGTGAATTGATTGATGCTGAGCAGAATCCGGAGCTGAAGCTGCGGGTTTATGTAACCGGTGGCGGCTGTTCGGGTTTTCAGTATGGTTTCGATTTCGATGAGAGTAATCAGGACGATGATACAGTTATCGAAAATAATGGCGTTAAAATGGTCGTTGACCCGATGAGTTACCCATACCTGGTGGGCTCTGTTGTTGACTATCAGGAAGGTCTGCAGGGTTCACAATTTGTTGTGCAGAACCCCAATGCAACTACCACCTGTGGTTGTGGGTCTTCGTTTACTGTTTAGCGATGAGAGTTGAGCGGTGAGTTTAAAAGGCAGCTAAGGGCTGTCTTTTTTTATTATATTTTGCCAGCCAGATTGTTCGAGGCTATGCCGGATAGATAGCACCAAGAATGCGTTCACCTTTTGCGCCGGTTGCGCTGGGTAGGTTTCCGGGTAGGTTGTTCAGCGTCTGGCGAGCCAGCCATGCAAATGCAGCCGCTTCAACCCAATCCGGTGCAATGCCGAGATCGGCGGTTGTTTTAAGGGATACCCCTGGGGCGAATTGCTCGATCTGCTCGATGAGCAAAGTGTTGTGGCTGCCGCCGCCGCAAAGAAATACTTCTTGGCAGTTATAGAAGTTAATCTGGTCGGCGATAATTCTGGCTGTCAGCACTGTCAGGGTAAAAGCTGTATCCTGCCAGCGGTTATTTGAAAGCTCCAGTTTTGGATTGAGCCACTCCTGATTAAAGTATTCACGGCCTGTGCTTTTCGGGGCTTGCTGAGAAAAATAAGGGTCTTCAAGCATGGCGTTCAGTAACTCAGGGATTAGTTGGCCCTTGCGTGCCGATTCACCCGAATAGTCAAAGTTCTCACCTGTATTAAGTTGGTGCCAGTAATCGATAAGGCAGTTGCCTGGCCCGCAGTCAAACCCCAGTCCGGCGTTAACAAGCGTCAGGTTGCTGATGCCGCCAATATTGATAATAGCCCGCTCGCTATCAGCGGCTGGTACAGTCTGATGAGTAAAAAGCCATTGGTGAAAGGCAGGTACCAAGGGTGCTCCTTGGCCCCCGGCGGCAATATCGCGACTGCGAAAATCACAAACAACATTGATGCCTGTTTTTTCCACCAGCCGGGCATGGTCAGTAATCTGTAGTGTGTAGGGCAAAGGATTGTTAGGGGCGTGATCAATGGTATGACCATGGCTGCCAATAGCGACAATCTGATCCGCGCTAAATTTACTTTCCTGCAATAAGCGCTCTACTGCCTCCGCAAAAAGATCTGCCAATTGACCGCTGACCGTTGCCAGAAGAGCTTTGTCACAGGACGGGCTCAGAGCCAGCTTGAGTAGCTGTTTACGAAAGCTGGCCCGATAGGGAATATCAATAGCATGCAGGATATGAAAGCCCGAATGTTTGTCCCCTTCTCGGGTAAATTCAATCAGTACCGCGTCAACGCCATCAGCACTTGTTCCGGACATCAGCCCTATGTAGATATCTCTCACTGCTCAAGTTTAGCCAGTTGTACCATAGGGTAAGTTTCAAGGTTGCTGAGAAGGTTTGATGCATATTGATCAAATCGTTCACGCTCTTTATCGGCGATAGGCTCAACATCAGGGAACTTGATGGCAACAGGATTTTTATGAATGCCGTTAATGCGGAACTCATAGTGAAGGTGTGGGCCTGTGGCTAAGCCAGTGCTGCCCACATAGCCAATAATCTGACCCTGCTTAACTGTTTTGCCTTCCTTGATTCCGCGACCAAACTTGCTCATATGTGCATAGAGGGTGGTGTACCTGCTGCCATGTTTCAGTACAACGTGATTACCATAGCTTCGGCTGTAGCGGGACTTTATGATTTTCCCATCGCCTGTTGCTTTAATTGGCGTGCCTGTTTTGGCGGCATAGTCGGTGCCACGGTGAGAGCGGAAGCGATTTAAGACAGGGTGAAAACGGCGCTTAGTAAAATGAGAACTGATGCGGGTAAAGTCTACCGGTGAGCGTAAAAACTGTTTGCGCATGCTGCGGCCATCAGGAGAATAGTAGTCCGCTTTACCCTCTTGGTCTGTATAGCGAACTGTGCGGTGAGTTTTTCCTTGGGTTGTAAACTCAGCAGCCAGAATATTACCATCCCGAAAGCGTACGCCATCGAGGTATTCCTGATAATAAAGAACCTTGAAATGGTCACCGGGCCGAATGTCGAGTGAAAAATCGATATCCCAACCAAAAATATTAGCCAGGCTCATAATTGTTTGCTGGCTTAGTGCTGCATTTTCACCTGCAGTAAAAAAGGCACCTTTAATTGTTCCTTCAGAAAAACGTAAAACCCGCTCGGGTTCACGCGTTAGTGTTTCCTCTATGTAACCACCTTGGTCACTACGCTTGAATAATGAAAGGGATAGAGGAGAAGTATCGAGGCGAACAGAAACAAGGTTATCATTTTTGTCATGCTTGAAATGAATGCTCTGTCCTGGCATCAACATAGATAAGTCTGTGGTGACCTGTTCGCTATGTAGTATTTTGTATAGCTCAGATGCCGGAATGCCTGCACGTGAGAAAAGTTCTGATAAGGTCTCGCCCTTTTGAACTTTGTAAGATTGCCAGTCATCAGTAAGCCGGGGCCACGTTTGGATGCGTTCTTCAATCGTCAGGCTGAGCGGGATATCGACGCGTTTTGCGGAAACATCCTGGCTTGATATAAGAGTGACCAGAACAGCCAAAAGGATGGCTAAGCCCAGGATGATATGGTGCTTTAATTGTTGTGCACGTCTAAGCATAAGAAATAAAACCAGAAACTGTAGGTGAAATCGTTGGGTAACCGTACCTGAATGCTATAATGTACGCTATTTTTTCCAAGTTACAATTGGTGAAAAACATTCGATATATGTTGCTGAAATTGACATAGGATAGATAGATGAGCTCCGTTGCAGATGCTTTAGCGCTGATTAAGCGTGGTACAGAAGAAATATTGGTTGAAGATGAACTGGTCAGGAAGCTGGAAAGTGGACGGGTGCTGCGTATTAAGGCTGGCTTTGACCCCACCGCTCCTGATTTGCATCTGGGTCATACTGTACTGATCAATAAGCTGCGGCACTTTCAGGAGCTGGGTCATCACGTTATGTTTCTGATTGGTGACTTTACCGGCCGTATCGGTGACCCGACCGGTAAGAATGTTACCCGTAAGCCGCTGACTGAAGAAGATGTGGCAAAAAATGCTAAGACTTACACCGAGCAGGTGTTCAAGATCCTTGATCCGGAAAAAACTGAAGTCTGCTTTAACTCTGACTGGATGGGTAAGATGACCGCTTCTGAGATGATCGGACTGGCGGCGCAGCAAACGGTTGCTCGCATGCTTGAGCGTGATGATTTCAGCAAGCGATATAAAGGTAATCAGTCGATTTCGATTCATGAGTTTCTGTACCCGCTGGTTCAGGGTTATGACTCCGTTGCCATGAAGGCAGACGTTGAGCTGGGTGGTACTGACCAGAAGTTTAATCTACTGATGGGACGAGAGCTGCAAAAGGGCGCAGGACAAGAACCACAGATCTGTATCACTGTACCAATCCTGGAAGGGCTGGACGGTGTGCAGAAAATGTCTAAGTCATTGGGTAACTATGTCGGTATTAATGATGCACCGGGCGAAATGTTTGGCAAAATCGTATCCATGCCTGATTCCCTGATGTGGCGTTATTTCGAATTGCTGAGTTTCCGTCCGATGAGCGAGATCGATGAGATGCGTCGCTCTGTAGATGAAGAGGGTGCAAACCCAAGGGATATTAAAATGGAACTGGCTCGCGAGCTGGTGGCTAGATTTCACGGCGAAGAAGCGGCCGCTAATGCACACAAAGGTGCAGGTAATCGCCTGAAGGATGGTGAGCTGCCAGAAGATCTGCCGGAAGTCACTGTAGATTTTGAAGGTCAGGATGAAGTTCCGGTTTCAGCGGTAATTAATAAGGCAGGGCTGACCAAGAATTCAAAGGCAGCAAGGGATATGCTGGCTGCAGGTAGTGTTAAGGTTGATGGTGAAATAGCCGAGGCTGGCCTGAAACTGCACAAAGGAAAAACTTATGTCTGCCAGGCAGGTAAAAAGCAGTTTGCAAAAGTGACACTGGCTTAAGGCTGGTCGTATCTACTTTGGCTGGCTTGAGCAGTTCGTGCTTTAGTTGATATATAAAGAAGGCCTGTAGGATGAGTATCAGACTCAGCCTGCAGGCCTTTTTCGTAGAGTAATAATGAGTCGGTCAAAACAAGCGATAGTCAGGCTGGTAGTTGTATTTCTCTATGACCTATATCCCTACCCATTATTTCCTATACCTCCCAAGCCACTATGTAGGTCAGCACTTTTATTGGTGGGATGCATGTGCAGGCATAGCATGGGGTGGGTTGAAGTAGAGAATATGGGGCTGATATTTCAGCTGTGTAGTTATTTGACTAAAAACTGAAAATTAATTGCCTTTAGGGGTTGTGCTGCTCCGTTTTGTGCGTATAATTCGCCCTTGTTGTCACGGAGCAAGTCTTCAGGCAGCGGTTAACTCCTTGTTTTAATTGCTCTTTTTCTGGTTGGCTTTGTTAGCC
>JBLWVL010000030.1:0-36500 GCA_048268485.1 Oceanospirillum sp.
TGCAGGAATCAGATTGTCGTTTAAACGATTAATCAGTCCCTGATCCGATGCCGGTTTGTTTGCTCTGTCCCGAAAGGCAGTGCGTAACAGACCGGCATTTTTGTCGTGGTCTGTTATTCGTCTTGTTCTGTCCGCAGTGATCGTTAACCCAGACCAATAAGCATATATCGAGTCTGTGGTTCTCTTTTACCGCTTTTTGATAGTGATAGCCCTCAGTTATGAGTTCATCAAAAAAAGCCCGCCTTGATCGTTTTATCAGCCAGATGCTGTTTGAGCGTGATCCAGCAAATCCGGTAAGCAAAAAACAGGTGCGCCTGTTATTGGCGCAGAACCGGATTCTGGTGGACGGTGAGCCGGCAACAAGCATCAGTCAGCCCATCGATTTTTTCAGCCGTATCGAGTTGGATGGAGAGTTGCTGCAGAACAACCGGCCGTTGTATCTGATGCTGTATAAGCCGGTGGGGGTGGTGACGGCGGTCACCGATGATGAGCACAAAACGGTGATCGATCTGATCGATCATCCTGACAAGGGGCAGCTGCATCATGTGGGACGGCTGGACCGGAATACCTCAGGGCTTTTATTGCTCACCAATGATGGTGACTGGTCAACGGCGCTGACCCTGCCCGATAAAGCGGTCGGGAAATGCTATGAGGTTGAGCTGGCACGTCCGATCAGTAAGGATTATGTGCAGGCCTTTGAGCAGGGTATCTGGTTTGATTATGAAGGCATAACGACCCGTCCGGCACAGCTGAAGATTCTTGATGAATACCATGCCCGTGTTTGGCTGACGGAGGGGCGCTACCATCAGATCAAAAGGATGTTTGGCTATTTCCGTAACGAGGTGGTCAGTTTGCATCGAAGTTCGCTGGGTTCTCTGCAACTCGAGCCGACATTAAAACCGGGTCAGTGGCGGGAGCTGACAACAGGCGAACTGGAAGCCCTGAAAGCAGAGGGAGCACCTCACTCGGCGGTGATTAACTGAATGCTTTAATCGTTGATGTCAGCTCATCAAAATGACGGATCACCAGATCGGCCTGATGGGCGTATTCCGGTAGCACATCGGGAGCATAAAGACAGGAGTGCATTCCAGCATTGTTGGCTGCTTCCACATCGTAGCGAAAGTCCCCCACGTACATAATCTGTTCAGGCTTAAGTCGCCATTCGGTTGCAATCTGCAGCAGTGCTGTTGGGTCGGGTTTGGCCGGTGCTTCTTCTCGGGTGATTACGCGGGTGATTGGCATGGCGTTATTACGGATTTTAATCTGAGCTGCTTTCTGGAAGTTGCGGGTTACAATCGCCATTGGATAGTTATTCTGATTCAGACAATCAACAAAGAGTTTGGCACCGGGTATCCAGCTGGCCTGATGGGCGTCATCCAGCTCATGCTGTTCAATGATGCTGTTGGCCCTATCCTTAAGGTAGGGGTCCTGTAGCTGCGCAGTGAAAGTCAGGATATCGTCTCCTTCTGGGCAGTCCACCTGCTGGCGCAGCCATTGAAAGTCCAGGGACGAAGATACAAGCGTCCCGTCCAGATCAAAAATGATACCTTTAATATTTTCCATTCCGTTTGGCCCTGCGAAAGTTTGACTGGATTGAAAGCCAGATAATTCAATATGTTATATCAGTAAAGCAGCCCCTTTTCACGTTGCAAAATAATCTTAGACAGAAGAGGCTAACTGTGTATAATGACTTTGTCTGAAAGCAAGTCTGTATTTATGCACCATTTCGATGTCTTCAATTTAGTAAGTACCTCGTCCTGTTTTCCATAAGTAATAGCACGACTTCCAGCAAAACCGCTTCATCATTGAAGCAGAAAAATTACTCTTGTATGACAGGAATTTAATCATGTCTAAAGTTACTGGCACTGTTAAATGGTTTAACGAATCTAAAGGTTTTGGCTTCATCGAGCAGGAAAGCGGCCCAGACGTATTCGCACACTTCTCTGCGATCGTTGGTAACGGTTTCAAAACCTTGCTGGAAGGCCAAAAGGTTGAGTTCAAAGTAACTCAAGGCCAAAAAGGCCCACAGGCTGAAGAAATCGTTGTACTGTAAGACTTATTAGTCTGGCAGTTTAACGGGCTCAAGCCTGGATCTTAAACTTAATTTATTGAGTTAAGGTCAACAAAAAGCGAAGCTACGGCTTCGCTTTTTGCGTTTTTAGGTTTTGCTTGTTCGCATATTGGGCCAATTCTTTGAACGGGTGTCCTCGTTGGGGTATGGATTTAAATTTATTTAAAGTGCGGGTATTTAGAGCGCGATGATCATTTCAAAAGATAAAGTGGTTCAGTTTTACTACACACTAAGAGATGAAGCTGGTGAGCTTCTGGAAAGCAATGTAGGGGCAGATCCTGTCGCTTATCTGCACGGCCACAAAAATATGATGCCTGGTGTTGAAAAGGCGCTTGAGGGACGAGAGGTGGGAGAAGAGTTTACGGCTACCTTACCACCGGAAGAAACCTATGGTTTGCGTCGGGAGGACAGTGAGCAGCGCGTCCCGGTTAAACATCTGATGGGCGCTAAGAAATGGAAACCAGGCATGATGGCGGTTGTTCAGACTGAACAAGGGCAGCGTCAGGTTACTGTTATGAAGGTTGGCAAGTTTATGGTCACGGTTGATACCAATCATCCTATGGCGGGTAAAACGCTGACTTTCGAGCTGATTGTTGCCGATGTGCGTGATGCAACATCAGAAGAGATTGCCCATGGTCATGCCCATGGCATTGGTGGTCATCACCACTAAGTATTGCAGAAAGAGGCCGCTGAAGGGTGGTCTCATATCCTGTTGTTATCCCCTCCGAATTTTTTGACCTTCAAATCCAAGTGCCATTAATCTGAATATTAAGATGGTGAACGCCATTTAGATGGTGAGTAACCCGTCCAGCGCTTAAAGGCGCGACAGAAAGCCGCTGTCTCAGAAAAACCTACCCGGTCACTGATTTCATTAACACCCAGATGCTCAGAGCTGAGCAACTTAATGGCAAAATCCCGGCGTAGCTGCTCCTTTAACTCCCGTAATGAAGTCCCTTCTTCGGTTAGTTTCCGACGTAATGTTCTGGGGGTAAGGTGCAATTGGCCACTAATCCAATCCAGATCCGGTAGCTGATCAAAATCGAATTGTTGCAACAACATTCTTATCCGGGTTTTCAGGCGCTCATCCTGGTCAGGCCTGTGCAAAATCATGGCAGGGGATTGATTCAGGAACTCTTTCAGCTCTTCCTCGCTCCGTACGATGGGAAGCTGAAGATAGCGTGGGTGCAGATAAAAACCGCAGTAGGGCCTACCGTATTCCAGCGTACCTGTGTACATCGCCCGGTATTCTTGTGCATGGGGTGGTGGAGGATAGGAAAAACAGGTGCGGCTAAAAGGTATCTGCTGGCCGGTCAGCCAACTGGAGAAGCGCTGCCACATAAGCAGAAGGAACTCCTGTAGCAGGTGATCAGGATCTTTATCGGAATTCTTCAACTGCAGCCGGAAAAATACCTGCGTCTGGCCAGATTCTGTTATCCGCTCTGCTTCCAGCTGTGTATCAATATCAGGGTATACGGTGCTGTAGAAGCGGGCGCTTTTTTTCAGCATACCACCCAGTGTTCTGGCTTGTTGTGCCAGCTCAGCCATGAGCGCGAAGACGCCATTTTTGCATACAGAGGGTGCCAGCCCCATGAATTCATCATGAGTTTCCCGCCAGACGGCCTTGATCAGATTGCTTAGCTGCTGCTCAGTGATCAGTTGCTCTGGCTTTCTATACCAATGTAATGGGATCTCAGCTTGCTGCAGAAGTGTTTGTGCCGGGATGCCCTGTGCTAACGCACCGGTTATACAAGCATGAATGTAATGGTTGGCAATATATGCCTTTCCTGTTGTGAGCGGTTTTTCGGCCACCGGAAGCCTGGAGACTGAGGGCATTCTACTTGGGTCTTATTATTGTTTTTAGAAATTGGCGTGCTCCACACGCTATTACATTCCTGTCCTAAGATCCAGCGGTTTAGCTGACCGGGCTGACTGCCTGGCCTATTCGGTCAATAAAAACGACCGGGTTAATCATTCTTCGCCCAAGGGATAAGCGATTAAATGGCCTATGTTATCAATTACGTGACCAAGCAAATTTAATAATAAAGTAAAACAGCCGTTGGGTATTTTAAGCTATGAATGCATCTGTTTCTTCTCACAACTCTTTATCTGCCTCTGTTTACGGTGAGGATGCTCCGTTATTTTCTGAAATGGTGCAGCGTTTTCTGCAGCAGGAAGTCGCTCCTGACTTTGACCAGTGGGAGGCCGATCATCAGGTGCCCCGGGAACTCTGGAACACCTTTGGTGAAGCGGGGTTGTTGGGGGTGGATCTGCCGGAGCAATATGGTGGTGCTGGTGCTGACTTTCCAATCAGCCAGCTGATCTGTGAAGAGATCTCCCGTTATGGCTATGGCGGTATCGGCAGTGGCTACAATATTCACGCCAATATCGTGATGCCGTACATCCTGCATATTGGTACTGAAGCACAAAAGCAGCAGTGGCTACCCAAAATGGCCTCAGGGGAGGTTGTTGGTGCGGTCGCTATGACAGAGCCCGGTGCCGGTAGTGATCTGGCGGCACTGCGAACCCGGGCAGAAAAAGTCCCGGAAGGCTGGAAGATTAACGGCTCCAAGATCTTTATTACCAATGGTTTGCTGGCAGATATGGTGATCGTTTGTGCCAAAACCGATCCCAAGGCCGGAGCGAAAGGGGTTTCCCTGTTTCTGGTGGATGCGCATCTGCCGGGCTTTTCCAAAGGTAAGGGGATTCACAAGATCGGTCAGCATTCCAGCGATACCGCTGAACTCTTTTTTGAAGATTTGATTGTGCCGGAAGACGCCTTGTTAGGTGAAGTGAACAAGGGTTTTGTTTACCTGATGCAGGAGCTGCCACGGGAGCGATTGGGCGTTGCATCTCAGGCCTTAGGGGCGATGGAAGGAGCTCTGAAACTGACCCTGGATTACGTGCAGGAGCGCAAAGCCTTTGGCCAGCGCATTGCAGATTTTCAGAATACCCGCTTCAAACTGGCGGAAGTGAAAGCTCAGATCGAACTGGGGCGTGCCTATTTTAACCAGTGTATGCAGCGCTACAGCGAAGGTGCGATGAGCGCTACCGATGCTGCGACCCTCAAACTGATGCTGAGTGAGATGCAGTGTAAAACCATCGATGAATGTCTGCAGTTGTTCGGGGGTTATGGTTATACCACGGAATATCCGATCTCCCGTTTCTATGTGGATGCCCGCATCCAGACGATTTACGCCGGTACCTCTGAAATTATGAAAGAGGTGATCGCCCGCTCCCTGCTGGGGCGTTGATCTGCCAAGTCTTGCAGGATTGGTGAATGGTCAATATCGAATCGCTTGAAAACAACAAGAAATATGAAGGATTTAGCTATGTCTGTAACTGATTTAACACAGATTGTTATCTTGGATGGTGCTCGTACTGCCATCGGTGCTTTTGGTGGCTCCCTGAGCCAGTTTACCCCAGCTGAACTGGGTACTTTTGCTGCTAAGGAAGCGATAAAACGCTCGGATGTTCCGGCAGCGGAGATCGATCACTCTGTATTTGGTCATATTATTACCACCTCTCCCCAGGATGTGTATCTCTCCCGTCATATTGCTCTTAACGCTGGTTTGCCGGTGGAATCCGCTGCCTTGAACGTGAATCGGCTCTGCGGTTCTTCCGTGCAGTCCCTGATCTCTGCCGCGCAGATGATTGCAGCCGGTGACAGTCGTATCGCTCTGGCTGGCGGTGCAGAAAGTATGAGCCAAGGGGCATATCTGCTGCCTAATATGCGTTTCGGTCAGCGTATGGGGGATGGCAAAACGTTGGATATGACGCTGGATATTCTGAGCGACCCGTTTGACAGTGGTCACATGGGTATCACGGCTGAAAATATTGCGGCCCGATACCGCTTCAGTCGTGATCAGCTGGATGAGTTTGCTTTTACTAGTCATCAGCGGGCAAGTACAGCGATTAAAGAGGGACTGTTTGAATCTCAGATTGTGCCGGTTGAGATCAGAAAGCGCGGGCAAACTCAGCTTTTTGCCACCGATGAGCATGTTCGTGCGGATATCACCGCTGAGGGCCTTGCCAGCCTGAAGCCTGCGTTTAAGAAAGAGGGGCTGGTGACGGCAGGCAATGCTTCAGGTATCAACGATGGCGCTGCTGCAATGGTACTGACGTCAGAGGCTGAAGCCACCCGCCGCGGCCTTAAGCCACGCGCACGTTTTATCAGTTATGCTTTTGCCGGTGTTGAGCCGGATGTGATGGGGCTGGGACCGATTCCGGCAGTTAAAACCGCACTGGAAAAAGCCGGGCTGACGGTAGCTGATCTGGATGTTATCGAATCCAACGAAGCTTTTGCGGCTCAGGCGATGGCAGTAACGGAAACTCTGGGCTTTGATCCCGCTAAAGTGAACCCGAATGGCGGGGCTGTGGCCCATGGCCATCCGGTGGGCGCAACGGGCTCCGCCATCACACTGAAAGCTCTGTATGAGCTGGAGCGGACCGGCGGTCGTTACGGTCTGATCACCATGTGCATTGGTGGCGGGCAGGGGATCGCTCTGATCGTTGAAAACCTGAAGGGACAGAGCTGATGGCTGAACTGCAAATCCGCCGGGTGGCCGTGATCGGTGCTGGCGTCATGGGGGCGGGCATTGCGGCTCAGGCAGCAAATGCTGGTGCACAGGTGCTGCTGCTGGACCGGCCGTCTGAAGGTGAAACCCCGGTTGAACGCAGCCGGATTGCTGCTGATGCCATGGCGCGTCTGGTGGATAGTGGGTCACGGGGTGGCCTAATGTCCGCTGAAGTGGCAGACCGGGTTTCCGTAGGGAATACAGATGATCATCTTGCAGAGTTGGCCGATCAGGACTGGATTGTGGAAGCAATTGTTGAGCGGCTGGATGTTAAACGGGCGCTGTATCAAAGAATTGATCAGGTTCGTTCTGCCCATTGTATGGTTTCTTCAAATACATCCACGTTGCCGTTAAAGCATCTGCTGGATGGGATGAGTGACGGTTTTCGTCAACACTTTGTGGTGACCCATTTCTTTAATCCACCACGCTATATGCGATTGGTGGAGTTTGTTTCTACCGATGAGACTTCACCGGAAGGGCTGGCGACACTCAAGGCTTTCAACGATAAAGCGATGGGGAAAACCGTGATCACCTGCGCGGATCGTCCAGGCTTTATCGCTAATCGACTCGGTGTTTACTGGATGCAGGTTGCACTGCAGGATGCTATTGCTCTTGAACTGGATGTCCGGCAGGCGGATCAGATTATGCAGCTTTGTGGTTTCCCAAAGACTGGGGTTTTCGGCCTTTGGGACTTGTGCGGTATCGATCTGATGCCGGAGGTCACTGCAAGTCTTAGTCGTCTGCTGCCGGAAGAAGACGCTTTCCAGCAATACGCCCGCTCACCTGAGCTTATCAGCACCATGATTGAAAAGGGTTGGCATGGCCGTAAGGGTCGGGTTCTGCAGGGGTTTTACCGTCAGATCCAGGATAAGCAAGGCGCGAAGCAGCGTCATCAGCTGAATCTGAGCACCTTTGAGTATCAGCCGCTGGCGGAGTTACCTGATTGGCCGAGTTTGCAGGTGAAACGGGGAGCTCTTTCGCAGCTGATCCAGCAGACCGATAAGGGCGGTGAATATGCCCGCCGTGTGTTGAGTCGTGTCATCGCTTATGCCGCCAGTCTTCTGCCGGATGTCGCTGAGGATATAGACGCAATCGATACCGCTATGCGTTTGGGCTACAACTGGCGCTTTGGGCCTTTTGAACTAAGAGACCGGATCGGCGTGGAAATCTTTGATGCGCTGCTTCATGAAGAACAGAGCCGCGATCCTAAGGCTTTTGCCGGAACTGCACTTTGGTTGCAACGGGCCGCTGATGATCATAAACCCGGTTACTGTCAGATTGATGGGGTAACTCATCAGCTGACTTTAACCGAGGGCTATCAGTCCATTCATCGGGCTGAAGGTATTGTTCACTGGTCGGATCTGACCCAAGGGAAACTGTTGATAGAAGGCTTGCTCAGCCGTCTCTGGCAGGTGGATGATGAGCTGCTTTGTTTCGAACTGTCCGCTCGAATTAACGCGCTAAGTACCACTTTGCTGGATGAGCTGGAAACCGCTTTGGATCGTGCGATGGGTGATCATAAGGCACTGCTTATCGCCAGTAGTGGCAGTGTCTTTGCCGCAGGAGCTGACCTGAAAGAGTTTGTTCAGCTGCAGGAAAATAAGGGTCTTGAGGGCTATATACGCCGGGGACAGGAGCTGTTTCAGCGTATCGAAGCCTCACCTGTGGCCGTGGTGGCTGCGGTGGCTGGCAAAGCGCTTGGCGGAGGTGTGGAGCTGCTGATGCACTGCCATCATGTGCAGCTGGCCGCTGAAGCTCAGTTGGGGCTGGTGGAGGCTCAGGTTGGTATCGTTCCGGGATGGGGCGGTTGTAAAAAGCTGCTGGCGAACAGCAGTCAGCTGCTGGGTGCTGATCAGGCGATTGAACATTGCTTTAACACTCTGAAGTCAGCCCGCGTCAGTTACTCCGGATTGGAAGCGAAAGCTCTGGGCTTTGTCTCAGAGCGAAGCGCTGTCAGTATGAACCCGGACCGGTTGCTGGGAGATGCTATTGCTATGGCCAGAAAACTGAAGGCCAAAGGTGGGGTAACCGGTATTGATCCCAGGTTACCTGTACTTGCTTCATACAGTCCTGGGCCGATCTCACATCAAGAGGCTTCCGGTGAAGCCGGCTCTTATCAGAGGCACCTGGAGCAGTCATTGCTGAGCCTGCTTAATCAGGCTGGTACAGAAGGCTGGTATCAGGCTTTTGGTGAGCTGGAGTTGGCAACGGATCTTAGTTTGGCGCAGCAACCGGGTTGTCTGGCCAGAATGCAGCATCTGCTGAAGACCGGAAAGCCCCTGCAGAACCAGGTGGTTATTTAGTCATTTTGGCCATTTCGATCAATAAAAACGACCGTTACAGCCATTGTTCGCACTGATCAGGCGTTATTAACTAGCTGACGCCTGTTCTGAAAAAAACTCTTATAACGATTCTTTGAATACAAAAACAATAAGCAAGAAGAGAGGTGTCGCATGTCGACCATGGATATGGCCCAAGTTATTGCCCGTGCTACCCGTAATACGATCGGTGATGGTCTGGATCGCTCAGCCCGTCGCAACACGACTAAAATTGCTCTGCAATATTCGGATCGTCAATGGAGCTTTTCAGAGCTCAATCTGGCGGTGAACCGAGTGGCGAATCACCTGATGGCTGCGGGTCTTAATAAAGGTGACCGGGTTGCTGCTTATGGCAAAAATTCCGATGCTTACCTGCTGTTGTTCCTCGCCTGTGCCAAAGCGGGTCTGATTCATGTGCCGGTGAACTTTGCTCTGGTAAAAGAGGAGCTCCTTTATGTGCTGAATCAGTCCGGTGCCAGGGCTTTGTTCTCAGATACCAGTCTGAAAGCCCATATTGACGAAGTTTATGACCAGATTGATCTGACACTGCATGGTAGCCTGCATGCGGTTGATCCTGCAGGGGCTTCTGATGAAGCCCTGGATATTCTTGCGCTGGCTCTGGACACTTCCGCCAACTCAGGCACTCCGGATATTGAACTCAGTGACAGTGATGTGGTGCAGATTCTTTATACGTCAGGTACTACATCTGACCCGAAAGGTGCGATGCATACCCATCGCTCGCTGATGTCGGAGTACGCCAGCTGTATTAACCATCTGGATATCACGCCCGATGATCGTAGCCTTGCAGCTCTACCGCTTTACCACTCCGCGCAGATGCATGTATTTAGTTTACCAGCCCTGCTGCAGGGCTCTTTCTCCTATCTGATGGATACGCCTACACCGGATCAGATCCTGCGCTTGCTGAAAGAGGAAAAACTAAACAGCTTTTTTGCGCCGCCAACGGTCTGGATTGCACTTCTGCGACATGATGACTTTGTGGATGCGGAGCTGCAGCATCTGCAGAAGCTCTATTATGGAGCTTCTATTATGCCGGAGCCCATTGTACATGAGCTGGAGCGGCGTCTGCCGGAGTCCGGGCTTTATAACTGTTATGGCCAGAGTGAGATTGCCCCTCTGGCAACAGTTCTGACACCCGCTGAACATAAAGCGCGCCCAAGCTCCTGCGGTCGCCCTGTTTCTTCGGTGTGCACCCGTATTGTCGACCCTGCTACCGGTGAAGATTGTGCGCCGGGGCAGCAGGGGGAACTGGTACATCAGTCGCCGCACCTGATGGTGGGCTACTGGAATAAGCCGGAAGAGACGGCAGAGGCGTTTAAAGATGGCTGGTTCCACTCCGGTGATCTGGGCATTCAGGATGAAGAGGGCTTTATCTATATCGTGGACCGCATCAAGGATGTGGTGAATACCGGTGGTGTTCTGGTGGCCAGCCGTGATGTGGAAGAGGCGCTCTATACGCATCCTTCCATTGCTGAGGTTGCTGTTATCGGTGTGCCGGATGAGAAGTGGATTGAAGCGATTGCTGCGGTGGTGGTACTGAAGCCTGATGTTGAGGTGGATGAGAGCCTGCTGATTCAGCATGCGAAGGAGCATCTGGCGGCTTTCAAGGTGCCAAAACAGGTCCATTTTGTTGATCAGCTTCCCAAGAATACCGCCGGTAAACTGCTGAAACGCACCTTGCGTGATCAGTTTGCCCAGAGCGTTTAGAAGAGCATCTGAAGTTTTGCCCTCCCTGCTATGCAGGGAGGTTGTTACGCAAATAAGTAAAAAACAAAGACAAAAACAAAAACAACAAAGGAAGACCCTATGCGTTTAAAACTGAAAAAAATGTCTGCTGGTGTGCTCGCGGCTTTGGCTGTATCTGCCGGTGCTAATGCAGCCGAAATATCGGACGATGAGGTTCGCATTGGCTATATTGCAGATATGTCCGGCACCTATAGCCCCCTGGCAGGCCCTAATGGCCTGATCGCTGCTGAAATGGCCATTGCAGATTTTGGTGGTAAGGTAAATGGCAAGAAAATCACTATTGTTGCGGCGGATGATCAGAATAAGCCGGATATTGGCGCGAACAAGGTTCGCCAGTGGATCGATACCGATAATATTGATTTGGTGGCAGGTATGGTTTCTTCAGCTGTCACTATTGCGGTCAATAAGGTTGTAGAGTCGAAAGATAAGCTTTCTATTGTATCCGGGTCGGCATCTTCATCGATAACCAATCAGTATTGCACACCGAATTCCGTACACTATGTTTATGATACCTATGCTATGGCCCATGGCACCGGTGAGGCCGTTGTAAAAGAAGGTGGCGACAGTTGGTTCTTTTTGACGGCGGATTATGCCTTTGGTCATGCGATGGAGGGCGATGTCGCATCCGTTGTTAAAGGCAGTGGTGGTAAGGTGGTTGGCGCTGTACGACACCCTCTGGCAACCAGCGATTTCTCCTCCTTTATTTTGCAGGCCCAGGCTTCCGGCGCCAAGATTGTTGGTCTGGCTAACGCCGGGGCGGATACGATTAATGCACTGAAAACTGCTAAAGAGTTTGGTGTGGTGGCATCGGGGCAGAAGTTGGCGGGTTTGTTGGTCTTTTTGCATGATGTGAAGAGCCTGGGCCTTGAAACCACTCAGGGGTTACAGCTGACCACGGGCTTTTATTGGGATCGAACACCTGAAACCCGTACCTGGTCGAAACGCTTCTATAATGAAACGGGTACGATGCCGACTATGGTGCATGCAGGGGTTTACTCTTCAACCATGCACTATTTAAAAGCTGTCGAAAAGACGGGTACGGATGACTCCCAAACTGTTTTGAATGAGATGAAGAGAACACCGGTTAATGACTTCTTTGCCAGCAACGGTCGCATCCGTGATGACGGACGCATGATCCACGATATGTATCTGGCTGAAGTTAAAAAACCATCAGAGTCAAAAGGAGAGTGGGACCTGTTCAAGATTTTGCGTACCATTCCGGCAGACCAGGCCTTCCGTCCGTTGTCAGAGTCTAAATGCCATTTAGTGGCGAAAGGTTAAGAATAGTGGTTTATTAACCGGTGCTGTAAGGCGAAGTTAACTCGTTAGTCCACCTCTTGTTATCATTTTTTTCTTGATAAAGCCCGGCCGCTACTGATTAGCAGTCGGGCTTTTTTCGTTTTCGAACTCAGAGAAGGAATATTTATTGCCTGGAAGGTGAAGGCCAAAAAAAGCGGCAAACCTTGTTACTGGCGCTGCTCTGGATTCAGAGCAGCTGGTGGGTGATTTTCTTTGCCAGGGATATATCGCCTAAGTGTTTGGCTAGGTTGCTGACTTTGATCCATTTCCGGCTGCGTTGGTTATCTTCCGGCCAGTGTTTCAGTTCTTTGCGCACCTTTAGCGGGTAGAGCGTCAGGTTGCGCTCAACCTGCTTGCTGAGGGAGCGGGTACGATGGCTGAAGCGCTGTTTGTGGCTGGCGCGACCCAGTACACCGGCTTCTTCGTAGGCTTCCAGCTGGGCTACATCCGAGTTGCTCAGCTTTTTCTCAGGCTTACCTGTCGGTACGATCCAGTGCTTGTGTTTACGGGATGTAACCAGACAGATTTGTAACCCCTTCCTTTTGTGATAACGAATCGGCAGTGCAGCAATTTTCGAACGTCCTTTTTTCTTAGCCATAACAAACCTAATAATGAGTGTGCTTCAGAGCTTCTTCATCTTACAGACGATCTCTTGCCAGAGTGCCTCATAAGCCTGACCACCGGGTGACCGGGGGGCAAAGCAACTGATGGGAGAGCGGTGCTCGCCCATTTTTTCGATATCTGTTGAGAAGGGTATCAGGGTTTTCAATAAGCGGGGAGTTGTATTCTGTAACCGTTCGATGGTGTTTTTATGCAGATGTTTCTGTTTCTGAACCATGGAGAAGAAAGGATAAACCATGCGCGTTGGCAGATCATTCCTGCGGAAAAAATCCTGCAACTGTTCAAAGGTTCTCTCAGACAAGGTGGTGGGGATTACCGGGACTAGAATCATATTAGCGGCATGGAACACCGCCTCACTTAGGTAACTAAGGGTTGGCGGGCAGTCGAGAATAATCAGGTCATACTCTTTTTTCAGTCCTTTCAGAACCCGTTTAAGACGTCGTTCCCGTTTATCCTGATCACTGAGCAGGGCATCAAAATGCCGGAATGACACATGGGCGGGAATAATATCCAGGTTATCAAAGTCGGATGCTTTGATCTGTTTTAGTAACTGTTCGTATGTTTGGAAGAAACGTTTGCCCCAGTTTTTTTTGCTGGGGCGGACTCTGAAATAAAATGAAGATGCGCCCTGAGAATCCAGGTCAATAAGCAGAGTACGGTAGCCGGCCTGGGCTGCCAGGTAAGCAAGGTTAACGGAAGAGGCTGTTTTGCCAACGCCACCTTTGATGCTGTAACAAGCCAGTGTTTTCATTCGGATAACCTCCCTGCTTTATGTTTATTTTGAGAAACAACAGACATCAGAGATTCAACTTGTTGGCGAATATCATCGTCTAGAAAAGCTTGTAGTTGCAGGTGTATGCGGGCTCTCTCTTGTAGCTGTTTATTATAAAGAACGCTGTTGAGCGCATGAACTGCCGCTTCTGTATCAGCGCTGATGGTGTGGTCTTTCAGGTATATTTCCAGGCTTTCTCGTTGTACGCAAAAATCATTGAAGCGGCCGAGGTTATTTTGGAGCTGCTTCAGAGCCTTTAGGAGAGGGCGTATCTGGCTCTTAGGGAAAAGGTCTGTAAAAAACTCCAGCAGGTAGCGCAATTTTTTGCAGGCCAGACGGATATCATGTACCTGATCATCGGGTGAGTGGTCGTTGATATCGAGAGCATCTGCGCATATAGCATTATAACGACTGATAATCTGGCGGGCAGCCCGTTTAATAACGGGTTTATGCCCTCTACGGGTTGGTGATTGCGGGCAGAGTGCCAAGCGGGACTCGATCAGCCCTATCTGACTCAGGTATTCAGGTGAGTTGAGTTGTTGAGCCAGTTTTTTCTGTTCCTTCTGACGTTCGCAGGCGATATCTCTGAACAGCTTTTCTAAACCGTTATGAAAGCGGGCTGGTATCAGGTTGAGGTAATAGTCTTCAGACTCCAGGCAGACGTCAAGATCCCGTAAGCGGCTGGTAGCCTGAGCTACCTGAGTCAGTTGTTTTTTAAACCACTGACTTTCATCCTGGCCAACATCGGATTTCATCTGGGCGAAGAGGGCGCGTAACCGGCGTAAAGCAACCCTGTACTGATGCAGGAAGCCTGTATCCCAGTCCCGAATAATACCTTCTTCATTGCAGCGTACATTTGTCCAGAGTGTTTTCGCAATTGTTGCGACTGCATCACAACTGTCCAGTTCTGGTGAGAGTTTAATACGCGGCCTTGCCCGGTATGAGCTGGGCTTTATACCCAGAAGTCTGAGGCTGTTAAGGAATATATGGTGCTCAAGCTCATCAGGTTTGCTGTGGAGGACAATATTGAGGCACCGACGGTATTCTTTGTCGTAGCCCCGCAGTCCTTTCAGTTCAACCATGGTGCCATAACCTGTCAGAATAACGCTCAGGTCACACACTTTTTTAAGATCTTTGTTTCGTACGGCATAGTGGCAAAACTCTACTTCCAGCTCGGCCATTGGAAACAGTCGACGCCCTTTAGTGAGTTTCTGTATTGACTGTTTCAATACTGGATCGATCAAATTTTTTGCAAAAACAGGAGGGTTTTCACCGTCAAAAAAAGTTAACCCAGAATCCTCTACTCTGAGGATCAGGCCTTTATTATTACTGGCCAGTAGCTGCTTCTTGTGCCAGAGATGCCACTCAAAATCATCATAAAAGCTTAGGGTTTCGTGGCGGATCTGCATCGGCTCCAGGGTGAATTTTTGCCGGTATTGATTCAGTAGATGTTCGGTGGAGTCACTGTCTTTAATCAGCCAGCGAGAGTGCGCTGTCATTTTGATTACTTCCCTTTGGTAAGTGTAATACGTCCGTCGAGGTATGCCTGTATTAAGCTCTCAATAAGCTTCTGAATACTGGAGTTCTCTTCTATGGCTCGTATTTTCAGAGCCTTGAGCGTTTGTTGGTCGAGACGTAGGGAGGTGTTTTTCTTCTTGCGTTCAGGGCCTGCAGAAAGCTCCGTTTCTATAGTTGTAGCTGTCATAAGCGATCCTTTGCCGTGTAAATATGATGGTATGACGTCACTTAGTATCACTGATTATCCCTGTGAATTTCAAATGACAATATTATGACACTGTTTTTTACAAAGGGTTTGGTCGACGTTGTTCCTTGAGCTGATGCGTGAAAACAGGGAGGGTGTTTTTTATTATAATGAGAAAATGTATCATTCTCTTTTTGCCGTGAGAGCGGCCTGAGCCATTAAAAGGATGGGGTTATGGTTAATTTGTTAAAGATGGGTGCTTTACGGGTTGTATGGGTATTGGCTTTTACACTTTGTTCCGGTGCCGGTTATGCTGACAGTATCGCTGATGATGTGCGTGATGTGGTTGAGGAGAATATTGCAGCGACCCAGAGTGAAGACATGACGCGAATGATGAAAACGATCCATAGTTCATCTCCAAGCTATCAGGCAACAATGCAGCAGGTTCCAACGCTGTTTCAGCAATACGATCTTGAATATGAGTTAACCGGTTACGACTTTGTGGGTGTTACCGGCGAGTTTGCCGTAGTCAAAGTAAGTCAAATTACCCGGAAGGTGGCTGGTTCGGCGGCATTCAATGATAATGAATTAGAGCTGTTGCAAGCATTCAGAAAAGAAAACGGTCAGTGGAAGTTCTGGTCGCAGTCGGTGCTGAATATGAATTTCTTTGGGCAGTAACATCTGCTGATACAGAGCTTTTTATCGGGAGGAGGCTATCTCCGGTTTCCCCGTTATTATGGGTTTTCTCAAGTGCAGCTTCCTTCGGGAAGCTGTTTTTTTGCCCCCCTTCTGGAATTCTTCCGTGGTGTTAATTGCTGTCTGCGGTTGGTGTTTTCTCTGAGGCTTCTGTTTCGGCTTCCATTTTGGCGCGCTCTGCCTTTGAAATATAGCGAGCTTTATTGCAACCACCGCTTTCAAAAGCTTTTTTACTTTTAGCGCGTTTGCTTTTTTTGCTCAGGATCTGATTAATCTTTTTCTTACGGTTCATGGTTTTTCACTGCTGTGTGTGGGCATTTTTATAATGTATAAAATAAAACCCCGATACATAAGTACCGGGGTTTTGGGGGAAATAGTTCGGAGGGGTGGGGGTGCCCACCCAACGGAATTACTTCTTAGCGTTACGTTCTTTAACTTCAGCAATAACCTTCTCAGCAACATTTGCTGGGCAAGGCATGTAGTGGCTGAACTCCATAGAGAACTGACCACGACCTGAAGTGATGGTACGCAGGTGACCAATGTAGCCGAACATTTCGGACAGAGGTACGTCTGCTTTGATACGTACGCCAGTGGTACCTGGCTCCTGATCTTTGATCATGCCGCGACGACGGTTAAGGTCACCAATTACGTCACCTACGTTATCGTCAGGAGTGAACACGTCAACCTTCATGATAGGCTCGATCAGCTGAGGAGAAGCCTTAGGAATAGACTGACGGAATGCGCCTTTAGCAGCGATCTCGAAAGCAACTGCAGAGGAGTCAACGGCGTGGAAGCCACCATCATACAGTTCAACTTCAACGTCCAGTACCGGGAAGCCAGCCAGAACACCCTGATCCATCATGCCTTTGAAGCCTTTCTCAATGGCAGGGAAGAATTCTTTAGGTACGTTACCACCAACAACTACAGAGTTGAAGACGAAACCGGAACCTGGCTCACCTGGTTTGATACGGTAGTCGATCTTACCAAACTGACCGGAACCACCAGACTGTTTCTTGTGCGTGTAGCTGTCTTCTACAGGTGCTGTGATCGTTTCACGGTAAGCAACCTGTGGCTGACCAACTTCCAGTTCAATACCGAAAGTACGCTTCAGAATGTCGACTTTAATATCCAGGTGCAGCTCGCCCATACCTTTCAGGATGGTTTCACCGGAATCTTCATCGGTTTCAACCTGGAAAGATGGATCTTCAGCGATCATCTTACCCAGTGCAACACCCAGTTTCTCAGAAGAACCTTTGTCCTTAGGAGCAACTGCGATGGAGATTACCGGATCAGGGAAGATCATCGCTTCAAGAGTACATTCGTGCTTAACATCACACAGGGTGTGGCCAGTCTGAACGTTCTTCATACCAACAACTGCGATGATATCACCGGCCTGAGCTTCGCTCAGTTCATTGCGCTCATCAGCCTGCATCTCAACCATACGGCCGATACGTTCAGTTTTACCGGTTGCAGAGTTCAGGATGGTATCACCCTTCTTCAGCTTACCGGAGTAGATACGTACGAAGGTCAGGGCACCGAAACGGTCATCCATGATCTTGAACGCCAGAGCGCGGAAAGGTTCGTCAACAGAAACTGTTGCTACTTCACCAGTAGGCTCACCTGTTTCAGGGTCAGTCAGAGGCTGTGGGTCAACTTCAGTTGGGGATGGCAGGTAGTCAACAACCCCATCCAGAACCAGCTGCATACCTTTGTTCTTAAAGGCAGAACCACAGAACGTTGGGAAGAATGCCAGATCACGGGTACCTTTACGGATACAACGCTTCAGGTCTGCTTCAGAAGGCATTTCACCTTCCATATAAGCTTCCATCAGGTCGTCGTCCATTTCTACAGCGGTCTCAACCAGCAGCTCGTGGTACTCTTCAACCTTATCAACCATGTCTGCAGGAACATCAGTGATCTCATACTTCTCCGCATCACCAGAGTCGTCCCAGATGTAGGCTTTCTTGGTCAGAACATCAACAACACCGGTGAACTCATCTTCGATACCGATTGGCAGTGTCATAACCAGTGGGTTTGCGGCCAGTACGTTTTTCACCTGATCCACAACGCGATAGAAGTCTGCACCCATACGGTCCAGCTTATTGACGAAGATCAGACGAGCAACTTCAGATTCGTTCGCATAGCGCCAGTTGGTTTCAGACTGAGGCTCAACACCACCGGAGCCACAGAATACACCGATACCGCCATCCAGTACTTTCAGAGAACGATATACTTCAACGGTGAAATCAACGTGCCCAGGAGTGTCAATAACGTTGAAGCGGTGGTTTTTCCAGAAGCAGCTTACTGCTGCAGACTGAATGGTAATACCACGCTCAGCTTCCTGTTCCATAAAGTCAGTGGTAGATTCACCATCGTGAACCTCACCGATTTTATGAATCTTACCGGTCAGCTTAAGGATACGTTCTGTGGTAGTGGTTTTACCGGCATCAACGTGAGCAAAAATACCAATATTACGATAGTGATCTAAGTTTGACATGTTTCTACGCTATACAGTCAGGGTTAATTTGCGCACTGGCGCCTCAGAAGAGTCATTCTGACCCGCTTCAATCGGCCACCGCGCGTTCAATCAGATTTGATTTGCGCGCAAGTATAGCAAAAGTACTTCAAGAAAATAGACCACGGCTTTAAAAAATCCCCCTTTTTTCATCTAATGTATTCGGCTTTAGTGCTCATCTTGGCTTTTGGGATGGGGTTTGTAATGCCCTGATGGATAAAGGCTTGCTTTAAAATACGTTCTTTAATTTGTTTAATCGGTTTTGTTGTATCCCTGTATTTTTCGGTTTAGCAGGATAGAATCCGGATCTGTTTTATTTTATTCGGTTTATTCGGGGCCATCTTTACATCTCTGAAGTGAATCTCACCGTCAGCCGTTTTCGAGGTTAATGTGCAAAATCCACCGCCGGCCCTGCTGGGTCATCGTTCCGCTCTGGTTCTTGGGGCCGGACTTATTCTGATATCTGAGTTATTTCTGGTGTTGTCTGGCATGGTGGTAAAGCATATCGCTGAAGATGTACCCGTGCAGATGATTGTTTTTTTTCGCAATGTGCTGGGTCTTGTGATCCTTGCTCCCTGGCTGGTGAGTAATGGCTTAAGTGCCCTGAAAACAAGCCGTCTCAGGTTGCATCTAATGAGAGCTGTCGTGGGGGTTACCGCGATGACCTGCCTTTTTTACTCCTGGGGTTATCTGCCGCTGGCACAGGCTGCGCTTTTAAAACAAACAGCTCCTTTCTTTATCCCTGTTATCGCTTTTTTCTGGCTGGGGGAACGCATTCCTGTGATCGTAAAGTTGGCAATTCTGATCGGTTTTGCCGGGACGTTTCTGGTTTTAAATCCCGGGAGTGGACAGTTAAACATTGCTGTGTTGATCGCCCTGGGAGGGGCTGCTTTGGGTGGACTTGCTAAAGTGACGATTCGGCGGATGCGTTCGACAGAGTCTGCAGGGCGCATTGTATTTTATTTTGCTTTTTTCAGTGCCATCTTATCTTTTGGCCCAGCAATTATGGTCTGGCAGCCTATAGGTTGGCAGAGTTTGGCCTGGCTGTTTATGGTTGCGGGGACTTCAACCTTGGCTCAGCTGTTTCTTAGTAAAGCATACGGTTTGGCTCCTGCCGGGCAATTAGGGCCTTTTACTTACGGTTCAGTCGCTTTTGCTGCCTTGATGGGCTGGTGGTTATGGGGTGAAGTGTTGTCCCTGAGTACCTGGTTGGGAATTCTGTTAATCACTGGTGGAGGTATTCTGGCGATGCTGGGCAAGAGCATAGTGAAATCGACTAAATAATAAGAATTTATATACTGAAAAATCTGGGTTCTCTTCCGTTATTGGCAATTTTATTGCTTTAGGTTGCTATTTGTAGTTCTGCTGGTATAAAAGGCCACTTTTCGACTGGAAAGGCAGGCCTTTTTTATTGTGCAGGCCATAATTACTAGAGCAAAAGTAGCAGAGGTTTGTTTTGGATAAGCAGTTAAAGCCATTTGATGTGCTTGGTTTAGGTTTTATGACTTTCGCTTTCTTTCTGGGAGCGGGTAATATTATTTTCCCGACAATGGCGGGTATGCTAGCGGGGGAGCAGGCGGTATCCACCATGTTTGGTTTTCTGCTGACGGCGGTAGGGCTGCCCCTGCTGGGGTTGTTTGCGGTGGCGAAAGCAGGCGGCGGTATTTCTGAAATGACCCGAATGTTGCACCCGGCAATCGGGGTTTTTATCTCGGTGGCTATTTTTATCATTATTGGCCCTCTTATTGCTGCGCCCCGCACCGGACTGGTGGCATTCGAGCTGGGCGTTAAGTCTTTTGGTGACGACCCGGTTATCAGTCAGTTCGCCTATTCGTTGATGTTTTTTGCCCTGGCGACAGTTTTGGCGCTGTTCCCCGGTAAGTTAATGGACTCTGTGGGTAAAATTCTGACACCGCTACTGATTGTGTTGCTTGTGGCTTTGTCGGTTGCGGTTTTGACGGCCTCAGGCGGGCAGGTGCTGCCAACGAATGCGGCGTATCTGGAGGCACCTTTTGCGAAAGGGATACTCGATGGTTACAGCACTATGGATGCACTGGCTTCCATTATGTTCGGTATGCTGATTGTCGATCTGTTGAATAAAAAAGGGGTTAGGGATAGCTCGCGTCAGTATCGTTATCTGGTGATTGCAGCTTTAATCGCTGCAGGAGGATTGGCTTTTGTTTATGTCTCTCTTTTCTTTTTAGGCGCAGGTTTTGGTGTGCCCGGTGCAACCTCCGGTGGTGTTATTCTGACCACTTTTGTTGAACAGCAGTTTGGTACTTTAGGTCTGATTGTGCTTTCAGGGGTGATTACACTGGCTTGTATGACGACTGCTGTGGGTTTGCTGAGCGCCTGCTCAGATTACTTTTCCCAGCTGACGCCTATTCCTTATGGTGGTTATGTGATCATCAACGCTGTTTTTTGTGTCATGATGGCTAACCTTGAGCTGGGCGTGCTGATCGAGATGAGTATCCCGGTACTTGTCTCTGTCTATCCAATTGCTGTTGCATTGATGCTGTTCAGTGTTTTCTCTGGCTTTATTGGACATAAGAAACCGGCTCTGGCCTTGACGCTGTCGGTATCACTGTTCTTTGGGGTTTTGGAAGGCCTGAAAGCCGCGGGTGTTAATTTGCCGGATATGGGTTTTATGCCGCTTTATAAGCTGGGTCTGGCCTGGGTACTGCCAACGGTTCTGGTGTTGGTGTTCTTTATGTTGGTAGGACGCGTAAAGCCACAAACTGCAGCATCCTGATACAGGGTAGCCAAAACTCTTTACTCTGATGGAATCAGACGAAAGCCTACGGATTAATTTCTGTGGGCTTTTTTTGTGTTCTCACTTTGAGATTGAAGGCATCAGTTTAATTCATTTCTATTGATGTGATCATTCGCTTATTGTGACTTCTCTAATAATAAGAGGAAGTTATGATGAGTCAGCAGCCAGGTTTAAAGATCAGGCGTTTGCAGGTTTTACTCGCCGGGGTCTTCAGTCAGATTATTTGTATCGGTATCGCCCGTTTTTCTTATACTCCCTTGTTACCTGTAATGCAGGAGCAGAGCTGGCTGGGAGATCTTGAAGGGGGCTGGCTGGCTGCTGTGAACTATGCCGGATATATGGCTGGGGCCCTGCTGGCTGCTTCACTGAGTGATCTTAATGTGAAGGACAGACTATATCGGATCGGTTTGGTTTTAGCCGTTGTTACTACACTGCTGATGCCGGTGACAGAAAATTTCTGGCTTTGGGCTTTGCTACGCTTTCTCTCTGGTCTGAGTAGTGCTGGTTCGATGTTGATCGCGTCTGCACTGATTCTGAACTGGCTGATCCGCCATGGACATCGTTCTGAACTGGGTATTCATTTTGCCGGTGTGGGTCTTGGTATTATGGTTGCTGCGCTCTTTGTTGAACTGATGTTACAGCTGGGGCAAAACTGGCAACAGCAGTGGCTCTGGTTTGGTGTTTTGGCGACTGTTCTTGCATTTCCTGCCTGGCGTTGGCTGCCTAGGCCTGCTTCTGTCAATGTTTCAGGGAGTAGTGCGCCGATAAAAGATATGCCTCCTACCCGAAAGTTTATGTGGCTGATGCTGACGGCTTACTTCTGCGCAGGTTATGGGTATGTGATCAGCGCAACCTTTATCGTTACCATTGTTGAGCGCATTCCTGCTCTAAGTGGCATGGGAGCAATGACGTTTGCTGTAGTAGGACTGGCAGCGGCCCCGGCGGTAATGAACTGGGATCTGATTGCCCGTCGGATTGGTTATCTTAATGCTCTACTGATGGCGTACAGTCTGCAGATTGCGGGTATTATTCTGCCAACTTTCTTCCACTCCCTTGAAGTCGCTCTGTTTAGTGCACTTCTGTTTGGTGGGACCTTTATTGGTTGTGTGAGCCTGGTTCTGACCATGGCCGGACGGCTTTATCCATCAAAGCCCGCCAAACTCATGGGAAAAATGACGCTCTCGTACGGGGCGGCTCAGATGATAGCGCCGGCACTGACGGGTATTCTGGCAGAAAGGACAGGGCATTATGATCTTGGGCTCTGGTTAGCGGGTGGCTTTGTAGCGGTGGGTACCGTGCTTATTTTCTGGCTGAAAATGACAGACCCTACCGCTCAGGCATTAGATGATGAGGGCAAGTTGCAAACGGCATAGATCGCTTGCAGGCTTGCCTTTGAGTCGATAATTCTTCCTGAAAAAGTCAGGTAATTAAGGCTCTTAATATCATACGTATTCTTGGGGCTGCGTTTGCCGGGGCATTTCTGCCGATGCTCTCGGCTAGCTCACGTTGCTCATCTGCTGATAGGGATTGGCGGCATTCCTGAAGCCATTGTATGCCAATATGTCTTTCGTGAAGGCAGTCATAAGCGACCGCAAGATAAGGAAGTGCCTGGGGGTTTTTATTGCTCATCCAAAGCTCTAAGGCGCTTTCTTTCAGAAACCAGAACTGGCCGTTTCTTAGCAGTTGGTTCAAATAGCCTGCGATGATCATAGTTTTCTCGTTATATTTGATGTGGGTTTTTACATTCTGGTAAAGGCCCGTTAACTTGTCACGTGGCAGAAACTGACCGATTCTGACTGGCATTTTTATTCCATAGTGCCGCCTCGTTAAAGCTGCTAGCATTTCACTTCTTTTATAATGCGCAGGACGCTTACTTTGCTTTCGTTATCAGTATCCGGGTTGCGGTTTATCGGCCTGCATTTTGTTTTTCTATCGGTATGTTCAATTATGCTGCTCGGGGTTGCTTCAACTGAGGCTGATGCATCGGCTATTGTCGGTAAAATGGATGCAAGGTTGAGTTGGCTGGATGACCCTACTGGCGAGTTATCACTTCAGCAAGTGATTAACCGGCTTGATCATAATAGCTTTAAGCCTGTTGGCAGCTCTATAAGCCGTGGTTACACCCTGTCCGACTCCTGGTTGAGCCTTACGCTGACAGCTTCTGAACTAAATGAGTTTGATTATCTGTGGATGGAGCCATCGCAGCTGAATGAAGTTGATGTCTACTACCAGACAGGGGTGAATGCCTCAGAGTCTGAGAGCTATCAGACGTTGTCTCTGGGTGATCATGGTCATGAAGCGGAAAAGCCCTATCTTCACTTTCGTATGCTGTTCCCGCTAAAGAGTATTCGCTCCTATCAGCAGTACCCGGATTTTCGGGCTTTAGGTGAATATAAGATTTTTATCCGGGTCAGAACCAGCAGTGCTCATACGCTGAATGCCCGTTTACTGACAGATTCAGCAATGGTCAGAGACAGTAGCCTTTATCTCTTTTTCTATGCTGGGTTTACCACTGTTACATTTATTTTGGCGGCGTTCTCTTTTTTTGTAGCTTACCGCCTGAGAGATAAAATTTATCTTTGGTACGCATTTTATCTGATCACTATTATGGTGGTTTACCTGCCGATCAGTGGTGTTCTCTTTGTCATTTTTGAGGCTGCACCGCCTTATCTGTCTGATTTTTTTAGCGGTGCGGGAACAGGCCTCAGCTTTTTTTGCTTCAGTGTGCTGAGTCTTTATCTGCTGTCGAATGGTCAGGCTATCAATTCATGGCTTAAAATGTACTTGCAGTTTACGGCCGGTGCAGGCCTTATTCAGGCGCTGTTATTTCCTTTTGATGCCTATGTTTATATTGCAGAGATCGTTGCTCTGAATGCTGTACTTTTTTCTCTTGTCCTGCTGATAAGCTTTGGGGGTCGGGTAAAAAATGGCTCTACCGGTGATCGCTTTGTATTTCTGGCACTTTTTCTTTCTGTGGTCGGTATTGTGATCAATTCCAGCCGGTTGCTAGGCTGGATACCGGAAAATATCTTTACCATCCACGCGTTTCAGTTCTCGTCTTTATTACACATGCTGCTACTTAATCAGGCTTTTGCTGAACGGGTAATGTCGGCTGAGAAGGACGCCGTGAAATCTGCCCAGTTATCTGAGTTACGGGCTAAGGATTTGGCTGCAGGTATGAATCAGGAGCTGATAAAGGTACTGGATCAGGAGAAAATCCTTCGGCTTGAGCAGGAACGCTTTATCGATATGATCTCTCATGAGTACAGGACGCCCCTTTCAATTTTGAAAACCAATTTAGAAATTTTGGAGTTGAAAGAAAAACCTGACTGGACCGGTCGTCATAATCTGCATGTGATGCAGCAGGCTACAGAGCGGTTGCAGGAGGTTTTTGATAAGACGATTAAAGGTGCCAGCTGGAAGCAGGCATTGGAGCGCCAGCATGAGCATAAGGAGCTGGTCTCTCTGATGGATCACTTTATGGATGAAGCTCATTTGATGTGGAGCGATATTCGTATCCAATATGATGCTCACGTTTCTCAGGTCTGGTACAAGAGTCTGGACGCCTCTCTGATGAAAACGGTTGTGCTGAATCTGATTGATAATGCGAGAAAATACAGTTCAGACCCTTTTGCTATTCATGTCATGCTGAGGGTATCACCAGATAAGAAGGTTCTTATTTTTAGTGTCGGAAACCCGATAGCAGAGTCAGCAAACCATTCTGATGTTGAGCTAACCAAGAAATACATCCGTGGGGTCAACAGTGCCGGTACCAGCGGTCTTGGACTGGGTTTGAATCTGGTAGAACAAATTGTAGCGGAACAAGGTGACCGGCTTGAGCTTATTGAGACAGACACGCTATTTGAAGCCCGGGTTTATCTGAAGGCGGAGATGGATCCGAATGAAAATCTGTCATCATTTGAAAATGGTAAAAAAAAGGCTGGCCCTGATAGTTAATGCACAAATGGGTTGTGAGTCTTAACGTGTGCAACACAGTCGTATTGTAAGGAGTGGGTGAGGGTGAAGGCGTTAAATGAATTATCTCAGCCAGTCTCTGTTGTTTTGGTTGAGGACGACCAGTCTCTTAGGGAGAGTCTTGTCGAGTACCTTGAGCTTAAAGGGCTGCTTGTTGAGGGTGCGGGTACGGCGGCAGAGTTTTATAGTCTGTTGGAGCAGCGACACTTTCAGGTAGCGATTATTGACCTTGGTCTGCCCGATGCTTCAGGGGAGGCACTGGTGGATTTTGCCCGTAATAGCAGTGACATGTCTTTAATCGTTATTACAGCGAATGATGGCCTGAATTCAAGAGTAAGCTGTTACCGGGCGGGGGCGGATCTGTTTATGGGGAAGCCGGTTCAGGGGTGCGAGCTTGCTGCTGCAATTCTGAGCCTGGCTGAGCGCCAGGTGAGTCGTGTTACTTCTGAGTCAGGCGCGCCGAGGGTCTCGGCGGGTTGGCAGTTGAACAGTAGGAGCTGGTCCTTGGTGACGCCAGCTTCGGAGGAGATTGATTGTACGGTGAAGGAGTATCGACTGCTGTATATGCTGGCAGAAGCACCTTCGGAGCCGGTGCGTCGCCCCAGACTGTTACAGGCTCTGTACGGTCGAGATGATGAGAGCGCTCAGCGCGCATTGGACACACTTGTACGGCGATTGCGGAAGAAAATTCAGCGCTATCATGATGAAGAATCCGTCCCAATCCGAACCGTTTACAGTGTGGGGTATCTCTTTGCAGACCAGATCGTGGTTAACGCAGATTAGTAGCCGGTTACTCGGCGACTGAAGGCCGCATTCCAGAGCTTATACCTGTAGGGGATGCCACCAGATCCCGAATACCATCCAGCTTGTTTGACCGGTAGTCTTTGCGCCAGACTAACAGGGTTTTAACCTGTGAGAAGTGCTCGGGCAGTTCAAATTGCTGTATGCTGGGACCGATAAGGAGTACCTGCAGAACTGACTCAGGAATAACCGCTATCCCTGTACCTGCGGCTACACAGGCAGCCAGAGCGTGGTAGGAACTCATCTCCATACCGTTGCGTGCGGTTGCCCCCTCTGTGGCGAGCCAGTTTTCAAAGATTCGCCGGTAGGCACAACCGTTCCGGAAAGTGATCAGGTTTTCATTGAGCGCATCCCGGGCGGTTTTAAACCCTTTTCCCCTTGCTGTGATCAGCACCAGCTTTTCCTGATGAGCATCCAGGCTCTCGAAGTCAGATGAGGTGACAGGCTCTGCCACAAAAGCGGCATCCAGGTCATAGTTCTGTACCCGTTCGAGCAGGTTTGCTGTGGTGTCTGTGATCAGATCCAGTTGCACCTTAGGGTGCCTGGCGTGGTATGCCGAGAGCAGGTCTGGCAGGCGGGCTGCGGCAGTGCTTTCCATGGAGCCGAGTCTGAGCTGTCCCTGAACAACGCCGCCTTTAAAGGCCGTTTCGGTATCCTCCGCCAGCTGGAGAAGGCGGTCGGCATAACGGAGTAGCAGGTCACCTTCCGTTGTTAGTTCAAGCTTTCGGTTTGTCCGGTGGAACAGTGTGGCGCCCAAACGTTCTTCGAGCTGCATCAGTCGGGTGCTGATATTCGACTGTACCCGGTTCAGTTTTCGGGCGGCCCGGGTGATACCGCCTTCCGTGGCAATGGTGCGGAAAATTTCCAATGCATCAAGGTCCAGATTATTTAGCGCCATCTTGATTCCAGATAAGTTGTTCTTGAAATATCATTTTTATTGATCGAAATACTAGCATATTCTGATTGCGACTCGTCCCTGGGGCGGTAAAAAATAATGACAGGAGTTGTTTATGCTGACGTCCGTTCCGCAGCCCTCGGCTGCTTTTTTACAGGAAATGCTTCGTTTTCCATTATGGCAAGCGCCTATGGCGGGATCTCAGGACAGTGTATTAGCGATTGCTGTGAGTGATGCAGGCGGTTTAGGGGCGATTCCATGCGCTATGCTCTCTCCAGAGCAGGTCCGTAGTGCATTGGCTCTGGTGAGGGGGAAAACAAAGCGGCCTGTTAATGTGAATTTCTTCTGCCACAACCCGCCTGAATCCAATGAGACAGAGCAGGCTGCCTGGCTGGAAGTACTGCAGCCTTATTACACTGAAATGGGCCTTGAGCCTTTATCCGTCTCAACAGGCTCTGGCCGTCAGCCTTTTTCAGAGGCTTATCTTGAGGCGATCAGACCCTATCAGCCCGAGGTGGTCAGTTTTCATTTTGGGTTACCGGATCAGGCGTTAATCGCAGAGATTAAAGCCTGGGGCGGATTGATTGCTTCCACAGCAACCACGGTTGAAGAGGGCGTCTGGTTACAGGAGCAGGGGGCTGACTTTGTGATCGCTCAGGGGCTGGAGGCCGGAGGGCACCGCGGACACTTTCTTTCAGCAGGCCTTGAATGCCAGTTACCGGTACGACTTTTGGTGACGGAGTTAGTATCGAAGGTTGACCTGCCGATTATTGCTGCCGGCGGGATCGCCACTGGGGATGATATTGCTGAACTGCTGAGTCTTGGCGCCTCTGCAGTACAGTTAGGAACGGCTTTTTTATTGACACCAGAAGCCAAAACAACGGACATGCACCGTCAGGCGCTGAAAAGTGATCTGGTTGATAAGACTTCTGTTACCAACCTGTTTTCCGGAAGACCGGCCCGGGGTATGGTGAACCGTCTGATGGAAGAGCTGGGGCCAATCTCACCTCAGGCTCCGGCATTTCCCTTGGCTTCCCAGGCGCTTGCACCCTTGCGGGCAGCGGCAGAGCAACAGGGACGATGGGATTTCTCGCCGCTATGGTGCGGAGAGTCTGCAGGCCAATGCCGTGAGCTTCCTGTGGCAGAGTTAATTCATTGGTTAACGGCTAAGTTATAATCCGATACCTAAGAACTGATCGCCAGCTTTGGGCTGATTAAAGCCGGCGATCAGGTTTCGAATAGGACGAGCTACCGGGTACATTGTCGGCAGTCTTTCTTCTGTAGTCTTGGGCGTATTTTAGCAAATGAGTGATATAGCCGGTCAAAAACGGGTTTAAGAAGTGGCCAGCCGGTAGGTGCCATAAGCCAGCCAAGCCCGATCTCCTGATAAATACGCCGGGAAGCGTCCATGGCCGTCCACCAATTTCCTTCATTGTCCTGCAGATGCAGCTCGGCCATTAGCTGTTTAGTCTGCTTACCCGTTGAGCTTGGGTCAAAACCATCCTGACTGATATCAACAAACGCCAGTGATAAGTCTTTACGCCGACAGCGAGCCTGTAACCAGCGAACCTCTTTTCTACATAGCGGGCAAGCGCCGTCATAGTAGAGTGTCAGTTTTTTATCCGTGAGCTTTTTTGTACTCATTGTTTCTACCTGCTCTGCCTGTTGGTGGAAAATGGACTGTATTCTGTTCCTGTTTTACGCAAATGCGTTTCGACCGGTTTTTGCACTTCTTGGCTACAGAGTTTTGATCTGTTGAGGCTATGGAGTTTACGCGTCGAGGGTGTGGAGTGGTTTGCCAGGTTTTACCTGCTGGTGTAGTTTTTATCGTTAAGTAAAAGGTTTTTTTAGGTGTATTATTTTAATATTGGCTTTATTTGACATGATTTTAGTCATTCTTGCTCATTATCTTTAGCGACAATGGATGATCAAAATAACAACATTAACGCTAGAGTAGTGATCATGTCTTCTGATGTATTAACAAACACTGACCGTCCAGGGGATTCTGGCCGATCTGTGCTGGAGGTGGAATCCCTCAATATGCCATCTGCCCAGAAAGTACTGGGTCTATTAGCTGCCCTGATGATGGTTTTTGTCTGGTCGGGCTATTTTCTCTCCCTGCGGGCCGGAGCGGTCACTCCGGTCAGTACCTACGAAATTGCGTTGCTGCGTTTTGGTTTACCGGGACTAATCCTGCTACCGGTTTTTATCCGTCATTTTAAAGCTATTTGTCAGGTGCCCCGGCTGTATCTGATTGGAATGCTGGTGGGTGGTGGATTGCCCTTTTTCTGGCTGGGTGCTATGGGGATGCAGGTCGGGCAGGTGGCTGAGGGCAGTACTCTGATCCCTGGGGTAGCCCCGCTATTTGTGACGATGATGGCGGTTCTGGTTTTTAATCAACCGCTATCCGGTTGGCGTCTGGGTGGTTTGTTACTGATCTTTGCGGGTGTGGTGGCATTTATTGGTAATTCAGTAACTGGCGATACGCAGGTTGGTGCCGTGGTTCTTTTTCTGGCAGCCAGCTTTTTATGGGCTTTGTTTGCACTGTCCATTCGCCAATGTGGGCTCTCGCCTCTGGTGGCTGCATCTGTGGTAGCGGTGCCAACCGGGTTTTGTCTTCTGGTATTGGGTTTGTTTATACAGCCTGAGCTGGGTTGGTTTGATCTCTCTCGGAGCCAGCAGCTCGGTCAGATTGTTGCACAGGGGTTGGGAGCTGGATTAGCATCCGGTTTATTATTTGCCTTTGCCATTAGTCGGCTGGGAGCTGAGGTAACCTCGGCTATCGGATCTCTGACTCCTGTAGCGGCTTCGGCAATTGCTTATTTCTGGTTTGAAGAGCAGGTTACGCCGGTCATTATTATCGGAATAGCTTTGATTAGCCTGGGGGTGATTCTGGCCAGTGGGCTTGTAAAAGGACGTATGACTGAATAACCCAAGTCCTGATAATACAGCTTCTGGTCTGAAGCTGTATTATGGCTCTGTTATCTTGTTATCAGGGTAAGAGTCAGGTGGTTACCTAAGGTGTTTTAAAGGTAGCTCTGTGCGTGTTTTGACCTGCCGCAGGACAAAACTGGTCCGAATGCTGGCAACCCCCTCAATACGATTTAGTTCATTGAGCAAAAAATGTTCGTAGTAGGCCATATCCGGCATCACGACCTTGAGCATAAAGTCGGCATCGCTGCCGGTAATCAGGGCGCACTCCAGTACCTCATCATAGTTCAGAATTTTCCTTTCAAAGGCTTCCAGTCGCTCAGGCAGCTGACTGGCCAGGCAGATCTGTACATAGATGGTCATATCCAGTCCCAGAGCACTCTGGTTCAGGAGTGTGACCTGCCGGCTGATGATGCCGGCATCTTCCAATAGTTTGACTCTTCGGGCACAGGGCGAAGGCGACAGGCCTACCTGTTCTGCCAACTCCAGATTGCTGATATTGGCATTTTTCTGCAGGACTTCAAGAATTCTGCGGTCGATCCGGTCAAACTGTTTCGTTTTGTGCATGATTAATAGTCTTATTATTGTTTGTGTGGCAGTAAGCGAGACTCAGGGGACTGCTATTTTGGTAGTTTTTTTTGTTATTGGCGGTGGATTCTAAAGGCTTTTTACTTGGTTTTCCTTTTTTTTCACTGGATTCGTCTGATTTTTAGGCGTTCTATAACTAATGGTAGAGGGTGGTGTAAAGGTTTGGACGGTATCATCAGCAGGCGTGATACCCCTTATTTTAATGGGTGCTTTGTTCCGGGGCAGCCCTTTGATAGCAAGTAAATGTCTTTATCATCAGAGACATCAGAAAATTATCTACTTTTGACTGGGGTCAGAGGTGAAGCGCTCAGGCGTGGCTCTTAAGATTTTCCGGTAGTCTTAAGTATCGTTACGCTGTGTTTTTCCTTTATTTGGCCGTAACATGCTGTATATCTCGTTGATATATTAATAATGCCTTTTCCGGATGACAGGCCTTTAGTAAAGATGACGATAGGGAGTGATGAATGGAAGCGCAGACCCCTTCAATAGGTGATCGGATGGCAGACTACAGAGGATTAAGCCGGAATGAGCTGGAGCTGCAGCTTATAAAGCATATGGACGAAGCAGAAAAAATCCGCACTCATCTGGAAGGTGAGATTCGCCGTCACAAGGATACTTCGGCGCAGCTTAATCTGATCAGTCGGGTTGTTGAGAAGGCCCATTTTGCGGTCATGATTACCGACGCTGACCAGCGACTTGTGTATGTCAACGATGCGTATACCCGGCTAACCGGCCTGAAAAGCGCTGATGTGTGCGGGCTGAGTCCAAGGGTGAATCAGTCCGGTCGCCATAGTCCGGAGTTCTACCGCAAGCTCTGGCAGGAACTGAATCAGAAAGGGGTCTGGCGAGGTGAAGTCTGGGATCGCCGGCCTGATGGCAGTTTCTTTATGAAATATCTGTCTATAGAGGTAGTGAGGGATGAGACCGGAGCAGTGACTCACTATTTTGCTATTTTTAGCGACCTTTCTGAACAGAAGCGTACAGAAGAAGAGTTAGAGCGGTTGACCCATTATGACCCACTGACAGAACTACCGAACCGTATACTTTTCCGTAATCGACTTGGACACGAATTTAATATTTCAAACCGCCATCAGTCCCGCACAGGGCTTTTGGTATTAAATCTTGATCGCTTCCGTATGATCAATGATGCCTTTGGCTTTGCGTTGGGGGATGAGCTACTGGTACAGGTGGCGGCCCGACTTCGAAGCCGCGTGCGCTCGACGGATCTTCTGGCACGCCAGGAAGATCGGTCGGAAAGAGACTCTGACCTTATTTCCCGCATTGGCGGTGACGACTTCAGTTTTATTCTTAGTGAATTAAGGGCACCTGAAGATGCAAATGTTGTTGCAAGGCGATTACTTGCTGCATTTGAGGAACCTTTTGATGCACATGGTGAAGAGGTTTTTCTCTCTGGGAGTATCGGGATTGCGGTTTATCCTGATAATGCCAAAAGTGAAGACGGATTAATGCAGTGCGCTGAGGCGGCTTTAAACCTTGTCAAAGCGGAAGGTAAGGGAGGATATCGCTTCTTCTCTGATGAACTGAACCGTAGCAGTGCTGAGCGTGTTCGTCTGGAAGCGCGTTTGCATAGGGCTGTTACAAACGAAGAGTTTACCTTGCACTATCAACCTAAACTTGACTTCAGGAGCGGTAAAATAACGGGGATGGAAGCTCTGTTACGTTGGCCCCAGGTCGATGGAAGTACGGTACCTCCCGAGAGCTTTATCCCTCTGACGGAGGATACAGGACTGATCAATCCGATTGGACAGTGGATCATTGTTCAGGCGATGCAGGATGCTTGCCGTATTAATCAGCAAGCAGGTCTTCAGCTTCAGGTGGCCATTAATTTATCTGTTCGTCAGTTTCTTAACCCCGGAGTGGTGGGCTTGGTGGCTGAGGCGCTTCAGTTTACCGGGATTGATCCGGCATTAGTGGAGTTTGAGATTACCGAAAGCATGCTGATTGATAAAGTGGATGATGCACGGCAATCGATGTACAACTTGCGGAATCTGGGCGTTCAGTTAGCGATTGATGATTTTGGTACTGGTTTTTCATCCATGTCCTATCTGAAAGAGTTTCCGGTCAATACTATGAAGATTGATCGTTCGTTTATTATGTCCCTGGATCAAGGCGCAGAGGGGCTGGCGATTGTGACGGCTCTGGTTTCTTTAGGTAAGGCGATGGGGCTGACAGTGGTTGCTGAAGGTATTGAAAACCAGGAGCAGCTGGAACTGGTTGCCTCATCGGGTTGTGACCTGGGGCAAGGCTTTCACATTGCTAGACCTATGCCTCTGGAAGGGCTAATCCGAAGCATTCAATAAGATCTGCCTGATCTTTTACACAAATTTTATTGACAAATGATTCTTGTGATCATTGCCGGGATAGGCTAAGGTCTCGGCCTTTAATGGATTGAGAAATGACTGGCTTTTCAGGATGTTGGCCAGAAAAAAGCGATTTCGGGTGCTGTGATTTCACAGTTAAACGGGAAGCAGGTATTCAACTTATGTCGTGGCAATGATGTGATTGCTGGTGTGAGTGACCAAGCCTGCACTGCCCCCGCAACGGTAGATGACCTTAATACACTGCAAAACCACTGTGATTCGTCATGGGAAGGTGCAGTCGTCAGTACTTTTGATACTGGGTCATAAGTCCGGAGACCGGCCTGAGATTTCCCACGATTATAGTAAAGGCTCATCTCGGGTGGAGATGAATGTGGAACTCTGCAAACCGCTGCTTATGTAGCGGGCTACCCGTGTGTGCCAAAGGAAAGGTGTCCTTTGGTTAATCAGTTTAAATCTATTTTTTCCTTCAGGCGCTCACTGTTGGGTGTTCTGCTACTTCTTTTTTTACTCTGCTACAGCCACGTTGCTCTAAGCGCACAGTTATTTACGTTAGTCTCGGACCGTGCCGCCAGCGAGTGGGCTGCTGCAGCATCAGATTTCCATCGCCAGCACCCCCGACATCGTCTTGTTGCCCGAACCCCGAGCCAGTTTTTAGAAGCCACGGAAACAGAGCGCCAGAATTGGCTGAACTCAGATGTTATCTTTGCCGCCGGTCAGTTTGGTGCAGCAGCAGATCTGCTACTGAAATATCAATGGCAGCCGGACGATCAACTGATAGTGGTTCACAGTGATCGTCGGCTTCTTCAGCAACAGCAAATTGGACAGAGTCGTTTATTTGCTCCTTTGCCATCAGATCTGATCGAGCTCTGGCATCGCCCACCGGATGGTGCTGCTTTCTCTACATGGATGGAAGAGCAGTTCGGCCTTTATCCTCAGTTCAGCTATTGGTTAAAAGCCAAATTATTCTGGCAACAGGGTGGGCTGGATAACCTTAAGGGCTTGATTAGCCATCTGCTGTATCCTTTCGATTCGGAACTGACCGTCCCTGAGGTCAAAGCTCAGGATAATGTCCGCTTCTCGGCTTACGGTGAGACCGGGTTTGGTGAAGTCTATGCATTATCTGAGTTGCACCAGCTTCCGGTTAAACCTCTGCCCACCTTGATTATATTGGATCATATTAAGGCTGAACGTGCAGGGGATCGTGATCTGAGTGAGTCCCTGTGTGACCAGAGTGGACTGCAGTGTATTCGCGTACTATCTGCCTGGGGGCAACCAACGGCTGATGCGATAACCGCCATTAGGCGGTTGCTGCCGGATGACCAGGCCAAAGTTGTCATCAATCTGAATGACTTTGTACTGGGTGGTGGTGAGCAGCGGGAAGCTGTGAGTCAATTGCTTCAGCAGTGGGGTGTGCCTGTTCTGAAAGGGGTTCGTCTTTGGGAGCAAACCGAAGCGCAGTGGCAGGCATCTCAGGTCGGCTTACCGGTTCAGACAGTCCATTACCGTATCGCCATGCCGGAACTTCAGGGACAGAGTCAGCCTCTGGTGCTGGCGGCGTTAACTCCTGAGAAAACAGATCCGCTAACCGGAATTGAGCTGCGTCTGAGTCATCCGATTGAAGCCCAGGTGAGTTACCTGCTTCAGCGAGCGAAGCGTTGGTTGGCTTTGCAGGAAAAAGCTAATTCAGAAAAGCGTGTTGCCATTATCTACTATAACCATCCACCAGGTCGCCACAACATTGGTGCTGATAATCTCAACGTGCCGGAAACGCTTTGGTATCTGCTTAATGAACTTAAATTAGCGGGTTACGATACCGGAGTCTTACCGGAAAGTGCTGAGGCACTGCTGAATCTGATACAGGCTTCTGCTGTTAATCTGCCTGAGGATGCCGCAGCCCTTGAGGATATGTCACAGCGGGTTGAAAAGATGAGTGTTAGCCGGTACGAGAAACATTTGAGTGATTGGCCAGAGGCTCTGCAGCAGGAGTTGATTAATGGCCCTCTGGCTTATCTTCAATCCGGCACTCGAGACGCTATCCGTGTAGCGATAAGCCGGGGTGGCCTGACTCAGGAAGACCGGGACCTGTTGCTGCGCAACCTGCACGAAACAATAGAAAGTATTCATCACCTTCTTGAGGGGGCTGATCACAGAGCCAGGGACAGAGCCTTAAATCTGCTGGAGCAGTTGCAACTTTCTTTTGAGACCTGTTTATCGAAGACGAATATCACAGCGGATGCGGCCTGTTGGAGTGAGGGTGAAGCTCTGATTACAGGATTGCGTAAAACTGGCATTGAAGGTCTCAGAGGATGGGGGGAAATTCCAGGGCGTATTATGGTTTGGAATGATGAGTTACTTATCCCTGGATTGCAGTTCGGCAATATCTTTATTGGTCCTCAGCCGCCGCGGGGGTGGGAGCTTAATGAAGAACTGTTACATGCCAATACCCGTTTTCCTCCCCCTCATCAATACGTGGCGTTTTATCATTATCTGAAGTCGGACTTTAAAGCTGATGCCTTAGTGCACCTGGGCCGGCACTCTACCTATGAGTTTTTACCCCGCAAGCGAACCGGTTTGTCTGCTGAAGATTATGCGACGGGACTGATCGCCGATCTGCCCAGTATCTACCCTTACATTGTTGATGGAGTGGGTGAGGGGATTCAGGCCAAGCGGCGAGGGGGTGCGGTGATGATTGATCATCTGACGCCGCCTTTGATCGCGACGCCCCTGTATGATGATTTGCTGGCTTTACGTCAACTGATTGAAAGTTTTGAAGCAGCAGAGATCCGGGAGGATGAAACCGGCCAGAACCGGGCCGTGATGCAGATTCGGGATACTCTGAAGCGGCTCAATCTCAACAAGGAGCTGGAAGCTTCCATGGCGGCAGAACTTAAGGTTCGTGGTGTGGATTTTGATCAGGTAGAAGACCACCTTCTGGTCCATGAGGTCGGCCACTACCTTACTGAGCTACAGGAAGAGTTTATGCCCATGGGCCTGCATGTGTTTGGTCGTGATTGGCAACCTGATGCAGTAGAGGCCCTTTTAACTTCGATCTCTGATGATGCTTCTGTGCGCGAAAAGTGGCGTGGGCCGCTCAGTCAATCACCAAGCCACGAGATAAGCACGCTATTATCGGCCCTTAATGGTAGTTATGTTGCTGCAGGAAAGGGGAATGACCCAGTCCGTACACCGGATGCTCTGCCGACCGGTCGTAATTTTTATGCGTTGGATAGCAGTCTGATTCCTTCCAGGCTGGCTTATGAGCAGGGTGTGGTGCTGGCGAAAGAGGCCCGGGCCAATAGCCAGTTAGCACCCGGTGAGCGGGAGGCTATGGTGCTTTGGGCATCGGATACTGTTCGTGATGAAGGCGCGATGATCGCTTTTGCTATGGATATGCTGGGGGTTAAGCCTCGCTGGAGCCGCCGGGGAATTCTGAACGGTATCGAGCGCCTGAGCCAGGTTGAGATGCAGTCCGATGAAAAAAAACGGGTCCGGCGTGATTTCGTTTTCACTACCTCCGGCCTGTTTCGCGACCTCTACGGTGATCAGCTGGAATGGCTGGATCGCGCAGTTCTGCTGGCGCTGGATGCGTCATCTGAGAGAATTCGTCAGGAGTTTCCATCATTATCATTGGCACTTAATGACGCTTTAGCACCTTTGGGTGTTATGCAAAGTGCGGGTACCGAATCCTTGGAATTTAACCGGGTTGCAATGAATTGGGTAAAGGATGCTCAGCAGCTGATGGTCGAAGGCCTGTCCGCAAGCGAGGCGGGCCAAAATGCCAGTTTGCGACTGTTTGGCACTCTACCTGGGGGCTATGGGGCCGGAGTGAACCGTGTAGTTGAGCGCTCCGGTAGCTGGCAGCA
>JBLWVL010000031.1:0-35142 GCA_048268485.1 Oceanospirillum sp.
GCCGATGGTAGTGTGGGGTCTCCCCATGTGAGAGTAGGACATCGTCAAGCGCCTTATTTGGCTGACTGCGTGAGCAGATAGCCCAAAAGAACCCCGCTTCCTGGAAGCGGGGTTTTTTTATGCCTGGGATTTTTATTTCTGCTTTACTTCGGAGAAAGAACAATGGACAAAGGAGATGACCGATGAACAGTTGGGTAAGGTTAGGCAAAAGAGCAGGGTCAGGGGATGCAATTTATATGGCCGAGATAAAAGTTCTTATGAAGTTAAACTAGCGCGTAGGAAATCATTCCCTATTCAGGTTAATATGTGTGAATACAACTTATTATGGAATAAGGTCACTTTATCAAAATGAGCGAAAATTCAGGACATTCCCCCGAGCTTGAAAGCATGGTCCAGCAGATGGTTCAGGGTTCTGTAGATAAGATGAAGGCAGAGCTTGTAGCTTATATCGATAAGAAGTTTGAAATAGCCGCTCTCACTTCAGGTTCCACCGATGCTTCGAATACAGAGGAAGCGGAGGGTTCTGATCCAATTACACTCAGTATGCTTATGTTGCAGATTGCGGCTATTTTTGAAAAGTTTGGTCACTATGATGAGATTTACCGCACCTATGGTATTGAAGCAGATGCTTTCCAGGATGAGTGCAATGAGGTCCTCGATCTGATGCGTTATCAGGTTGAGCAAGTTGAATCTCAGCTGAAGGATTTCCAGAATCGCCTGCATATCGAAGAAAGTGGTGGTGAGTCGGCAGTTCGGCATAATTCGGAGCTGCAGGAAAAATTTGAGATCCTTTCAAAAGATGTTCAGGAGAGTATTAGCCAGTTTGATCAATATGTTGATACTCAACTCAAGCAATTTGAAGACCTACCCCAGGTTGTGGAGCGTCTGCAGCAAGAACTGGAGAGAAAACAGGGTAAGAGTGAGTCCCTGGTCAGGATGCAGGAGCAGAAATCTGAGATGATTGCCAAGATTAAGGCAGCGGTTGAGGAGCTTAATGCACAGCTACCCAAAGTCGTGAGCACACAGGTTGAAAAAGCACTGAAAGGCTGATTCAGCTTATGCAAAAGCGGCGACCTCAGGGTTTATCTCCGAGGTCTCTGTTTTACTGTTGCTGCTTATGGGGGATAAGTGCAATAGGAAGTAAGTTATTTGATTTTGCGAAATGCTCAAGACGGCCATCTTGTTTAATATCAGTCACAAATCGATTAACTCGTTCTAACCAGGCGGGCTGCCCTTTTTTTACAGCATAGGCATATTTAAACTGCCGTGTTGGTGATTTGGGTTCTAAAAGTGTTGCCCAATCGTATATTTTGATCATTTTTTGACCATAAGGGTAATCTGCAATAAAGACATCAGCCCGGCCTGACCGAACTTCAAGTTCCCGCTGGCTATGTTTTACCACCGTCATGAGCTCTGCATTGCGCAGCTTGCTTCGCATGGCATTTTCCATATAAGTTCCTTTCTGCACGCAAACAACAACTCCCTGCTGGTCCATGGACTCCCAGCTACTGACAATAGGGTTGGTTTTGCTGGCTATACCATACATACCACTACTCAGATAAGGCTCGCTATAATCAATACGCTTTGCACGGGCTTCTGTTTTTCCGATGCCAAACATTGCAAGGTCGCATTTATCTTGCTCGATATCATGCATAAATATGCCAAAGTGAGTGGGCACATACTTAATTTCGACCCCAAGATCACGCGCAAACTCTTTAGACAGATCGATATCTATGCCCTCAAGTTGGCCTGTTTTCTTGTTTTTGTAGGAAATAGAGAAATAATCAGGCCAGATACAGACCCGAAGTATGCCCGCTTTAGTGATTTTCTGTTCACGGGAAAGTTCAGCATAAGCCAGAGGGGGAATAAATAGATTAAAGCACAGGAAAAGAAGCACCAAACCAAGTAAAATTTGGCGGTTATTCGGTCTTGTCTCAAAATGCCTGATTTTGTGTTGCATTGAAAAGTAACCTTTCCCTTAAACGTTGTCATCTTGTTGAGTGTAACTGGCTGACATTTTACTGCTTTATTCGGATGTGATTTGATTAATAGCCTGCTCCTGCTGAGACGTGCCCTGGTTCATCAGAAATGGATCTTTGGTAGCGCGACTTTTGTGTTGGTCTTTTTCTGGATTGTATTACAGCACACCATTGACAAGGGCGTCTCCCGAAGTCTTGCAGAGCAGGACTCAAGTAATGCGCTGCTTGTTCATGCTCTGGAAGATTCTGTCGTGCGCTCTTTTCAGTCTGTTAACAGTACTATGATGAGTTTAGTTGAGAGTTTACCTCAGCTTGATGGGCGCCTGGAAATTGAAAATGTTCTCAGAGAACGCCTTCGGACATCTCCTCAGCTCAGGTCGCTTGATCTGCTAAGTGCAAATGGCACAATCCAGGCTACAGTGACACGAAATCTGGGTTCCAGACTGAACTATTCATGTGTTGACCGCCTGAGAGAGGATGTCATGGCGGAGTTTATTATCGGTTTACCTGAAGCCGGGCGCTATCCGAATGACCCGTTTGCCAATCAGAGTGCTTTGAGTCATATCCCCTTTTGTATGCCTATTACAGATAAAAATGGCAAACTTAAGAATATACTTATGGCATCAATCAACCCTCAATACTATGACAATCTGTTCAGTTCGGTTGGCAATACCCTAGGGTCTTATGTCCATCTTTATCGTTATGATGGGGCACTTCTTTTGGGGCATCAGCGGGTTTTGCCTGAGACGGGCAGACTTTTGCAACAAGTGAAAGATACCAGTTGGGGGCAATATCGAGAAAACGTTGCTGGGCAGAATTATCTGGTTAGTTATCGCTCAACCTCTCTACTACCCTTAATAACACTGTTGGTTTCTGATGAGGAAAGGGCGCTGGCTTCATGGAAACATGATGAGCGTATGGTCAGGCTTTTTCTTTTGGTTGCATCGATAGTGACTGTTATTGTCGCATTGATTATTGCTCTTCTGTTGGAGAAGCGGCGCATGGTGCAAGGGGATAATATTCTGCTTAGCACCGCGATCAGAAGTGCAGCTAATGCTGTCTTTATCACCGACCGTATGGGTAACATTCATTGGGTAAATAAGGCATTCACACAGCTTACGGGCTATAGTTTTAAGGAAGTTAAGGGGAGAAACCCTAATATTTTGAACTCAGGTTTTCATTCCAAAGACTTCTTTCATGATCTTTGGAGCTCTATTCTGGCCGGAAGAAGCTGGCGGGGTGAGCTTATCAATCGTCATAAAAATGGCCACTGTATGACGGTTGAGCAGACGGTAACACCTATCCTTGATGAGAAGGGGCTGGCTGAACATTTTATTGCGGTACACGAGGATGTGACCGCCCGTAAGACTGCAGAGCAAAAAGCGCTGTTTTTGGCTGATCATGATCCTTTAACATCCCTTCCGAATCGCCGTTACTTTGAGCAAAAGCTGTATCAGCTGTTTCAGGATGAGTCGTTGGATCGTATTTCGATTCTTTTTATTGATTTAGACCGCTTTAAAGAGATCAATGACACCATGGGCCATGAAGCCGGAGATGCTTTATTGGTTCATACGTCAAATAACCTGAGAAATGTTTTGCCGGAGCACTATCTGCTGGCCCGCCTGGGTGGCGATGAGTTTGCTGTGCTAGTGTCAGAGGAGAATGATTACGAAAGCCAGGCTCGTCTCGCAGAGCTGGTTATTAGTGCTGTTGCCCGGCCATTTCATTATGGTGATGGAGTGTTCAGTGTAACCTGTAGTGTGGGTATCGCGCTGGGAGGGTATTCCGCCCTGGATGCTTCCATGATGCTGCGCCAGGCCGATATGGCGATGTATCGGGCAAAGCATGACGGAAAGAACACCTATCGTTTCTTTGATAAAGCGATGGACGCTTTAATGAAGCGCCGTGTTTTTTTACAGCAACAGCTGGAGCTAGCGATTTATCATGAGAAAGGCCTGAGTCTAAGGTTTCAGCCTCAGGTTGAGGCTGATTCAGGGCAGGTTTATGGTGCGGAAGCTCTTTTGCGCTGGGAAATTTCAGAAGGTGAGTGGATTTCACCTACGGAGTTTATTCCCCTGGCGGAAGAAACGGGGCAAATACTGGAAATTGGTACCTGGCTGATGGAAAACCTGTTTCAGCAAATAGCGACCTGGAATGCTAAAGGTTTTCATTTTGGTAAAATCTCTATGAACATCTCATCGGTTCAACTTGCCCGTGATACTCTGGCGCAACGCTTACTCAAGCTGCTGGATAAGTTCTCGATACCCTATAGTCAGATTTGTGTAGAAATCACAGAGACGACACTGATGGCTGATTCTGAGATGGTGACGGAAAACCTGAAGTGCCTGAAGCAAGCGGGTATAACGCTATCAATTGATGATTTTGGCACGGGCTATTCTTCGATGAGTTACCTGAAAGCCCTGGATGCGGATCATTTAAAGATTGATCGCAGCTTCGTGATTGGTATTGGCGTTAGTGAATCCGATGAGCATATTGTCAGAGCAACCATGGCATTGGCCCATAGCCTGGGTATGGAAACTGTCGCAGAAGGTGTTGATAGTGAAGAGCAATTAAGGTTTTTGCAGAAATTATCCTGTGACTATATCCAGGGGTATCTGTTTGCCAAGCCACTGGAAGCTGATGACTTTGAGTATTTTGTCAGCAGGCGTCAGTTGGTAATAAATCGATCAGAGGGTGGTTAAGATGGTTAAAGGTTTTTGGTTTTTTTTATGTATATTTCTGGGGTTGTCAGGATCTGTTAATGCTGAAGAAATTGGTTCTGTCAGCACTGTTTTTAAGATGTTAGGGCCAAATCATAAAATTGTTATTGAAGCTTTTGATGACCCTGATATTTCTGGTGTCAGCTGCTGGCTTGCCAGAGCAAAAACAGGGGGGATCAGTGGAGGACTGGGGCTGGCTGAAGACCCATCGGATGGTTCAATCGCTTGCCGTCAGGTCGGTAATATCACTCTGCCATCCGATCTGGAAGATGGCGAAAAAGTGTTTAATAAACGCACCAGTCTGGTATTTAAAAGCCTGCAGGTTGTGCGTTTCTATGATGAGCGTCGCCATACTCTGATCTACCTTGTTTATTCTGACAAGGTGATTGAGGGATCACCAAAGAACTCAATCTCTGTCGTGCCTATTCAGGATAACTTTTAGGCTGTATAGGCAACTAAAACAACAATTAGGTAACCAAAACAACAATAAAGGATAAAGTGCTATGCCTGAGTCGGCTTCCCCGCAATCTGACCTTAAGCCCCTGAGCGGGCTTAAGATACTTGATTTCAGCACGCTCTTACCTGGCCCCTATGCATCTATGATTATGGCTGAGCTGGGTGCTGAGATCCTTCGCGTTGAATCACCCAGTCGGCCAGATCTGGTTAAAGGCCTGGAGCCTCAGATTGATGGTGTTTCGGCGGCATATCGTCAACTGAATGATAAGAAGTCTGTCTGTTATCTCGACCTGAAAACACCGGAGGCTGTTAACGAAGTTAAGGCTTTGGTTAAGGACTATGACATTGTTCTGGAGCAGTTTCGCCCGGGAGTGATGGATCGCCTTGGTGTTGGCTATCAGACTTTGCGGGAAATTAATGCTCAGCTTATCTATTGCAGTATCACCGGTTACGGCCAGAGCGGGCCATATCGTGATCGTGCCGGCCATGATATTAACTATCTGGCGTTAAGTGGCCTTGCTGATTACAGTCGGCGTAAAGGGCAGGCTCCTGTGCCTCAGGGGATGCAGATTGCTGATCTTTCAGGAGGCTCTCATCAGGCTGTGATGGCAATTCTTGCTGCTGTTATACAGAGGCAGCTGCAGGGAAAGGGGCAGTATCTTGATATTAGTATGACTGATGCTGCATTTTCACTAAACGGGATGGCTGGAGCGGCTGCCCTTGCCGGAGGGGAACAACCTAAGGCTGAAATGGGCTGGCTTAATGGTGGGACTTTCTACGATTACTATGAAACATCCGATGGTCGTTATATGGCTGTTGGCAGCCTGGAACCTCAGTTTCAGCAGAGGCTGCTGGGGGCTTTGGGTTTAAGTTCACTGGCAGAAAAATGTGCTGACTTCAGTGCTGATAGCCAGTTTGAGGTCAAGTCTGCAATACGGGATGCATTTTTATTACAGCCGTTTGACTACTGGTGTCAGTGCTTTGCCCGGATAGATGCTTGTGTGGAGCCTGTTCTAACGTTTGAGGAAGCTGCTGAGCATCCGCAGCTAACCGCGAGAAACATGGTTAAACAGGGGCAATATACCCCTCAAATAGCCCCTGCATTTACCTTTTTATGAATGCCTGTCCGGTGCTATGGTTTTACCGGTTGTTGTTATTAATCTAGATTGGAGGATACTAATACTGTCTGATTTAATGGTGTGCGTCGTTTCTCTGGCCGCTTTCTGGTGCTTCAACACAATCAGGTAGCCACATCTAATTTTATTTATCAGATAATGATTGTCTTCTCAGAAAAAGGTCTTTTATGGCGCAGCCACAGCATTGTCCCTATTGCCATCAGGATACTTTGGCAGTAGTCCGTACAAGTGACAGTATGCATTTTTTAGGCTGCGGGAGCTGCCACGCTCGAGGGCCTCTTGCTCCTTTGTCGGCCGTACCCACGATATTGCCGCATCTATCAGATGAGAGCCTGCTCCGTACGGTTATTGATGAATCACCTGATATTATTCTGATGAAAAATTATGAGGGTGATTTTTTGCTCTGTAACCGTGCTCTTGCGCGTCTTTATGATTCGACGCCAGAGCAGATGATCGGCAAATCCGATACAGATTTTAACCCTGATGTTGAGCAAGTTAAATCTTACAAAGAGAGTACTCAGGCCATTATCCAGGCTGGTAACGTTGAGGTGGTCGAAGAAACATCTACCGATAGCAGTACCGGTGAAGTGCGTTATTTTCAATCGATCAAAAAACCGTTAAAAGCGCCTGATGGCCAGGATAGAATTCTTGTTATTGCCCACGATATTACTGAGCTGAAACAGGCGTATCAAACGATTGAAGAGAAAGAAAAACGTTATTCCTATGCTATGGAAGCCGCAGGCGAAGGCATTTGGGATTGGGATATACCGGCAAATACCGTGCATCATAATAAAAAATGGTGTGAGCTTTTAGGCTTAGACAACAAACTGTCAGTACATAAGATGGACGTGCTGGCGGATTTTATTCATCCTGAGGACCGTATTGCGATGATGTCCAGTCTTAAAGCGGCCCTGGACAGTGACGGTATATATAGCCATGAACACCGCATGTTGAAAAATAATCAGGAGATCTGGGTTTATGACCGGGGCCGTGTCGTTGAGTATGATGCTCAGGGGAAGCCTTCCCGGATGGTGGGTAGTATCAGCGATGTTACCACGCGTAAAAAGTACGAGCAGCGTTTGGCGGAAACCAAGCGGGACGTTGAACGAAGCAATGAACGCTTGGAACATTTGGTGAGTGAGCGGACATCTGATTTGGCTCGGGTAAACCAGGAGCTAAAAGCACTGGCCAATAAAGATGCATTGACAGGGGTTGGTAATCGCTTATTGCTGAATTCCTGGCTAGCTGAACAAGCGGCGAGCCTACCCATTATTGTTATTATGTTGGATATTGACCATTTTAAAGAGATTAACGACCAGCACGGCCATAAAGCAGGTGATCAGGTCCTGCAATCTGTTGCGGCAAACTTAAGCCAATTCTCCACATTCCATGATCTGATTATACGGTTTGGAGGGGAGGAGTTTTTACTGGTGCTACCTGAAGAGACTGTTGAGCAGGCTCATCTTATGGCTGAAGCGCTGCGTCGGCACATCGAGCAGTTACAGCTCATTACCAGTACCAGTGTCACCGTCAGTATCGGTATAGCGGCGGGCTGTTGTGAAACCTTTGATATAGCTTTGCATCAGGCAGACAAGGCGCTATACCGTGCTAAAAATCTGGGGAGAAACCGGGTGGTTGTTGCTTAGATTATGGCTATTGAGTTGCTATCCTGCTTTGCCGCTGTCAAATTCCGGGCCAGATATATCGTTATAATGAATAGCTCACTGCCCACTGATTGATCGTCCTCTCTCTTTTATCATTCTGTAGTGGCCAATTTAACTTGACCACTACAATCACTATATCCCGAACGCTAAAAAAAATTTTATGTGTCGGTTAAGAAGTAGCATTTGACTGCAAGGTGTTACTTCGCCCTTGCGCGCACTCTAGAATGATTCTGGCTCGAAAAGCGAGTGCTTGCGACGGCGAGTCCATGACTCTAGCTGATCAACGTCATCGCATTTGATATCAATTCAGCGAGCGGACGACCAGCCGTAGTAGGCTCCATGAAGGAAAGGAAACGGCCAATACAATACCACCTATTATTTACTGAATTTCTGACCTAAAAACGTTTTGTAGCCATTCGGTAAATATACGCACTCTTGCTGAATGACTTCGATGTGGTGGATACAAAATATGAACCGGCGATGAGGGGGGGAGATAATCATCTAATAAGGTAACGAGTCTTCCTTCAACTAAATCCTGCTCAATATGATAGCGAGGCACTTGAATAATCCCCAGCCCCAACCGGCAAGCTGCGACCAATGTTTCGGCTGAGTTGACTTTCATCGATGATTTTAACGTTTTTGAAACGACATTTCGGCCAACCGTGAACTCCATTGGTAACGGTTCATTAACGCTTGAGGATTGAAAAGCGACCGTCTGATGATGGACGAGTTCCTCTACATTTTCTGGACGGCCGAATTGCGCTAGGTATCCCGGTGCAGCTACGGTGATTTCTTCCAATAGTGCAATTTGTTTAGCCACCAAATATTCCGACTTTGGTGTGCCGACCCTGAGAACACAATCGATACCCTCACTGACCAGGTCAACCAATTTATCACCCTCACTGAGATAAAGCTGAATATCAGGATAGGCTGTTAGAAATTCAGGGAGGCGGGGGAGGACAAAATGCCTCCCAAGGGTGCCATGAACGTCTACTCGTAAGCTTCCTTTGGGTTGAAGTCCTGAAAAGTAATTTTCCATATCTTCAAAATCAGCCAGTAAGGAAAGACAACGCTGGTAGTACGCTTCTCCATCAAGTGTGGGAGTGACTTGACGTGTTGTTCGTTCCAGTAGTCTGACCGAAAGATGCTTTTCTATTTGTTTGATAGCATCCGTCACCGTGGAGCGTGGCAGATTCAAATCTTTGGCTGCCTGAGAAAAACTTCGCCTTTCATAGACGCGTGTAAAAACACGCATACTCTCTATTCTATCCATATTGTTTGTAATTCTCGGATTATGATGACGAATTTTAGTTAATTGTCCGGAATATGCAAAGTGTTAAGCTTATCCTCAATCTTAATACTTGGTTAATATAGGTGGCTAATATGAATGAACAAGACAAGAAAATCGCTATTGTTACTGGCGCATCACGAGGTATTGGCGCAGAAATCGCCAGACGTTTGAGCAAGGATGGTTTTACCGTCGTGGTGAATTACTCGGGTAGTGAAGCTGCGGCACAAACAGTGGTTAGCGAAATACTGGCACAAGGTGGTAGCGCTCTCGCTGTGAAAGCTGATGCCTCGAACTCAACTGAGGTAAGCGCCTTGTTTGATAAGGTGGAAGCGACCTATGGTGAAGCTGATATTTTAGTCAATAACGCTGGTGTCATGGAGTTGGCGCCCTTGGCAAACGTTGAGGATCACAGTATCGAACGTCAGATCGATATCAACCTAAAAGGCACTATTTACGCTTTAAGAGAAGCGTCTGTTCGTCTACGTGACGGTGGTCGCGTCATTAACTTCTCTACCACCGTTGTGGGTTTGAAGCTGGAAAACTACGGTGTGTACGCGGCGACTAAAGCAGCAGTTGAGACATTGACAGGCATTATGGCAAAAGAAATGCGTGGACGTAACATTAATGTTAACTCAGTGGCTCCCGGCCCAACGGCAACGGAGTTATTCCTTAAAGGCAAGCCAGATGAATTAATTGAGCGTATGGCAAAAATGAACCCTTTGGAAAGATTGGGCACACCGGAAGATATTGCGTCTGTTGTGGCTTTCCTTGCAGGTCCTGATAGTGGTTGGATCAATGGTCAAGTGCTGCGAGCGAACGGTGGCGTAATTTAATGTCACTTGATTATCAAACCCACACGAGGGTATTGCTGATCGTCGGTAGTACTTCTGGACACTCGGTTAAGAAAGTAAGATAACTAACCGAGGTAAAAAAATGACGACGAAGAAACCACGCAAGATCCACGCTACAGAGTTCAAAGAAGAAGCCGTTAAATTAAATTAGCTAATCAGATAGCTACTACAGCCGCAGCTAAGCAGCTTGATGTTAACAGCTCTCAGATATCGACCTGGCCTCCAAGCTACAAAACAAATCTAATACGAGTCAACGAGAGGCTAAGCTTGCTGCTGAAGAAGCAAGGATTGCAAACAGCTACAACTGAGCAGTGGCGCATGCTGAGAGTAAATGGTAACCGATTAGATAACCATTGATTGTTTATAACGCTGAGATCGGCGAAAATAGCCTCTAATTACGATTAACCTAACAAGTCTGGCAAGGGAGTTACCTGAAATAAGGTATTTCCAGGCAAGTGCTCAGATCTGTGTACAAATTAAAAGATTGCTTAATGTCGAATCCAACCGTTCTTAATGAAACCAATAAACGCCGTACTTTTGCTATTATCAGTCACCCTGATGCGGGTAAAACGACCATCACCGAAAAGCTCCTTCTGTTGGGTAACCTGATCCAGACAGCCGGTACAGTAAAAGGTAAGAAAAGTGATCGCCATGCGACTTCTGATTGGATGAGTATGGAGCAGGAGCGTGGTATTTCGATTACGTCATCTGTGATGCAGTTTCCCTACAATGACCGGATGGTTAATCTGCTGGATACACCGGGGCATGAAGATTTCTCAGAAGATACCTACCGTACGTTGACGGCTGTAGATTCTGCGTTGATGGTGGTTGATGGCGCGAAAGGTGTCGAGGATCGCACCATTAAACTGATGGATGTTTGTCGTCTGCGTGATACGCCGATTTTCTCGTTTGTAAACAAAATGGATCGGGATATTCGCGATCCTGTCGAGCTGTTGGATGAGATTGAGGCGGTTCTTAAGATTCAGGCTGCCCCCATTAACTGGCCGATTGGTATGGGTAAAGAGTTTAAGGGGGTTTATAACCTTTATACGGATACCGTACATATTTTTACGCCAGGTAAAGGCCACACATTGCCGGAAGATCTGCGCATTGAAGGGTTGGATACCGATGAAGCCCGGGCGTTGATTGGTGACGAATACGATGACTTTGTTGAAGAGATGGAACTGGTTCGGGATGCTACCCATAAGTTTGACTCTGAGGCATTTCTGGCGGGTAAGTTAACCCCTGTGTTTTTTGGCACCGCGTTGGCAAATTTTGGGGTTCGGGAGATGCTGAATAATTTTGTAGAGTGGGCCCCGCCACCAATTCCCCGGCAAACTGAAACCAGAGAGGTTGCTCCAGCTGAGGAGAAATTCTCTGGCTTTATCTTTAAGATTCAGGCCAATATGGATCCGAAGCACCGTGACCGTATCGCTTTTATGCGGGTCTGTTCCGGTAGTTACCGCCGTGGTATGAAGATGAAGCATGTTCGTAGCGGCAAAGATGTCAAAATTGCTGATGCTGTGACATTTCTGGCCGGTGATCGTGAAAATGTAGAAGAAGCATGGTCCGGTGATATTATTGGTTTACACAATCACGGCACGATTCAGATCGGGGATACCTTTACCGAGGGTGAAGCCCTGAAGTTTACCGGTATCCCGCACTTTGCACCCGAGATGTTCCGTAGAGTTCGGGCTGTCGATCCACTGAAAACCAAGCAATTGCAGAAAGGGCTCAAACAGCTTTCTGAAGAAGGGGCCGTACAGTTGTTTATGCCGATGAACAATAATGACCTGATTCTGGGTGCGGTGGGGCAGTTGCAGTTTGATGTGGTTGTTTTCCGTCTTAAGGATGAATACAAAGTAGACTGTATGTATGAGCCTGTGAATGTCCAGACGGCTCGCTGGATTGAATGTGACGATCAGAAAATGCTGGATGAGTTCCGTCGTAAGAACAGTGATAACCTTGGGTTCGATGGTGCTGAGTTGCTAACCTATCTGGCACCGAGTCGTGTCAATCTGTCGTTGGCGCAAGAGCGTTTTCCGGACGTTATATTCCGGGCGACCCGTGAGCACTGATTCTGTGCTATGACGATGGAAACCACCTGGCTTTCAAGGCCCGGTGGTTTTTTTATATCTGTTGGTTATTTTTGTGCCCGGTTATATAGTCTTTTGGAGCAGGGAAAACAAGCCATCAAAGAGTCATAATGACAAGAATATACAATGATAATAATGATTTGATCAGAGGTCCCTTATGCTGACTGACAGCCACTGCCATCTTGATTTTAATGTGTTCCATCATGATCGGGCAATTCAGTTACATCAGGCTTTTTTGGCCGGTGTACGGCGCATCGTGGTGCCATCTGTCGCAAGACGGCACTGGCAGCGTACGTTGCAACTTAGTGGCGAATTTTGCGGTGTTCGGTTATACCCTGCGCTTGGACTACATCCTTTTTTTATGGCGGAGCACAGTAAAAACGACCTGAATATATTGGACGGCTTACTGGCGCAATACTCCGGGCAGATTGCTGGCGTTGGAGAGATAGGGCTGGATTTTTCCAAGAAAAAGTATGATGAAGAATCTGCGCAACAGGACAGTAAAGAGCAGCAGCTGGAACTGTTTGAGGGGCAGCTTATGCTTGCACAAAAGCATAAGCTGCCGGTTATTCTGCATGTGGTGAAAGCCCATGATCAGACGCTGAAGCTCCTCAGACAATACCCGGATGTCAACGGTGTTGTACATGCTTATTCCGGTAGCTTGTCTCAGGCGGAGCAGTATATTAAGCAAGGTTTTAAGATTGGTGTCGGCGGTGCGATTACCTGGCCAACAGCGAATAAAAAGCGAGAGCTGTTTGCCCGACTTCCACTTGAAAGCCTGGTTCTGGAGACGGATGCTCCGGATATGGCACCTGATGGCTTAAAGGGGCAGCGTAATACGCCGGATCAGGTTGCAGTCATTGCCCAGGCTTTGGCAGAGTGCCGTGATGAGCCAGTGAGCCTTATCCATCGAATGACGAGCGATAATGCAGAGCAGGTTCTTCGGTTAGCGGATACCTCTTCACTTTAACTCAAAAAATGTACTTCTCATCGGACTACCGTCGTTAAAAGTCTTTTAAAAGACTGTTTTTACTGCGGTTGTCAAAAAAGGCTGCTGAAGGTAATGTTTGCCGGTCTTGATTAAGGGATAAAGAGCATGGCTCAGGAAAAAGTACAGTTTCAGTCGTCAGCATCGGCACTGCGGGCTTTAAAAGTAGGTAAGCGGAACCCAAACTGGGTCGATGCTGCTGAATATCTTATTAATAAAGCATCACCGGAAGTTAAGCTGCTTCTGGAAGCTGCCCGGGAGATAGAGCGTCAGAAAATGAGAGGGGAATTGCCTGGTGGCAGCGGTGAGCACAAGGTAACGACCTCTTTGTTCAGCCCTGCTCAGTGGGCCATTATGGGATTGGTTGGGGTTGTGTTTACGGGGCTGCTGATCTGGATCGCTGTTCAGATTGGTGTTGCGGCTTGCTGAAAAAAGCAGTCAAGGTGAAAACCCTGGCTGCTTTGAATCATAAGAGCTTTTAAGTTCTAACGCAGTAATATTTCTCCGGCCTCAAGATAGAAAGTTGCTTTACCAAAGTCTTCTTTCAGTACTCTTCCCGTATCGGCAATAACAATATTGCAGCCAGAGTACGCTTTCTTGAGGGCTTTTACCCTGGCTTTGCGGCGTGAATGAATTTCCTGCTCTAACTCCTGACGCCTTTGCTCCAGAGCGATCATTGCCCGCCGGGTTGTCTCCCGCGCCTTTATGATCTGTTCCTTTTTCTCAGGAGATATGCGACGTTTTTCTTCCCGAATGCGATTGATCAGTGCCTTTAACTGCTTTGTTTGCTCTGCACCTTCTTTTAGCTTTTGCTGAACACTGCTCATTTCGTCACGTACAGCGTCCAGAGGGCCGACTTCAAGAATTGTGGGCACAGATGCCAGCGTACCAAGCTGACCGGCCTCAATATAGTCTGTGGCTAAGACATGACCACCAACTAATTGCCCTGCACCTGACAGTTTAACGGAGTCCGATGCCCAGAGGCGACTATGCATAATCAACTTCTGAGCCATAATACTGGCATTACTTTCCACCCAGGCATCCTGAATGAAGCGGGCCTTAATGTTTCCTTTGGCTCGAACAACGGCATTCTCTTTAGTCGGTTGATCCGCTTTCAGGTTTGGTGATTTTTGCCCGATGATGCCGCCTGCAATCTCGATGTTTCCACCGGATATCACGGTAGAGTTGTCGACCAAACCACCTATTTTAATATCGCCGGTGGCTTCTAAGAGCATACCGGGGTTTACCCCCCGTTTAACCTGCACACTACCGTCGAAGCGAATATTACCTGAGGCCATACTGACTTCGTCGATCTGCAGTGTGTTTTCAATATGAATTCCCTGGTCGGTAAAAACCGGCATGCCTTTAATAGCTGCTACATAGGTGCGCCGGTCTGCATAATCCGGACGTATGCTCGGGTCCTGTTTTATTTTCTTTTCTTTGCCATGGTATGCTTTAAGTATCTTGCCACTGACTGAAAAACCATCTTCACCCGGAATTGGCTCCGTCAGTTTGAACAGAGGTGTCTCTTCGGGTAAAACCGGAAAGTCCCCAAGTTCACGGAAATCTACCTGGTCTTTCGTTCCCTTCAGGACAAGCGGTCGTCTCTCAGACATCTCTTCAATTAAGGGGACCAGCTCCCCATCGGCCCCGTCTTTTGGCTTTTGGCCAAATGCGACCAAATAGCAGCAGGTCTCTGTTATATTCTGAATGCCTTCAGCAGAGAAAAGCTGGTCAACGAGATTCGTATCTATGCCTCGCAGAATACGGTTTTTCTGCATTGCCTGATCAAAAGCTTCCCGTGAAGGGGGTAGCCCTTTACCCAGTGGTGGGACAATCTCAACACCCGCCAGGGTTTGATCAGGGGAAACATAAACATGAATTTCGGAGTCAACCGGGCCGCCAATCTCTATTTCGAGACTGCGGCGTTGCTCAATGCCTCGGGATAAGTCATTCAGGCGGTCTTCATAAAGTGGGAAGTCGTCTTCACTAAAACCCTGTTCAGCGACCATCTGACGGATAGCTTCAACAGAGATTGTGATTACTTGTGGCCCTGGCTTGTAATGAGCGACCAGACGATTGCCTTGCTCATTAACGAAGAGTTCCAATCCGGTTTGGTTCTGTTCTGCATCGGTTTCTGTTGTTATTGTACCTGCAGTTGTGTTCTCAGGAGAGGTTCCTGTGTTGTCTGCAACATCCATATTAGCCTGACTATCATTGTTATCATTCGGGTTCATAGCGTTAGATTGCCCTAAGGGTAAGCACACTCAATTGACTGACTTCATCATAAAGTGTTTTGATATTCCACACTTATAATGGACTGACAACTTTTTTTTACCATTGTGTGACCTATATTAACGAAAGATAAAGAGTATTTACTACTCTCTTTTTGATGTGATTCGTTAAACGCCAAATTTAATTTTGATTTGTTATTTTTCTGTATTAATCTTCTTGTTAAATAAAGGGGTTAGCGTAGTCAAGTTAGTTTTTTCGGGTTATGATCCCCCTTAAGTCGTACGTGCTAAATTGCGGTTGCGTCAAAAGTAGCTTTTTATAAAGCATAGTTCAGACAATGCTGTCAGGGGTAGATACCCCTGGGGTTTAGAAAGTGTCAAAGTAGGTTATAAGAAAGGTTTAAAGGTATTTAATGGCTGATTCATCTAAAGCTCGTGAGTTACGCTTTAAAAGGCTGCTGGGAATTGTGCTCTTGTCTGAGTTGATGTCCGGTAAGCGTAATTTGCTGAATGCGATGTTGGATAAAGGCACCATGATGGAGAAAGACCGCAAAGAGCTGGAGCTGCCTCCTTTGCCGCACAATGCCTGGCAGGGCCTGCCCCTTAAGCAGCAGTTGCGAAAAGCTCGTCTTGAATCTGCGATTCTTGCTCTGGCGGAAGACCGTACAGTTAACCCTAAGAAGAAATTGGTATACCAGGATCATATCTACGCCCCTTCTCAGTCCTCTGCTAATAGCCGTGATTCCTGATTTTTTTCTTTTTTTTTGCCTCTGGCTATACCTTCGTTTATCAGACTATCGCATAATTAGCCCCGATTAAACTGGGCCTTCGCCCAGTATATGAATTTTATTTATGCGTTTTCTATCCGAGGGGTCCTATGACAGTTCATGTAATCAAACATCCGCTGGTTCAGCACAAGCTGGGGCTGATGCGTCAATATGGTATCAGCACAAAAAGTTTTCGTGAATTGTCGTCAGAGGTTGGGACTCTGCTGACTTACGAGGCGACAAAAAGCCTTGAGATGGAACATGTAACTATCAAGGGTTGGGATGGCTCAGATATTCAGGTTGAGCACATCAAAGGCAAGAAGATTACAGTTGTTCCGATTCTCCGCGCAGGCCTGGGCATGATGGATGGCGTGATGAAGCTTATTCCCAGCGCTAAGGTAAGTGTTGTTGGTTTACAGAGAAATGAAGAAACTCTTGAGCCTGTGCCTTACTTTGAGAAGCTGGTCGGTAAAATTGATGAGCGCCTGAGCCTTGTGATTGATCCTATGCTGGCAACTGGCGGCTCAATGATCGCAACCATTGATATGTTGAAAAAAGCGGGCTGCAAAGATATCAAGGTGATTGTTTTGGTTGCAGCTCCTGAAGGCGTTGAGCGCACTCTGGAAGCGCATCCTGATATCGAGATTTTCACGGCATCGGTTGATCATCACCTGAATGACAAAGGTTATATCATTCCAGGCCTTGGTGATGCTGGTGATAAAATTTTCGGCACGCTTTAACCTCTCTTTCGTTCATCCGTTCTGGGAACGTTAACGATATTAAAAAATAATCAGAGTGTGACATGACGACAGAAAATCAGTTCGCTTCTGCGACCTCTCCGAAAACAATTCTTACCGGGGCGCAAATGTTATTTGTGGCCTTTGGTGCTCTTGTGCTGGTGCCTTTGCTAACCGGCCTCGATCCTAACGTGGCTTTATTTACGGCAGGCTTTGGTACTCTGATCTTTCAGATCGTGACCCGGGGTAGGGTGCCTGTTTTTCTGGCATCTTCGTTCGCCTTTATTGCGCCTATTATCGCCAGTGTACAAAACTGGGGGATTCCTGCGACCATGGGTGGATTATTGGCTGCAGGTATTGCTTATCTGGTTCTTAGCGCCATAGTGCGTGCCAAAGGCGCTGACATTCTGCATCGTATCTTGCCTTCTGTGGTAGTTGGGCCTGTGATTATGGTGATCGGCTTAGCACTGGCACCTGTTGCCGTCAATATGGCGATGGGTAAAACCGGTGATGGGTCTGTAGCTTTGGTGGATTATGACAAGGCAATTATCGTTTCGATGTTCTCATTGGTTGTAACGTTGTTTTTTGCTGTTTTTTCCAAAGGTGTTTTCCGGCTGATTCCTATTCTGGCAGGTGTTGTTGCGGGCTATGTTTTGGCTCTCTTTATGGGACTGGTGAGTTTTACACCGGTTCATGAAGCAGCCTGGTTTGCAGTACCGTCTTTTACCATGCCTGAGTTCCACTGGCAGGCAATTCTGTTTATGATTCCTGTCGCTATTGCTCCGGCTATTGAGCACGTTGGTGATATGGTGGCGATCAGTCAGGTAACGGGTAAGGACTATCTGAAAAAACCGGGATTGCACCGTACATTGATGGGGGATGGGCTTGCGACATCGGCAGCGGCAATCTTTGGCGGGCCACCAAATACGACGTACTCAGAGGTAACGGGGGCTGTTATGCTGACCCGGAACTTTAACCCTATGGTTATGACCTGGGCTGCGGTGTTTGCCATTGTTCTGGCCTTTATTGGTAAGATGGGAGCGGTGCTTCAGACGATTCCTGTGCCCGTTATGGGAGGGATTATGACCCTGTTGTTTGGGTCTATTGCAGTCGTTGGGATGAATACACTGGTTAAATCCGGTCAGGACCTGACGGCTCCCCGTAACCTGAGTATTATCGCTCTGATTCTGGTATTTGGTATCGGTGGAATGTACATTGGTGGCGGTGAATTCAGTCTTCAGGGGGTGAGTTTATGTGCTATCGTCGGGATTGTGCTGAACCTGGTGCTGCCAAAACACTTGGGCGAAGATGAATAAACATATGTAATTATTCTCTCAATCCATGATGGTTTGCAGAATAAAGCTTCCGGTGAGAACCGGGGGCTTTTTTTTGTTTTAGTATTTTAAATAAAATTTATACGCTATCTCCGGCATTAGATTACACTTTCTCAATATAGTAATATTGATAAGTTGTCTGTGGCGGTTTTGCCCGATAGATTGAGTTGGTTTTAAAGAATTATTTAAATAGATTGTTTAGGGTCGGGGCGGTATTTATATGCAGAAGAAAGAGCCAGTTAAATCACAACCAGATGTTCAGGAAGACTACTGCATTGCCCGTCAACCTATTTGTGATGAAAACCTGAAGCTGGCGGCCTATGAGCTGCTCTACCGCAGTAATACGTCAGCGATGACAGCCAATGTCAGCAGTCCACACGAAGCGACTGCGCGGGTTTGTACTGTTGCTTTTATGGATATTGGTATTGATCGTCTTGCGGACAAGCACCCTGTCTTTATTAATATGACGGATGAGTGGCTGATTAAAGGTGATATGTTGCCTGAGCCTGCCGAACGCATCGTGCTTGAGGTTCTTGAGGATATTAAGCCGACGCCTGAAGTTCTGTCTTCACTTAAACGCCTGCGTTCCAGGGGTTATAAGATAGCACTGGATGATTTTGTTCTGACTCAGGAAACCAAGGCTTTTCTGCCTTATGCCGACTTGATTAAATTAGATGTGATGGCTTGTTCCCCTGAGCTTCTGGCAAAGCGTGTCGCTATACTCAAGCGGCTGAATGTGCCGCTTTTAGCTGAGAAAGTAGAAACCTGGGATGAATTTGAAGCCTGCAAAAAAATGGGCTTTACCTTATTTCAGGGCTATTTTTTATCTAAGCCTGAGACGATGAAGAGCCAGCCAAAATCTGATAGTGGTATCGTATTAACTCAGTTGATGGCGATGCTGCATCAGTCTGATCCTGATGTCAGTCAGATTGAGCAGCAGATCTCACGAGATCCTCAGCTGTACTATCGGATTTTGCGGTATATCAACTCTGCTCAGTACTCTCTTCCCCGGAAAATTGAAAGTCTGAGACAGGCGATCGTTTTGCTGGGCTTTGATAACCTGAAAGCTCTGGTCAGCATGATGGTGCTGGCGGGCTCCAGTCGTCGTGGCGATACTCTGATGCCGATCGCGCTCCTGAGAGCTAAAATGTGTGAGCGCTTGGCTGTAAAAACAGGCCAGTCCCCTATTGAGAGCTATTTCACTGTAGGGTTATTGTCGATGTTGGATGCGTTCTTTGATCGTCCGTTGTCCTCTATTCTTGAAGATTTGTCGCTTCACCCAAGTGTTGAGTCTGCTTTGATCCACTATGAAGGTGCCTTGGGTCGTGCCCTTAAAGTAATTGAGGCTTACGAAAAAGCAGACTGGCTTTTTGTTGAGCAAAGTGAATTTGATCGTCAGATGCTGACAGAGTGCTATGTCGAGGCGATGGCCTGGGCTGACGATGTTGTGGGTGCTGCGATTCAGTGACACCATTGAGAGCTCGCTCTGACGCTCTGAATAGTGGCTTTATGTCTAAGCTTGTGCGTAAGGTTGCCCACTGACGTGACATGAGAAATGGATTAGAATTGTATATCCATACAGTACAAAGGCTGTGATATGCGAAAAATCATCCATGCTGATTGTGATTGCTTCTTTGCCGCCGTAGAGATGCGCGATAATCCTTCCCTGAGAGATAAACCCATCGCTGTGGGAGGTGATGCTGATAAACGTGGGGTTATTGCAACCTGTAACTATCCTGCCAGATTCTATGGTGTCCGTTCAGCTATGCCGGCAGCCCAGGCACTAAAGCTTTGTCCTGATCTGGTTCTCTGCAAAGGACGTATGGATGAATACCGGGCCACAGCAGATAGAATCCGTGAAGTTTTTTATGAGCTGACAGATCGGGTGGAGGTGGTCTCTATTGATGAAGCTTACCTTGATGTTACCGATGTTGCTGATTTTCGGGGCAGTGCAACCCGTATGGCTCAGTGGCTTAAAGCCGAAGTTATACGCCGTACCGGTGTGACAATCTCTGTCGGTGTCGCACCAAATAAATTTCTGGCGAAGGTTGCATCTGACTGGCAGAAACCTGATGGTCTGTTTGTGATTACCCCGCGCGAAATCGCTCCGTTTGTGTCAGAACTGCCTGTGGGTCGGATTCACGGTGTTGGCAAGGTTACGGAAGAGAAACTGAAGCTACTGGGTATTGAGTCCTGTGGGGATCTGCAGAAGAAAACGGTAAAGGAGCTGACGAGGTCATTCGGAAAACTTGGCTTAACCCTATATCAGAGGGCCAGGGGCGAAGATTATCGGGATGTTGTTACTGAGCGGGTACGTAAGTCTGTCAGTGTGGAAAGAACCTACGCAGAGAATATTAAAGTCCAGTCTGAAATTGAAGCCGCTTTAGAGCATTTGCTTCCTGTTCTGATTCGCCGATATCAGGGCTATGAAGACCGTAAAATTCGCAGCGTGTTTGCTAAAGTGCGTTTTGCAGATTTTTCATCGACCACCGTAGAGACCGCCTTTTTCTCAAAGGGTAGCTCTGACCCCGCGATAGAAGGCTCTGTCAGATCCGTTGCTGGTGAGTCAACTCAGTGGCTGAGTGCCTCTCTTTTTAGACCTCTGGTTGCAGAGGCGATTCAGCGTGGTGCGCTCAATATTCGTCTTTTGGGTATTGGTATTCGTCTTCGTGAACCGACTGAGGTTGCGGAGCAGTTGAGCCTCTTTTCCTGAGTCCGTACTTTAAATGCGCAACTGGTTTGTCATCCCCCTGTTTTGCTTAGTGATATTTTGATCCAAATTGCATAGGATGGTGTAACACGTTTTTAAACGCCATGTTTACATTTTTAGCCCCGGAAGTGTTGCATTATGGAAAGCTTAGCTGTTCAGGATCTTTCGATTGTTCTGGTCGAACCCTCTAATACTCAACGTAAAATTATTATTAACGAACTTATGGCGGAAGGTATTCATAATATCGAAGGTGCCGGGAGTGCCCGGGAGGCTTATACCCGCCTGAAAACCTTTCAGCCTGATTTGCTGATTACTTCGATGTACCTGCCTGATGCCACGGCAGCGGAATTAGTGGAGCTCTTGCAACGCGATCCCGCAACGGCTGATATCCCTGTAATGGTGGTTTCCAGCGAGCAGAACTATGACAATCTGGAAGCTGTCCGCCAGTCAAAAGTCCTTGCACTATTACCCAAACCCTTCACCCGTAACGATCTGCATCGCGCACTTTTGGCGACTATTGATTATATCAACCCGGATGAGTTGTCTCTGGATCTCTACGATGTTGAAAGCCTTCGTGTTCTGATTGTGGATGATAGCCGTATGGCTCGTAAGCACTTGGCCCGGGTTATGAATCAGATTGGTATTCAGGATATTACTGAAGCTGTTGATGGGCTTGATGCGCGAAATATTATTGAAAACCAGGCGTTTGACCTTATTCTGACCGACTACAATATGCCAAATATGGATGGTCAGGAGTTGATTCGTTATATTCGCAATGAGACTGAACTTTCCCATGTACCTATTCTTATGGTGACCTCTGAGGAGAATGAAACGCGGCTGAGTTCAGTTAAACAAGCGGGTGTTTCGGCATTGTGTGATAAACCTTTTGAGGTAACGCAAGTTAAAGGTTTATTGGCCTCGCTATTAGAGGGCTGATCAGGATAATCTGAGCAACGCGATATCCCCTTGATAACCAGCCTTAGGTGGGGACATAAATTTTACCGGCACCTAACATGGATGTGTCGGAGCCGGAGTGTACTATGGTATTTGAATTGAAGCAGAAGCCCCACAAAGTGACCCCCACAGATCGGCGCATGATGTTTACCACAGATGTTCCGGTCAGAGATGTGATTCATCATAGCTTGCTGAGCTGTTGTACCGATGCAACCTTGCATGACGCCGCTTTACAGATGAATAAGCATCACGTTAGCTCTATCCTGGTGATGGATGCCGGAGAACCTGTTGGAATCTGGACAGAAGCCGATGCCCGTAAGTTGGATTTTACCGATCAGTCTTTGGGTGATAAACCGATCAGTGGCTATATGAGTTCGCCGGTGGATACTGTTGATGGTGATGAGAGTCTGAGTGAAATTGCACTGAAATTCCAGCGCTTACATCGCCGGCATTTTCTGGTCACGGACCCGGAGCATGGTCCAATTGGAGTTGTTTCTCAAACGGATGTGATCCGCTCTCAGGGGTTAGAACATTATCTGTGCATGCGCAATGTCCGTTCGGCTTTGAATCAGGCTCCTCTTGTTCTGGATGAATCCTTATCTCTGGCTGATGCTGTACGCCGCCTTCGGGAAAGTCAACGTGATGCCGCTGCTGTCCGGCGTAGCGCCCCGGAACATTACAGCATTATCACTGAACGGGATATTGTTCAGTGGCTGGCTGCTGGTGTGACGGCTCTGACTTTGAAGGAAGTTTGCAGTAATGAGCTATATGCTGTGGATGAAGATACAGGACTGCTTCAGGCCAGCAACCTACTTAAGAAAAAAGGTTTTCGACACCTTGGTGTTATCAATCAAAGGGGAGGCCTGATCGGAATTCTCTCCTACGGCGATATTCTGGACAGTGTTGAGTATGAATATGTTAATCGACTGCAGGAAGCGCTGCATTCAAGAGATGAGGCGTTAAAAGCTTCGACAGCGCATCTTCGTCTTGCCCAGCGTGTTATTGAGGCCAGTCTTGATGGCATTATCATTACAGACAAGCACGGTATTATCGAATCTGTTAACCCTAAGTTTACCCAGGTTACTGGCTATAGCGAGGTCGAGGCGATTGGTCAAAGTACTAAATTGCTTAGCTCTGGCCGTCATTCCGAGGATTTTTACCGGCATCTCTGGAGTGAGCTGCAAAGCAATGGTTACTGGCAGGGAGAGATCTGGAACCGAAGGAAAAATGGGCAGGTTTACCCTGAATGGCTGACAATTACCGCTATCTATAACGATGACGGCGATGTCGCTCAGTTTGCTGCTATTTTCAGTGATATTACGGATCGTAAGAAAGACGAAGAACGTATCCGGCGGTTGGCTTTTTTTGATGATCTGACTGGCGTTGCTAATCGTCGGCTGTTCCAGGACCGCCTGGAGCAGGCCATTGCTAATGCTCATCGCCATCAGCATCGTTTGGCGGTACTGTTTCTTGATCTGGATATGTTTAAACGGATCAATGACTCTCTCGGGCATGTTGTCGGGGATGAGGTTTTAAAGGTTGTTGCTGGTCGTTTGGCTCATACCGTGAGAGAAGGTGATTCTGTTGCCCGTTTGGGGGGCGATGAGTTTACTGTGATGGTGCCGGAAGTTGATACAATGGATGGGCTTATGATGCTGGCGCAACGTATTAACGAAGCCATCAGCGAGCCGATCTCCATTGGTAGTCATGAACTTTATATATCAACCAGTATCGGTATCAGTATCTTTCCTGATGATGGTACAACCTCTGAAGATCTGATTAAAAATGCTGATGCCGCTATGTATCGGGTAAAAGCCGATGGCAGGGGGAGTTTTCACCGTTATACGGACTCGCTGCATTATGATTCAGTGCGGGAGTTGACCATAGAAACCCGTTTGCGCAAAGCGATTAAAGATCAGGCTTTTCAGGTGAAATACCAGCCAAAAATTGAGCTTAAATCCGGCAGATTGATTGGTTTTGAAGCCTTGCTCAGGTGGCATGATAAGGTGAGTGGTTTGGTCGTTTCTCCTGTGGAGTTTATTCCTGTCGCCGAGCGCCTTGGTCTTATCGGAACGCTTGGCGAATGGGTGCTGGGAGCCGTATGTCAGGACCTGCTGCATTGGCATAAGTGCGGTTATGAGATTGTTCCGGTTGCGGTGAATATTTCAGTACAGCAGCTGATGAAAGATGACCTTGCTGCGACAGTCCGCCGTATTGTCCAGAACACAGGGGTTCAGGCCAGCTGGCTTGAGCTTGAAGTAACAGAAAGTTGCTTTATTCCTGAGCAGGCTGACCGTATTGCTGATATTTTGCATGCGCTGCGTATGCAGGGTGTAAACATCTCCATTGATGACTTTGGAACAGGCTATTCATCCCTGAGTTATTTGCGCCGCCTGCCTCTGGATGCCCTTAAGATTGATCGTACTTTTGTGACCGATGTGGCACACAATGCTGATGATGCCAGATTGGCATCAACCATTATTGCTATGGCAAAAGGTATGGGGCTGAAAGTGGTCGCAGAAGGTATTGAAAATAAGGAGCAACTGAGTTTTCTGCAGCGTCATGGTTGCCATGAAGGGCAAGGCTTTATGTTTGCTAAGGCTGAACCCGCTAAGCAAGTTGATCAGTGGCTTTCAGAGTGCTGGAACCCTTTTGAGGCGCTAAGTCTTAAGGTTGAGAGTTAAAGAGTAAAGAGCTGCTATACCCTATAAACAGCTGACCTTCCGGTGGCTGTTCATAGGGTAAGACTTAGTTTATTCGGCAGTGAACCAGGCTTTCATAACGCTTGTGATCTGCTTTAGGTCGCTGGCTGATATAATATAAGGCGGCATGGTATATAGGTAGCGATCAAATGAGCGTAGCCAGACACCATGGTTAATAGCAAAGTCCTGAACTCCTTGCAGGCTTTTGGCATCTTTTACTTCAATCACAGCTGCTGCCCCCAGTACCCTGGTATCCAGAACTTTTTCATGGCGGAAGTGAAGTAGTTCCTCCTTCAGCAGTTGGTTCAGTGCTGCGATTTTTCCCAGATAGTTATCTCGCTCAAAAACCTCAATACTTTTCAGGGCTACAGCGCAAGCCAGAGGGTTGCCCATGAAGGTTGGGCCGTGCATAAAGGCCTTGCCGGCATCATCATCCCAGAAAGCCTTAAAAACCCGGTCGTTGGCAAGGGTGGCAGCATGACCGATATAACCGCCCGTCAGGCCTTTGCTGAGTACCATAATGTCTGGTGTTACGTCCGCATATTCGGCGGCAAACAGCTTTCCTGTCCGACCAAAACCTGTTGCAACCTCATCAAAGATCAATAGAATTTCAAACTCATCACACAGCTTACGAGCCTCCTGAAGGTAGAGTGGGCTGTACATATTCAGGCCGCCTGCTGCCTGCAACAGAGGTTCTACCAGAAACCCGGCGATCTCTTCATGGTGCTGTTCAAATACCTTGCGCAGCTCGGCTATATCGGAAGCCACGGCTTCAGCCGGAGCATCAAATGACGCAGTAGGGGCAGGGGCAAAATGATGTTTTGGCAGCAAGCCGCTGAACAGACTGTGCATACCTTCTTCAGGATCACATACTGACATGCAGCCTGTGGTATCGCCATGATAAGCGCGCATCAGGGAGGCCATTTTGTACTTTTTCGTCCGTCCCTGATTTTGCCAGAACTGCACCGCCATCTTCATGGCGACTTCCATGCCGACTGAACCGCTGTCACTGAAGAAGACATGATTCAGGCCTTCCGGTGTTATTTCGACCAGCTTTTTAGCGAGAGCCGCAGCCGGTTGGTTTTTCAGGCCGCCAAGCATAACGTGGGCCAGCTTATCCGCCTGATCATGAATGGCCTGGGTGATTTCAGGATGCCTGTAACCATGAATCATACACCACCATGAACAGGTGGCATCGAGCAGCTTCATGCCGTTGGTCAGCTGAATATAAGGTCCTTCACCAGTTTCCACTTCATAATTTACTTCGATATTTTTCATTTGTGCATAGGGAAACCAGAGGCTTGTATCCTGCATAACCACACCATTGTAAACCATTTTATTTGTATTTAGTTTACCAGTTGGCGGCGAGTCACGAAAGGGTATTACCAGGGCTGACCTGCTAATGCAGCGGCATGGTTAGTGATAGGGTATCTTTGGGGTAGGGAATGGCCGCTTAACGGCCATTAAATTGTTGCAGAAAATCCAGAATAGCATGATTGACCGCTTCCGGTTTTTCCATGGGACTTATATGAGCGGCGCCTTCAATCAGGGTAAATTGGCCTTGGGTAAGATGGTCGGCCAGAAACTCTCCATATTTGGGCGGTGTCATCTGATCAAGGTCTGAGCTGATAATCAGGGCAGGGCAGGTGATCTGGCTAATATCTTCCAGTCGATCAAAGCTATTACAGCTGGCAAAATCATTGTAAACGGCTTCCGTTTCGCTTTGCATCAGCAGTTCTGTAAATTGCTCGATAACCTGAGGAGGAGTATTTGCGCTAAGAGCACTGTCTGCAAGTTGGCGGATAAAGGCAGGGTAGTCTTCGTGAATCTGTTGCAGAAGCTCCTGCGGAACTCTGAGTTTTGCTCCAGTGTTCACAAGTATCATGCCATCTGTCTGTTCAGGATGGCGCATGGCAAACTCAAGGCAAATAGCGCCACCCATGCTGTGGCCAGCCATAATAAGCTGAGGGTTTCCCAGCTCTGCCGCTAGCTCTGAAAGGATGTCTGCGTAGTCGCTAATAGACTGGTTGCCATCATGGTGTGCGCTTAAGGCATGTCCGGGGAGATCGACGGCAATCATGTTGGCATGACCTTGCAGACCTGTCATCTGCTTTTGCCATTGTGAATGGTTTAGGCCTGCGCCATGTACCATCAGTAAGGTGGGTATATTCGGATTAAGTGGCCATTGACTGGCCAGGTAACCGAGTTCATTAAAGTCCTGAGCAAACATAAGGCATCCTTGTATGGAACGAGGCAAGGTTATTAGCAGCAGCTGTTGATTTTATTTTAGGGCCGAAGCCCCAGCGGCTAACGCATTCGGTAAAGAATATCAGACTAAACATATGGAATAAATAATACAATGCACAGTTTTGATGGGCATCAAGAAGCAGAGTCATTAGTGGAAATCAGCCAATAACAGGTTTTAGCAGGGCTGATGCAGTGTTAGATAAGGTTGTATACTTTGGATTTTGGGCGGTTGCCGCTATAATAACCAAGCGTTTTGGTTGGTTAATCGTTGTCTGTTTATTTCAGGAGTTTTTTATGACCGCAATTAAGATTTTGGTAGGAACCGTATACGGTGGAGCGCGGGATGTCGCGGATCATATTCAGCCAATGCTGGAAGCAAAAGGCTATACCGTTGAGGTGTCAGAGGAGCCAACGGTTGCGGATCTTGAAAACAAAGCCTTGGATGCGATTCTGATCTCCTGCTCTACCACAGGTGCCGGCGACTTTCCGCCTAATTTTGATAAGTTTTATCATACCCTGCATGATCAGGGGGCTGCCCTCTCTCATCTGAAGTACGGCATTATCTCCCTGGGAGACAGCTCCTATGATGAAACCTTTTGTGATGCCGGTAAAAAGATCGATGCTGTTTTCGCAGAATATGGCGGCCAGCGCATTGGCCGTCCATTAGAGATAGATGCTGCAGAGCACTTTGATGCCACGGAGCCGGCAGCGGACTGGATCGGTCGCTGGGCTGATCAGCTGCAACAGGTAGAAATAGCGTAGCTGAGTAAAGAGATGCCATGCTATCGCATCGTGTCGCTGATTGCTTAAGACAATACCGGAGGGGAAGCCCCTCCGTTTGTGTACTCCAGCAAGTGCTAGCCGAAGGTGCTGATCAACCACCAACCCATGCCGGATAGCAATGCAACAACGATCAGAAAGCGCTTAGCGGGCAGTTCTGATTGCCGGATTGAGTCCGCCAGAGATGTAGGTACTTTTTTTACCCCGGTGATCATCGCCTGAATCAGGTGTTCACGTTTAAAGGTGTCGTGAAAGAGTACGGCTGCCACATGCAGTACCACCAGCGCAATCAGATAATCCGGCAAGGTAAGGTGTAGGTCTGTCAGCCAGTAGACCATATCCTCGCTGATATAAGGAACCAATGGGCCATCAATAAAAATATCATCGGTGGTGCCCAAGCCGGAGATCCCCTGAGCCAGCAGAATCAGAATCAGGGCGACCACCATCCAAGCGCCAACAGGGTTGTGCCCTACATGGTGAGAATCGCTGTGTACTGAAATTACACCCGGAATGGATTTCAGTGTTTTTATGGGTGAGCGGATAAAGTTAATAAACCGGGCGTGATAACTGCCAATAAAGCCCCAGATTAATCGATAGACCACCAGCCCCAGTACGGTATATCCCGCCAGAACATGATTATCCATTTGTACCCCTTCTGTCCCACTCCACCATAAAAAGCCGATCAGACCGACTAATGACCAGTGAAAGAGCCGTATACTGATATCCCAGACTTTAACCGCCTTGGTTGCCTGTTCCTTATGTGAGTGCATGTTTTCTCCTTTAAAGAGTGCAAGACGCTAAATAGCTTGTTTGTCAGGTATCGATGGCTTGTCAGCTATCGATTGTTTTTCGGGTATTGAGGTTTATCAGGCATCGCCAGCCGCTTTTTTAAGGGCATCCAGAAGCGCGCTCTTACTTAATATCTCACTCAGCAAGATACCTTGTGGAGCGCCGGGCCCATAGACTGCATTAAAAGGGATGCCAAAGCGTTGATGACGGTTCAGAAAATCGCTGATTGTTGCATTCGGGCGGGTCCAGTCTCCCCGCATTGGCAGAATATTTTCCACTGAGAGTGCCTGCTGGACCTCCGGCGTATCGATGACAGCCACCTTATTGGCGATGCAAGTGACGCACCAGCGGGCGGTAATATCAACAAATACTACTTTATTTTCAGCAACTAACTTATCAATTTTATCGGGTTCAAAGGCAGCCCAGTTCAACCGGTCTGCACTGTTTGTATTCTGAGTCGATGTCAGACTGCCATCCGGTTGAGGGAAGGTAGGTATGATCAGCAGAGCAACAACAGGGATAAGCCAAAACAGTCGATGATGTTTGACCATCAGCCACCAAAGCAGAGCGAGGCTTGCAATGGCAATAACACCATTGACGATGATCAGGTCTGATAGTACCCAGAACAGCCATCCGGCGGTTATCAGAAGTCCGCCACCGAGAACACGTTTGAGCGTTAGCATCCATGGGCCGGGTTTAGGTAACTTATAGATCCACTCCGGCTTCAGGGTCAGCAGCAGGTAAGGCAGGGCCAGACCGATACCTAATGTAATAAAAATGAGTAGCAGGGTGAGGTAGTCCTGAGAGAAGGCAAAACCTATGGCGGTGCCTAAAAAAGGAGCTGAGCAAGGCGTTGCCAGAATAGTTGCCAGCGCCCCTTGGCTGAAAGATCCGAAAAGAGAATGGCTCTTTTCAGGTGCCTCTTGATGCACCGATGAACCCAGGGATGAGATTATGGCGGGTAGGCGGAACTCGAATAATCCCCAGAGGTTACCGGCAAAAATGATAACGATAAAGGCCAGTGCGGCAATAAAAATAGGTTGCTGGAACTGGATTCCCCAACCGATTGCCTGACCACTGGCTTTAAGAACGATAAGCGCACCGGCCAGTAATGCAAATGAGCTGATAATACCGGCTGCGGTAGCGATAAAGCTGCTGCGAATCTGAGAGGTACTCAGTTCGCTATGTTTTATCAGATGCAGAACCTTAATGGAAAGCACCGGAAGAACACAGGGCATCAGGTTCAGAATAAGGCCGCCAGCCAGAGCCATCAGAAGCATAAGCCATAAGGGAGCCGATATTGAAGAATCACCATTGATACCCGGTACAGAGCCCTTATGGCCTTTAACCTGAGTGCCTTCGATACGGTTCAGTGAGGCGTCCGACTGTTGCCAGTGCATTGGTAGCTCAAAATCACCCTGCGAAGTGTGAATCACCAGATTGGCTGCTTTATCAGGGCTTGGCATCTGTTTGCGCTCTATCAGAAACTGGGCAGTCCAGAGCTGATCATTTGTGCCGGGTAGTATTACCGGTTTGCCAATTACCGGAGCATTCAGCTCAGGTTCCGGTTGTAGCTCCGGGAACAGATCCTGTAGTTGCGTTGATTCCGGTAGCTGTAATTCGACCTGGAGAATTTTCTGTTCGCTATCCAGCTTAACCTTTGCCGGTTTAAACCCTGCAAGATCTGCCGGACGGGGGATACGACTAGCAAACTGATTAATGCTGAAGGCTGCATCGGCATCGAAAACACCAGATTGAGTGTCGGCCAGGTTCGGCAGTTCCGAGACAGGTATTTCAGATTTGAAACTAACAGGAATACAGAGCTCCCGGCAGATCAGGATCCGGGTATCCACTGCAATGGTTGCGTCTTCCTTAAGCGGTAATCTTAACGTCAGATCCAGGGGGAAAATGATCCTGTCTTCATAGCCATAGAGCTGCAGCCCCTGAAAATCTAATCGCGCTGGTGCCGGGTAGTACAGTTGAATATTATCAAGGGGGCTTCCCTGAGCTGCCTTTACATCGGGCGGAATACCCGCGGCTCCCGGAGTTCGCCAGTAGGTTTTCCAGCCATCATCCATTTGAATCTCCAGACCTGCTTTCAGTATGGTCTGGTTGTCTTTTGATTCTACCGCGGCGATCAGTAAACGAGCTTTTGCCTGAGGCGTTTCTGACCAGTCACTTTGGGCTGCCTGGGCTGAAAAACTGGCCAGAAGGATCGTGAGAAAAAACAGTCCTGCAGAAATGCAAGAAGCCTGCCGGATGGTAAGAAGGCGACCCATGAGGGCGCTAGCTAAGGCAGGTGAAGCAATAAAAATGTTCAAAGTAAAATCCTGTACAGAAAACTGCTTAAAAACACTGGTATGGAAGCCTCGGAAGGCAGATAACGCCGCTGAGACATCAGGGGCCATACAGAGTTTCAGGTTGCGTCAGACTTTATTGATCGTATTGGTGTTTATGATCAATAAAGCCCGGTTTAACCGGGCTTTAGCGTAAGTGCAGGGCGTGCTCTGAAACTTACTCGTCATCACACTTCTGTTTGAAGGCACGGTGCCCCTTTTTAGTGTGCTTGCCGATCTCTTGCATCAGCGCCATGACTTTATCTGCGTCTTTGTTGTTTTCTGCGGTTTCGAGATTATCCAGAAGCTCCTCCAGGTAGGTCATCCCTTTTTGGTAGTTGCTCTGCATTTTTTCCTGGGCTGCTTTAGGTTCGCTCTGTGCTTTGAAAGGCAGTTCTTTTTTAGCACTACTGGCCAGCTCCTGCAGCGCTTCACGGTTTTCCGCCATGACGCTCCAGTCCTCAGACTTGGCCGCATCTTTATATGCTTTCAGGTGATCTTTCATTTCACCCATCTGATCTGACAGTTTGGTTTCACCGCACTGTGCTGCACTGACGTCTGCTGCACCCAAAAACAGGGCCGAAGCTAAGGAAACAGCGATCAGAGATTTTTTTAGTCCCATTGCATTCATTTGCGTTTTCTCCATCTAATCAAGCATTTATAGGTTGTTGATAAGTTATATCTTATGTAAACATGTCAGGCTATCTTAGTCCAGATCTGAAAGGTAAAGTTCCATTAAGTTATAAGACTATGATGCCTTATACAGGGTGTCCGGACGGGCATGTTGTACAAAGGCAGCCACATAATCGTCAGCAGGGTGCTGCAGAATCTGCTGAGGTGTCCCCTGTTGTATCAGACAGCCATCTTTAAGAATAGCAATTCGGTCACCGAGTGTTATCGCTTCATCCAGATCATGGGTAATAAATACAATCGTTTTATGCAGCTGCTCTTGTAGCTGTTTCAGTTGGAGTTGCATTTCAGCTCGAATCAGTGGATCTAAAGCGGAGAAGGCTTCGTCCATCAGCAGGATATCGGCATCAGTACACAGAGCCCGGGCTAAACCGACACGCTGCTGCTGACCACCGGATAGCTGACCAGGAAATTGACGGTCATATCCGGTCAGGCCAACTTTGTCGAGCCAATAACGTGCTTTTTCCCGGCGCTGCTCCTTGGGCGCACGCTGTATCTCCAGGCCATAAGCGACGTTATCCAGCACATTTCTGTGGGGCAGCAGTGCGAAGCGCTGAAACACCATAGACAGGTGCTGTTGGCGGAATGTCTCCAGCTGCTTGCGACTGAGCGTGGTGATATCGGTTCCTTTTATATCAATCTGCCCCTCAGTCGGCTCAATAAGGCGGTTGAAGTGACGAACCAGAGTTGATTTGCCCGAACCGGACAGACCCATGATAACAAAGATTTCGCCAGACTGGATTTCCAGATTGATACCCTGTAAACCAACTGCATGATCATGCTTGGTAAGCAGGGTGTCTTTATCCATACCCTGGTGTAGCAAGGGCAGCATTCTTTTTGCCTGTTTACCGAATATTTTACTCAGATTCCGGATACGTATAATGACCTCACTCATGGCTGTCTCCCTGCAGGTGCTGTTGACTGCGACGAGCGTAACCTTGGGAGATACGGTCAAAGACAATGGCCAGAACAACAATAGCCAGGCCATTGAGAAGCCCCAGAGTAAAATACTGGTTGGTAATGGATTTCAGCACTGGTTGACCCAAACCTTTTACGCCAATCATAGAGGCGACCACCACCATGGACAGGGCCATCATAATCGTCTGATTAATACCTGCCATAATCGTTGGTAGTGCCAGTGGCAGCTGTACACTGGTCAGGCGCTTCAGATAGCCGGCACCAAAGGCGGTGGCGGCTTCCAGCACGCTTTTATCAACTAAGCGTATACCCAGGTTGGTCAGGCGAATCACAGGAGGTATGGCGTAAATGACCACCGCGATAACGCCGGGAATCCGGCCAATACCCAGCAGCATGACAACAGGTATCAGGTAGACAAAGGCTGGCATGGTCTGCATCACATCCAGTAGAGGTGTCAGCAATTTCTGTAGCCGGTCGGAGCGGGACATCAAAATGCCCAGCGGTATGCCCAGTATGACGGCAAGCAGGGTACAAACCAGAATAATGCTCATGGTTTGCATTGTATCTTCCCACATACCAAAGTAACCGATGGCAAAAAAAGCGATGCCAACACCAAGGCTTAAACGCAGAGAGCGGGTGGCCAGATAGCTGACTGAGCACAACACCGCGATCACCAGCCACCAGGGGGAGGCTAACAACAGTTGTTCAAAACTAATCAGAAGAGAGAGCAAAGGGTCAAAAAAGTTTTCGATCTGCTCGCCGTAACTGCGGGAAAAATCCCGGTATGCAGTATCCAGAGTTTTGCGGATGGCACGCAGATCACTGCGTTCCATTTCAGGGAATTCGGTCAACCAGCCACTGTCGGCCATAGCAGGTCCTAAGTCAGGTTCGTCAGAGTGAGCATGCTGGTGCGAACGCTGTATTCAGATTCGCACCTGCTTTTATTTAAAGCAGATATCTATATAAAGCACATACAGAAACGACCGGAAACGTTCCGGCCGCAGGATTCAATGCAAGTCTTACAGGCTATCAACAGCTTGCTTAAGCTGTTCGGCCCTGGCTTTTGGCAGCCAGCTCTGCCATATATCCGGATAGGTCAGCAGAAAATGCTCCATCGCATATTCACCGTCTGCCTGATTCTCTTCCATCCAGGCCAGCATAGCGCTCATCTGTGGGTTAGTCAGGCTGCGACCGGAGATATATTCATAAGCCGCCGGAGCCCGTTTGGCAAAGCCTGCGGTGGTGATGGTATGAACCGGAGCGGAGGGGTACATGGTGACTTTGGGGTTGGTACAGTCTGCCTGCGTTGTGCAGTTACGATAATGTTCGAGATCCACACCTGTGCCAAAATCCACTTTCACCATTTCGTATTTCCCCATCACAGGTGTGGGAGCCCAATAGTAACCAAACCAAGGTTGTTTACGGTCATAAGCTTTGGCCAGAGATCCTGCAAGAGCAGCACCGGAACCGGGATCAACCTGTTCAAAACCGGCTTCTTCCAGCTCCAGAGCGTTAAACAGATGGCCTGCGGTAATCTGGCAAACCCAGCCTGCCGGGCAGCTGTAAAAAGCGGAGCGGTCATCATATTCAGGGTGCTCAAAAAGATCCGCATGTTGGCGCACACCTTCAATGGTGGCCAGCTCCGGGTACTCATCTACCATATATTGCGGCACCCAGAAACCTTCTTCACCGCCCTGGGACAGCACCTGTCCGGCATAGCGTAAGCGGCCCTCTTCAACACCTTTGTCCAGCTGAGCCTTGGAAGAGTTCGTCCAAAGCTCAGGTGCAATATCCGGTTCACCTTTTTCAATCATCGAAGTACTGGTGGGTACGGAGTCACCCGGCACGCGTTCTGTCTGGCAGTTATAAGCGTTCTCCAGAATAAACTGGTCAAGGTGCGCCATAAAGGAGGCTGAATTCCAGTTCATGTCTGCGATGGTAACTGAACCGCACTCTGGTGCAGCCACTGCTTGTGTTGGTAGTGCGCTGAAGGACAGCGCCAGAGGCAAAGATGCCAGAAGTGCTTTCATACCTGATTCTCTTAGTTTAAACATTTGACGGAAATATTACGGGTCAAAACATTGGTGTTCAATCAGAATAACAGGCTCAGCCGGTTTTTACTTAAACCTGTTAACCATAAGTTATTCAGGCATTTATACGATAAATTCATCATTCAGAGCTGCAAAGCTGCTGAAAAAGCACTTTTTATTTCACCGTTATAGCATGTTATAACGTAGTGAATTCAGAGGAGATCCGTTCATGAAGAGAAACACATTATTTAAGACAGGGTTACTGGTACTTGGCATTACCTTTTTGTCAGGTTGTAGTTGGGTGAAGGCCGTAGAAGGCAGTGATCAGGTGCTTCTGGCAAAAGCGCATAATGTTGCTGGGTGCGAGAAGCTGGGGCACACCAACTCTTTTGTGAAAGATAGCGTGGCTGGTCTCAGTCGCAACAAAGAGACCATCATGGAAGAGCTGATAACTCTGGGTAAAAACCAGGCCGTAGAGATGGGAGCGGATACCATCGTTCAGACTGGCCCGCTTAAAGATGGCAAAGTGGGTTTTGATATCTACAAATGTAAGTCCTAAACTTTGACTTACTCCCCGAAAAAGGCTGCCTGATGCAGCCTTTTTTTATCACAAAAGGAAAAACCAGAAAAACCGGGACACCCATAATTTGATCCTGCCAAAATCAGCCGCCTGATCTACACTTAAGTCATTGGTGAAATTATGGAGGATCGCACCATGACCCGTGCCCGCAAT
>JBLWVL010000032.1:0-31623 GCA_048268485.1 Oceanospirillum sp.
AACGCCACCAAACGGAACCGTGGTATCGCCTTCGCCCCAGGTATTCACCCAGACCATACCGCTGTGGATCTTACGGCTGACACGGTGGGCCCGGGACAGGTTAGAGGTCCAGATAGCCGCACCCAAGCCATATTGCGAATCGTTGGCCAATGCGATGGCTTCCTCTTCGGTTTCAAACTCACACACCGCCAGTACCGGGCCGAAGATCTCTTCTTTTACGAAGGTCATACCGTTGTGGGCTTCGGTCACGATGGTAGGCTTGGCATAGAAACCTTCACCTTCCTGATACTCAGGCTCTCCGCCCAGAATCACCTGACCACCCTCTTCGGTTGCTGAGCGGATATAGCGGCTGACGGTATCCAGCTGTGTCTTATCCACCAATGGGCCCATATTGGTTTTCGGGTCCAGAGGGTCACCCGGCTGATAACGGGATGCCGCTTCAACCAGAGCCGCGATAAACTCTTCTTTAATACTCTTCTGCACATAGATGCGGGAGCAGGCGATGCACACTTCCCCCTGATTGGAGAAGATAGCCGCTGCTGCGCCACCGGCCGCTTTTTTGATATTGTCACAATCATCAAAAATCAGATTCGGGGACTTACCACCCGCTTCCAGCCAAACGCGCTTCATGTTGGATTCACCGGCGTAACCCAGCAGCATTCCGGCAACACGGGTTGAACCGGTGAAGGCCAGTACGTGTACATCGTTATGCAGCGCCAGCGCTTTACCGGCAGTATGTCCGTAACCGGTCACCACGTTGAAGACGCCATCCGGGATACCAGCTTCAGTTGCCAGTTCAGCCAGACGCAGAGCGCTCAGGCTGGTTTTTTCCGAAGGTTTCAGCACCACACTGTTACCCGCAGCCAGAGCCGGAGCGATCTTCCAGCTCACCATCATCAGCGGGTAGTTCCAAGGGGTGATACAGGCAACAACGCCCACCGGCTCACGGCTGATCAACGCCAGAGAACCCGGTGCCGTCGGCGCAATCTCACCATAAACTTTATCGATACACTCTGCGGTCCACTGAATGCAGTCGATGGCATCCGGCACGTCAATCGCGGTCATTTCGGAGATGGATTTACCCATATCCAGGGTATCCAGAAGCGCAAACTCGTCTTTGTGCTGCTCAACCAGTGCTGCCAGTTTCAGCAGAACATTTTTACGGTGCTTAGGCGAGGCTTCCGCCCACTCCCCACTGCGGTAGGCCGCTAAACCGTTAGCAACGGCTTTATCAACATCAGCCTGATCACAGCTGGCAACATCAGTCAGATGTTCTTCAGTGGCTGGGTTGATGCTGGCAAATGTCTCACCGCTTTCGGCATCACAGAACTGACCATTGATATAAGACTGGCCATGCAGAGTCAGCGTTTTACTGAGTTCGAACCACTCATCACGTGTCGCAGGGGATTTAACTGTCATTGTCTACCTCAGCTGAATTCGGTGCAGATCATACAGATCCGATAACTACTTGTCTGTCAGTGTAGGAAGGACTCGGGCAGCTCGGCTATACCTCTCAGGATATAGAGGCATTTTCCGCTTAAGACAGGTGTCTCTATCGGCTTCCAGTATGTCTGACAGAAAAGGCCAGCACCTGCTGGCCTTTCTGCATATCAGGTAATCCGGTTATCAGCTTTTGGCGGCTTTCTGCTGCTTGTTTGCTGCCAGCACGTAGAGGTATTCCAGTGCCAGAGTGGCTGCAGCCAGCGCGGTAATCTCCGCATGATCATAGGCGGGGGCAACTTCCACCAGATCCATGCCGATCAAGTCAATGCCCTGCAAGCCACGCACAATTTTCAAAGCACAGTCGATACTGATACCTGCGGCTACAGGTGTTCCTGTGCCCGGTGCAAATGCAGGATCAATACCGTCGATATCAAAGCTCAGATAGGTAGGCTTATCACCCACCCGCTGACGGATTTTTTCAAGCACGGCATGGGGGCCATTGTCACCAACCCAGGCGGCATCCAGTACTTCAAACGGATGACCTTCATAGGTGTAGGCAGTACGGATACCAATCTGAATGGAGTGCTCGGTATCGATTAAGCCTTCTTCTACCGCCCGATGAAAGATGGTGCCGTGATCATACTCACTGCCACCAGAATAGGTATCCGTGTGAGCATCCACATGGATCAGGGCCATTGGGCCATACTTTTTCGCATAAGCTCGCAGTACCGGCAAAGAAATAAAATGGTCACCGCCAAAGGTCAGTGCCGTTTTATCGGCGTTCAGTATAGTGCCGATATGCGCCTCCAGACCATCAACCATAGTCTGTGGCTCACCATGTTTAAAACGCACGTTACCACTGTCTGTGACCGACAGGTGATCATCCAGTGCAAACGGCCAGGGCCAACGGGCACCTTCCCATATAAGATTCGCAGATGCCTGACGGATCGCCTGAGGCCCCATGCGAGAACCGGGTCGACCTGATGTCGCCAAATCAAATGGCACCCCACTGACAACAACATCTGCCAGAGAGGCCTGAATATCCCGCACCAGAGGGAACTGCATAAACGTCATGCCCAGTTCACCGTACAGCGGCAGATCCGCATTGGCGACACTTCCGGTATGAAGGGGTGCAGTGGCTGACATGGTTAACGCTCCTGAAACTTATTACTTGGATTTACGGGCTCATCCCCGACTGAAATCTGTACAGGTGGGATCAATTCAGCTGCCCTTTTGGCTTTATTAAAGATTAGGCTTGCACTAAGCATTAGTGAAACGCATAGTTACAATATTGGTATGCATGAAATTAATATAAAACTAATCTCTCCCGAAAATGAGAGCCGTTGATGAGCACCACCGAATGAAATCACTGCGTCAATTCGACCTGAACCTGCTGGTTCTGCTTGAAGCCTTGCTGACCGAATGCCATGTAAGCCGTGCCGCAAAAAGGGTTTTTCTCAGCCAATCCGCCATGAGTCATGCCCTGAACCGACTACGGGAACAGCTGGATGATCCTTTGTTGATCCGCACGGAAAATGGCCTGCAGCCAACCCCCAGAGCACAAGAGTTACTGCCGGAGGTTCGCAATGCCCTGCGCCAGATTGAGCGCACTCTGAGCCCGCCTCAAAGTTTCGATCCTGCCAGTAGTCAGCGGGCTTTTGTGATCGCCTGTACGGACTATTTTGAAGCGGTTGTTTTCCCTCAGATGATGAGCCATTTTCAGGATATAGCCCCCAATATCACGATAGAAGCACGCATGATTGTCGACGATGCCTTTCTATCCGACCTGGAAACAGGGGTTGTTGATCTGGTGGTGGGAATGGATATTTGCGAATCCATACCGAGCCATCTTGAGGCTCAACGCTGGATTACAGAACAGCAGATTTGCCTATTAGCCGATAACAATGAGCCCCACTTAAAACAGCTAAGTTTAGAGGACTATATTCAGCGCCCCCATATCGTTTTTTCTGATCTGGTTGGGAGCAATGCCAACGCTATCGATCACTGGTTAGCTGAAAGAAAACTTAGCCGTCGCTCCATAGCCCGCACCGTAAACTATATGGCCGCCGCCAAGATTGTTGCCCAGAGTCAAGCGATTATGACCCTACCCTACCAGATGGGGTTGCTGTTCAGTGAGATGTTGCCGGTACGCTTAGTACAGCCTCCAGAAGGGCTGCCCAGCGTGCAAATGACCCAGATTTATCACCCGTTATTTGCGAAAGAACCGGGGCGAATCTGGTTGCAACAACAGGTGCAGCACTTCGGCGACCAACTACTGAGCGGCGGTAAAGATTCAGGCCAGGACTGAACCAGCAGCATAAGCTTTACGGCTTATCATCAGAGATCAGACTCAGTCCACATGTACCAGGCCCCCTTCTCTGGATATGGCAGGCATGGACTTGACCGCTATCAATGCAACAACAGCCACGAAGAGAATAATGGGAGTTATCTGCTAGACAACCCCAGGGGGAACACACTATGAAAGCAGCTGTCGTCAATGAGTTTAAAGGCCCGCTAGAGATCAAAGATATTCCTCGGCCGGAGATCAAGGCAAAAGATGTCCTCGTGAAGATTCATGCCTGTGGTGTTTGCCATACGGATCTTCATGCCTGCCATGGTGACTGGCCGGTTAAACCTAAAATGCCACTGGTTCCTGGACATGAAGGTGTCGGGGAAATTGTTGAAGTTGGCAGTGAAATTCATCACCTGAATGTTGGTGATCGGGTGGGCATACCCTGGCTATACAGTGCCTGTGGCCACTGTGACTATTGCCTGGAAGGAAAGGAAACACTCTGCCTGGATCAACAGAATGCCGGATATTCTGTAGATGGCAGCTATGCTGAATATTGTTTGGCCGATGGTGAGTATGTTGTCAAAATCCCGGATGGATTGAGCTATGTGGATGCTGCGCCACTTTTTTGTGCTGGCGTAACAACTTATAAAGCACTCAAGGTTACTGAGGTTAAACCCGGTGAGTGGGTTGCTATCATCGGTGTCGGCGGCCTCGGTCATCTGGCGGTGCAATATGCAGTTGCTATGGGAATGAATGTTATCGCGGTTGACACCGGGGCTGAAAAGCTGGAACTGGCGCAAAAACTGGGTGCAAAACACTGCATTGATTTTATGCAGGACACACCTTCAGAAAAAATTATTGAGCTGACCGGTGGTGGTGCCCACGGTGTAGTCTGTACCGCTGTCTCTCAACCCGCGTTTAAAGAAGCTTACCGCGCTATTCGTCGTGGCGGGTCTTGTGTTCTGGTTGGGCTGCCACCGGAGGAGATGCCTATTCCAATTTTTGATACCGTGCTCAACGGCGTGAAGGTGATAGGCTCTATTGTTGGTACCCGTAAAGACCTGAAAGAGTGCCTGCAGTTTGCCGCTGAAGGTAAAGTAAAAGCGATTACCGAGGTTAAACAACTGGAAGATATCAACGATATCTTCGCTGAGATGGAAAAAGGTGAAATTACCGGCCGTATCGTGATGGATATGAGCTAAAACTTCACACACCTGGGGCCAGAAACCATCTGGCCTCAGATGCCTGTGCCCTCTCCTAACCAACTGGCACGGCAACGAAGGAAATCTGCCAGAGGGTAATCCCATTCCTGCTGATGTTTATCCTGCCAGTGGCAAAGCGTTAACTGTAGCCCAACCGCATCAGGCTGATGACCGGCGTTCAGGCTATTACGCTGACCATCCAGTAGCAGCAACAAAGCATCATGCTGGGCTTTATGGGCCTTGTACTGATCAAACTCTGTGGTCAGCATAAAGCGCTCTTCCTGCTCAAAATGCTCTTTAGCTTCCTGATAGATCTGCTCTAACAAACAGGAAAAGGCTGGCTTATCCACTAAAGGTAAAGCGCCCAACAGCGCAGTAAATTTATGGTGCGCTCTGTCCATAGCGGCATGCTCGTAGTACTGCAGGCGCATTCCCGGTGCAATTTCAGACGCATTCAATGTTCTCAGAACCGTTTTTGCAGTATTTTCAGAGGATTTCATAGTAACCGCCATATTATAAAGGAGTTCATCAGGCCAAACCGGCAGGACGCTTATCCTCGTTTTTTCTGGGGTTTAAAACAATGCGGTTTGTCAAAACTCCGTTAATCAGACAGCTTATGGGGCTAAACAGGTCTCCGATTAAGCGACGGCCGACTGGACAAAAGCGCCTGAACAATACCAGAGAACATAATCAACCCACAGCCGGACAGCTGCAGAAAGTTCAGACTTTGGTCAAACAGCAACCAGCCAAAAGCCACCACGGTGATAGGCTCCAGATAGGCTAAAGTACCGAAAGTTGAAGCCGGTAACGCCCTCAGGGCAACAACAGCCAGCACAATTGCCATAAAGCCGGGAACAATTCCTGCCAGTACCAACCACCCCCACTGGGGTAACGCAATCGCATCGCCCTGCAATAACATCAGCGGTAACATGCAAAGTGCACCGGCAAACATCTGATAGCCACTTCGGGTCAATACATGGACCCGCGCTTCAATCAGACGGTTCGTCAGAATAAAGGCTGCGTAGCAAGCCATTGCACAAAGTCCATAGAACAGGCCCAGCGCCTCATCAGCACGACCTTCCAGGGAAAGATTAAACTCCATCATCATGGCAAAACCGAACAGGGCCAGCAGAATCAGACCAATTGAAGCGGTAGACAGACGCTCCCCCATAAAAAAGTGCGCCACGACAGATGCGGCTACCGGTGCCAGGTAGATCAGCATAATGGCATTTGCCATGGAGGTGTACTGCATTGAGAGTATATAGAAGACCACAAAACCCGATAAAAAAGCTCCGGTCAGCAGCACCTTCACACCGGGCCAGACTAAAAGTTTTTCCTTCTGACGGGTTACCAGCAGAAACAGCGCCATCAGCAAGGCACCAAAAAACAGGCGGTAGAAGGTGACAGCTTCAGCACTGACCCCAGCATAATGAGAGATGGTGCCAATTGTACCCATAAAAAACGCAGACAGCGCTGCGGCAATCAGAAAGCGCCCAGAGGATAAATCAGAAGACATTGTTTGCACCTGAATATCAAACATTGGAAATAAAAAAACCGGAGCTTTTCCAGCTCCGGTTGATACTATTACATACGGTTCTTTTACATTATATTCATGGTCTTTTCCAGAAAATATAACGGAATCAAAACAGAACCCTAGTGATTATTCCCATCTTGCCTCATCTTCCTGTAACTTAAAACTAATATCCCGGCCGTCAGCACACAGCTGCACGACTCTGACCGGTGCGCCCTCAGCATTTAGCTCCACCAGCCCAACACCGGCCCCATTCGCAAGCCGCTCGCCAGAGTCTGCGGTTTGAGGCTTTCTGGGAATCACCCGCATTTTACGTCGCTTAGTAAACCAGTTCAGCGGGGATTTTGGTGAATAGAGCCAGCGATTAAAACGGTCAAAGAGGGTCAGCAGTTTCGCGGGGAACTCATTCTTGTAACCGCTACTGGTAATTTGCCAGATATCCGGGCCGCGCTCACGGCCCCGCAGCTCAATATCATAAACAAAGGAGTAGTGGACATCCCCGGAGAGAATCACAAAATTTTTCGGCGTTTTTGGATGCCGGAACAGATTCATCAGTGCATAGGCGGCCCCCTGATGAGCCATCCAGTTTTCCGCATCCACCATCAGAGGCTTACCAAACCAAGTGAAAATACGCTGTATCACCTCAATCAGCTTAACGCCAAAGACAGGAGCCGGAGACACCATGACCACCGCATCATGGCCGATCAGCCGCTGCTGCAGATCCGTCAGTGCCTCCCAGTCCATCAGACCGGATGGCAGGTCAAGAGAACGCTCTGAGCGCCAGCGATGGGTTCGGGTATCCAGTACCAGCAGCACAGGCTGGGTATCCCATTGATAGTGCCAGTCAGGAAATCGGATCAACTCATCAATCAGCCGCTGATGGTCATCGCCACCAGGAGAGCTCAATGTCCGCGCGGCCAGCTGCATCAGTTCATCCGGCAACTGCTCCGGGGCATTTCCCCAGCCCTGGCAGAGCAGATAACCGGTCAGCGCATTACCGATAATACGGCGGGAGAAGCCATGTCCGTATGCCGTCTGTTCCCATGCGGCAGTCAGATTCCAGTCATCGGTAATATCGTGATCATCAAAAATCATCGCCACCGGCAGGTGAGCCATCAGGCGCCGGACTTTTCCTAAGCCACTGACAAAATGCTCCACTTCATGGCGTTCACATAAATAGGTATCTGCCTGGTCAGGGGGTAGTGTTTGCAACAGCTCACTAACATCGGGAACCGACAGATTCTGCCAGCCCGCCGGGGACCAGGCCAACAGATACATCGACAGTACTTCCGCCAGAGAGATCAGATGATTATGGGCATTATCTGATGTAAATACAGGCTTGCGGGCACCACCAAATACCAGATCCGTCACCGCCTGCCCGCCTTCAGTATCCGGTAAAAGAGCCTCCCGCTGATAATAATAGGGGGTGCTTCCATGAAGCCGTCCGGAAGAGTCCACATCGGAACAGGGTAACGCCTCTTCCGCAAACCCCAGCTGAGCAATAAACCGGTGAATTGCAGCCAAAAAGGGAGCAGCAACATCATCAGCATAGATCTGATCGCCACTCATAATCAGAAGTGCAGGCCAGTCCTCCGGATTGCTGGCTGCCAGCTCGTCATCTGCCCGCCAGAGGCCATCACCGCTTTCATGGTGAGGCTTGCGACAGGAGCCATGTAATAGCTTACTCAGTCGGCTTTTCAGAACAAAACCCGGTGTATCCCGGCCCGGATAAGCCAGATCCGGAGCCCAGTGCCGCCAGCTGATAAATGCATCATCGGTCAGGGATTCTAATGCCTGATCAACGGTCTTCAGTGGAGCAAAGCTTAACTCATATCCTATCCAGCAATCTTTGGGTAGCGGTATGCCGGGAGTGATCTCTACCAACTGAAACCAGAGATGATCAGCCCCCTGAATTTGCTGGCAACCTGTACGCCACTGCTCCGGATTGATGTGCTGCACTTCATCCTGTCCATAAGACAGCGTTAAACGGCCCGCGACAGGCTGAGATGTCGCCAGCCAGAAGGTCAGCTTTGATGGTGTACACCGACGTAAAATAGGCCCCGCGAGCACCAAAGGCAATATCTTCTGCCCCTCTGTATGCGACGGTGACTCAGGGTGAACAGGTACTGTCGCGCTCAGGTTTTGCTCGCTTCCGGTCATGCGAAAAAAACTCCTTTCATATTCAGATAAGCCTACAGGCTGTTATAACGTTAATCTGTCAGATAAGCGATTGCGATTAAAGTTGCCGAAACCTTACACCCAAAGCATGCACACACCAAAAACAGCTTACACACCAATATTTTCTGCCACCCACTCCGGGTTGTAATAGGTGTCCGGGTACCGCTCGCCACTATCACACATCAGAGTCACTACAGACCCTTCCTCACCCTGCTCAACCATCTTTCGGGCAAGCTGAAGTGCGCCCCAAAGATTCGTTCCCGTCGAGGGTCCTGCTTTACGTCCGGTTCTGTCGTATAACCAGTGCATGGTAGCAACGCTGGCAAGATCCGGCACTTTTAACATGTTATCGATCACTCCGGGCTGGAATGACTCTTCGACCAGCGGGCGACCAATACCTTCGATACGGCTGTTATGTTCAGACGTCAACCCCCGGTCCCCTTGCTGGTAAGCATCAAAAAAAACCGAGTATTCAGGGTCCACTACGGTGAGCTGAGTATCCAGCCCTTTATACCGGATATAACGACCAATCGTAGCTGATGTGCCGCCAGTACCCGCACTCATCACAATATGGCGGGGAACAGGAAAGCGTTCATGGGCCATCTGATGAAAAATACTCTCTGCAATATTATTGCTACCCCGCCAATCTGTAGCCCGCTCGGCATTGGCAAACTGGTCCATAAAATACCCCTTCAGCTTCCGGGCTAATGCTACGGCAGCCTGGTGCATCTCCGTTGCAGATTCAACAAAGTGACACTGGCCGCCATAGTGCTCAATTAACTCGATTTTTCGTTTTGCCGTCTTGGTCGGCATAACCGCAATAAACGGTACAGCAATCATTCGGGCAAAATAAGCCTCAGAAACCGCAGTGCTTCCGGAAGATGCTTCAATAACCGGTGTATTTTCATGGATCTTACCGTTGCATAACGCATACAGGAATAAAGAGCGCGCCAGCCGATGCTTAAGGCTTCCTGTGGGGTGGGTACTTTCATCTTTCAGGTAGATATCAACACCGTCAAGCCTCCCCTCTTCAAAGTCAGAAAGATCTAACTTGATCAGATGAGTATCTGCAGACCGTTGATAATCCGCGTGAATTTTTACTATTGATTGGTTCACCCAGGCTCGCATCACATTTTCCTGTTTTAGTCATCGATGAAAATGATTATAAAAACAAGCCCAAAGAAAAATTTTGCTATATGCTGAGATAAAACGATGCACCAGAGAAAATTTTTCTATGTAGACTACTTTTAAAGAAAAAACATGGATAAAACGGACAAAACAATCTTAAAAATCCTCCAGCAGGATAGCACTGTCGCGGTACAGTCTATTGCTGATACCGTAAATCTCTCTGTTACCCCATGCTGGAAGAGAATCAAACGGCTGGAAGAAAAGGGTATTATCCAAAAGCGGGTGGCCCTTTTAGACCGTCATAAAGTCGATCTTGGCGTTTCTGTGTTTGTACACCTGAAGACCCAACGTCATGATGAAAACTGGCTAATGGCTTTTGCGGATAAGGTACGCCAGTTTGATGAGGTTATGGAGTGTTATCGTATGGCAGGCGAATGGGATTATCTGCTACGGGTCGTTGCCAAAGATATTACGGCATTTGACCACTTCTACAAGAAGCTGATTTCACAGGTAGAAGGGCTAAGCGATGTCAGTTCAAGCTTTGCCATGGAAGAGGTCAAATACAGCACTCAGCTACCCTTAAATGCATAAAGCACATCAGCTTTAATGCGATAAAGAATACACGTTCAAAGCATGCCTGTGCTCTTTAAGTCTAAGCATGCTTCTTTTAATCGATTAAAATATGTTATCTCTATAAGGATCTATAACATACATCTACTTAACCACTATGGCTCGCCAAGTAAGATATACAACAAAATCGAGCTATAGGCACTCCAATATCTGAGGTGTCGAAAATGTCAGATCTTCAGCAGAATTTCCCCAATACCAGCCGCATTTACGGTGAAGAGGAACGACTCAAAGAGCTGACGGAGCTCGAACTAATAGAGTCAGAGTCTGAAATCCAGTACGACCAACTGGTTATGCTGATGAGTCTGACATTCAAAGTCCCAATTGCGGGCATCTCATTTATCGATCAAAACAGGCAGTGGTTCAAATCTGAAGTCGGACTCAATCAAAAAGAGTTCTCACTTGAAGATAGTTTTTGCAATAAGACTAATCTGCAGGAGGATTTTCTGGTTATTCCGGACACCCTTCAACATCCTAAGCTTAAAGATCACCCCTTGGTTGTTTCAGGCCCCAAAGTACGCTTTTATGCCAGTGTTCCTATCAAAAGCCCTGCCGGAGCACCAATAGGTTGCTGCTGTATAATGGACACTGTCCCCCGACAGCCTGATAAAAACGAGATCCACCAGCTGACTCTCTTTACCCATCTGACAGAGACCCAGATTCAACAGCATGCTGAAACCATGAGTCTGAAGAAACAGGCTGTAAACACCGCTTACTATGACTCACTTACCGGACTGCCCAATCATAGTTTGTTTATTGACCGCCTGGATCAGGCCCTGATAAGTATCTCCGGTGACAGCCAGATCAGTGTCTGTGTTGTTCATCTGTGCCGTTTAGATGAACTGAACCATGCCAGAGGCAAAGAATGGGCTGATAAAGTGATGTTCTATACCGCCATCCGGCTTCGGGGCAGCCTGCCGATATCAAATACTGTTGCCCGTCTTGAAGGAGCTAAGCTTGCTGTCTTCAGTGTCAGCAAGGGACAAGATAGCCGCAACAGCCACAAACAGCTGGCTAAACGTATCCTGGAGCTCTGTGAACAGGAGATAAGAGTTGAGGGTGCAGTGTTGCATGTCCCTGTCAAATTAGGAGTCAGTCACTATCCGGGGACAGGCTCGACACCAGACGCTCTGCTGGAGCAGGCTAAATCCAGTAGCAAACGGGAAAAAACCATCAACTATTTCTCTAAGGAGTACTCCAGCGAATCGAATCGCCGCTTCGAAGTTGAGCAGCATCTGCAGCAAGCATTGCATGAGAACCGTTTCCATGTCGAGTATCAACCCATTGTTGATATTCAAAGTGGTGAGCTACGTAGCCTAGAAGCTCTGCTGCGACTGAATGCTGATGACGGCCCAATATCGCCGGGAGAGTTTATACCTGTTGCCGAAGACACCGGCTTGATCCTGCCCGTAGGTGAATGGGTATTAAGAACAGTCTGCCGGCAGATTAGCACTTGGCGCTCCCACATGGGAGATGACACTATGCCGGTAGCCGTTAACCTGGCCAGTGAACAGATGGGCCTGAAAAACCTAAGCAGCCTCGTACTGTCAGCCATCTATGATAATGACCTGAAGCACTCGCAGCTCCAACTGGAAGTAACTGAAACCAGCCTTATGAAAAATATCGACAGGGCGATCCAGAATATGGAAGAAATTCTGCGTCACGGTGTTTATTTCTCACTTGATGATTTTGGTACAGGGTACTCATCACTGAGTTATCTGCAGCGTCTGCCAGTCACTAAGGTTAAACTGGACCGCGCCTTTATTCAGAATATCGACACCAATACACATGACCGAATTCTGGCAAAAAATATTATCAACCTATGCCACGAGCTGAATAAAATAACCGTGGCCGAAGGTATTGAAACCCAGTCTCAGCTTGATACCTTGCGGGAATTAGGTTGCGACTTAGGCCAGGGTTACTTTTTTAGCCGCCCCTTAACCACTGAAGCGATCAATGAGCGCATCATCAGCAACCAACTCACTTTTCCCCTGACAAAGCAAAAGCAGGGTATAGGACGTTAGCTATTCCGCCAGCAGCTTACGCTCTCCGGCTACCTTAACAATCTGGTCACGGCCACTGTCTTTCGCCTGATAAAGAGCTTCATCGATATAAATAATAGAAGTCTGCACATCAACAAGAACTTCTCCCAGGCCGGCGCTGGCTGTCAGGCGAATGCTGTGATTGCCGAACTGAACAGGGGTTTCACGACAAGTATCCAGAACACGCTGAATAACCTGCTCTGCCTCATCCAGACGCGTCTCAGGCAACACAATAATGAACTCTTCACCGCCATAACGGCCGATAATATCCGTCGCCCGCAGCACATCTTTCAGCTGCCTGGAAAAAGTGACCAGAACTTTGTCCCCTGCCTGGTGACCATAAGTATCATTAATATTTTTGAAGTGATCCAGGTCCAGTAAGGCCATGGTCAGGGTTCGGTTATAGCGCTCAGAACGATTAAGCTCTGATTCAGCCTGGGACATAAAAGCCCGGCGAGTCAGAAGTCCCGTCAGGGCATCTGTGGTTGCCTGTTCAAATAGTTTAAGCTGCATATGTAACTGTGACAGCTGAGCCCAGATCGCAATACTCATAATCACCGCAAACAACCAAAGATTATTCAGTGAAGCAAGCGTCAGCATTTGCCGTTGAATCAACTCATCGAGAGACAGCGTAAAAACAGTGATCAGGGCCAATAAACAACCCTCTTTAAGCGTCAACGGAAAGACACAGTGGATTGTAATAATCAAAAATGGCAAAAACGTGTAGGAAGCCAGCCTCTCATCCGTCAGATGCTCTCTCAGGATAAACTGCGCTGACAGGTGAAACAGCGCTGGGATCACCATCAACATCAACAACCGAAACCGGGCATGCCTGAGAGAAAAAACATAAGAGGCCTTTGCCCAGAGCGCTAACAATGAAAGCGAGAAAAGCACGCGGGCCGCAGCCATCATGCCGAAGCTACCTTCCGGCAGAATAAAGTAATCAACAGGAATCCAGAGGGGGGTCAATATTGAGAACAGCAGTGCCAGAAAGCGAACGCGGGTATTGATGTACTCAGCCCTGACAAGATTAAAATCTGCAGGATGCTTACGGCTACCGATAAGCTCATAGCCCCGTACCTGTTCAAACATATAGCGCAGGCGATGCGGCAACGTCATAGAACCGACATCGGTCAGAATGGATTTTTCACGCATTAGTATGTTCGACCTAAAATTATCAAAAAGCTACATCCTGGAAAAACTAATAAAAACAATGTGTTCAGAAGCTACTATACCCTTATTTTTATTGATAGTTATCACCAGAAAACCAGAAAACTAAAACTGCTACTTTTTGTGACAAACCACACTATTCTTTAACGCGCAATTAACAGTATGATTCTTTTTCTGTTAAGGTCTATTGTTAGATACAGAAGGAATGTATCATTTTGTAATTATAACAGAAAAAGCCAAAGACCCCACTCAGGCTGACCAGGTTGAGTCTAACTATAAGAAAACCTGAAGGTTTAACACAACAGCTAAAAAGGATCGATGCAGCGGATGACTACCCCCATCGTCATATGTGATGATTCTAGCTTTGCACGTAAGCAGATGGCTCGCGCCCTACCTGGAAGCTGGGATATTGAAATCAGCTTCGCCAATCATGGTGGAGAAGCGGTTGAACTCATTAAAGCCGGTAAAGCTGATATCTTATTTCTTGACCTCAATATGCCGGTCATGGATGGCTATGCCGTTCTGGAAGCCATTCGCACCGAAGATCTCCCGACCATGGTTCTTGTGGTTTCCGGTGACATTCAATCTGAAGCCTACAATCGTGTCAAAAAGCTGGGTGCCCTCGATTTTATCAAAAAACCAGCCACTACAGAGAAAATTACAGAAATTCTCCTCTCCTACGGTATTATCAGTGGCTCACAGCCCCAGACTGCAACAGAACTGGCACGCTTTGATGAAGAGGTCGCCCTGACAGACCTGATACAGGAAGTGGTTAATGTCTCCATGGGACAGGCGGGCAGTTTGCTAGCCGGCCTGCTCAATACATTTATCCATTTGCCTGTCCCCAAAATTCATATAAAGCCCTATAACGAGCTGAAGGAAGTTCTGGCTTCTAAGGAGGCCACTTCTTTATCCGGTGTATCGCAAGGCTTTAATGGTTCCGGTATAGCCGGCGAAGCCATCCTGCTTGTTGGGGGCGAGAGTTTTCCCCATATGTCCCGCCTGATGCAATATGACCAAATGCCATCAGGCTTGTCCGATATGACCGCTAACAATGACCTGGAAGTTCTTATGGACCTGTCTGGTATCCTGATCGGAGCCTGCCTGAAGGGCATCGCAGAACAGCTGGATGTAGAATTCAGCTACAGCCATCCTGTGATTTTAGGACAGAAAAAAGGACTGCCTGTGCTACTGGGCTCTCCTGACCAACAACAAAAAGTACTGGCGATTGAAATTGATTACGGCATCCCTGATCACCAGGTTGAATGTGACCTGATTCTGGTACTGACAGAGGATTCTTTACCCGTTTTGACCGAGCGAGCGGGATACCTGAAATGACCAATAACACGCAAGATCTCGATATGTCACGCCTGCACTGGTTAATGCAGATGCTGCAAACCGTTGATGTCGGCCTGGTGGTGGTTGACAGAGCCTTTGATATCCAACTCTGGAACGGCTTTATGGAGAACCATAGTGGTGTACGCACATCTCAGGCCCGGGGTCATAATATTTTCAGGCTATTCCCGGAACTACCGAATCAGTGGTTGACCCGCAAGCTAGAGTCCGTATTCACTTTGGATAGCCGGGCATACTCAACCTGGGAGCAACGCCCACACCTGTTCAGGTTTAAAAGTTATCGTCCATTGACCGGCAAATCAGAACAGATGTATCAGAATATTACCATCATTCCATTAACAGGCATGGACAAGAGCGTAACCCATGCCTGCATTCTGATTTACGATGTAACGGATATTGCTACCAGCAAAATTGAGCTGGAAAAAGCAAACCAGGAGCTGGCAAGACTTAGCCGAACTGACCGCCTTACAGGTCTTAACAACCGAGGGCACTGGGAAGAGCGTCTCAGTCAGGAGTTTCGCCGCTTCAAACGCAGTCAGACGCTTTCTTCGCTGGTTATGTTTGATATTGATCACTTTAAGCAAGTAAATGATACATTCGGCCATCAGGCTGGAGATGAAGTTATAAAGCAGGTTGCCAGTACTTTGCTCAGCCTCCAGCGTGAAACTGATATTTCCGGCCGTTATGGCGGGGAAGAATTCGGTATTATTCTGCCGGAAACAAACGCTGAGCAAGCTACTGTAATGTCCGAGCGCCTGCGGACCAGCCTTGAAGAAACCAGCGTTGAATATGAAGGTCAGAGTATCAACTTTACGGTGAGCTTAGGAATCTGTGAGACAACATCTGATATGACAGAGTACAGTCAATGGCTTGAACGGGCAGACCAGGCACTCTACCACTCCAAACGCAACGGCAGAAATCAGACAAGTGTCCACTCGGTTTGACAGCCAGACCAGGCTGAGGTATCAGGAGAATTCAGAAAAACACAGAAAAACGGACACCCATACAAAAGAAAGTATCTACACTGGTAAAAAAGCCTCGTTTTTAACAGGGAGAGCTTCTATGTACGACAGTATTGTATTGGGTAGTGGTGTTATTGGTGTAAGTACAGCCTACTGGCTGGCTAAAGCAGGCCATAAGGTTCTGGTTATTGACCGTCAGCCAATACCAGGTAATGAAACCTCATATGCTAATGGTGGCCAGATTGCCGTTAGCCATGCAGACCCTTGGGCCAAGCCTTCCGCGCCGCTTTCTGTCATCAAAGATCTTCTCAGAGATGATGCTCCTCTTCTCTTTCGGCCAGGAATCGACATCCAGCAATGGCGCTGGCTACTCAGCTGGTTCGGGCAGTGTACCCCCGGCCAATGGCGAACCAATTTACTGGAGGCAATGCGCCTTTCAGCCTACTCCCAACAACTCACCCGCCAGATTCAAAGTGAACACCAGTTAGAGTATCGGCAAATACGAAAAGGGGTTCTCCACCTATACAGAACAGATAAATCCCTAAGCATGGCGAAAGAAAGCATTGAACAAATGGAGAAGTTTGGACTTAACCGAAAAATTATCAGCCCGGAAGAAGCACTAACCCAAGAACCCGCCCTGAGGTTCAGCGATGAGAAAATTGTTGGCGCAACCTATACAGAGACCGATGAATCCGGTGATGCGCGGGAGTTTTGTCGGCAATTAGCAGATATATGTCAGAATATGGGGGTTACCTTCGCGATGAACACCCATATCATGCAGTTAGTTCGCGAGGGGCGCCGCATTCATGTCAGGGTCAATGGTGAGTTGGGCAACCGTCATCTGACCGCGAACCACCTGATTGTCTGTATGGGCCCCTGGTCAGCCCGACTTCTGAAACCAGTGAACGTTTGGCCCAATATTTATCCGGTTAAAGGATACTCTATTTCCGTGCCTTTGGAGTATCCGGAAAAAGCACCTACAGTAAGCCTGACCGATGAAACCAATAAGCTGGTATTCAGTCGGCTGGGAGATGAACTAAGGGTTGCCGGTACCGGCGAACTGGGTGGTTATTCCCGTGAGCTTAATGTCAAACGTTGCGATCGTATCCTGGAGCAGGCGAGAAGACTCTTCCCGGAAGCCGGAGGCTTTGATCAGGCTCGTTTCTGGACAGGGTTAAGGCCGGCAACGCCCTCCGGGCTGCCTTATATCCGTAAAACCCGCTTTGACAACTTATGGATCAACAGCGGCCATAATATTGGCTGGACAATGGGCTGTGGCTCAGGGAAATATCTGGCAGACCTGATCAGCAATGGAACCGCAACTGAATTTGACCATTACGAACTACCTGGCCATGCCTTGTAACCCATCGAGGTAAAACCAATCTGATGCTTAGATTGATCGATAAAAACGAATTGAGGAAAACTCATAGGGCTCACCCATTTCCGGTAAAGTACTCGCGGTAAATGTATCTGCCAGACGATAAGAGGGGTGGCTGAAATTCCTTACCCGGGAATCAGCTACCCATACCTCCGGTGCAAAACGAAAAAAGGTGTCCAACCAAGGCAGATTTTCTCTGTCGTAAAGCACATCAGCTGCGATCAAAAGGTCTGCACTCATCTCAGGTAACTTGAACAAATCACCCACAACCTGAAATGACACCTTATTCAGGTGCGCATTCTCTTTACAGGCCAACTGAGATATGGGATCAATATCACAGGCAATGACCTCAGCCCCCATCATCGCAGCGGCAACAGCAACAACACCAGAGCCCGCTCCAAAATCGATAACCCGTTTCCCGGCAACCTCTTCAGGATTTTCCAGGATAAAACGCGCCAGCGCTAAGCCACTGCCCCAGCAAAATCCCCAATATGGGGTATGCTCAAGAATGGCAATAATCTCGTCAGGTGAAAAAGCCCGGTCAACTGGTTCAGGATCTATCAGCCAAAGTCTGATTTTATCGACGCCAGCCAGAGCCACGTCTTCAACTCTGGCGGAAGGTAACATCTGCGATAGCGCCTGATTCAGCAACAGTGACATCTCGCTTTCTCCAGTCTGCTCATTCGGCTAAGCTCAAACATTCAGTTCAGCCAGCTGGACGGCCAACATTTCAACCTGCTCTGGTGTACCGTTCTCACGCCACCATAAAGTCAAAGCTGCCGTACCAGCCTCAAAAATCAGAGTATCCTCCGGCAGTGCCTTCAACAGAGTCTTCAGACTTTCTTTCTGACCATCATCCAGAGCCGGAGACGGTGCCTCCAACCAAACCCACCCGGAAACAAACTCATCTCCCCGGTACTGGATTTCATCTTTGTCTAATCGGGCACAGTGCCCTAAGCGAAAGCGATGAACAGAGCGCTTATCATCAGCCTCGCGCATAACACGGTAAGCAATCGCGCTGTTTTTGACCCCCAGAAGTTCAAAGGTTTCTATTCGAACCCGAATCCCTGCATGAAGCGCTATCTTTCTCAGATGCATCTGATAACGCTGCCGCCTTGACGGCACAATCCAGGCGATCGGACTAAGGACAGCTGCAAAAATCAAAACAACAATAAGCCAGGTACTCATATAACACCTCAAAAAACAGCTGCCCCCAGGGCAAGAAAATACGCTACTCAGGTTGTGCGGTTAAAGATTGAAAGCTGTAAACCATGACCCAAGCCAAGAGAGTGCCTGTGATCAATTTTTAAACCTGATTGCGCCCTATACTAATCGATAGACAAGGGATAAAGTACAGTCAGATAAGGATTTTTAGCAAGGGGACAGAAAATGAGCCAATACAAACACGTACTGATTGCAGTGGATTTGACCGATGAATCAGGTCAGGTCATTGAAAAAGGTAAGGCTATCGCGGAACGCAACGATGCAAATATCAGCCTGATCCACGCTCTGGAGCCGCTGGGTTTTGCTTACGGTGGTGACATTCCAATGGATTTGACATCCATTCAGGAACAGCTGGAGCAGCACGCTAAAGCGAAGCTTGCCGATCTTGCCGCCCCCCTGAATATCCCCCAGGAGCAACAGCATATTCTGGTGGGTGTTCCTGATAGCGAAATTCACCGTATGGCTAAAGATCAGGGTGTGGATCTGATTGTAGTTGGCAGCCACGGCCGTCATGGCTTATCTCTGTTACTCGGCTCGACATCTACCGGCGTCCTGCACGGTGCTAAATGTGATGTTCTGGCTGTGCGTATTCAGAAAGATAAATAGATACTCATAACAGAGGTTACATTACAGGTAACCTCAGATTCTGAAGTGCCCCTGATGGCCAATACGCTATCAGGGACATTGTCCAACCAAATAGTGCCGAATGCAGAGCTCAGCCCTCTTCTTTCATCGCTTCAAGCTCTACCCAACGATCCATCGCCTGCTCAAGATCCTGCTCTTTTTGCTGAAGCTTATCCAGTGTTTTCGAGACCTTGTCCGGGTCGCCCTGATAAAAAGCAGCGTCTCCCGTGGTGGTGTGTAACACCTCCAATTCTGATTCCAGCTTTTCAATCAAGGCCGGTAACTGATCTAGCTCGCGCTGCAGCTTGTAGCTGAGCTTTTTACCTTTAGCCGCTGTTTTTTCAGAGGACCTGGCTGCTGTGGGCTTATCCCCGTTGACGGCTGAATCATCCGCCTGAGTAGCTCTCAGAGTAGTGCTGTCATTACCATCACCACCGGAGGCTTCCGGTGGGAACTTACCTCCCTGGCGCACCCAGTCACTGTAACCACCCACATACTCCTTCACCACGCCATCACCTTCAAAGGCGAAAACACTGGTCACGACATTATCCATAAAGGCACGGTCATGGCTAACCAGCAGCACAGTGCCATCAAAATTGAGCAATAGCTCTTCCAATAACTCCAGCGTCTCCACATCCAGGTCATTGGTTGGCTCATCCAGAACAAGCATATTAGCTGGCTTGGTAAACAGCTTAGCCAACAACAAACGATTACACTCTCCACCAGAGAGAGCTTTAACTGGCGTACGGGCTCGCTCCGGACTAAACAGAAAGTCCTGCAGGTAGCTCATAATATGCTTATCACGGCCACCGATGGTAATGCTGGTCTGGCCCTCAGCAACATTATCCATCACCGTGCGTTCAGGCTCTAACTGGGCACGTAGCTGATCAAAGTAAGCCACCTCCAGTTTAGAACCCATTTTCAGATTGCCGCTTTGCGGGTCAAGCTGTCCCAGCAGAAGCTTCAGAAGAGTACTCTTGCCAGCACCGTTACGGCCTAACAGGCCGATTCGATCGCCACGCACGACCCGAGTGGTCAAATCCCGGATGATAGGCTTATCGCCCCAGCTATAACTCACATGCTCAAGTTCTGCGACTAACTTACCGGAAGACTCTGCTTTATCCAGCGTAATATTCGCCGTACCCTGCCTCTCCCTTCGCTGGGAGCGCTCCTTACGCAGATCCTGCAAAGCACGAACTCGGCCTTCATTACGGGTTCGGCGTGCTTTAATACCCTGACGGATCCAGGCTTCTTCCTGAGCCAGTTTCTTGTCAAACTCAGCATTCTGACGCTCCTCCACCTCAAGCATATGCTCTTTATGCTCAAGGAAGCTGGGATAATCACCTTCCCAGATCGTCAACTGTCCTCGGTCCAACTCTACAATTCGGGTTGCCAGTTTTTGCAGAAATGCCCGGTCATGGGTGATAAAGAGTACCGCCCCCCGAAACTCACTCACCTGCTGCTCAAGCCAGGCGATTGTTTCAATATCAAGGTGGTTAGTCGGTTCGTCGAGCAGCAACAGGTCGGGCTCACTCACCAAAGCACGAGCCAGCGCCACACGTCGACGCCAACCACCTGACAAAGATTTCATTGGGGTATCTGCAGGGAGGTTCAGCTTGGAGATAATCGACTCAACCCGCTGAGTCAAAGCCCAGCCATCTTTGCTTTCAAGCTCATTTTGCAAGCGCTCTAGCTTTTTCAGATCCTCATCACCATCAATATTCATGATCAGATGGTGATAATCGCGAATCAACTGCCCGACACCGGGAATACCATCCGCGATGATATCAAATACAGTATCATCTCCAGCCACTGGCAGATCCTGAGCCAGCTGGCCGATTTTTAACCCCGGTTGAATCCAAAGTGACCCGGAGTCAAGTGTTTGCTCCCCGGAAACCAGCTTTAGCATAGTGGATTTACCTGCGCCATTACGGCCAACGACACAAATTCGTTCACCTTTACTGATGACCAGAGAGGCTTCATCCAGCAGCGCATGATGGCCAAATGCGATACTAATCTTTTCTAATCTAACTAACGCCATGAAATGCCTGTAAAAACTATGGAATTATCTGTAAAAAAAAACGGATCCGATATTGAGGTATCCACCTAAAACTTGCTACTTTAAACAGCTGTATCAGGTCGATCAGACAGGAAACCCAAATGATTTCTTATCCTTTAATAAGACAAACCGTTGTGCTGGGGTCCATTATCGCCTTTTTAACTGGCTGTATGCACGACATTCCTAAACTAGGGGTTGAAAACAACCGCCTGAAACCCTGCCCGGACACCCCAAACTGCGTTGCATCACACCCCGATACCCAGGAGAGCCAGAGAGTCCCTCCGATTCTCTATACCGCCGAACAAACTCAAGCCTACAACCAGATGGAAGCTCTGCTCACAGAACTGGAAGATGCGATTGTCATCACCCGTGAGCACGCCCATTACCTGAGAGCGGACTTTCGCACCCCTCTGATGGGCTTTATTGATGATGTTGAGTTCTATTTCCAGGTACCAGGCGTCATTGCCGTGCGCTCCGCCTCACGTATCGGTTATTCCGATTTTGGCGCTAACCGCAGACGAATTGAAGAGATTCGTAAAACTTTTAGTGAGCGTATGGCCCAGCCTCTTTTGGAGCCAAAAGTGCCTATTCAGACAGACTAAACTCAACGGGACTGGGACAAAAAAGTTTCAATGGGGTCGAAAACAGCAAGCAACTATAAACCTCGGCCCAATACTGCATAAAATAACCCTCAATACTGAATATTCAGTATTGAGGGTTATTTCAGATCGCACTTCTGGTTTGACTGAGCACAGTATTGTCTGTTCTTTATACTGTTTCCTCAGGGGCTTCAAGACCTTCAACCTCAGCGATTCGGCGAACAACCAGATCAAACAGCTGTTTTGGCTGAAATTTGGACAGAAAGTCATCACAACCCACCTTCTGCACCATCGCCTTATTGAAGCTACCGCTCAAAGAGGTATGCAGGGTAATAAACAGATCCTTAAGCCGCGGGTCCTCACGAACTTCTCGAGTAAGGCGATAACCATCCATTTCCGGCATCTCGGCATCTGTAATCAGCATCAGAAGCTTATTGGGTACATCCTCACCGGCATCAGCCATAGCGCGCAGCTTTTCCAACCCCTCACGGCCATCACTGGCTTCATGGATCGTAATGCCAAGGTGTCCCAGAGTCTCTTTAACCTGGGCCCGTGCTGTGGAGGAATCATCAACCATCAGAACTTCCATCCGGCTGGCTGCCTGACGAATTTGCTCATCCAGGTTTTCAGTATCAATACTGATCAGATAAGGTGAAATTTCAGCCAGAACTTTTTCTACATCAATAATTTCGACGATTTTTTCTTCAACACGGGTAATCGCTGTCAGATAATGGGATCGACCTGTAGTCCGCGGCGGCGGCATAATTTCGTCCCAATTCATATTGATAATACGATCGACACCGCCGACCAGAAAGGCTTGTACAGAATTGTTATACTCCGTCACAATCAGGTTACTTTCTTCAGTGGGCTGCAGAGCAGGCATACCAATCGCCTGACTCAGGTTGATCACCGTAACTGTCTGCCCCCGCAAGTGTGTAACCCCGACAACATAAGGATGATGATGCGGCAAATTGGACAATGCAGGTAAACGCATCACTTCCTGAATTTTAAACACGTTGATAGCAAATAACTGCCCCGTGAGTAAACGAAACATTAAAAGCTCTAGTCGGTTTTCACCAACCAACTTTGTCCGGGAATCTACGCTAGCTAATACCCCTGCCATGGGCTACTCCAATGTTGTGGTCTCAGATTAAAAGGCGATCTATGCCTGTTTTCTTTCTTTGAGGTGTCAATAGTAGTTAAATTCAGATCTTATTTCTATCAGGATTCCGGAAAGTCATGAAAGACAATCAACAAAACGCACTGCTGGTCGCACCATCGCCTTTAATCGACATCGGAGTTAACCTCACAAATGAGCGTTTTCATGGTAAATCTGATGAAATTATCGACCAGTCTCTGGCAGCAAAGGTAACCCACCAGATCATTACCGGAACGTCTCTTGCCTCATCGGAAGTGGCTTTGGCTCTTTGTGAGCGCTACCCTGAGCAATTACGCAGTACCGTGGGGATACACCCCCATGATGCCTCAGAGTTTAATAGCTCCGCACGCTCCGGTCTCCGGGGTTTACTGCAGAATACCTACTGCGTCGCTGTCGGCGAAACCGGCCTGGACTTTAATCGCAATTTTTCAACGCCCCAGGATCAGGAAAAGGCTTTTGAAGCCCAACTGGAACTGGCCATTGAGTTTCAGAAACCACTTTTTATGCATGAGCGGGATGCATTTGCACGCCAACATGAAATTCTGAAAAGTTACCGTGACCATATAGCCGACGGTGTCATCCACTGCTTTACCGGCAACCAGCAGGCACTGTTTGGTTATCTTGACCTTGACCTCTATATTGGCATTACTGGTTGGGTATGCGACGAACGCAGAGGAACGGATCTGCAGGCACTCGTGCACAATATCCCACCGGATCGCCTGATGATAGAAACAGACGCACCCTATCTGCTGCCGCGTAATATGACACCAAAACCCAAGGACCGTACTAACAGGCCTGCTTACTTACCATGGGTACTGAAAGAATTAAGCCTTCACACCGGGCTTTCTGAGCTGGATCTTGCCTGTAAAACCAGTGACAATGCACGGCGTTTTTTTCGTTTACCTGAACATTTTGCTCCAGCCAACGAGGTAGAAAATGAACCCGTATCCGATTTTTATCGACTTTGAGTGCTCCAGTCCCGACGAAGACGGTTTCCCTATTGCTGTATGCTGGTCAACGCCGGATGGTCAGGTAAAAAGCACTCTGATCACCCCCGAAGATGACTGGCTGGATAGTCATAGCCATCAGTTTGATGATGCCGCCATCGATATCGATGATCTTATGCTACACGGTGTCAGCGCACTGGAGGTGATTCGCGAGTTACAGGGCGATATTGACTCTGATATCGTTTATGTTGATGGGTCAGGAGAGGATGAACACTGGCTTGATATGCTCTTTGACAGCTATCAGATGAATGTACAGTTTGCATTCGAACCTGCAGCGAGCCTGTATGAAATAGGCTTTGAGCATTGGCAGGATCTACGGAGTGAGTGGATGACAGAGAGAGGAATGGACCCTTATCAGTCAGAGGCAAATGTTTTGTCCATGCTACATGTACACCAGATACTGACCGAAAACAAAACCTAATCTCGTAATATCAGCCGGTCGGAGTCAAAAGCCGGGTGAACACCCGGCTTTTATCTTCCCTCGGGCAAGTCACGTGCCTTACTGTTTTTCATTACGGGAAGCAATAATGGAGCGGCTCAGCAAAATTACAGGAATAATACCGACCAGAACAATGACCAATGCCGACAATGCCGACTCTTCCAGCAACTCATCAGAGGCAAACTGATAAACATGCGTGGCCAGGGTATCAAAGTTAAAGGGCCGTAATACCAAAGTCGCTGGCAGCTCCTTCATACAATCCACAAAGACCACCAGCGCTGCGGTTAGTACACCCGGCTTTATCATGGGGACATGCACTTTCAATAAAATTTGCAGTGTGTTGTAACCCAAAGAACGGGCAGCCATATCCATACTTGGCGTTACTTTTTCAAGGCTCGACTCAATACTCCCTGCAGATACCGCCAGAAAACGCACAATATAAGCAAAAATCACAGCAAATACAGTCCCGCTAAGCAGTAAACCAGTGGAGATACCAAACCAGCTTTCAAAAAGATCATCCACAGCATTATCAAAAGCAGCCAGAGGAATAATGACGCCGACAGCTAGAACCGCTCCAGGCATCGCATAACCCAAACCGGATAATCTCACGGCCTTCTGAACGCTTGATGCTTTAACTAAGCGTTTGCCGTAAGCAAGGATAAGCCCCAGAAAGATAGTCCCCAAAGCCGCAACAGCTGAAAGCATAAAACTGTTCCAGCTCATCTCAAAAAAATCCGGCGTCCAGGAGACCTCAAAATAGACAATTGCATGTCTTGCCAAAGATAGCACCGGCACAATAAAACCAAAAACCAACGGCAGAATACAAATCAACCAACAGGCAAAGGCTTTACGACCACTTAGCCTTGTGCGCTGAAAAGCTTTGAAGCGATCTCCCCGGGAGAACTGTTTCTGACGGCGACGGGAGTGACGTTCCAGTCCGATGAGGACCAGAATAAATATCATCATCACACTGGCGATCTGAGCTGCACCACCGATATTTCCCATATTCATCCAGACATCATAGATACCGGCCGTCAGGGTACGCACCGCAAAATAATCCACGGTACCAAAGTCATTCAGAGCTTCCATCAGCACAAGGGCAACACCTACGGCCAATGCTGGGCGAGCTGTCGGTAAGGAAACACGCCAGAAGACTTGCCGGCGACTGCAGCCTAAAGTTCTCGCGGCATCACGCAAAGATGCAGATTGCTCAATAAATGTCGCCCGCACCATCATAAAAACATAGGGATAAAGAACCAGAGCCAGCATAATAACGGCTCCACCAAGACTCCGGATCTCCGGAAACCAGTAATCGCGAGCCGTTTGCCAACCAAACAGCTGTCTGAGCCCCATTTGCAACCAACCGGAATATTCGAGCATATCGGTGTAAACATAAGCGATGACGTATGCAGGTACAGCAAAGGGAAGCAGAAGTGCCCATTCAAATACCTTTCGGCCTGGGAAATCATACATCGTCGTTACCCAGGCGGTCGAAATCCCCAGCCAGGCGGCAAAAAAACCAACGCCCAGCATCAAGCCAATCGTGGTGATAATATAGTTGGGTAAAACCGTTGATAACAGGTGGGGCCAGATATTCTCTTCCGGAAAAAATGCCAGCCAAAGCACCGCTAACACCGGCAAGAGCACAATCGCAGCAATTAACCAAACCGAGAACTGCCAATAGCCATTACCAGAACGGGTTTTAAACAGTGAGCCCGCTCTGCCACCTAATGCCACTGCTGCTCTATTCTCTGCTTGCGAAACCATCCGCGCCTACCTGTCCAAAATGCGAAAAAGCGTTTTCAGAACGCACAAAAGGGCAGCCTTGGCTGCCCTCGGATTTACTAATTATAACAGTATGTTACGTCATACTGTTATCACAAGTTAGCGAGGAACCTATTAAGGTAACAAACCATGGCAACTTGTACATTAAGGCGCTGCCCCGGATCAGTTGTTATAACCCACTTCGTTAACCATCATGGCAGCACGTTTGCGGAAGCTATCAACTTTAGACAGAGGTAAATCATCCGCTTTGAATTCCCCCCAGTGATCCACCAGTTTACTGGCCTCAACACCAGGTTTTACAGGGTATTCAAAGTTCTGCTCTGCGTAGATTTTCTGCGCCTCATCTTCTGTCAGGAAACGCATCAGTTTTAAAGCGACATCACGGTTAGGTGAGCTTTTTGTCATCGCCATACCACTGATATTAACATGGGTACCACGGCCTTCCTGGTTTGGATAAACAATATTCACAGACTCAGCCCAGGCACGTTGCTCGTCATTCGTCAGCATTTTACCGTAGTAATAGCTGTTACCAACGGCAAGATCGCAAACACCTTCTTTAACAGCTTTAACCTGTGCACGATCGTTACCTTGTGGCTTACGGGCTAAATTCGCCTTCACCCCTTCCAGCCACTGCTTAGCGTCAGCTTCACCGTGGTGAGCAATCATAGATGCGATCAGCGCGATGTTATAGGTATGATCACCTTTGCGGGTACAAATTCGACCAGCAAATTTCGGGTCCGCCAAGTCTTCATAATCCTTGAACTCTCCAGGCTGGATACGATCTTTGGAGGTGTACACGACTCGGGCGCGGGTTGTCAGGCCAAACCACTGCCCATCTGCGTCACGGAATTTAGCCGGCACATTTTTGTTAATAACGGAGTCATCAACTGTCTGAGTCACACCAGCGTCCACAGCACGACTCAGATTACTTACATTAGAGGTCAGCAGTAAGTCCGCAGGACTATTATCACCTTCACTCTTCAGACGCTGAATTAAACCACTCTTGGCAAAAACAACATTTACTTTGATACCGGTTTCTTCAGTAAAAGCATCCAGAATAGGCTTCATCAGAAATGCCTGACGATCAGAGTAAATATTAATTTCATCTGCTGCCTGAGCATTAAACGCTGAAACTGCACCGCCCGCCAGAACCAGAGCAGCAACTGCTTTTTTGAATGCGCTTTGAGTGAAACCTTGTTTAGCCATTAATGTGTCTCCTGCCGGAAAAAATGTCTGATCAATTCAATCATTAGAAATGAGAATAATTGATATTTAACAGGATAAGCCTACAAGGTGCAATACTTATTGCAAATCGTTTGCATTTATATGCAACATTTAAATACTGCAGAATCAAAGGTCTAATAACCATGGCTGCTAAACTTATTATGCAAATGCACAACTTTCGGAGTAAATATTCACAGTATTTTTACCCGTACTAAGACCTGTATTGTAAAAATCAGCCAGTGCCTCAAAGAAAGACTGCGCTCGATTCGGAAGCCCCTCCAAAAGGTAGGCCTCAGCCTGACGGTTGACATTTTTCTCAAAAGTACAGGTATTCCCTGGAGAGCCATTCAGATTATCGACACTAACCCGAAAACGAAAGCCAGCAGCCAGACAGAAGCACTTTTCAATCGCCTGAGGGACAATTTCAACGCGTTCAAACAAACGTTGCTGCTCTTCAGTCCGACCATCAGGCTCATACCAATAGCCATAGTCCACCAGCATACGACGCTCTTTTCCCGCAACACACCAGTGAGCAATCTCATGTAAAGCACTTGCGTAAAAACCATGTGCAAAAATGATTTGGTGCTCATTACCGGTCTCAGATGCCGGTAAGTAGATGGGCTCGTCCTCACCTTTCACCAAGCGCGTTTGCTCTGATTCCAGAAAAAGCCGATTAAAAATCTCAATCAGATCTCTGTAGCAATGTTCCTCACTCACATTAACCTCTTCACACAACTTATTAGCCCATCAAACAAAATGTACACTTTGCCACCATGCCTGAAGAGCGAAAATGGCCTGAAAACAGAGGCTGGCATTATACGCCTTCCCCCATAGTTCAGGAAAAAGACTCTTTATTTTTTGATCGATGACAAAAATTGATCAACCACCATACAACCAAGACAAAACAACACTCAGAGAGTAAAATTTGCGCTCTGTTTATGGACGCCATTTTTCCAACTTTTTCATATCTGGTAGTACCTTAACCGCCAAGGATGCTCACTTTAATCATGCAAATCTTCGCTAAAAAAACATTTGATGCCCCACATTTGTTCAAAGAGATTAAGTACCTGATGGTCATAGCTCTACCCATCATGGGAGCCCAACTCGCTCAATCCGGCATGGGTGTCGTAGATACTCTTATGGTGGGCAGACTTGGGGCTGATCATCTGGCTGCTGTCGCCCTTGGTACCAGTATCTGGATGCCTTTATTTCTATTTCTGAGTGGTGTACTGCTTGGTATAACACCTTTCATTGCCCAATGGCTTGGTGCCGACACCCCTTCTAAAGTCGGGCCCTTTGCATTTCAGGGGTTCTGGCTGGGTCTGGCAATCAGCCTGATTAGCATTGTCGCCATGCTCTTTAACACCAGTATTCTACGCCTGATGTCTGTACCGGAACATCTGCTGCCACTCGCAAGTGACTACATGCTTGGTATCATGGTTGGTTTCCCGGCTCTTGGCTTCTATCAGACTATGCGCAGCTATACTGAAGGCTTGGGCTTTACCCGACCTGTTCTGATTATCAGTGTTGCTATGCTCTTATTTAATCTGATGGCAAACTGGATACTGATCTATGGCATGGGCCCAATTCCTGCGCTGGGTGTCATGGGATGTGGTTTTGCCACCGCAATTGCTATGTGGAGCAGCGTATTGATGTTATGGCTCTATATCCGCTTCAATCACAGATACAATGAAACAAGGCTGTTGGACTATCCGTCTATGCCCCGCTGGGGAGAGATTAAAAAAATGGCTGCAGTGGGTATACCTATCGGCGTTGCAATTTTTTTTGAGGTAGGGCTTTTTACCACCATTGCACTTTTTATTGCCCGACTGGGCTCAACTCAAATTGCGGCTCACCAGATCGCACTCAATGTGACATCCGTTACTTTTATGGTTCCATTAAGCCTTGCTATGGCACTAACTGTCCGGGTTGGTAATAGTATTGGAGCCGGAGGTTATCAATATGGTAAATATGTCAGCATCATTGGTGCGGGATGCACAGTAGTCGCAAGTTTCTTCACGGCTGGCATTATGTATTTCCTGCCAGGTATGATTGCAAAACTCTATACAGATCAGACTGAAGTGATCGTACTTGCTGTCACCTTGCTACACCTGGCTGCCGTCTTCCAAATCTCAGATGCTCTTCAGGTTGCACTTAGCGGAGCCCTGCGAGGCTATAAAGACACTCAAATTATTATGCCAATTACTCTTTTCTCATACTGGATCGTAGGCATGGGTTTAGGCTATGTACTGTCATTAACAGACCTGATTGTCCCTGCCATGGGTGTAGCTGGTTTTTGGTGCGGGTTGATTGCTGGGCTTAGCATGGCGGCGATTCTGCTGGGCTGGCGCTTCTTTGTAATTAACAGGTCAGCTTAGATTGGGGCGGTAAGGAAAAGAAAGGGGCTGCTTCGAACCGCAGCCCCATCAGGATCAGGCAGGTTTCTGAATATAGTAGAAAAAAAGATCACTCTCTTCTTTTTGCTCAAGAAGAGTAAAACCCAAAAACTGACAGAATTTAGGTATATCACGAGTAGTTGAAGGATCTGTAGCAATGACTTTCAGCACATCACCTTGCAGCATATTTTTCACTGCGCCATGAAGCATCATAACAGGCTCAGGGCACATTAGGCCGGAAGTATCTAATTCATGGGCGTAGGTCATCTCAGACATGATCAATTCCTGAAAAATACAAACGACCAAGTTTACCAGAGCCGGTATAAGGTTCAACAAAGCCACGAGAATAGTCTGACTAAGTATCTATGGCTGTAACGTACTCAGGGATATAGCTGATACAGCTTTTCTCCCACACACACAGAAAGTGATATCATTCAAACACCGACTATAGTGGCTCTTCAAACCTGTGCAGGTTCTATTTCTCTACAAGTTCTAAGGCAACTTAAGTTATGTGATGGCTATAACCGCCACCTCCCTTTCTCTAATACGATACACTGACCACGTGGATTTTATGGATATAATACTGCCTCTAGCTGAAAACTTAACACTGGGTCATTTACTCTTTCTAATGCTGGTAGCTTTTGTTGCCGGGTTTATTGATGCCATTGCCGGGGGCGGGGGGTTGATCACTATTCCAGCGCTACTCACAGCAGGAATACCACCCCATTTAAGCTTAGGTACCAACAAACTCTCTTCGAGTTTCGGTTCTTTAACAGCCACTATCACGTTTTACCGAAAGGGCTTGTTCGACCCTACACTGTGGAAGGTTACCGCACTGGCTACACTTATCGGTGCGGTAACTGGTACCTTTATCGCTAGCCTACTCAATGCTGAATTTATTGCTAAGGCTCTGCCGTTGATTATTATTTCAACGGCGATATACACCCTATTCTCCAAACCCGCCACACCTGACGAAAATGCAAAAAAAAGAGGCCATTTTTTTCATGGCGTCCATGGTTTCATTCTTGGGGGCTATGATGGTGTCGCTGGTCCCGGAACTGGTGCTTTCTGGACTGCCAGTGCCTTGCACTTTTATCGAATGGAGATGCTAAAAACACTGGGGCTGGCCCGTACCATGAACTTTATCAGCAACCTTACCTCTCTACTCACCTTTGCTTGGCTGGGGCATGTTGCCTGGGGACTAGGCATTGCTATGGGTTCAACTCTGATGCTTGGAGCATGGTGTGGATCTCACTCCGCAATTCGCATGGGTAACTTATGGGTCAGGCGTGCCTTTGTACTGTTAGTGATAATGATTAGTCTACGTTTAGCATGGCAGCATTGGCTCTTAGCTTAATCGCCGCTCTTTCCACAAGACCACAAGCTATTTTTGATAAACCGGGTCTATTACTCTGTACCTGAAACTTAAGTTTCAGAAATTATCTGGAGGCTCTCTAGGGCAAGCCTGCTTCGTTCAAATGCCAGCTTCCGGAATCACTCAAGGCACCCAAGGTGCGCTACGGGTATCTGCGGTCAATTCAGGCAAACATCTCGGTTCAGAAAAATACACTTGCTGAAGCATTTTCATCAAACCTCAGAATCAAATCCAGCTAGCTACTAGTAGCGTCTATAGACTAATTAATTTACGCCCTTAAATCACAGACATAAAAAAACCCGCTTCGTATGAAGCGGGTTTTCGTTATAAGGTGCTTGATGATGACCTACTCTCACATGGGGAGACCCCACACTACCATCGGCGCTGAGCAGTTTCACTTCTGAGTTCGGAAAGGAGTCAGG
>JBLWVL010000033.1:0-30956 GCA_048268485.1 Oceanospirillum sp.
GTCACTGGATAAAGAACACCCCTATCGTAATATCCATATTCTGCCGGACAGCAGCGACAAGCCGGATCTCTGGATGCTGGGTTCCAGCGGAGGCAGTGCGACACTGGCCGGTGAGTTGGGCTATAACATCGCGCTAGCACGCTTTATCGATCCGGATAATTGCCGCCCGGAAATTTTTGCCGCCCACCAGAACGCCTGGCATCAGTCCGGCCACCCGCACCCGCCAAGCCGCATGTTGGCTATCGCCTGTATCTGTGCTGAAACAGAAGAACAAGCCTATTTAAGGGCCGGTACTGCGGTCTATCGTAAGTATTCAGCTCAGATAGGTCAGCGTGAAGACTTTCTGAAACCGGAAGAGGTAAAAGACCGCTACCACCACATGTCAACGTCCCACAAAGCCATGTTTGACAAAATAGCCTCAGGTTACACCATAGGAACACCGGAGCAGTGCTGGGATGAGATCAGCCAGTTAGCAGACCAGTTCGGCACCGAAGAGATTGCAACAGTAACCGTCACTTATGGTCAGGACGAACGTATTGACAGCTATAAAAGGTTAGCGCAGTTTTTGTAGAGGCCGCGCCAAAAGCGTGGCGACGCCTGCCCAGATCATGGCGAAGACGGTGCCGTGCCACACAGATAGTCACAAACCAACTGATCAAGCTTGCCTTCGGCTTCCAGCTTCGCAAGGGCGCGATTGAAGGGATCGAGTAAAGGTTTCAGCTCTCTGTGTAACCGGAAAGACACTGAGTTACTGGCATAAGGTAGTGATATCCTGTAACTCAGTTTCTCACTAATCTGGTAATAGAGGGCGACTGCCTCCGTCATCAGACCAATGTCATTCCACCCCCGGTGCACCCGCTGAGCTATTTGCCATTGATTGGAAAAATCTTCCCGAATCAAACCATTGGGTACCGGGCTTCCCCTCACCGTAGCCACCCGGCGTCCCTTCAGATCCGGTAAAATAAAGAGCGGAAAAGAGAGTTCCGGCTGGTAAATAATCACATTATTAACCACACCATAAGGTCGGGTAAAAAGAGACAGCTCAGCCAGCCGGATGCTGGGGTCTGCACCAGGGGCAGGCTGAACGGGCACAACGCCTGCTTCCACATTAATATCCCCAGCCTCAAACTGCCGCAATAGCCGGGCTTGCGACAGAGGGATAAATTCAAGTTCAACCGACTGCCCCAGTTCCTGCGCTATGCGGGATACGACCAAACGCAGGGTATCCGCGTAAATACCACGAAAAGCCCCCTGTTGATCCTGCCAAAAAAAAGGCACAACACCCGGCTGAGGCATCCCGACCTTTAAGATTATGGCTTCCGGCGCTTCAGCGGGTGTTAAGGCATTAGCACCTGTCACCCCGGACTCTGAACCGGAAGCCAAAACGGGCCCGGAAAAATACACCAACAGCATAAAACCTAAAAAAGCCATACGTTTTCTGGCACGGAAGGAATAATCAGTCAAAGCTCTGTGATACCCTTAAAGCTAAATAGTATTTAAAATCAACCAGCGCATTATCACTCATTTTATGCCAACTGCCACAGCTTCCAGTAAACTTCTTGAGCCCATTCTGCAACTGGCAAGGCACTATACAGCCCTGCCCGAATCCGGTCGGCCAAATCCAGCCACACCGCCGGCACAAAATCCCCATCCTTCGTCAGGATCACTTCAACAGCAGCTGATGAGCGACGTTGGCTTAAACCAGGATGACTTTACCCGACCTGACACGCGTTTTCCTGCTGATAAGTTCTCACAGGTTCTCTCCCGGTTAGCGGAGGCCAGCAACAACCCCTATATCAGTCTTAGGCTGGCCGAAGCAACGCAGCCCAGAATGCTGGGCTCAACGGGCTTTCTTATTTCAACTGCGGATACACTGGGGGATGCCCTGGAAGTGCTGGAAGAGTATCTGCCAATATTATTTGAAAGTGCCACATTAAAACTGACGCAGGACACTCAATTTACCCGCCTGACACTCGTCATCGAAGATGAAGCCCGCAACGTAGCGGAATTTTTTCTGGCCTGCCTGCTGAACTGGCCTCGCTGGCTCACGGGTCAGCAGATTCCTGTACAGCAGGTCGATCTGGCTTATCCTGAGCCACCAAGCGGCCACCGCTACCACCAGCTATTTGCTGCAGAGGTCAATTTTGAGGCTGCCAGCAACAGTATACTGCTAGCCAATCAGTACCTCTCGCTACCCTGTACCGATGCTAACCGGGAGATGCATCAGCTACACAGAGAGTTTGCGGATGCTTTATTAGGTGCCAGCCATAAAAAGCTGGCACTAACCGCTCAGATTCGTCACCTGATCCGGGAGCAGATACTGTCACAGGGGGATGTTATCCGACGGGAAGAGGTTGCCCGGCAACTGGGGCTAAGCCTGCGTACGCTACAGCGCAAGCTGGGCGAGTTGAACACCAACTTCCAGACCCTTTACGACCAAACGCGAAAAGAGCTTTGTCTGCAGATGATCCGTAAGGGTGAGCTCAGCTTTGGGGAGATCGCTTTCCAGCTGGGCTTCTCCAATCAATCTGCATTTCAGAAAGCATTTAAACGCTGGGTAGGAATGCCGCCCAGCCGCTATCGTCAGCAGCTTAATGATCAACGGCACAGCACAGCGACTTTATCCGAAGACCGGTCAGTTGAGCCTGCCCCCGCGTTGGTGCCTTCTCTTCCTTTTTCACCGGCACCCCTTGAAGCATCCTTATTGCCGGATGAGGATACGGCCCAGCTGCACGCAAACGTTACCGCCAGCAATATAAGCAACCTGTTGCCGGAAAAGCTGCAGAAACTCAATCCATTCGGTCTAAAACACCTGAGGCGTGCGGCGATTTTCGGTGAGACCTTTAGCCTGAATCATCTGGCAGCCATCAGCTCAGACCCGGAAGCCCGGTTAATCATCCACTTATGGCCTGCACAGCAGGAAGGCCTTATCGAGCCGGTGTCAGAGCAGGAAGAAGCACTGGAGTTCCGTTTCAGCCAGCCGGTTATACGCGAGCTGCTGCTGCAAAATATTCCACTGGAAGAACAGGAGCAACTCCACCGAAAATTTGGCCAGTTCTTAGCTCAGGTGCTGATCAGGTCTCTGCCTATGTTAGAGACCTGGTGCCGGGAACACATGAAAAAAGATATTGAGCTCACACCCAACACTCAACAGCATCTTACACAAACGCTTTACCACCTTAATAAAATTCGGCAGCTGCCCGAGACAGAGATACCTGAACTCAGCCCTCTGTTTATTGCCCGACTCAATCAGATCGCTGCCAAAGCTTTGCTGAATAATGTCCCCCCCGTCTCTGTTGATTACTATATTTCCCAGGCTGAGCAACACTTAAGCCGATGCCTGCCGCACTTAAACGACCGAACATTATCTTTGCAGCAGTCGGTGAAAGCGTCTGAGAAAGGCATGGTACTGGCAGAACTTCTGATGCAGCAGGCACTGCTTTGTTTAAAAATCAATAACCCGAAAAAAGCGCTGCTGGCTACGGATCAGGCCCTGCGTCTGCAGAACGCGATAACCGATACTGAAAACCAGCAAGACTATGGCCCCTTTCTGCTTAAAGCACATATTCTGCAACAGCTGGGGCAATCCGGAGAGGCTCTGGAGCTTTTGCTTTCACATCTGCAACCAGAGATTCCACAGAGGGATCAGGACCGGTTGCTTTTTTTGCTGCAAACACTGGAAAGGATTCAGGCTTTACGGAAAGCGCCGCCAAAGAAAGCTGTGCACTCTGTGGTCGATGCCATCAATAAGCTCTCTCTTCTGGAGCCGGTCAGTCAGTTAGCCCGCCAACAATCTGAACCCTTATTGGCCGCTTGCGCACTCAGTTCAATGACAGAGCTCTGTCTTAGATTTCCGCAGCTCGTCAGCAGCACCTCACAGGAGCCCTCCGATAACCGCCGCAACCCTGATATTGATACACTTCGGGCCTTAGCCCGCTATGCATTTGTTGGCTATGCATGGGTCGCCAGCTGGTTCTGTGGTGACTACACACTCTGCACTGAGATTCTGCAGCAGGGTTTAAACCTTGAGACCGTGCACAAGCCGCAGAACCACCACTCACCCGCCAGTATCCCGGCCCACCAAACCTGTTTTAACGCTACATCAGAAGCCACCGAACTCTGGTATTGCAGTCAGATTCAGCACTGGTTAGAGCCAGTCAGTCAGGTGATGCAGACATTACGCAAACTGGGGGACAGTGCACGCAGAAAGGGAGACCCGCTTCTTAGTCATGAGCAGCGTCTTATCTGGTATCAGTTAAGCACCCTTAATGGTGAAACATCACTTAGCCGAATTCGCCAGCGCTGCCAGCAGGATTTGCAGTCCTTACCATCATCAGACCCCGCCTTTGGTCAAACGCTGCGCACAGCGGGCTCTCTGCTGGCTGATTATCTTCAGGCTAAAGCCCTGCTCCCGGCATCCCCTGAATACCATCACCCACTGCAGGCAGCAAACCTCATTCGCGCTGCACTACTGCTGAATAAACAACAGATCTGGCCTCAACTTTATAGCTGGCAGGCACAGCTTGAGAAAGATCTTCCGGGGCATCTGATGATCAGTGAAACACTCTTTTGTCTTGGCCTGATGCGTCTGATGCAATCCCAACAGGAGCGGCAACTCAGCCCAAGGCGACTTCGAATCATTGAGCAAACCGAATCCCGCTTTGAGCTTTGGAGCGATCATTGTCCGGAAAACTTTTCCGGGCAGTATTTATTGCTTCAGGCAGAAAAAAACCGCCTGACCGGGAAAGATATCAGAGTCTGTGCGCCTTTATATGAGCAAGCAATAGAGGCTTTCAACAGCAGCAAAATGCAATGTCACCGAGCCATTGCTTTTGAGCGCTATGCTGACCTGCTTATGGTATCGGGTCAGAAAGTTCTGGCTGAGTTTTGCCTGAATAAAGCACGTCAGCTCTTCCAGCGATGGGGGGCAAGCGTTAAGGTTAAGCAAATTGAGCAGCAGAAAGTTAAGATAAATTCAGGCTGACGGTTATCGACCATTTAATACGCAAAACTACAGCCAAAAGAGTCATTTACTGGCACAATATGCCACCTTTTCACACAGATATGATACCGGCCTATGATTCCCTGGAAAATACTGATTGTTGATGATGAAGAAGGCATTCACGGCATCACCCGGATGATTTTTCGTGATTATGAATTTGAACAGCGACCTATCGAACTGATCAGTGCTATGAGTAGTATCGAAGCAAAAGCTCAGTTGGCACAGCACCCTGATATCGCCCTGATTTTGTTGGATGTCGTGATGGAAACAGAAAGCGCCGGACTGCAGCTGGTCAAGCATATTCGCGAAGAGCTGAACAAGCCTGATATCCGTATCATTCTCCGCACCGGTCATCCGGGTTATGCACCGGAAGCCCAGGTCATCATCGATTACGATATCAACGATTACCTCAGTAAAGCAGAGCTATCAGCCTCCCGGTTACTCACTTCGGTCATTGTTGCCCTGCGCTCCTATCGTGATATAAAAAATGCCCGCGAGCAGATAAAACCAGTGGCGCATAATAACAGGGTTCTGGAGGGCCAGGCCTCTGCCAAATCCGAAACAGGCACCTCCTCGGAGGTGTTACCTGAAATAGCAACAACCCTACTGCAACAGATCACCCCGGCACTCAAACAAAGCATGCGCCTGAGCAAACTGGAACTGAATCCTGTTGCCAATGAACTTGCCAAAGACTTATATGCGCATCAGCAAAGACTCCACAATTCGCTCTTGCTTTGCCTGAGCGATGAGCTGCCTGACGCTGAGCCTCAAGCTGGCTCCATTGCAGAGATGATGAACACCACCCTACTGAACTACCTGCCCCAAAGCCGCCAGGATGGCTGGGTTCTGGACTACCATCTGGCAGCAGAGCTTCCGGAGGTGGTGACATGGGATAAGACACGGTTTCAGCTTATGCTTACGGCAGCCATTGAACTGGCGTTACTTCAGGCACAGGGTAATGATCTGAAAATCCGGATTCAGAAAGGTGAAAAAGATCAGGAATTACTTTTAAAGGTTGAACAAAGCGAGGGGCAACCTTTGTTTAACCACTCTCACTGGGCCGAGCAGCTGCGCCGGAGCCTGCAACAGATCTGCCAGCAACTACAGGGAAGATTTACTGAAATAGATGAAGACGGCCAGCTCTGCTGCCGCATTCCTGTTCAGGGGCTGTAGCTTCTCATTAGCTGCAGCAGATACCCTCCCATAAATCCACGCAGCACAGACTTACACAACATAAAAAAGCCCGGTGCAAGTACTAACTAACGTATCTTGCACCGGGCTGGCGATCTGAAATCTGACCTTAATGCCGGGTTAGGGCATACCAGGTTTAGTTGCGTATCAGCATCACAGAACAGTGAGAACGCTCTGCCACACGGGCGGACACTGAACCCAGCAAGAACTCATCCAGACGGGATCTGTGGTGAGCTGCCAATATCACCAGATCAATATCATGATGCTTGATATGCGAAAGAATATGCTCAGCGGGTGAGCCTTCATAGACCTTCATCACCGGATGTAAATTCGCAGGCAGTTTATCATGGGCAAACTGCTGCAACTGTTCGGCAATACGATGAACCGCCTTATCATGCTCATCTTCACTAAAATATCCGGCAACAATCGGGTTACTGTACCCAGGAACAACGGTAATCAGGTGCAGTTCGGCCTGGTTATCCCGCACTTCCCGCAAAGCAAGATCAATAGCCTTCTGGCAGAATTCCGGTTCTCCCAGGTCCACTGGCACCAATACTTTTTTAAACATTCGCTTCTTCTCCTGACAACCTTTTATAGCGCCCTAAGCCAGAAGCCAAAGGACACCTGAATATGGAGCCGTAACCAGCCACTCTGACTATAACTTAATAATTAAGATTAACTAATATTAAAAGTTAAGCCACAGTGACTGCAATCCCTGTTATCGATATTAAGAGCAGATATTAAGCAGTCTGCTCTTGCAGTGCCGGATGTCGCCGGCGCTGCAGCCAAATAATCAGGAACAAAAGCCCCAGCGTTGGGATATAGATCAGTTCACGGGGCGGTTGAGCCACAGGAAGCTGAACCCCTGTAACCTGCTGATCAAAAGCCAGGCCGGCTTTCTCAGCCACGCTGTCAAACCCAACATAGTCAACAATCAGGCGGTCACCATCCTGCAGAAGCTCAAGTCCGGTATCCGCTAAGCGGTCGAAGCCTGTCTCGCCACTCCCCAGAGGCATTATCGTTACAAAGGAACGGGGATTGCCAACCGCATCAAAGCCATCGATCCAGAAGCGTAGCTCCGTGCCCGGCTCGACCTCAGCCATCTTGGCAACTACAGCGTCAGGCTGCACCATCGCATACGGCTCCACGATCCGGTCCATCCAGAACCCCGGACGGAACAGGGAGAATGCAATAACCAGAAGGAGCGCCGACTCATACCAGCGGCTCCGGCTAAAGAAGTAACCCTGTGTCGCTGCGGTAAACACCAGCATCGCAATCGTCGAAACGATAAAGATCTGAATCCCTTCAGCCCAGGTCACATCAATCAGCAGCAGATCCGTATTAAAAATAAACAGGAAAGGCAGTGCTGCAGTACGCAAGCTATAAGCGAAAGCCACAAAGCCGGTACGAATCGGATCGCCACCGGATACAGCCGCTGCGGCGAAGGAAGCCAAACCAACAGGCGGAGTTACATCAGCCATGATACCGAAGTAAAACACAAACAGATGCACCGCGATAAGAGGCACAATCAGTCCCGCCTCCTGACCCAGGGTAATTACCACAGGCGCAAGCAGAGAGGAAACGACGATATAGTTTGCTGTCGTTGGCAGACCCATACCCAAAATCAGGCTTAGTACAGCAATCAGCAGCAGCATCAGTAAAAGATTACCCATAGAGAGCACTTCCACCAGATCTGCCAGTACCGACCCTACACCTGTCTGTGATACAGCACCAACAATAATACCCGCAGTGGCGGTCGCAATACCGATACCGATCATGTTGCGGGCACCGGTAATCAGGCCATCAACCAATTCATCGAAACCCTGACGAATCTTAACATTAAGACCTGCCTCACCTCTGAAAAAGGCGATCAACGGACGCTGAGTCAATAAAATCGCAATCATCAGAACCGTTGCCCAGAACGCTGACAAGCCGGGGGAAAGACGCTCAACCATCAGGCACCAGACCAGAACAACCACAGGTAGCAGAAAATGCAGGCCGGATTTAACCGTTGGCGCAACTTCCGGTAGCTGAACCATGGGTTCATTGGGATCATCCAGTTTAAGGTCCGGCACTTTCGCAGCAATACGAACCAAAGTGACGTAGACACCAATCAACAGAACGGCAATAACCGGAGAGGCAAAATCCCCCAAGGCAGGCTTCATCCAGCCGATACCGTAATAAACAATAGCGGCTGTACCACATGTTAACAGGAAGCCTGTCAACATCCCGATCAGGCGCAGGTGCCAGGCTTTAATTTCTGCCCGACGCGGCAATCCCTGCATATTCTGTTTCAGTGCTTCAAGATGCACGATATAGATCAGCGCGATATAGGAGATTAATGCAGGAAGAAAAGCATGGGTAATCACCTGAACATAGGAGATTCCCACATACTCGACCATCAGAAAAGCCGCAGCCCCCATGACAGGTGGCATAATCTGCCCATTCACCGATGAAGCCACTTCAACTGCACCGGCTTTTTCAGAGGTAAAGCCCACCCGCTTCATCATCGGGATGGTAAAGGTACCGGTTGTCACCACATTGGCAATAGACGAACCTGAGATCAGGCCGGTCAGGCCGGAAGAAACCACTGCCGCCTTTGCAGGGCCGCCACGCATATGTCCCAACAGAGAGAAAGCAACCTGAATAAAATAGTTACCGGCTCCCGCTTTATCCAACAAAGCCCCAAAAAGCACAAACAGGAAAACAAAGCTGGAAGAAACCCCCAGAGCAATACCAAAGACACCTTCCGTCGTTAGCCATTGGTGATTGATCAGAGATTCGAGATCAATCCCTTTATGGGCGATGATATCCGGCATATAAGCCCCGGCCAGCGAGTACGCCAGAAAGACCATGGCCACAATCATCAGTGGCGGCCCCAGAGTACGGCGTGTCGCTTCCAGCAGCAGAACCAAACCGGCTACTGCCACAGCCACATCCTGTGTATTTGGCAACCCAGGCCGACTGAGCAGCTGATCGTAAAACACGAAAATATAAGAAGCCGCGAGGGCAGCCAAGAGCGATAACACCATATCCCCAACCGGAATCGTATGACGGGAGGATCGGGCGAATGCCGGATAGGCTGTAAAAGCCAGGAAAGTAGCAAATGCCAGGTGAATGGCGCGGACTTCTGTGTCATTAAAAATGCCGAAACTGCCAATAACCGGCCAGTCATAAAACGGCAGTGGCGAAGCTATCCATAGCTGAAACAGAGACCAAAGCAGCGCGACACCTAGTAGGACTCTTCCTTGCCAGCCATGGGGAATACGCGCCCCGGTATCATTGGCTGACACCATCTCCTGCAGCTCCTGCTCACTTGCGGCTTGGCTGTCAGGCAGAGGAAGATCATTCGGTCTGTTGTCATGATTTGACATATCAGCTCCTTAAAAAAGATCAGGCTCAGGACAGAAAAAGCCCTCTCCCGTCAGACATGGCACGCAGTAGTCTGACGGCAGAGGGTTTAAAAAAGGTGAACCTTTAAAAACAGTGCTCAACAGCCTGCCATTCAGGCCGGCCGTTGAGTTGCGCAAGTAAACGGATTACATCCAGCCGCGCTCTTTGTAGTAACGGATCGCACCTTCATGGAGGGGTGCAGACAGACCGTCAGAGATCATGGTCTTAGGATCAAGGTTTGCAAATGCAGGGTGCAGACGCTTGAAGCGTTCAAAGTTGTCAAAAACCGCTTTTACAACCTGATAAACAGAATCTGCATCAACATCAGCAGACGCTACCATCGTTGCTGTATTACCAAAGGTTTTTACATCCTTGTCCGTACCCTTGTACATACCACCCTTGATGCTGGCCTCAGCATAGAAAGAGTTGTTGTTGATCAGCTTGTCGATCACAGGGCCGGTTACCGGAATCACTTTAGCATCGCAGGACGTGGTCGCTTCTTTGATAGCGCCGGATGGGTGACCCACGTTGTACAGCATGACATCAATTTTGTTGTCGCACAGCGCCTGAGCCTGCTCAGATGCTTTTAACTCAGCAGCCAGTTTGAAGGTATCTTTAGTCCAGCCTTTCTCGTCCATGATCAGTTCCATAGTACCGCGGGTACCGGAACCTGGGTTCTGCAGGTTAACGCGCTTGCCTACCAGATCATCAAAGTGTTCAACACCGGAATCAGCACGAGCAACGACGGTGAATGGCTCGCCGTGAATAGAAAAGAGTGCACGCAGTTTTTTGTATGGCCCCTGCTTGATGAAAGATTCATGCTTCTCACCTTTCATGGCGTAGTATTGCCAATCAGACTGAGCAACACCCATATCCTGCTGACCCTGGCGAATCGCATTGATGTTAACCACGGAGCCACCGGTAGATGGAGCCGTACATTTAACACCATGATCACTGGTACCACGGTTTACCAAACGGCAGATCGACTGACCTACAACATAATAAACACCTGTCTGACCACCGGTACCAATATTTACGAATGTTTGTGCACTCGCTGTTACCGGAGTCAGAGATGCAGCCATACCCACTGCAGAGAACAGCGCAGTAGCAGCCAGTTTCGTTTTGAGAGACTTCAATTTCAGTGACATAGCAACCCTTCTTATCATTATCAACCAGCCGCAGCCGGGAATCGGTTTTATCCGCTATCGAACGATGTAGCCAAGTTACCCTCACGAAGCTTGGTTACATCGTTCCTCCTGCTTCAGACCGAACATATAAAGTCGGCTATAACAGGAGGCCATCCAAAGGTACTTTAAAGTCAGGCATGCCATGACCGTATTTCACGCCAACTAAACCTCCTTGCGTGCCAAGCGATGCATAAATATTCCACTTTAAGAAAAAAAAACCGACAATGGGTCAAGTGATCCATCAGGCAGACAAGCATCGGTTACCAACATACAGCGCAGGCCTATGGATAAATCCAGCGTCAGCCCATGGCCCAAACAACGCCGGTCACTGCACTATGCTTTTACAACGCAAAACTTCTCCTTATTCCGCCCTGAAAGGTTATCCGGATGCAGCGAATAAAAACCTTTTATCACCACAACCCTCTGGGCGTGCGCCTGCTGGCAGCCATTCTGATTTACAGCTCTTTAATCACTCTTTTTGCCACAGGCTTTCAGCTATGGAATGACTACCGCTACGAACGCTCCGATATTGATAAACGCCTGTACCAGATCGAAACCAGCTCCATCCGCAGCCTCTCTAACAGCCTGTGGGAGATTAATCCTGCACAGGTTCAAATTCAGCTGGACGGCCTGCTCCAGCTACCGGATGTCCGTTACCTGGAGATTACGACTCCCTACGGTGAAGCTTTTTTCGCCGGAAGTAAGCCGGAAAGCGGCCAGCTACTGCAACATAATTACACACTGACCCATCAGGATCACAACGACAAAAGCCATACCGTCGGAAAGCTGACGCTGATTGTCAGCCTTGAAGATATCTATCAGCGTCTTGCAGATAAGGTGCTGCTTATTTTAGCGACACAGGGCGTTAAAACCTTCCTGGTTTCCGTGTTTATTCTGACCCTGTTCCACCACCTGATCACCCGTCACCTCAGCACCATGGCGCTATTTGCCCGGCGCTTAAAGCTCGATCACCTGGATCAGACTCTGGAACTGAAGCGCGGACCTCACAACGATGAACTGAACGATGTTGTCTCTGCTTTCAACAGTATGCGCCGCACCATGCTGGACGATATAAAAAAGCGCCAACAGGCAGAGCAGGCACTAGAAAGTGCCAACGAAGCACTGGCCGACCTGAACAAACAGCTGGAACAGCGGGTTGCAAAACGTACAGAACAACTTGAAGACCGAAACCGGGAACTGCAGCAAACCCTGAACCAGCTACAAACCACACAAAAGCAGCTGGTCGAGTCAGAAAAGATGGCCGCTCTCGGGGGGCTTGTTGCAGGCGTGGCCCATGAAATCAACACCCCCATCGGCATCGGCTTCACCGCGGCAACGTTTCTGGCGGATGAAGCAAAACGCCTTGAAACGCAACCGGGTTCTGAAAAGAGGGATGCTGACTCAAAAAAACTTCTTGCGTTAACACTGGAAAGCAGCGATCTGATCTGCAGAAACCTGGAGCGCGCCGCCCAACTTATCCGTGCCTTTAAACAAGTATCAGTGGACCAGTCCAGTGAACAGAGACGCCGCTTCGACCTTATCAGCTATCTGCATGAGATACTGTTGTCTCTTCAGCCAAGGCTTAAAAATTGCCGGCCGGGAATCGAGATTTACGGCCCGGATCAGCTGATAATCGACAGCTATCCCGGCAGCTATTATCAGGTTTTTAATAATCTGATAATAAACTCTGTAATCCATGGCTTTGAGCAGCTACCCGGAGGGAAAATAAATATTAGTATTATCCTGCTTACAGAAACGAAGCAAAAGGTTGAAACGGTACAACAAGCTGACTTTATACAGATCGACTATACCGACAATGGCGTCGGGGTACCGGAGGGTTGGCATCAGAAACTATTTGAGCCCTTTGTCACCAGTAAACGGCACCAGGACTGTAGCGGGCTGGGCATGCATATCAGCTACAATATTGTTCATCAACTGCTTCAGGGGCAGATTGAGAGTCTACCGGGGCATAAGGATAATTCCGGTGCCCACTTCAGGCTAACCCTGCCGGTTACGCTGCAACCGGATAAGAGCTAAGCCTTCAGTTCAGCCAGCCTTTTTCGCGAAAATAACGCAGAGCACCAGGGTGCCTCGGCGCAGCTAAGGGCGTTTTGACCATCCCCTCGGCCTTTAGGGGCTTAAAAGCAGGATGCAACTGCTGAAACTCCTCAAACTGCTCAAATAAAGACTGCACAATGGCATAGGCAGCATCATCAGAGAGATCGCTTCGGGTAAACAGGGTGGCATTAACCCCCACTGTCCGCACGTCAGGCTGGGAAGGCGAGTAGAGGGAGCCGGGCAGAGTCAGCGCCTGATAGTGGGGGCTATAAGCAACCAAAGCTTCAATATCTCTTTTTTCAAGACCAATCAGAAGACTATCGCAATCACGGATCGCCTCTTTAATAGCGCCGTTAGGGTGACCCACTACGTATAACGTCGCATCAATCCGGTTATCACACAGTGCTTTAGCCTGCTCCACCGGGGCCAGCTCCTCAAGTACAGAAAAGTCATCACGCTTCCACCCCCTGGCTTGCAAAAGAATATCGAGGGTAACCCGCTGACTACTCCCCTTTTTACCCAGGTTAAAACGCTTACCCTTCAGATCTGCAAAACGTTTAATACCGGAATCCCGACGAACCAGAATAGAAATATGCTCAGGGTACAGCCCCACCAAAGTTCTCAGATCCGATCCTGGCTGCCCCTTTGCTCTATTAGCCCTATATGTATTTTCAAGTTGCCCCGCTTCAGATACCCCCAGGTCAAGGTGCCCTGCCATTACCTGTTGAAGATTCTCTACCGACCCCAAAGTACTGCGCAATGCACAGCGAATACCATGTTGTTGACGACTCAGGTTTACCAACCGGCAAATCGCACCACCCGCAGGGTAATACAGTCCTGTAACCCCTCCTGTACCTAACGTCAGCACCCGATTATCAGCATAACCCTGAGAAGCAAAAAGAAAAGCCAGCCAACTCAGGAGAACCCATCCTTTTCTCGCCAATGCAGATCTCATCAAATATGTCGCCTTTTTTACCAGGATAATATAGCTGTTGCGGCTGGACCCGCCAGAAGAATAACGACCTAACCGATACGGTTGCTGCAGTATATCAGCCTCTGCATACGGAGGTAGCCTCTCTTACGTTAAGGGAGTCAGTGCCGGATAGGCGGACATCAGATGAATTCAATAGTGCAGCAAAACAGTTTCAGCCAATACAAACAAGAAAAATTCGCATCAACTCTTGCAAATGATAAACACTATCACTAGTATTCTTCCTATAGACGTAAGACTGGGGTATAGAACATGTATGTATGCGTTTGCGCCGGAGTGACAGATGTTCAGATTCGTGAAGCCATCGCCGCCGGAGATCACTCACTAAAAGCACTCCGTGATAGCTTAGGCATCGCCCATAACTGCGGCATGTGTGTTAAAGACACACGGCAAATTATGGATGAAACACTTCGCATCAATGCGGCTGCTTATCTGGCGACAGAGCTGGTGGTTGCCCGCACTGAACCCCTGCCACAGCAACAAGCCGCCTAGTGAATCGTCAATAGCCTGGTGACTCACCAAGCAACAGAGCCAAGAACAGTATAGCGGCTTAGCAAAAGAGAAAATGAGTGTAATACGTCAATATCCCCATAAAAAAACCGGAGCCATCTGAATCTCAGATTAACTCCGGCTTTATCTTTTACCTGCAGTCTTCCAGCACTTAGCACTGAAATTCCTTACACCGTCAGCCAACGCTGACAGCCAGGAACAAAAGGCCGATCAGGCACCGGTCATCAACGCTACCTATCGTCGCCCTTCAACATCAGGCCATCTGCTTCTGGATATAGTTCTCAACACCAACCATATCGATCAGTCTCAGCTGCTGCTCAAGCCAATGGGCATGATCCATTTCGGTATCATCCAATAATTGAAGCAACATTTTGCGTGTGATGTAATCCTGCACCTGCTCACAAACAGCAATTGCCTCTTTCAGAGCATTGCCCACATCATATTCAACCTGCAGGTCGTTGCGGAACATGCTGGCAACATCACGGCCAACATTCGCTTGCTCCTGACCGTTCATATCCGGCTCAGCTTCCAGAAACAGCATGCGTTCCATAATCACTTCAGCGTGCTCTGTTTCTTCCTCCATCTCATGATGCAGACGCTCGTGGAGTTTATCCAGCCCCCAATCCTTAAACTGATTCGCGTGAGCCATGTACTGATCGCGAGCCATCAGCTCATTATTAAGCAGAAGTTGAAGGTGTTCGAGAACCTTTGGATGACCTTTCATGATACGTCCCCTTAATCTTCCATCTGTGCAGCAAGGTAGTTCTGAATACCGGCATTTTCGATCTGCCACTGCTGAGTTTCGATCCAGTCGATCTGCTCTTCTGTTTCTTCCAGAATTTCGGTCAGCAGGTCACGGGAAACATAATCCTGAGCCTTTTCCATCACCTCAATGGCTGTCAGCAGCTGATCACGAACCTCAGTATGCACTTTGACGTCACCAGAGAGCATTTCCGGAATATTTTCACCGATATAAAGACGATTCAGCGCCTGCATACCCGGTAAGGCTTCCAGAAATAAAATACGCTCAATCAGGTCATCGGCCATCTTCATTGATTTAATAGAAGCCTTGTACTCATGACTATTGAGCTCTTCCAACCCCCAGTTTTTCGCCATACGGGCGTGAAGAAATGTCTGGTTAATCACAGTTAGCTGCCCTTTCAGAGCCGCGTTTAACTCGGTGACAACACCGGCATCAGCTTTCATCGGTCTACCCTCGTCTATTGTCGAGTACTTTAACTATTAAGTGCTTATACATCATTAAGTGCTTTATACATCTGCTACAGCCTGTGCAGCTAAATGTCAGTCTTGCACTATTTATAGTCAATGCAATGACAAATTACGAGTTTATTTCTGTTTATATTTCAAATTTATCCCAATTAAATCAATTACTTTGGGTTAACAAGAAGTGTTTCCATTCTTAAACATAAACTCTTATCAGAAGCGTGTTATTCTCTTTTGAGAAAGAACTTTATTCCGCTTAAAACGGCCATCAAAAACCAAAGTTCAAACCGGCAACCGATAGCCTGTTTTAACTTCCCTCAAAGCAAGGCTGGAACGGATCGCTGTGATACCTGGCAAAACGCGCAACTGATCCCGGACAAAGTCACCGTAACTTTCCAGATCCTTCGCCACAATCTGCAAAATATAATCACAGTCCCCGGAAACATTGTGACAGCTCAGAATCTCCGGTATTTGCGCCATTTTTTGCTCAAACTCCAGCGGTGCCTGACCTGAGTGATCACCAAAGGTCACCTGGGCAAAGCCCACCACCCCCATACCCAGCTTTTGGCGATTTAGTCTGGCCTGATAACCGTCGATATAACCTTCTGTCTCTAACCGTTTCAGTCTGCGCCAGCAGGGGGTTTCACTCAGGTTTAACCGTTCCGCCAACTTGGCATTACTTAACCGACCTTCTCTTTGTAACAAAGCAAGAATACGCAGGTCCGTGTCATCCAGACCTTGTTCTTTAGACCCACGGATTTTAGAACGATCCGTTCCCGTCCGATCACCAGAAAGACTCATTACAAAATAAACCTTATATCGAAATATTCTTCCGATATATCAACAAATAAAGGCAGAGATAGCAATCCTATTTCCCCTCAGTTAGGGATAATAACGTTTCCAGAACAGAGAGACCGGAGCCCCTCAGATGTTAAGCCTTACTGAACTTTCCGTTTATGTTTTTACCTTAGGAGCAGCCTATCTTTTACCAGGCCCGGATATGGCATTGGTGATGGCGTCGGCATCGGCCAAAGGTATGAAGCAGGCACTCATGACGTCGATAGGGTTATCAGCAGCCAGGGGGTTACATGTGCTGCTGGCCGCCCTGGGCCTGGCGGCACTGCTGGCAGCTCACCCCGGGCTGCTCAGAGCGGTGCAGTGGGTAGGCGCGGCGTATCTGCTCTTTCTCGCCTGGAAGATTCTTTCTGCAGACTCCCTGTCTCAAAAGAAGATTTCACCTGGAAATCAGCGGCAGTTACAGGCGATCCGGCAAGGTTTTCTGACCAACCTGCTAAATCCTAAAGCCCTCATGTTCTGCTCCCTGCTGCTGCCACAGTTTATTAGCCAGCAAAGTTATGACGCTTCTGTTATCGCTCAATACCTGTATCTTGGAGTCATTCTGGTGATCACAGGTATTATCTTTGATCTGCTGATCGCTACCAGCATCTGTATCGTTAATCAAAAAATCCAAATTACCGAAACCGGACAAAATATCCAGAAGTGGCTCTTCTCCAGTGTTTTTATCGCCGGAGCGATTCGATTAAGTATCCATGAGCTATAAACACCTCCCACTCAATGATCATGGGATGAATTATGAGTGTACTCGTTCAGATCAGGTAAATTGGCCTTCAATAGCTCAATAAGTCGGTTCTCAGACCAGTTCTTTCTGTAGGCAAGGCCGAAGCGGTATCTGAAAGATGGTTTAAAAGGCTTAATGGCCAGCTGCCCGTGCATATCCATATCATGGGCGGTCAAAGGGTTAATCAGGCTGATACCCACACCGTTGGCCACTAAGCTACAGATCGCAGCGATATTAGACTCCGTTTTACCGCTGATATGAATGTCGTGCTGGGCAATCAACAGAAGCAACTGGTCGGCTGCAAGATTAGGCTGATTTGGAATCACAAGATGCTCACCCTCCAGGTCTTGGATGGCGATCATCTCTTTGTCGGCCAGCGGGTGTGTTGACGGAACAAGGCATACCGCCTCCACCTCAAACAGCGCCTCCACCTTCAGTACCTGACTGGAAGCCGGTAACGTAACAAAACCCACATCAAAGTGGCCGGACTCTACCGAGCGCAGTACATCAGGGCTTGACAAAATATCAAATGAAAAACTGTATTTATTGTTCACCTGCAATAAACGGGCAATCAGTCTTGGTACATAGCCAAACCCCAAAGCCGGTGCTGACGCAATACGCATCCGGGAGGCGCCAAACTCCCTCAACGCAACAATACTGTGCTTCATCTCTTCGAGATTACCCATCAGGCGAATAATTTCACTGTAAAGCTCATCCGCCTCGGGTAATGCCACAAGTCTTTTTTTATGCCGCATAAACAGCGGCATACCGATGTTCTCTTCCAGCTGAGCCAAGGATCGACTGACCCCAGACTGGGTAATACCTAAATCCGAAGCCGTTCTTGTGGCGGTTCCCGTCTCATACAGAGTTTTAAAAACAACCAGTGATTTCAAAGAGTTAAGATTTATATCCGGCATATTTTTGCTCTTATTTTATCGCTATACCCTATCCAGACGATCTCAAGTAATATCGCCTAAAAGTTAATGAGTTTTTATCATCAACTAATGAAAAAACATTATAATTTAAAATATTTTTTTCCACACCTATAATCGATTCAACAATCCAAAACAGGCCGACCCAGCTCAAGGATTCCATAAGAACAATGATGACTAAAAAAACGTTAAATAAAAGCGCCCTCTTTTATCAGGCCAACACCGACCTTCCCATCATCAGTCACGCGGACGGCATATACCTTTGGGATGAACAGGGTAATCGCTATCTCGATGGTTGCGCCGGTGCCATCACCTGCAATATGGGTCACAACCACCCCGAAATTAAAGCGGCAATGAAGGCTCAATTAGATAAAGTCGCCTTCAGCTATCGCACCCAGTTTGAAAGCGAACCGGCTATTCACCTGGCTAACCAACTGGCGGATATTTCAGATCAGCACCTGGACAAAGTTTTCTTTGTGGGGAGTGGTTCTGAGGCGGTTGAAAGTGCCATAAAACTTGCACGCCAATACTTCTTTGTCATCGGGCAGGCTGAGCGTACGCGCTTTGTATCCCTTCGCCCGTCGTACCACGGTAGCACGCTGGGTGCTCTGGGTCTGACCAGCTACCACCCCCTTGAAGAACCTTTTGAAGCCATCACCCCAACCTCAGTAAAAGTACCTTCACCGGATCTCTATCGCTTTAAGGAGGCGTCGGTTGAGGCTCATATTGAGCAGGTACTGAACGAAACAAAAACCATCATCGAAGAAGCCGGTGGTGAAACCATCGCGGCCATCGTTATCGAACCGGTTGGTGGCGCCAGCACCGGAGCCAGAATGCTGAACCAGCACTATCTGGATGGTATTCGACAACTCTGTGATCAGCATGGCTGTTTACTGATTTTTGACGAAGTCCTCTCAGGAATGGGGCGTACCGGTAAATGGCTGGCGTATCAGAACTGGGATATCCAGCCGGATATCGTTGCTCTTGCCAAAGGGCTGGGGGCTGGTTACTACCCCATTGCCGCGATGCTCGCCAGAAGCGAACTGGTTGATCCCATTCTCAAGGCAGGAGGTTTTCAACATGGGCATACCTACGCCGGCAACCCTTTAGCCTGTGCAACCGGTGTTGCCATTATGACCGCCATGCATAAAGAGGGTGTTGTTGATCATGCAGAAAAAATGGGTCGCTATCTGCGCAGTCAGCTTGAGCAGCTCAAAGAGAAGCACCCATTAATAGGTCATGTCAGGGGGTTAGGTCTTCTGCAGGGTGTCGAACTGGTTGCAGACCCTGTCAGTAAAGAGCCCTGGCCTGCCGGAATGAATATTTTCAACAAAATCACCCAAATAGCGAAAGATAAGGGCTTACTGATCTACCCAAGGCGCAGCCTGAACGGCCTGAAAGGTGATCACTTTCTGGTCAGCCCCCCTTTAACGATTACCCAATCCGAAATCGACGAATTGATCCAACGGCTGGATGAGTCCCTGACAGAGCTGAGTCACAAGCTGCAGAGCTGATCCGGCAACAGACCAATAACGGCTGAGGCCATCCCAATAACTCAAAGCAACAAACCTCAGGCAAGAGCATCCCTCTCTTGCCAGGGGAACTGTAAATAAAAATAACGAGGACACAAAGATGCTGAAAAAAGCCCTGACCACAGCCTGTATGGCTCTGACCTTAACCCTTAGCGGACACTCAATGGCCAGCAACAGCCTGGAAGATGTTCAGAACAATAATGAGCTTACCTTTGCCCTTACAGGTGCTTACCCTCCCTTTAACTTCGTCAACGAGCAAGGTGAACTCTCCGGTTTTGATGTGGAAATCGGTAAAGAGATCGCTAAGCGCATTGGTGTTGAAGGCAAACCGGTTACCACCGCCTGGGACGGTATTATTGCGGGCCTGATGGCCAATCGTTACGACACCATCATCGGCTCCATGGCGATTACCCCTGAGCGTCTTAAGGCCATTGACTTCTCCGTACCTTACTACAAAGACGGCGCACAGTTATTTGTAAAGAAAGGAGCCGGTTTTAACGGCCTGAATGCACTGAACGGCAAAAAGGTTGGTGTAACACTAGGCACAACTTTCGAAGACTGGCTACGCAAAAACGCCCCTGAGATTGAAATCCGCACCTACAAAGGTGTTCCTCAGATGATGATGGAGGTTCAGAACGGCCGAATTGATGGCTTTATTACCGCTCGCCTGACCGGCCTTATGGCGATCAAAGACAAAGGGGCACCTATTGAGATGGCTGGTGAGCTTCTGTATCGCGAACTGGTCGGTATCGCACTTAAAAAGGACAAGCCTGAACTGAAAACAGCCATCAACAAAGCTCTGATGCAAATGCAGGCAGATGGAACCTACGAGCGAATCAGCAACAAGTACTTCGGTACCGATATCCGCTAAGGGGACACGATTGATGTTTGATTGGAGCATTATCACCCAATATCTGCCGATCTTGTCAGAAGCTGCGCTACTCACCCTATACATCTCCATTATCTCTCTGATTCTGGGTCTGGTATTCGGATTAGCAGCGGCTCTGGCCAAGCTATCGCACAATCCGCTTCTTAAGGGTATCGCGGGTTTTTACATCTGGCTGATACGTTCAACACCATTACTGGTACAGCTGTTTCTGATCTACTACGGCTTGCCTCAATTTGGGCTGGATCTGTCTCCATTTACCTCCGGCGTATTAGGTCTGGCGTTGAATGTAGGCGCCTATAATGCAGAAACCATTCGTGCAGGCATCCAATCGATCAGCTTCGGTCAGACCGAAGCTGCTCTCTCCATTGGCATGACCCGCGCTCAGGCGATGCGACGCATTATTCTGCCTCAGGCGATCCGGAACATTATTCCACCACTGGGCAACAACTTTATCATTCTGGTGAAGGACACCTCTCTGGTCTCCACCATCACACTGGTTGAGTTAACCATGAAAACCCAGCAGCTGGTGGGCACCACCTATAAGCCTTTCGAACTCTATCTGGCTGCGACGCTCCTCTACGCCGTAATGACAACCACCATCGCACTTCTGCTACAGCTGGTTGAAAGGCGCATGCACATGAAAACGGCAAGGAGATAAACGATGTCAGAGCCAATTGTTCGTATTAATGCCCTTAAGAAAAATTTTGGTGATCTCAAAGTGCTGCGGGAAGTTGATCTTCAGATCCAACCCGGTGAAGTGATTGTCGTCATCGGCCCCAGCGGCTCCGGCAAAAGCACTTTATTACGGGCGGTGAATCATCTTGAAGAGCCATCCGGTGGCGAGATCTACCTGAAAGACACTCTGATCAACGATACCAGACTTAAAGGAAAAGCCTGGGAGAAACATCTGTGTCAGGTTCGAACCAATCTGGGCATGGTTTTTCAGCACTTTCATCTGTTCCCACACCTGACCATTCTGGAAAACATCATTGAAGGCCCGGTTCAGGTGCTGAAACAGAACAAGCAGCAGGCTGCCGACAAAGCGATGGAGCTCCTGGTCAGCGTTGGTCTGGCGGATAAAAAAGATGTCTACCCGGATCTGTTGTCCGGAGGTCAGAAACAGCGGGTTGCCATTGTTCGCGCCTTAGCCATGAACCCGGATGTCATGCTGTTTGACGAACCAACATCGGCCCTCGACCCGGAGCTGGTCGGCGAAGTGCTTGCTGTCATGGAGAAGCTTGCAGCGGATGGCATGACCATGATGGTTGTCACCCATGAGATGGACTTTGCCCGCAAGGTCGCAGACCGGGTCATCTTTATGGATGGTGGCTACATTGTTGAGCAGGGTTGCCCCGAAGAAGTTTTTGGTAACCCCCAGCATGAAAGAACCCAGAAATTTCTGGCCAGTATTCACCTATAAGCCGGATGGCAGCAACTATGAACAAACTCACAGCCATTGAAGAGGCTATTGCGCAAATACCATCGGGTGCTTCTGTTATGGTGGGCGGCTTCGGCTGCCCAGGCACCCCCTTCAGCCTGATCGATGAACTATTGAAACAGGGGCAAACCGACCTGACCCTGATTAAAAACGATGCCAATGAACTCGGGCTCGGAATCAGCAAGCTGATTGAACAGGGTCGCGTCCGTAAACTGATCACGACCCATATCGGTCTCAATCGGGAAGCGATTCGCCAGATGAATGAAGGCTCCCTCGAGGTTGAGTTTCACCCCCAGGGCATTCTTGCGGAAAAAATCAGAACCGCCGGTGCCGGCAGATTTGGTTTTCTGTCCGATATCGGTATCGACTCCGAGATCACCAGCCCTGAGCAACTGATTCAGTATCAGGGCTGCTGCTACAAAATAGAGATGGCACTGAATGCTGATTTTGCACTGGTGCACGCCGCCAATGCCGATGACTACGGCAACCTGATCTACCATGGGGCCGCTATTAACTTTAACCCTCTGATGGCCATGGCAGCGGATACGGTGATTGCTGAAACAGCCAACTGCCAACCGGCCGGAGCATTGCAGCCCGATAACATCCATACTCCATCAGCCTTTATTAACCATGTTGTCGTTCTTGAAAAACTCACCGATGAATACGGAGTCATGCCACATCATGTCAAACACTAACCGTATTATTGAACGGGCCGCCAAAGATATTCCCCCCGGCAGCATTGTCAATTTAGGTATCGGCCTGCCCACCCAGGTTGTTAACTACCTGACCCCAGAGATGGAAGTCCTTATCCATTCGGAAAATGGCATTCTCGGCGTTGGTGGACAACCGGAAATCAGTGACATCGACCCTAATATGATCGACTCGGCGGGTAACTATGTCACCACCCAAACCGGTGGTGCACACTTTGACAGTGCCGTGTCCTTCGCCATGATCCGGCGGGGCAAACTGGATCTGACCATGATCGGCGCGTTCGAAGTGGATCAGTATGGCAACCTGGCCAACTGGAAGATTCCCGGAAAATTCTCCCCGGGAATTGGTGGTGCTATGGAACTGGCACAGAAAACACCCCGGATCATCGTACTAAGCACCCACTGTGACAAAAAAGGCCAGCCCAAAATTCTGAAACAGTGCCGACTTCCCCTGACGGCAAAACACTGCGTGTCTCGCATCATAACGGACAAAGCCGTCATGGATGTTACACCAGAGGGACTGGTACTGCGCGAAAAAGCCCGGGACATCTCCCTGGAGAGCCTGCTGGAACAGACTGAGGCTGAGCTGATCATTCCAGATCAGATCGGGGCGTTCTGACCCTTAAGAGCCAGCGATCACTCCATTTAATCCATAAAACCTGAGTGTTTAACACTGTTAGGAGGGTCTGTGATGCCTCAAACCAATGGCCACATTCCAGAAAAAACCTTAGCACCAACCCCTGAGATCACGTCACAGGAAGAAAAAATCCTAAAGAGCTGTGACCAGCTGTTTGATCAGGTGCTCGACTTCACCGAAGCCATGGTAGGTCAATACAGCGTACTCAACCAGGAGCAGGGCGTACTGAATGTTGTCGAGGAACGCCTGAAAGCACTGCAGCTTCCGGTTGAGCGTGTCGGTATGAAGCACAGTGCACTGTGCAGTCACTCGCTGTACGTTCCCGTGCCCTGGGATCATGAGAACAAATACAATCTGGTCTCCCAGATCAATCCGGGAGCCAAAGGAAAAACCCTTGTACTCAATGGTCACCTTGATGTGGTCAGTGCTGAACCTTCCGATATGTGGTCACGGCCACCCAACGAGCCCTGGCGTCAGGATGGCTGGCTGTATGGCCGGGGAGCGGGAGATATGCAGTCTGGCGTCGCCGCGATGATTTATGCGGTCAAAGCGGTTCAGAATTCAGGCCTGAAGATCACGTCTCCCATTAACATTCAGGCAGTGGTTGAAGAAGAGTGTTCAGGCAATGGTGCACTGGCCTGCCTGCAACAGGGGTTTGGTGGCGACTTTGTACTGATCCCAGAGCCCTTTGGCCCTCAGATTTACAGCGCTCAGGTTGGGGTACTCTGGTTTAAAGTAACCGTCAAAGGACGACCGGTTCATGTCCTGGATACTTCGGCCGGTATTAACGCCATTGAGAAGCTTCAGCTGCTTCTGCCCTGGTTAAAAGAGCTGGAACAGGAGCTGAACGAGCACCACCGTCAGCCACCTTACGATACGATCGAGAAACCTTTTAATCTCAATATCGGAAAGATTGAAGGTGGGAACTGGGCATCCAGTGTACCTTCCCACGCACAACTCGAGGGACGTATTGGCTTCCCTCCCGGCATGTCTGCCAATGAGATTATGCAGAAAGTCAGTGACTGCATCGAAAAGGCAGCCTTACGCGAACCCGCCTTTGCCGATCAGAAACCGATAGTGCGCTTTCACGGTTTCCGCTCTGAAGGGCACCTGGTTGATTTGAAGCATGGGGGGATTCGTACCCTGTCTGAAGCCCATCGCAGTCTGACCCAGGCAGAGCCAAACCATTATATCTCAACCTGTACCACGGACCTGAGAGCGTTTCACTTCTATAGCCGTACCGCCGGAACCTGCTATGGCCCCGTCGCTAAAAATATCCACGGGGTCGATGAGTGCGTCAATATTGAATCGATCCGACAAACGCTGAAAACCTACGCGCTCTTTATCAGCCGTTGGTGCGAACTGGAGGCTACCCCATGAAACCGGTATACCTGACCCATTACAAACGCACGGCATTCAGCCGGGCACATCCTAAAAAAACGGAAGTCGACGCCTTCGCCAATGAACGAGGCGATCTGCTACTGGCAAAACTGATTGATAACGCCCTGACAGAAACCGGCGTTGCCGCAACCGCCCCGGACGATCTTAGTATCGGGTGTGCCCTGAGTGTCAAAGACCAGTGGAGTTTTGGCGGACGCTACCCCCTGTTCCAGAGCCAGCTTGGGGATCAATGTGCCAGCCGGAGCATCGACCAACAGTGTGGGTCCGGCATCGCTGCCCTACGTTCCGGTTTTCTGAATATCGCCTCCGGTGCAGCGGAACTGTCTCTGGCAGGCGGTTACGAGAACATGACCCGAATTCCCATGGGCCCGGCCCTCTTCCAGCAAGGTATTCTGACGGTACCGGATCTGCCGGAAAGTGTTCAGACCCTCAAGCAGTATCAAATGGCCGTCGCCATGAATATGGGGTTAACGGCAGAGGCACTCGCAGAAAGCCATAACATCGGGCGGAGTGAGATGGATCAATTTGCCGAGCGATCCCACAAAAAAGCCTCCCGATCTCAGGCTGAAGGCTTCTTTCACGGTGAAATTCTTCCCATTGAGGGCCCTGATGGCCCTTTTGCCAAAGATGCCTGCATTCGTCCCGATACCCGTGCCGACCAATTGTCAGAACTCCGGTCAGTCTTTACAGAAGAGGGGCAGATCACTGCCGGTAACAGCTCTCCTCTGACATCCGGTGCGGCTCTCTCGCTCCTCGCCTCAGAAGAGGCCGTTAAGGCGCACAACCTGACCCCCACAGCAAGAATCCTTGCTGTAGCTGATCGCGGTGTACGACCGGAAACCATGGGCGAAGGTGTTGTCCCTGCTGTTGAAAAACTGTTGTCGATAACAGGCCTAACGGCGGACCAAGTCGACTTCTGGGAGATCAACGAAGCATTCAGTGCGGTTCCTCTTTATGCCATACGAACGCTGGGAATCAACCCAGATCAGGTCAATATCAAAGGTGGTGCACTAGCCCTTGGACACCCCTTGGGGGCAACCGGTATTCGGATTACCGGCACCCTATCCTGTATTCTGACCGAGCAAAAAGCCCGTTACGGCGTAGCGACAGCCTGTATCGGTGGTGGCCAGGGTATTGCGATTCTGATTGAGCGGATCTGATCATTGCAATCGTAAAAATTAACACTCGCTTTGGGAAGAAGGATTAAGTTCTTTCTGAAAAACAATGAGGCACTTTAAGAACAGAGAAAACCTAAATTTCTCTGCTCCCTTGCGTGCGGCCGCCTCTCCGCTTTTGTCCCACCGGGTGCCGGACTTTACCGGTACTCGGGTTTTCTGCGAACAAGTAGAAAGAGTTCTTCGAAATACCTCCTTATAAGCTACCGGTAGGCCTGATTTTTATCACAGGGGCGACACTGGGTTTTGTCTTACTGTTTATTGCAATCGGCCTGGGCTTATATCAGGTGATGCAGGAGTTCCCGGCATTGAACCGGATTCTGCAATGGGGTGGGATCGCATTTCTGCTCTGAGACTGCACCCAGAGCAGAACAAGCATGCACCTGATCCGGGTTCATAAACACCATACTGCCCTGCTGAATAGTGTGGTTATGCTCACCTCTGCCTTCACCAAAGCAGACCTGAAGTAACAAGACCCGGCCCTCTGTAATAGCCCAAAGGTAGCATAAGCCGCCCAAACTAATCTCAGATAAAAACCTGAATTTAGTTGTAAAAATACACCTTTTATAAAGCTATAACCCTACCGTTAACTCCGGTAGACTAATGCACTTTCGATGACAGACCATCTTAAGCACCCAACACGTTCATCAATAATAGCCATTACAACGAGTTATGTAGGATTATGTGTTTTAAACGCGCTAACCGCTCCGGCACACCTCATCTGATATTATCATTACTATCGATATTTACCCTTGCAGGCTGCACCCTGAACTCTGACAAGCCAATGCTGCAGGCAATACAGTCACTGGATGCCCGCCTTGAACAGCGAATCAATAATCTTGAAGAGCAAAATCAGGCACAAAGTACCCAGCTGGATCAGCTGCAATTACAGCTCAAACAAGGCGACCAGGCCATTTCTCAACTCAAAGCTAATCAAAATAAACTATTAGTTCTGGTTGAAGAGAAGAATAAAGATACCCCCCGCCAACCTGAAACTCCTGATACCCCCCAGAGCACCAGCAACCCGGATAAAGTCATACTGGGAAGCAAGGAGTGGGTTTGGCTGGATGCCGCTCAGGCTAACTTTAAGGCTCGGATAGATTCCGGTGCGACAACGTCGTCAATCCATGCCTCTGACCCTGTTTTTTTTGAACGCAATGGAGAGGAATGGGTTCGGTTCAATCTGCTGGTGGACGAAGCAAAAGAGAACCTGCAGGCAGATGAAGCAAAAGAGAAGCTGCTGACGGACGAAGCAAAAGAGAGCCTACAGACAGATGCAGCAAAAGAGAATCTGCAGACGAATGGGCCAAAAGAGAGTAAGGGTAAACAGATTGAAGCGCCTATCGTCCGCTGGGTTCGCATTATCCAGGCTTCAGCTAAAGACGCGGAACGTCGCCCGGTCATTCAGGCCTGGGTTCAGGTAGGTGGTTTAAGGGAGCGAGCCGAGTTCACCCTTGCTGACCGTAGCAAAATGACGTTCCAGATTCTTTTAGGCCGCGAGTTCTTTAAGGACATTGCTTTAATTGATGTCGGCAAGTCTTATATTCACCCGAAGCAAAAGCCCTGATCTGAATCGGTCAACCTTCTCTGATACACCCACGCGGATGTTATACAGTCATGATCAATCGCCTGCCTTTTTATCTGCTTGTTACGTGTCTTGTTCTTATTGGCACAGCTCTAAGCTTCTACCGCCATGCGGTCTATGGTGTTCCCTGGTTTCCCGGCGAACAGCGCCAGCAGTGGGAGGTGGAAGCCCGTATTGAGTTTCTTGCCAACGGTGATCCTGCAAAAGTCACCATGGCAATACCCAGTGATCAAAGTAACTTTATTCTGACCAACGAGAGCAGCTCCTCGCAAGGCTATGGTGTTGCGTTACTCGATGATAACCACCAGCGCCGTGCAGAGTGGTCAACACGCAGTGCAAAGGATCAGCAGCTGATTTATTACAAGGCACGATTTCTGGTTGATGCGAGTGCCCAGCATAAGGCTCGCCCACCAGCAGAGCCTACACCACAATTTTTTGAAGATGTCAGACAAACCGCCGCGCTTTCCATTCTGGAAGACGCACTGGAGCGCTCTGCAGATAACCCGACACTCGCCCGGGAGCTGGTGCGCCAGCTGAATGATCCCCAGAATCAGAATGCGGCACTACTGCTGAATAGCATGAACCGCGAGGAGGCTCTGGTCAGCCTGCTTTCCATGGAGAAAATACCGGCCCGTACCGTTGCAACCCTGACACTGGAAGATGGCCGTCGCCGCCAGAGTGTACAGCCCTGGGTTCAGGTGTGGGATAACGATAAAGAACGCTGGCAGTTGCTGAATCCGCAAACAGGCACAGAAGGCAAACCGGACAACCTCCTGATCTGGAGTTACGAATACGAGAGCTTGCTGGATGTGATTGGTGGTCGCCAGTCCGATGTCAGTTTTTCTATGATCGCCCAGGATATTTCACCGGAAACAGCAACCCGGGAGAAAATCACCGCTGAGGACCTGCTTAATTTCTCTATCCACAGCCTGCCTGTTGAAGAGCAGGCCATGTTCAAAACCATTATGCTGATTCCGGTTGGAGCTCTGCTCGTGGTCTTTCTGCGCATTATTGTCGGCCTTAAAACCTCAGGTACTTTTATGCCGGTACTGATTGCCGTCGCCTTTGTGCAGACAGAACTGGCCCCCGGTATTATCGGTTTTCTGCTGATTGTAGGCACCGGACTGATGATCCGCAGCTACCTGTCCCATCTGAATCTGTTATTGGTGGCCCGTATCTCCGCCGTCATTATTGCCGTGATTATGATCATCTCAGTGTTCACTGTCATCGCCTATCGCGTAGGGCTTCTGGAGGGGCTGAGTATTACCTTTTTCCCGATGATCATCCTGTCCTGGACCATTGAACGTATGTCAATTCTCTGGGAAGAAGAAGGTGCAAAAGAGGTCTTCGTACAGGGTGGCGGCTCGCTGTTTACCGCTGTGCTTGTCTACCTGGCGATGACCTCCGAATTGATCCGCCACCTGACCTTTAACTTTGTCGGACTGCAACTGATCATCCTGGCTCTGATTCTGCTGCTGGGTAACTACACCGGTTACCGCCTGAGTGAACTGCGCCGCTTCCGCCATCTGGCCAAGCCGTCACAGGACTGATCCATGAGAATACGCCAACACTTCAGCCAGACGGTATCCTGCGTAAAAGACTGGCTACAGGTGCCAAAACGATTGCGCCAGCAGGGCATTCTGGGCATGAACCAGCGTAACCATAGCTTTATCAGTCGCTATAATGACCGGTCAAAATACCCCTTGGTGGATGATAAGCTGAAAACCAAGCTGATCGCTGAGCAGGCCGGAGCAACGGTGCCCGAGCTAATCGGCGTTATCGAAAGCCAGGTCCATGTCCGCAAGATTCATCAGATGGTAAAAAACTGGCCCGGATTTGTTATCAAGCCTGCTCAGGGCTCCGGTGGCAAAGGCATTTTGGTGGTAACTTCCCATAAAGAAGGCTGTTACACCAAGCCTTCCGGCGCAGTCGTCAGCCGTCAGGATGTCGAGCGACATATCACCAACACTCTGGCTGGGCTCTTCTCACTGGGGGGCAAGAATGATGTCGCCGTCGTGGAAAATCTGATTGAGTTTGACGAAAGTTTTGCCGATTTCAGTTACGAAGGCGTACCGGACATTCGCGTTATCGTATTCCATGGTTACCCGGTGATGGCGATGATGCGCTGCTCCACTGCAAGCTCAGATGGCAAAGCTAATCTGCACCAGGGCGCCGTGGGTGTCGGACTGGATATTGCGACGGGAAGGGCCGTTCGGGCCGTACAGTTCGATCACCCAATTACCCAACACCCTGACACTCTGTGCCCTCTCGATCAGCTGGAGATCCCGGATTGGGAACAGCTGTTAGTTCTGGCAGCCAGTGCCTGGGAGATGACAGGCCTGGGTTATATCGGCACCGATATGGTCATCGACAAAAGCCGTGGCCCCATGGTACTGGAGCTCAACGCCCGCCCCGGACTTGCGATTCAGACCGCCAATGGCACAGGTCTGCTTCCTCGACTGCAAAAGATAGAAGCACTCAGGCAACAGGGCGTCCGCCACAACTCACCTGAAGAACGGGTAGAATGCTCGAGAAGCTATTTCGGCTTCCCTGACTGATAAAAATTACGGGGCTCTGTCGACTCTAATACATGGCGAAACATTTTATGAACTTTGATCTGATTTGCGCGCTTTATCTCACTCCTAGAGACCCGAGGCTGATCAATATGAGACCAAATAAACGTATCTCTTGTACTAATTTTTATTCCAATCACACCTACATGATAGAAACACATTAATAGCTGGCTAACTGCCTCTGACTCGGTCACCTTAGAGCCAGCGGCATACATTTTTCTTACTACTTTGACACATGGATCAATTTCAGATTGGTCATGAAGTTCCATCGCAACCTCTTCAAACCTTCCGCCACTCAGTGCAGAGCGTGTAAAGGGTATGGCGAGACCTCTTAAAATTTCTAACGAAAACTCGAGTGCCGGGTAATACTCAGACCATTCCTCTTTCAATGACTTCAATCTTTTTGTTGAGTAACTAGCTTCTGCTGCGTATATCGCTCTCCAAGATACTCGTGGCCGTCCTGAAGCCGCAATAAAACATTCATTACAGAATTGAATAGCATCACGAGGCCGAAATAGGGTTCGCTCAACTATATAATCAATAGCCTCACCAGTTTCTCCTTTAACTTGCGAAGGAAATATATCAGTAAAGATAACTCTACAAGAAGTATACTGACGTCGATAAACCTCCTGAATCCTTGCAGAAATTAAGCTTTTCAAATCTGCCTTGGTCCAAATAAGAGGGACCATATAGGCTTCATACTTCTCTTCTTGGAATCCAGAGTCTCGAGTTTTATCAAAAACTAAGTCCAACAAGTCACGCCTCAGAGCCGTAACAATTTTTACTTGAGGTATGCGCCTCATAGATTTCGTTTCTTCAATCAGAGCCCTGATGAATCTACACCTAGTATCAGTTTCCGCCCAGTCTTCATCTAGCTTATCAATAAGGATGTAGTACCTTTTTTGAGGGTCGTTGAATGCAAATTCAGCCAAAAGATCTAAAACTTCAT
>JBLWVL010000034.1:0-30880 GCA_048268485.1 Oceanospirillum sp.
GGGTCCCGGCCGATCAGCGGCAGATATCACCGGATGAACTGATTGAGCTGCTGCAACTGGAATCTCTGCTTGAGCGCTATCCGGCTGAACTCTCCGGGGGAGAGCGCCAACGGGTTGCTATTGCGGCGGCCTTGCTGACCAGTCCTGATCTGCTTTTAATGGATGAACCTCTGGCTGCGCTGGATAGCACGGCTAAGGGGGAGGTTTTATTCTACCTGAATCGACTTCGCAGCCGATTTGCTATTCCCGTGATCTATGTGACCCACTCGGTTGAGGAAGCGATCGCCTTAGGTGATCAGATGTTGCTGATGGAGGCGGGGAGAATCGTGGCGAGAGGTGGCATTACAGAGCTGTTGCGCCGTACTGAGTTGCCGGGTATGACGGGAGAGATGATCCCCAGCCTGCTGGACGGGATTGTTACCTCTGATACCGGTTCCCTTGCGGTTGATTACCGCTGCGACCGGTCCCTGTTTGCCCTGAGGTTGAAGGGGAGTGCTCAACGGCTTTATGTGGTCTCTGAAGACCAGTTTGGGGACTCTGCTGTTTGTGATCAGGGGCCAACGCCGGAACAGGGGGGCATCCTGGTGGGAACTGAGCGGCGGGTTCGTATCGAAGCCCGTGATCTGATGTTGTCACACCGTCGCCTTGAGGCTGTTAGCTGTGACAATCAGTTGGCGGTGCGGATTGATCGTATTGAAGCGGAACAAACCGGTGGCAATCAGACGGGAGGCTTCTATCGTATTCTTGTTAGTCTGCAGGCTTCAGTATCTGATCTCTCTCCAGAACCGGAGACGGAGTCGGCCGGTGTTTTTACCGCAAGTATAGTGTCCCGTGGTGGCTTGTTACCTGCCCAGAACCTACTGCTGCGTCTGACACGGCAGCAGATTCAGAAAATGGCACTTAAAGAGGGACAGACGGCGTGGGTGTTGGTCAATAAGCTGACCCTGCTCTGATCTCAGGCGGTGCTGGCCTCCTTCTCCTGCGATAACACTGCTTGCCCGGCGATGATCGCTTTCAGTTCTGGGATACAGGAACCGCAGTTGGTGCCGCATTTTAACCGTTTTCCCAGTGACTCTGCACTGTCACAGCCGGCTAGAATCGCTTCACGGATTTTGTGTTCACCCACCTGAAAACAGGCGCACACCGTAGCCCCCTGAGCCTGGCCCTCACTCTGGCGACCTGAAAGCAAAGCCAGCCGCTGGGAGGGGGCGACCGCTTGCCCGATCAGGCTATTGATCCATTCCCGGTCCGGCAGATGCTCCATCTGATGGGCGCAGATCAGCACCTGTATCAGGGTGTCACCGTCAAAGCAGGCAGCACGATGGATCCCCTGACTCGGATCGTCATAGTGCAGCCAATCGCCTTCTGTCTGAAGCCGCTGCTGCCAGAACAGGGTTTTCTGTAACGCTGTGCCGTGTGCCACCTCAAAGCAGTCGCCCCGGCCAAGAGGTATTCTGCTCCAGTAGTCCAGTTCATGGGGCGGGGTACCGGCCTGAAGGGCCATAAAGCCGAAGCTGTGCATCCGGGTTTGCTCAACCTGTACAGGTGCATGTTTCGACTCCGGCTGGCCGGAGATCGGGTCTGTTAAGGCATTAACCAGACTGTCAATTTTGCCCGCTTTGGTATAGCGGTTATTCCAATGTATGGGGGCAAACAGAGAGCCCGGTTTCAGTTGGTTGCTGATTTTTACACGTCCGAGAAATTCACCCTGATGGCCCTGCAGGCGGATAAGCTGGTTCTGTTCCAGTCCCAGACGATGGGCATCCCCTGTTTCGACTTCGACAAAGGGTTCGCTGATATGGCCCAACAATCGCGGGCTACGGGCGGTTCGGGTCATGGTATGCCACTGATCCCGTACCCGGCCGGTGTTGAGAATAAAGGGGTAGTCTTTGTCGGGTGCTAAGGCTGGTTTCTGAGGGCTGATTGTGACAAAGCGAGCCTTGCCCGATGGTGTAAAAAAGCGCTGATCAGTGAACAGTCGGGGCGTACCCATGGGATAGGCGTGATTAACCGGCCATTGCACCGGCTTCAGTGTGTTGTACGCGTCATCATTAAGAGACGCCAGTAGGCTGATATCAAAATCCCGTGCCCCCGGTTGCCCCTGAATATTCTCGAAGCCAGACAAGGCTGCATGTTCCCGAAAAATATCCGCTGGGGACGTATAATTAAAGGCGTCCTGATACCCCATTCTCTGGGCCACCTGGGCGATCAGCCACCAGTCTGGCTGAATATCACCTTCCGGTTTTGTAAAAGCCCGCTGGCGGGAGATGCACCGTTCTGAATTGGTTACGGTGCCGTCTTTTTCACTCCAGCCTGCAGCGGGAAGTACGACATCGGCATAATCCAGCGTCTCGGCATCTTCAAAGCACTCCGATACCACCACCAGAGGGCAGGCTTTCAGTGCCCGCTCAATCTGCTCGGTATCCGGCAGACTTACAACAGGATTGGTAGCCATAATCCAGATCGCTTTAATGTGGCCGGATTCGACCGCTTTAAACAGATCAACGGCTTTCATACCCGGTTGGGTTGCCATCTTCCTGCTGTTCCAGAACCGTCCGACCCGGTCGATACTTTCCGGGGTGAAATCCATATGCGCCGCCAGCTGGTTGGACAGGCCGCCGACTTCACGGCCCCCCATGGCGTTAGGCTGGCCGGTCAGGGAGAAAGGGCCCATACCCGGTGCGCCAATGCGTCCGGTTGCCAGATGGCAGTTGATAATACTGTTGCACTTATCGACGCCTGTGGTGGATTGATTGACCCCCTGGGAATAGAGGGTTACGGTGCGCGGGTGCTGGGCGTACAGCTGAAAGAAGCGGGCAATTTTCGCTTCGGCAACGCCGGTTGTCCGTGCGGTGTCCTTAACAGGATTGGGGAACTCAAGGCAGACCTGTGCCAGGGTTTGTTCTGCGTTTTCGGTATGGTGACGGATAAAATCCTTGTCCAGCCCCCTGTTCTGGGCTAGATAAGCCAGTAAGCCATTAAACAGAAAGGCATCGGTTCCGGGATCGATATCCAGATAAAGGTCTGCTTCATCACAGGTGGCGGTCTGTCGCGGGTCGATAACAACGGTCAGGAGGCCAGAACGCTGCCGTTTGGCCCGGCTCAGGCGTTGATAGGCAACCGGATGTGTCCAGGCGGCGTTGGAGCCGACCAGAACCACCAGATCTGCCCGCTCAATATCTTCATAACTGCAGGGCACACTGTCGCTGCCAAAGGCGCGTTTATAGGCCGCAACGGCAGAGGACATGCAAAGCCGGGAGTTGGTGTCGATATTGCCACTGCCGATAAACCCTTTCATCAGCTTGTTGGCCGCATAGTAGTCTTCGGTCAGTAACTGGCCGGAGACATAAAAGGCCACGGCGTCCGGGCCATACTCATCTATCGTTTGTCTGAAGCCATCGGCAACCCGGTCCAGTGCCTTGGCCAGTGCCACGGGCTGCTGATCGATCAGCGCCCTTTGCAGCCGGCCCTCCATGCCCAGTGTTTCATGCAGGGCTGAGCCTTTAACACAGAGACGGCCATGATTAGCCGGATGACCCTGTGTCCCCTTAACAGGGTTGATGCTTTCGTCTGTACCGGACAGGTCAACACCGCAGCCGACACCGCAGTATGGGCAGGTGGTACTGGTTTGCCACGGGCCGGCTCCGGCTTCCGCTATCGCTGAAGGGGTAATATCCACGGATGGGATCGATTTACTCATAGTCGTTCTCCATGTTTTTCCCGGATATCGTCAGGGTTCCGGTCATCAATAAGGTGATCAATAAAAAGCCGGATAGACCCGTGGTTACGGGTGTTGCGGCCTGGTCTGTCTGGCGTAAAGGGTTTCAATTCAGGCCGCCACCGTGGGTTGTGGTAAGTGATGATCCAGGGTGCCAAACAGGAGTTGCTGACGAATGTCCGAGGTATCGGTCTTGTTCAGCATCAGGTCGAACAGGGTATTGCCCTCACGAATATCACCGTAAAGTAAAATCCCTGAGATGCGGTTGTCGCGCATGATCAGGCGGCGATAGTGTTGTTGAGCTGGGTCGTTCCAGCAGAGCACTTCAGCCCCTTCCTGTGGGATCACTTCACCGGCAGAAAAAAGGTCAATGCCGGAAATTTTCAGGCGGGTAGCACTCCGGGTACCGGAATAAATGGATTGAGGCGTATCCGGCTGGCGCTGCTGGTTCGCCAGATTCTGTCCCAGAATTTCAGCCTGCTCCCAAACCGGAGCAACCAGCCCGTAGCATTCGCCTCTGTGCTGACAGCATTCTCCCAAAGCAAAAATATGCCGATCGGTGGTTTGCAGCTGATCATTGACCAGAATGCCTCGCTCATAATCCAGACCTGCTGTTTTAGCCAGCGTGATCTCCGGCGTGATACCGGCTGCGGTGACCAGAAGATCGCAGGGCAGAAGGCTGTCATCATCCAGCAGCAGCTGATGCACACGCCCTTCTGAGCCATAAACATCTTTTATCTGACGGTTGAGACGAAAGTGGATGTCCCGTTTCTCCAGTTCCTGCTGCAGATAACCGGCGGATACCTTGTCCAGCTGGCGATTGAGAATCCAGCCGCTTCGGTGCAGCAGGGTGGTCTGCATCCCTTTTTTAGCAAGGCCTGCCGCAGCCTCAAGGCCCAGCAGGCCACCACCGACAACCACCGCATGATGGTAGGTTTTAGCGGTGTCTTGCATTTGGTGGACATCATCCAGCGTCCGAAACCCCATAATGCCGTCAAGGCTCTCGTTGGGCAGACGTAATGATGCCGGTTTGGAGCCGGTGGCCAGAATCAGCTGATCGTATTCAAAGTGCTGGCCGGAATAGCAGATCACCCTTTTCTGCTCGCGGTCGATGGCGATTGCCGGATCGGACAGGTGCAGATCTATGTGGTGTTCCCGATACCAGTTAAGGGGGTTAAGTACGATGTCTTTGAAATGGGTTTCGTCCGCCAGCAAAGGTGACAGCATGATACGGTTGTAGTTGGGGTGGGCTTCTTCACCGATCACAGTGATCTGGAAAAATTCAGCCCCCTGATGAGTGATCAGAGACTCTATCGCCTTGATACCTGCCATGCCGTTGCCGACGACCACCAGTTTCTGTTTCATCTGTGTCACCCTTTATCACCCTGAGGGTTTTTCTTCAGGCATAAAAAAAGGCGTTCATTAACGAGTGTTAAACCCGTAAATGAACGCCATTGCTCAAAATAACTTTTTGGAGGTCGTGATCGTTAGGGATCACTTGTTGTTAATCATGTTTTGCATATGTTATGCCAGTTATAAAAAGTCTATTAATAACAGTGTGTTATTTTGTTATGGCAGCACCTTACCTTAATATTGATCTCCCGATGCTGACACTGGAGTTCCTTACTGGTGCAGCGTGCACTGATATGGGTTCAAAAAAGGGCAGCCTTGTGTACCGGCATAACGTATGCAACAACAAGGTTGATACTTAACGGCTAGGCGACCTCGACACCTTTCCGGGTGGTTTTTGTGCTGTCATCGCTATTCTTCTTCTGATCCATCGGCTCTATTTTGCGCTGCTTCTCGTAGAGGAAACTCAGCACCTGACTGCGGTAGTGGTTGTATTGCGCATCGTCTGCCAGCGTCAGGCGATTACGGGGACGTTCAAGCTCGACCTTAAGGATCTCACCGACGGTGGCGGCGGGGCCGTTGGTCATCATCACAATCCGGTCAGAGAGCAATACCGCTTCATCCACATCGTGGGTGATCATAATCACGGTATTGTTGAGATCATTTTGAATCTCCATCAGAGAGTCCTGCAGATGGGCCCGGGTGAGGGCATCCAATGCACCAAAGGGTTCATCCATCAGCAAAACCGTGGGCTCCATTGCCAGGGCTCGGGCGATACCGACACGCTGCTTCATGCCCCCTGATATCTCATCCGGGCGCTTATGCATGGCGTGGGTCATATGGACCAGCTCAAGGTTATGTTCGATCCAGGCTTTTATTTCCGCTTTGCTTTTCTGACCTTTAAACACCTGCTTAACCGCCAGCTCAACATTCTGATAAGCGGTCAGCCAGGGCAGTAGTGAGTGATTCTGGAACACCACGGCCCGCTCTGGCCCGGGTTCGTTCACTTCGCGCCCGTTAAGCAATACGCCCCCTTCAGTGGCCTGATGCAGACCCGCGACAATATTCAGTACCGTGGATTTACCGCAGCCGGAATGCCCGATCAAAGAGACAAACTCACCCCGTTCTATTTTTAAATTAACACCCTGCAGAGCCCTGAAGCTACCTTTAGGAGTTGGAAATTCGATACCGACGCCGGTCAGCTCAAGATGTGTGCGGTTCATAATAGTATTCTCCGTATTCTTATCTGTTTCTTATCTGTCGGTTCGGGTGGATCAGCGCATGACCGCTGTTTTGTCCCAGCTGGCCCAGCGTTGAATCAGCAGCATCGTGCGGTCCAGCAGATAACCGATCAGGCCGATCACAATTACGGCCACCATAATGCGCCCTAATGAACTTGAGCTGCCGTTTTGGAACTCATCCCAGACGAATTTACCCAGCCCCGGATTCTGAGCCAGCATCTCCGCCGCGATGAGTACCATCCAGGCGATGCCCAGGGAAAGGCGAAGTCCGGTAAATACCATAGGGATGGAAGAGGGCAGTACGATCTTGATGACATGGGTCAGCCAGCTGAGTCGCAGCACATGGCTGACATTTTTCAGGTCTTGCGGAATAGCGGCGACACCAACGGCGGTGTTGATTAATGTTGGCCAGAGACTGCACAGGGTCACGGTGATCATGGAGGTCAGGAAGGATTTGGAAACCAGAGGGTCATCACTGACATAAACAGCGCTTACCACCATGGTCACCAGGGGGAGCCATGCCAATGGCGATACGGGTTTAAAGAGCTGGATTAACGGATTGGCCGCGGTATAGAGCGGGCTGCTGAGACCGATAATAATGCCCACCGGGACAGCGATCAGGGTGGCAACAGCAAAACCCGCCAGAACCGTGATCAGACTGGTGATAATCTGATCGAAAAAAGTGGGCTTTCCTGTATAGCTGCGGATTTTAGGCTCGTAAGTCGGGTCTTTAGCAACGCGATCAGCATTACGCTTCTCCTGGCGTTCATAGAAGGCATCTTCTTTAATACGGGATGCCTGATGCTCTTCAACCAACCCCTCAAATTGGCTCCAGACCTGTGCTGGCCCAGGAAATTCTCCCAGTGAGGTGATGACCCTTGGGGCCGATACAGACCAGATCATCAGAAAGACCAGCATACCAATCGTGGGCAGGATGATATCTTTGGCGCTCTGGCTGAGCAGGTCAGCCAGTGAGCGATCCTGAGTCACTTTTCTAAGCCATCCGGTTGGTTTGTTTTGATTTATCGATAGGGCCATCTTGCTATCCTCCTGTCCGGGGGGAGGAAAGCGCCCCCGGAAACAATACTCGCTTTTAAGTGCTGGATCTGTTTATGGGTTCTGTTACAGCTTGTCCTGACCTTTCAGGCCGATGGTGAATTTTTCCAGATAGGCGTTCGGTTGCTGGCCGTCATAGACGATATTGTCGATAAAGTGTTTCTGTGGTGCCCGGAAGCCGCTTTCCTGACTCAGATCCGGGAAGTCGGAGGCTTTCATCTGACCTTCATCGATCAGGGCGGCTACCGCCTGTTGGTAGATATCCGGACGATAGACTTTTTTAGCGATCTCTTTGTACCAGCTGTCCGGCTTGGCATCGGAAATCTGGCCCCAGCGACGCATCTGAGTCAGATACCAGATCGCATCAGAGTAGTAGGGATAGGTGGCGTTGTAGCGGAAGAAGACGTTGAAATCCGGTACCTCCCGTTTATCACCCTTTTCATACTCAAAGGTGCCTGTCATGGAGTTGGCAATCACCTCATAGTCGGCGCCGACGTAGGATGATTTTGCCAGAATTTTCACGGCTTCCTGTCGGTTGGCATTGTTGTTGGCATCCAGCCAGTGTGCTGCCCGGATCATGGCTTTCACCACGCGGATATGGGTGTTCGGGTTCTTTTCAGCCCACTGACGGGAAACGCCAAAGACTTTTTCCGGGTTGTTCTTCCAGATCTCGTAGTCGGTGACCACGGGGACACCTATTCCCTTGAATACAGCCTGCTGATTCCACGGCTCGCCCACACAGTAGCCATAAATTGTTCCGGCTTCCATGGTGGCAGGCATTTGAGGCGGAGGCGTTACCGATAAGAGTGCTTCTGCATTCAGCTGGCCGGAAGTATCTCCTTTGTGGGGAGCGTAGTAGCCCGGATGTATGCCCCCGGCTGCCAGCCAGTAGCGCAATTCGTAGTTGTGGGTAGAGACCGGAAATACCATTCCCATATTAAATGCCTTACCCTCGTCGCGATATTGCTCAATAACAGGCTTGAGGGCATCGGCTTTGATGGGGTGTACTGGCTTACCGTTTTCATGGGGGATATTCTTTTTCATATCAGCCCATACATCGTTGGAAACCGTAATCGCGTTGCCGTTAAGGTCCATGCTGAAGGCGGTTATGATATCTGCCTTGGTGCCATAGCCAATGGTGGCACCCAGAGGCTGGCCAGCCAGCATATGCGCTCCATCAAGCTGACCATCAATAACCCGGTCAAGTAGCACTTTCCAGTTGGCCTGAGCCTCCAGGGTGACGTACAGGCCCTCATCTTCGAAGTAGCCTTTTTCATAGGCGATTGCCAGAGGTGCCATATCCGTTAGCTTGATAAAACCGAATTTCAGCTCTTCCTTTTCAGGGTAATCCAGAGAGCTGGCCTGGCTGGCGCTCAGACTCAGCAGGGAGCCAAGAACCGCAACGGCGGTGCGTACCCAGAGTTTCCTGTTAACCCTGGGGTGTTTGCTGATAGCACCGGAATGTTTGTCAGCGATTCCGGTTGAGCGCTCAGTGGTAGATAAAGGCTTATTTTTTCGGATCATCATCGGTTCTCCAATCGCTAAAATAAAAAAAGGCGCTTGTACACTCCGGCCTTTAAAAAAGGGGAGGTACAAGCGCCTTTGCTTGTCTCAATCGCACGCAAATAATCTGTATTTGCCTGAGCCAATATGTTTTTACATCTGCATTAGGCGTGCCATGGTTTAAAAATCTTTATAAATCATGATGTTATATTCTGATTGCTTGGCCGGCCTTTTGTGGATCCAATCAGGGTTGGGCCGCTATGGTGCAGGGCTGAGTCTGGGTGAGGGTATTTGGTGCGAATTTTAGTGGGGTAGTCGATGATTTTAGGGCAGAGGGTATAACAATGTTGTTTCTCAGGTGCCCAGTGGTGTCAGGAAGGGCTTTTATGAGTCTGGCCATGGGTTGAAAAGAGGGAAGGGAGTGCCTTTGGTCTGCTTCTTGCTGTTTTGTTCTTGAACAGAGAGCGATGTACAGAGACGGTCGTTTTACTTTTTTGGCCATTGCCTGTTATCGGTTTCTGTATGTTATTGGTTTAGGAGCGGACTTCTCTATGACAGCTGACACCCTGGCGATTGATTACTTTCTTGCAGCCCACCAAAGCGAACTTAAGCAGTTAAATGAGTTAAGTGAGAGCTGTCATCTGGTAACTGTACTAACTGAACTTGTCCATGAACTGCAGAAAGAGCGAGGGCTGAGCAATATCTATCTGGTGACAGAAGGGCAGCGTTTTGCACAGGAAAGAGAGCAGCAGTTGCATGAGTCGGTTCAGGCTGAAGGGGCGTTAAGGCGTTTACTGAAGAATTTCTCCTTTGGTTTGCACCATAAAGCCTCTTTTTACAGTCGGGTGGCATTTGCTTTGAATGGTCTTGATCAGTTGCGACTGATTCGCCCTGTTGTGACCCAGTACCGGATCAAAGCTCTGGAGGCGTCAGGCCACTTTAGCCAAGTGATCTCTAAATTATTACAGGTGGTTTTTGAGATTGCAGACCGCTCCACCTGTCCGGAGACAGCCCGGGCGTTAATCGCACTGTTTAATCTGCTGCAGGGCAAAGAGTATGCAGGCCAGGAGCGTGCCTGTGGTGCCATAGGTTTTGCAGAGGGTGAGTTTGACTCAGAGCGCCTGGAGCAACTGGAGCTTTTAAGAGATGCTCAGGCAAGTTGCTTTGATCTTTTTCTCAGTCATAGTGACCGGTCGCATATTGCCCGGTGGCGTGAGATTGAAGTATTGGATTGCAGTCATGAACTCCTGAAACTGCGTCAGCTCTTTCAGACTGCGGGAGAGACAGGCATCCCGGGGTCTTTAACTGAGATTTGGTTTGAAGTAGCCACGGCCCGTATCAACAAAATGCAGGAACTGGAGCATCTGCTGTTATCAGACCTTATTCGTTTAACCCAGCAGCAGGTGCAGAAAGCGGAAGAGGAGTTTGAAGCGAACCATGGCAATCTTGAAGCCTTGATTCACCATAAAGCGACGTGTAGTCCTGATGGGGGCCTTGCACCTGATACTGAAACCTGGGCCCCGAATGACCCCAGAGCACTGGGGGGGCTATTCGAGCTGATTCAGCAGCAGGCCAGTCGTTTACAACAACTGAACAGTGAGCTGAACGAAGTGCGCCAGTCACTGGGGGACCGAAAAGTGATTGAACAGGCAAAAGGCCTGTTAATGCAGAAACATGGTGTGTCAGAGGATAAGGCGTATCAGAGTCTGAGACGGGTGGCAATGAATAAAAATACCAGTCTGGTACAGATCGCTGAACAAACCGTCGCATCGCTCTCTGATTGAGGCCCCTGTTTAAGAGCCTGATAGGGTTAATAGCCTGACACCGCTTTATGCGGCAAGCAGGCCCTCTGAGATCAGCTTCACACCGGTCACAAACAGCAGCCCGTAGCAGGCCATGTAGAACCAGAAATCATTGATGCGTTTGTGCAGGTACATACCAAAATAAACGCCTATTGGTGCAAGTATCAGCAAGGCCAGGGACGTCATCAGGTTGGTGTTATCCAGTAACCCCAGCCAGGCATAGGGGATCAGTTTAGTGAAGTTCACCACAGCAAAAAAGATGACTGTTGTGCCGACAAACAGGGTTTTATCCAGCTTTTGCGGCAGCATATAGATATTCATTGGCGGGCCACCGGCGTGAACACTGAAGCTGGTAAATCCTGCCAACGCGCCCCAGAAAGAGCCTTTGACGGCATCCGCCTGAGTCGTCTTTTCGGGCTTACGGTGCAGCTTCTGCCAGGCATAGTTCAGAGTAAACAAGGTTGCGATCAGGCCGATCATCAGCTTGATATGTTGTTCGGTCAGATGGCTGAAACTGAGCGCCCCCAACAGGATGCCCAGTACCGCAGCGGGCAGCAGAATTCTAAGGTTGGTCTTATCGTACTTGCCCCGAAAGCCCCAAAGACCGATCAGATCCATGACACAGAGAATCGGCAGCATGATCGCTGCCGCCTGAAAGGGAGGGATCGCCAGGGACATAATGGGTACCGCCACCATCCCAAGACCACCGCCCATACCTCCTTTTGAGATACCTACGATAAGCACCGCAGGAATAGCAACCAGATAAAACAGAGGGTCATCAATCATCAGCTTCCTCTCCGGGGAGATCTGCTTCTGCGTTCGGCTCAATATCGGTACGGGGCAGCTGCGCCTGATCCGCCGGAAGATCCCAGCTGATCCCGGACCATTCCAGATGCTCTTCCGGTGTCAGGTAGCTCCAGGCCAGAATACGGCTCACCTTATTACCGTGGGCCATCTCCAGTACTTTGGATTGAGCCACGCCAGCATCGGCTAACATCTGCTGCAGCTCCGGCAGGTTCTCTTTGCGGGATACCAGGCTGGTAAACCAGAGGCACTGTCCGGCAAAATCTTTACTCTCTTCGATCATGGTCTTCAGAAAGCCCACTTCGCCGCCGTTGCACCATAGCTCCGGCTGCTGGCCGCCAAAGTTCAGAGGGGCTTTACCGATTTCGTTCAGTTCTGCATCGTCCTTGGCCAGGTTGTCGACTTTACGTTGGCTGGCGGCCTGAGCGTCTTCGGCAGAGGCGTGAAAAGGTGGGTTACAGATGGTGAGGTCAAATACCTCTTTCTTTTTAATCACGCCGTGAAAGATCTGTGATTCATCCTGTTGTTTACGGCAGCGCACACGACCGGACAGGTTGCGGTTCATCTTCACCAGTTGTTTCGAGGTGTTAAAGGCGATATCGCTGCTGTCGGATGCCACAAATGACCAGCCATAGGCCTGACTTCCGATGATCGGATAGATACAGTTAGCACCGGTACCTATATCCAGTACCGTGATTTTTTTGCCTTTGGGCGGCTCATTGCGCTGGCCGGAGGCCATCAGAAGGTCTGCGACGTTGTGAATATAGTCAGCCCGGCCCGGAACCGCAGGGCAGAGGTAGCCCGGGGGAATATCCCAGAACTGAATACCGTAAAACTGGTAGAGCAAACCCGCATTAAGCATTTTGACCGCGTCAGGATCACTGAAATCGATAGACGTATCGCCACGGGGCGTCGTGGTGAGCTTTTCTTTCAGCCCTGGCATCAGCTGGCAGAGTCGATCAAAGTCGTATTTGTCGCTTTTTCCTTCTGTACCCCGGTGAGGGTTGCGGGGGTGCAGGCCATTGGCTTTGGCCTGTTGTTTTTTGATGGCTTTTTCTTTAGCGGCTTTAGCCTGCTGCCAGGGGTTTGCTTTTGATGATGAGGTGTTCTTTTGGGATGCAGGCATAAAAAGTGTTCCGTTACAGCACTGAAAAATGGATGGTGATTCTGTTGCAGGGTATTTTACCCCAGATGCTGTAAAGAAACTGCAGTTGTATCCACGACCCGTTTCATAACAAAACTTGAATGAACACCGGTTACACCGGGAATCTGGGTGATGGTGTTCAGAAGAAATGCCTGAAAGTATTCCATATCCGGTACAACGACTTTAACGGTGTAATCAGCACTCTGACCGGTAACCAGATAACACTCCACCACCTCGGGGCAACGGCTGACCACTTTATCAAAAGCTTCAAAGCGGTCAGGGGTGTGGCGGTCCAGTGCGATCTGTATATAGGCGGTTAGCTTCAGGCCCAGTTTTGAGCGGTTCAACTGCGCCACATAACGATCAATAAACCCTGCTTCTTCAAGTTGCTTAACGCGTCGTGAGCATGGGGAAGGTGACAGACCGACTTTTTCCGCCAGGTCCTGATTACTGATCCGGCTATCCTGCTGCAGGGCTTCGAGGATTCGGCGGTCGGTACGGTCAAGTTTGGTCATAAGCTAGCTCCCAGGAGTTTCGGGTGGAAGGTTTTAAATTGCGGGATTATATCTAATATTAATGCTCAGGCTTGATGTAAAGTATTATATAAAAATAAAATTGCTTAAATCCATTGTTAATTGGAATATTATTGCTAAATCTGATTTTTTTGGCGCGTTTTAGCAATCCTGATGCAGTGCAAATTTTATATACTGGTTTCCGTTGGCAGCACTGGGCCTCGTTCTGTTATCGTTACGCATTTATTGCTCGGCGTATCAGGAACTTACCTCAAAAGGGATACCATCTTGTGCAATGCAGCGCTTCACAAGAGCCAGCTGATTAAGGGCAGCGTATTGCACCTGCCAACGCTTTCTTTACCCGGAATAGCGATAAAAAAAAGTGATTACAAATTAAGCAGCGTGATAACTGAATAAGACTGGCCTGACGCCTTAACCCATAAGCATTCAGGCAAATACATGTAAGGAGCTCACCGTGAGCGGTTTTGACCATAAGAAATATCGTCCTTTTCCAACCATCAATCTGCCTGATCGCCAATGGCCGAATCAGGTACTCGACAAAGCACCAACCTGGTGCAGTGTTGATCTGCGTGATGGTAACCAGGCATTGATCGACCCTATGACCGTTGCCCAGAAAAAACGACTGTTTCAGCTACTGGTTAAACTCGGCTTTAAAGAGATCGAAGTAGGTTTTCCGGCAGCCTCGCAGCCAGACTTTGATTTCGTACGGGCTTTGATCGAAGAAAACATGATTCCTGATGATGTGACAGTCCAGGTTCTGACTCAGGCTCGGGAAGCACTGATTGATCGCACCATTGAAGCGCTGAAAGGTGCTAAGAAAGCGATCGTTCACGTTTATAACTCCACCTCAACCGTACAGCGTGAGCAGGTTTTCTGTTTAGAGCGCAACCAGATTATTGATATCGCTGTAAATGGCGTGCGTATGGTAAAAGAGCGTGTCGCAAAGCACACAGATACCGAGTGGCGCTTAGAGTACTCACCAGAAAGCTTTACCGGTACAGAACTTGATTTTGCCGTTGAAGTTTGCGATGCCGTTGTGGCGGAGTGGGGCGCGGACCCGGAACGTAAGATTATTCTTAACCTGCCGGCAACGGTGGAGATGTCCACACCTAATGTATTTGCTGATCAGATCGAGTGGTTCTGTCGCAATATTAAACACCGTGAGTGCCTGGAAATCAGTATGCACACCCACAATGACCGGGGGTGTGCGGTAGCCGCCGCAGAGCTGGGTGTGATGGCGGGTGCCGACCGTGTCGAGGGTACTCTGATGGGCAATGGTGAGCGTACCGGTAATATGGATGTGATCACCATGGCGATGAATCTGTACAGTCAGGGCGTCGATCCTGAGCTGGATTTGGCAGATGTGACTGAAATTATTCAGGTTTATGAGTCCTGCACTAATCTGGAAGTACACCCACGTCACCCATACATTGGTGAGTTAGTTTATACCGCATTCTCCGGCAGCCACCAGGATGCGATTAAGAAGTGTCTGAGCAAGTACGATGCATCCAAGCCTTGGGAAGTGGCTTATCTGCCAATTGATCCCAAGGATCTGGGCCGCAGCTACGAGGCCGTTATTCGTATCAACAGCCAGTCCGGTAAAGGCGGTGTGGCTTACATCTTAGAAGCTGAGCTGGGCCTGAAATTGCCACGTTGGTTGCAGATCGAATTTGCCGGAAAAGTGCAGAAGTACACCGAAGAGCAGGCTCGCGAGTTGAAGCAGCAGGAAATTATTGATCTGTTTCAGCAGCACTACCTGAACACCCAACAGCAATTTGAGCTGGTGACCTATAAACTGGAACGCAGTGATAATGACTTCCTGAATGCAACCATTCGTTGTGGTGATCAGGTTATTGAGCTGAGTGGTGACGGTAACGGCGCTATTCATGCTCTGACCGAAGCCCTGTCTGCCTATATTGAGCAGCCCGTGCAGATTGCAGAATACTCTGAGCATGCTCTGTCTGCCGGAAGTGATGCAAAAGCGGTAACTTATGTACAGGTGAAGCTGGGGGATGCGGTAAATACCGGTGTTGCCATCAGCGAAGATACGGTCGCGGCGAACCTGAATGCAGTACTGGCGGCGGCAAGTGCCCTGATACAGGAAAAAGACCTGATAGCTGCTTAGTCACGGATTTTTGTCCGTGGCCTGAAAAGCCGATACCCCAAGGCCCATTGCAGAAACCTGCGATGGGCTTTTTGGTTTTTAAGAGCAGGAAAAAACATTAATAAAAATGGCTTTGTTTTGCATGTTTTAATAGAATACCCGTATGGTTAAGCTGTACCTTATTCATAAGGGAGTCATATCGTGCTGAAGCATTTGTGTTGTCGTGTTGATAGGACTTTTTTATGCCTTGTTTGCCTGATATTGAGTGCTTTACCCGTAGCCGCAAATGAATCCCTGGCTTACGTACAAAATCATGGTCATTTAACTGCAACCCCGAAAGACCGCCCTGTTATTCGCTTTGCTCCCCTTCCTATGGCAAGCCTTGAGCAGGTTACCCTGGAATATCTGCCTTTTATTGATTTTCTGGAAAAAGAAACCGGTTACGCCTTTGAGTTGGCCTGGCATGAGAACTATGAAGCCCTGATCGAATCCATCGCTTCAGGCCAGGTGGATATCGCCTATCTCGGGCCTTTACCCTATGTTGCCGTCACCCAGAAAAGTCAGCATATTATTCCTGTTGTACAGTTGCTGGACAGTAAAGGTCGTTCAGACTATACCTGTGCTATTGTGCACTTTGCTGACAGTGGTGCTTCTCTTAACCCTAATCATCACTATGATGTGGCGCTGACTCAGCCACTATCAACCTGTGGTTATCTGGCAACAGAAGATTACCTGCAACGGCAGGGGATGAGTCTGGAAGATGGTGCTTTCAGCTATGATTATACCGGTAGCCATGAGCGTGTGGCGCTTGATGTAATTCTGGGCAAGTATCAGTTTGGTGGTATGAAAACCCAGATTGCCCGACGCTATCATCATCTGGGGCTACGAATTATCGATGAAACCCAGCCCGTCCCGGGTTTTGTACTGGTTGCAAATAGCAGTACATTGGCACCCGAGTTTATTGAGCAGGTTCGAGATGCGATGCTTCGCCTTGCACCGCAGGATAATAAAGCGCATCAGAAGATGATGCAGACCTGGAGCCGTAACCTGCGATATGGCGCTAAGCCAGTGACAGATGCTGCATACGATGTTATTCGCCAGCAGTGGTTTCAACTCAAGGTCAACCTGATAGGGGCTGCCAAGTGATCCAGAGCGTCTTTGTCAGAGCTCTTTCAGGTTTTATTCTGCTGTCATTAATTGGCGTGCTGGGTTTGCAGTTTATTATCCGTTATGAGTCAGATGGCCAGATTCAGGCCCGCCTGATGCAGGAGCAGGTTGCCTATAAATCCGTGGTGAATGGACTGTCTGAAGTTGCCCAGACTCTGTTTGATGAAACGATCAATACCTCCGAAATTACCGCTCTGGTTCATGAAATTGCCGTAACAGAGGGGGATGCTCAGGATTTTGCACGGGGCATGTTACTACGCAAGCTATATCCTTCATATTTACGCCTGAAAGAACGAGGCGTACGCCAATTACATTTCCATCATGCCAATGGGTTAAGCCTGTTACGCTTTCACCGGCCGCTGAAGTATGGTGATCCACTGTTTGATATCCGCCCTTCTGTCTATCGGGTAAATACAGAACATAAAGCAGTTAAAGGGTTTGAAACTGGGCGTTTATTCCACGGTTTCCGCTTTGTATTCCCTCTGTTTCATGAAGGCCAGCATATCGGTAGTGTTGAGAGTAGTGTTCCTTTCGATACTGTTGAGCAACAGCTAAAGACCTTAGTTCCCAATGAACTGTTTGGCTTTGTGCTTAATAAAGAACAGGTGTTTTCGCTGCTTTATCCCAGTGAACGCTCCATCTATAAAGACTATGCTCTTAACGATAACTTTCTGATCGAAGATGTGGGAGCCAAATTGGGTTCTCCCCGTGAGATACCGCCGTTGCAGAAAAGTATTGAATCTTTGATGAGGGACGATAGGTTTTATATCCGAAAGATGATGAGCGCTGGAGATGCCTTTGGCCTCAGTCATAAGTTAGAGGGGCAACGTTATGCTGCACTCTTTACTCCAGTCAATAATCTGGATGGTAAAACCGGAGCCTATATTATTAGCTTTACCCGGGCTGATGAACTGGAAGGGATTTACCGAACCGGTCTTATTGTACAGCTGATTTACCTGGCATTTATTGCAAGTCTTGCCGCAGGATATTATCGCCACAAAACAGCAAATATAGCCGTGGCCAAAGAGCGAGAGACCCTGAAAGCAATCACTGAGCGTATGGCGGAAGGGCTTTTTGTTCAGGATAAAGATGGCTATGTGACTTTTATTAATGAGGCCGCTGAGCGAATTCTGGGCATACGTTCGGAGGAGGCATTGGGGCAACGGGCCCACGATCTTTTTCATGTCCATTACGACAGTGGTGGGAAACCAGTCGATATTGATCATTGTCCTATCCGGCTTGTGACGGCGACCGGGAAAATTTATGAAAGCGAGGATGAGTTCTTTCGTCGTTTTTCTGATAACACTCTAGTGCCTGTGCAGGTGACCAGCGCCCGCTTTCAGACCCAGAATGAGGTTTCAGGCTCAATTACCATTTTCCGGGATATTACCCAGCGCAAGAAACATGACCATGAACTGGAGTGTGCCCGCCAGGATGCCCTGAAAAGTGCCCAGGCAAAATCTGAATTCCTTGCCAATATGAGCCATGAAATCCGTACCCCAATGAATGGGATTCTGGGAATGCTGGATCTGTTAGCTCAGACGCGGGTCGATGATGAACAAAGAAATTTCCTCAGCATTGCGCAAAACTCCAGTAAAGCACTTTTATCCCTATTGAACAGTATTCTTGATCTGGCGAAGTACGAAGCGGGTAAGGTCGATCTGGAGCAAATTGATTTTGACCTTCGGGAGAGTCTCGAAGAGACCGCTAAACTGTTTGCACCTCAGGCGCAGAGCAAGGGACTGGAAATTTCAGCGATGATCAGCGATCAGCTGCCAGCCTTCGTTCAGGGAGATCCTACCCGGCTTCGCCAGGTGCTGGCTAATTTGCTGGGCAATGCGATTAAATTTACCGAACAGGGAGAAATTACCCTGAGTGCAGACCTTGAGGCTTTAGACGATGATGGAACGATAAAGCTGCATGTTACTGTAAAAGATACAGGGATAGGTGTTTCAGCTGCTGCCCAGGATAAAATTTTTGATAGCTTCAGTCAGGCAGATGGCTCCACGACACGTAACTATGGTGGGACCGGGTTGGGTTTAACACTGAGTCGTGAAATTATTGCCAGTATGGGAGGGGAGATTTGGCTTAAGTCTGAACAGGGAGAGGGTAGTCGTTTTCATTTTACCGTTCCGCTTAAATCCTCATCGGTGACGCTGGAAAGATTTACTGCCAACAAAGATCTTAGAGGTTTAAGGGCTCTCATTGTTGATGATAATGCCACAAACCGGTTGATTCTGGAGCAGTACTGCGCCAATTGGGGTATTTTTTACCTGAGTACAGATCAGGGGCAGGACGCACTGGATACTCTTATGCAGCATGCAGATAAAGGACGCCCTTTTGATATCGTGCTGACAGATATGATGATGCCCGGAATGGATGGTGTGCAGATGGCCAAGGCAATACGCCGTCATCCGGTTCTGCGTGATACCCGGATGATTTTGCTGACCTCCTATACGGGCAGGGCCCTGAGTCAGCAGGCTGAAGGCGTTGAATTTGTCAGTCTGATTCCTAAGCCTTTCAGCCGCAATGAACTGCACCGGGCCTTAGAAAAAGCCCTGTTGAAACCCGAATCCCCTCCTTTGGTTAGTAAGGCAACTCAGCCCGATAACCAGCAACCACTGGACCTGTCAGATAAACATATCCTTCTGGTGGATGACAATGAGGTGAATCGTATCGTTGCAGTGGCTAATCTGCGTCAGTTTAACTGCCAGCTGACGACAGCGACCAATGGCCAGGAAGCGCTGGAGTTGTTGAAAAAAGAGAACAGCTTTGACCTCGTTCTTATGGACTGCCAGATGCCGGTAATGGATGGTTTGGCCGCCACTCAGCTTTTCCGTGCCCACGAGAATAAAGGTGAGCAGGATCGCCTGCCGATTATTGCCATGACCGCCTATGTTACCAGGCCGGAAATAGATCGTTGCCTTGAGGCGGGAATGGATGCCCACTTGCCTAAACCCTTCGGGCCCGGACAGCTTGAATCACTGCTTCGGGTATATCTTGAACCACTGACGAGCCGGGAAGCGAGAGCACAGCAGGCCCGGCAGAAGGGTTCAGAGTTTCAATTCGGTCAGGCTGATCCTTTATTGCCGGGAATTGACTTCTCAGGGGTTCCGGTGATTAATTCCGGAACTCTGGCAGCGCTTAATGAATTGTTTGATGGTGATATTACACCGGTATCTGACCACTTCTTTGAGCGAATCCCGAAGCTGATTAGTGAGCTTCTTCAGGCGGTGCGCTCAGAGCAGTGGGAGGAACTGGCGATGGCGATTCATACTTTAAAAGGTGTTGCTGCTAACTTTGGTGCTGATCGTCTGGTTGCTTATGCCGGATGTATGGAGCAGCATCTTGATACGGGCCAATATGATATAGCCAAGTCACTGGCCATTCCGTTGGCTCAGGAAAGTGAACTTATGGTTTCTACTCTGAAAGAAATGCTTGCAGAATAACAGGCCCTAACATCGACCGTCCTTCTCATGCAGATTAGCTTTTCTCAGATTTCGGTGCGGTATGGTTCATCTGATGGTAACGGCGCAACACAGAGCTCATGACGACAAAACAAAGCAGAGAGTAACCGAACTGCTCCAGGGTAATTGTGACTGCGGCAACCAGTAACAGTGTCACATCAAACCACATCAGAGACTTTCCGGTATGTATCTGAAATTTATCTTCCAGCCAGAGTGAGAGAATATTAATTCCTCCCAGAGAGCTCTCTTCCCGAAAGACAACCAACAGCCCTACACCCACAAGCCCGCCCGCAGCAAGAGCAGCGATTACCTTAGGTAGCGTTTCCAACTGTATATGCAAAATCATCAGATCGGTGAGTGTTGATACCATCAGCATTGCAAGCAGGGTTCTGAAAGCAAACGCAAGAGGCTTGGTTTTAAGTGCCAGAGCAAAGAAAGGCAGGTTGATGATAAAGAACAGCGTGCCAAAACTGAGTTCCGGTATCCAACGCATGAGTAATAGGGATAAACCAGCGGTTCCACTGACCAGGAGTCCTGCGGATTTCAGAAACCAAATACCCAGAGCGACCAGAAAGCAGCCCTCGAATAAACTGTAATAGCGTTTTGCAACCGACAGAGTGTCTGTCCGTCGAATAGGGCGGATTAAAGCAGATAACATGATGACCTCACTTAGCAGGGATTACCCGCCTCGTAAAAAGCCCCACCACCGGGATCGCCGGGGTGGGTAATAAGGAGCAACGATAGTCACGTTGTACGTAGTAAAATGCAAGAGTTATGCCTGTTTTTTTAGGGTTTTATGCTGAGTATGATGGGTTTTATGGTCTATTTTGGTGTATTTTAGCGTTTTTGTGCGTTGTTTTGGTGCGCGATGGCCAGTGGCCGGGATGTTGTGGCAGCTCAAACCTTGTCAGCCCCCTGTGAAAAAGAAACAGGACTTCTGCTATGGTGAGCGAAGACATTGCCGGTCAAATGATATTGACGGGCAGATTGATAAGAGGAGTTCAGGTATGCGTTTAAAGCTTAGCTCATCTGTTATTTCGCTGTTGCTGCTGTTTTCAGTGAACAGTGCTTTTGCAAGCGGGATAACAGACAGTAGCCGGAATAAAGACTATCAAACAACCTTGGTTCATGAAGGGTTGAAACTACCCTGGGCGTTTGAGTTTGTTGATTCAGAGACGATGATTTTTACTGAAAGAGCAGGGCGTATCGGGCTTTATTCCCGAAACCGAAGTGATGTTCGTTATCTGACTGGTGTGCCTGAGGTATATTTTGACGGACAAGGGGGGTTGCTGGATATAAAACCAAGCCCGGAGTTTAAACAGGAACCCTGGGTTTATGTCACTTACAGTGCGCTGCCGGTGCAGGAAGTGAAGCAAAATGATGACAGGCCCGTTACTGTATTAGCGCGCTTTAAGTTAGCGGGTAACTCTTATGATCACTACGGTATCGAAGATTGGCAGGTGCTGGTTGAAACCCGCTCGGGCACCTCTAAAGATTATCATTTTGGCAGCCGGATCGCTTTTGATCCGGGGCGATATATTTACTTCTCCATAGGAGATCGTGGTGAGCGGCCAAATGGCCAGAATCGTCAGACCCATGCCGGGAGTATTCTCAGGGTGACCTTTACCGGCAAACCTTCCCGCCATAATCCTTTTTTTAATGAACGTGACGATGCGCTGCCGGAGATTTGGAGTTTTGGGCACCGAAATCCTCAGGGTCTGGCCTATGACCCGGCCCGTAAACGCCTTTGGGCGATTGAGCATGGCCCCAGAGGCGGGGATGAGCTGAACGTGATTGAGCCGGGTAGCAACTATGGTTGGCCGGAAGTATCCCAGGGTAAAGAGTATTGGGGGCCGATTTCTGTTGGGGTTGAGCATAAAGAGGGTATGGTTGATCCGGCACGTGTGTATATCCCTTCTATTGCACCTTCAAGTTTGCTGCTTTACAGCGGCGAAGCCTTCCCTGAATGGCAGGGAGACCTGTTTGCCGGTGCCCTGGTAAAGCAGCATCTCAATCATATCCATCTGAATGAGAAGGGAGCGATTGTGGGGGAAACCCGAATGCTGGAATCTCTGAATGAGCGCATCCGGGATGTGAGCCAAAGTCCCGAAGGGCTGTTGTATCTGGCAACTGACAGTGGAAAACTGTACCGGATCTCCCCATCGCCGGGCTCATCTGACGAAGAACCATAACCTGCTCAGATGACGGTCAGTATCTCCTTCAGAGGGCGGCGGGCTTTTTGAGCCCAGTTGCCTTTGGTCGCCTTGCCAATGGTAATCAGCATGACCGGCAGATCATCTTCATTAAGTGGGAAGTGACGTTTGAGCTGTTCGCTATCAAATCCTCCCATTGCCCCTGTGGCCAGCCCCATCTCTTCAGCGGCGAGCATCAGGGGCATTGCAGCCAGTGACGCAGAGCGAATGGCTTCATCCCGTTGTAGTTGATCATTGCCTTCGTGGCTCTGACTGGCAGCACCAACCCAGCTGTCTGCAATGGATTGCGGAATAATGCCTGTGTCTACAGACTTGTTAAGGCGTTGCTCCAATGCTTTATGAGCTGCCAGCTGACCGCAAACGATAAAGGTTGCCGAAGCAGCTTGAACCTGGGATTGTCCGAAGGCCGCCTCTTTTAATCGTGTTTTCGCCTCCGGTGTGGTTACAGCGATAAAACGCCAGTTCTGCAGGTTATAGGCTGAGGGGGAATACCCCGCCAGACTCACCAGTTGCTCCAGTACCCCCTGATCTATCACATAATCCGGCTGGTATTTGCTGGTGGAGCGGCGTTGTAAAATTACATTCTGTACGGATGTCATGGTCGTTACCTTTTTGTGCGGAATAAATATATTAAATGCGAGTGGGTTTGTTGTGTTTGAGGTCAGGCCTTAAGCGTTTGAAGGTTTCCGGTATCCAGGGAGCGAGCTGAACCGTCAGAATACTGACGATGACTAAAATCAGCCCTGTCATCGCCCAGCCTTCAAGGGCCTGATCCAGGAAGATCCAGCCCAGTACTACGGCGGTAAGCGGGCTTAACAGTCCCAGTGTGGAAACCATCACCGCAGGCAGCTTACGGATGCCCTGAAACCAGAGCAGATAAGCGATCAGGGTGCCAAACAGTGACAGATAGCCATAACCCAGAAGATTCTCTGTGGTCAGTGTTGGCAGGGCCGGTTCCAGAACCAGAGCCAGTGGCAGCAACATCAGGCCACCTAAGGTCAGTTGCCAGCCGGTAAGTGTGATCAGGGGAAGTTCTGCACTTTTATTCCGGATTGGTTCGCCTTGCCCTGGCCCTGTTTTGTTCGTCCGGCCATAGCGGGAGAGATAAACTCCCAGCGCCATACTTAAAGCTCCCAAGGTGGCTGCACCGATACCGATCAGATCCCAGCTGACTTGTTCACCGCTTACTTCACCCTCTACCGGAGACAGAATCAGTAGCCCCATACCGATGATGGCTGTTATGCAGGCGGTAAAAGCAATTCTGCCCGGCGGCTGTTTCTGTAGTGCCCAGATCATCAGTAGCAGAATCAGGGGCTGTACTGCGCCGATTACGGCGGCTAAACCACCTGGCAGACGGTAAGCGGCAACAAACAGCATCGCCTGAAAACAACCGATATTCAGCGCAGACAGCAGCAATAGTCCTGGCCATTGTTGTCTGGTTGGTAACACCTTGGTGAAGACCCTGCCTGAGAAGGGCGACTTGCTGAGCAGATGGCTTAAAACGATCAGTAAAATCCCTGCCGGTAAACAACGGATCACAGCGGCGGTAAAGGGCATACCCTCCGGCAGAAACTCCGATGTCACCAGATAGGTGCTGCCCCAGCTGGCGGGGCCGAGTGCTGTGAGTAACAGCAGTGCAAATGGATTCATGGAATACCTCAATGTAAATCCCAGTATTTGTCTGGTAAGTGTCGACATACGCAGAAAAACAATTTACCTTGATGTCGAGATATATTTAGATTGAACCCGATTTATCTTGAGGTCAAGATAAATTTAAAGCCAGTGAGCTGACCTATGAGTGAAAAAGTGAAAAACGAAACGGACGCGATCGATGCCATCATGGCCCAGTGGCAGCGGGAAAAGCCTGAGTTTGATCTGACTGCAATGGAGGTTTTGGGGCGACTGAAACGGGCTTCCGCGATGCTTTCGCCCAAAATAGAGAAGGTATTTCTGGAGTACGGTTTAAATCAGCCGGAGTTTGATGTTTTAGCAACGTTACGGCGTTCCGGTGCGCCTTATTGCCTGGCGCCAACGGAGCTTTTTTCTACTCTGATGGTAACGTCCGGTACTATGACCAATCGTATGGCACAGCTGGAAAAAAAAGGCCTTATTGAGCGGATGCCCAATCCCGATGATGCCCGTAGCAAGCTGGTGAAACTGAGCTCAAAAGGTTTTGAGCTGATCGAACAGGTTTTGCCCCATCATGTGCAAAATGGCCTGAACCTGATTGCCGGGCTGGATGCGGAAGCTCTTTCTGTTTTGAATCAGAGCCTGAAGGATCTGTTAGCAGCATTGGAGAGATCAGAGTCTGAATAGATCAGAAAGCTGTGGAAAATAAGATTTCTGACGAATCAGCAGGATTAAGAGATGGCGGTCTGAGAGATTTCTTTGCGTAAATACGGTATAAATATCAGACCGTTAGATCATTATAATCAAACCAAATTGACCTGAATGCAGGTCACAGAAAGAGGCGGTGTACCTATGCCCTCAATGCCCTTGGCAGAACTGAAGAATATCACGGCCTTTCGTGGGGAGCGCAAGGTTCTCGAAAGCTTTAATCTCACCCTGCATGATGGGGAGAGTGTTGCTATTCTGGGGCCTAATGGCTGCGGCAAGTCGACGCTGCTAAAGCTACTCACCCGCGAGATCTACCATGTCCAGAGACCCGACAGCAGCCTTCTGATAAAAGGCCAGGAGCATATTAACCTGATGCAGCTGCGGGAATGGCTGGGGGTTGTTTCTCAGGATCTTCAGGAGCTCTATACACCTTATACCCTGGGACGTGATGTCGTGGCTTCCGGTCTTTTAGGAGCCATTGGCGTGCATACGCATCTGCAATTGACAGATGCCCAGCAGGAGCGGGTAGATGAGGTGATTGATAAGTTAGGACTGGCTTACCTGAATGATACTATGTTTCAACGGCTTTCCACCGGCCAGCAGCGCCGCTTGCTGTTGGCGCGTGCTCTGATTCATAACCCCTCTACCGTGATTTTTGATGAGCCCACGAACAGCCTGGATCTTCAGGCATCGTTTGAGCTGATCGCAACAATGCGTGAACTGGTTCAGGCGGGAACAAACCTGCTGATTGCCACCCACCATGTGCAGGAAGTGGTGCCTGAGATTGAACGTATTATCTTTATGAAGGCAGGCCAGATTATTGCCGATGGTGATAAAGAGTCATTGTTAACCGCAAATAACCTGAGTGACCTGTACGGTGTAAACTTAAAGCTGATGGTTCAGGATGGTTATTATCATGCCTATCCGGCGTGATGGTCTGTTTTTACTGTCACGGTTGTCGCACGCTGCTTAGGGGCACATCATGAAAGCGTTAGAGCTAAAAATCCCGCCGCCAATCGTTGCTCTATTGCTGGCGGCGGCTATCTATTACGCAGCGCCTGTTTTTCCGGCGTTACCACTGAATGATGACTGGCGGCTGATTCTGGCAGGGCTCTTTGCGGGCATCGGGTTCAGTTGTGATCTGGCGGGGCTGTACAGCTTCCGTAAAGCCCATACCACCATCAATCCGTTAGCACCGAAAAAGTCATCGGTACTGGTGACCCGGGGTATCTATCGGTTTACCCGCAACCCTATGTACCTTGGGCTGGCATTTCTGCTGCTGGCCTGGAGCTGTTATTGGGCGTCTTCTGCCGTACTGATCGATCTGCCACTGTTTATGGTTTATATCACCTTGTTTCAGATTAAGCCGGAAGAGCGGGTTTTGCTTGAGAAATTTCCGGATCAGTTTCCGACCTATTGTCAGAAAGTCCGCCGCTGGATCTGATACTTAATCTCTGACCGAGGAGGTTCCTTGGACGTTCTTATAATTACAGCACCGATCTTTTTATTGATCGGGCTTGGCTTTTTCGCTGTCAGACAAGGCTTTACGCCCTCTGAGGCCATCCCTGGTATGGCCTCCTTTGTACTTTATTTTGCTATTCCTGCGGTGATCTTCAGCAATGTTGTCAGAATGGATTTTACAACTCTGTTTGATCTCCGCTTTATCGGTGTTTATGCCTCTGCTACTTTGGGAAGCCTTTTTCTGGGATTTGGGCTGGCACACTGGGGGATGAAACGCAAAAGCTTACACAGCGCCGTGTTAGCGGTCGGTATTGCTACGCCCAACAGTTTGTTTATCGGTTTGCCGGTTTTGGTGCAGGTTTTTGGTGAGGTCCCGACGGTATTCACGATGGCGGTGATGGTAGAAAATCTGCTGGTGGTTCCAACCGCTTTAATTCTGATGGAGCGGGCTGCCAACGATGGAACGTCAGGCGTCAACTGGCGCGCTGTAGGGGGCCGGGTGATTAAAAGTCCACTTATACTGTCAATTCTGGCCGGTGTTGTGGTTGCCTTATCAGGCGTAACGGTTCCGGTTATTTTAGACAAGATGCTTGCCATGCTGGCACAAGCCGCAGGAGCATTGGCTCTGTTTGTTATCGGAGGGTCACTGGTGGGTATGACGGTAAGAGAGGTGGGCGCTGATACACTGCTGGTTTCTGGCGGCAAACTTATTCTGCAACCGGCACTAGCCTTTCTTGTTCTGATGTGTGTGCCGGGGCTGGATGATGTGTCCCGTATTACGATTCTGTTGCTCTGTGCTGTACCTATGTTCAGTATCTATCCGATTATTGGTGGTAACTATGGTTTTCGTCGCCAGTGTGCTGCGACTCTGCTGATTACGACGCTAACCTCTTTCTTTACATTAACCCTCTTATTGAGTTTTCTCCGGTGAGAATCGGGGGGCATTGAATATTACAGGCTAAAGATCACCTCTTATGGCAATAAAAATGCCCAGTCTATAAAGGTTATAGGCTGGGCATTTTTTGTATCACTTATGTTCAATCAGTGATTTTTACATCAACCGCATCGAATGATCCGGTTTGACTGGGTATGGATTAGCGCGCTACTTCGATGGTGCCGTTGTAGGTTTTGCTTACAAAGTCCTGAATCGCTTGTGATTGGAAAATCCCGACAACTTTTTTGTAGGTTTCATTGTCTTTGTCTTCCGCGCGGGCCGCAATCTGCATAACAGCGAACTCAGCATCTTCTGACTCCAGGTAGATGCCCTGTTCAGCAGGGTTTAAGCCGGAAGACATCACGTAATTCATGGTGATAACCGATGCGTCAACGTCATCTAAAGTACGCGGTAACTGTGCTGCTTCAACTTCTACAAACTCAAACTGCTTTGGGTTTTCAGCGATATCATAAGGTGTTGCTTTAGCCGCAGTATTTTCATTGAGGGTAATCAACCCTGCATCAGCGAGTAGAATTAATGCCCGGCTACCATTGGTTGGGTCATTCGGAATAGAGATACGAGCCTGATCAGGTAGGTCTGCAATGGACTGGTATTTAGATGAATAAATACCCATGCGCATCAGGATAGACTGACCCACTGATACCAGCTTTTGTTCGCTATTGGTATTGAAATTATCGAGGAACGGCTGGTGCTGATAACTGTTCATATCCAGACTGCCATCGGCTAATGCCGCATTGGGTGTGATGTAGTCAGAAAAGATAACAACTTCAACATTCAATCCCTGCTTTTCTGCTTCTACCGCAACAGCTTCTACCACTTCAGCATGAGGGCCAACGGTGGCACCAATTTTTATCGTTTTAGCTTCATCATTATTGCATGCCACTAACCCTAATAATAAGGGAAGTGCACATAATAGTTTTACAATTTTTTTACTTAGCATGTTTGTTTCCTGGTCAATGGTGGCGCTATATGAATAAGGGTGATGTTGTCTGAATAAGAGTATGCTTATTAGCCAGGTTATTGATTACCAGCCTTTAACAACACCATCTTTAAACTCGTCCATCGCCGCTTGGTACACTTCTTCAGACTGATATGCCTGAACGAATTTTTTTACATTCTCTGCATTAACATTGTCTTTGCGTGCGACAATTAAGTTCACATAAGGTGAGTTCTTATCTTCTACAAAGACACCATCTTTCTCTGGCGAAAGATTGATATTGCTTGCGTATGTTGTATTGATAATCGCAAGTGTCACATCATCTAAAGAGCGAACCAGCTGAGGTGCTTCAAGCTCAACAATTTCTAAGTTTTTAGGGCTGCTGACAATATCCAATACTGTTGCTGTTAGACCGGCACCTTCTTTTAGCTGAATCAGCCCTTGCTGCTCAAGTAGCAATAGAGAGCGAGCTAGGTTAGTTGGGTCGTTAGGGACAGCGATCTGGTCACCTTCACTAAGCTCATCGATGGATGTCACTTTATTGGAATAACCTGCAATAGGGTAAACAAAGGAGTTTCCTGCGATGGCAAACTGGTAGCCCCGGTCTTTTATTTGCTGGTCAAGATAAGGCTTATGCTGGAAGGCGTTAGCATCAATAGAACCTTCTTCTAATGCTGCATTGGGTGTTACGTAATCAGAAAAGATGATCAGTTCAACATCTAAATTGTATTTTTCTTTGGCAACTTTAGCCGCAGCTTCTGCCACTTGGGCTTCAGAGCCTGCTATTACGCCAACCTTAACCTTGCTCATATCCACTTCAGTATCTTTGTCATTACAACCGGCAAGCAGTACGGTTAAGGTTAGACCTGTGACAGTAAGAAGACTTTTAATTTTACTCAGCATATTTACTCCTATATCAAAGATATCTGCCAAACATCTGTTTAGAATGTAGCTATTGGCAAATACGCTCTGATTATTTGATTATATTTAATATTAGCGGTGATCAACACGTTTCACTAAATAATCACCCAATGATTGAATAGCTTGTACCAGTACAACCAGAATAACGATTGTGATCATCATAACGACAGCATCAAAACGCTGATAACCATAGCGAATGCCCACATCACCTAAACCGCCGCCGCCAACAGTACCTGCCATAGCGGAATAACCCACCAGGGTGACAAGTGTAATGGTTGCTGAGTTTATAATGCCGGGTAATGCTTCTGGCAGCAGCACTTTTAAGATGATCTGTTTGGGTTTAGCACCCATCGCTTGGGCGGCTTCAACTAATCCTGCGGGAACTTCTAATAAAGCACCTTCCACAAGCCGAGCCACAAAAGGGATCGCCGCTATGGTTAGCGGCACAATAGCCGCTGCAGTACCGATGGAGCTGCCTACAATGATGCGTGTAAAAGGGATTATAGCGACCAGTAAAATAATAAATGGAATCGAACGGCCAATATTAATGAGGGTCCCTAAAACTTTGTTGGTCGCTTTATTCGCTAATAACCCCGTTTCTTTTGTCAGATGGAGCAAGACACCTAAGGGGATACCAAAGATAAAACCGATCAAACCTGCGATAGCAACCATCGCAAGCGTTTGTCCCAGGGCGGTTATAAGGAGATCGATGAGGCGGTCGTTGTTAACCCACCATTCAAGCAGCATATCAAGCGACATAGCCGAGCACCTCTACTTCAATTTTGTTCTCTTTCAGAAAGCTGATCGCTTGCTCTGTGGACTCCGGCGTGCCAAAAAACTCTGCCAGCATTAGGCCAAACTTAATACCACCGACATAATCCATATTAGAGCTAAGAATGCTGATATCGAGATTAAACTCTCTGGCGACCTGACTGATAATCGGCGCATCAACCGACGCACCAGTAAACTCTAAGCGCACCAGAGGGTAGCTGTTTTCAGTTTTGGTGTCTGACAAGCGGGCTGAATAATCTGCAGGAATAGAAAGGTCTAATGTGGAGCGAATAAACTGACGGGCAAGCTCTGTCTTAGGGTGGGCAAAAATATCACCTACGGCACCTTGCTCGACAAGTTTGCCATCGCCAATGATTGCTACATGGGAGCAGATGCTTTTAACAACGGCCATCTCATGGGTGATAAGCAAAATTGTCAGATTGAACTCTTTATTGATCTTGCGTAACAACTCAAGAATAGATTGGGTCGTGGCTGGATCCAGAGCGCTTGTTGCTTCATCGCACAGCAGAACTTTGGGGTCTGATGCCAGAGCACGGGCAATCGCAACACGCTGCTTTTGCCCGCCACTTAAATTGGCAGGGTAGCTCTCTTTTTTATCGCTTAAACCGACGAGTTCCAGCAGGCTGTCCACTTTGGTTTTAATGGCTTGCTTACTGACACCGGCTAACTCTAGCGGCAGGCCGATATTATCAAAGACATTGCGCGACGCCAGTAGGTTAAAGTGCTGAAAGATCATGCCTATTTTGCGACGTGTTAAGGTCAGCTGGTTACTGGAAAGCGTGTTGAGATCAACGCCGTCAACCACAACGCTGCCTTCTGTAGGACGCTCCAATAGATTGACGCAGCGAATAAGCGTACTTTTTCCTGCCCCCGAAGACCCAATGACACCGTAAATCGCCCCTTCAGAGACGCTAAGGTTGATATCATCAAGGGCTTTTATAGCGCGCTGTCCCTGATGAAACACCTTATTTAAATTTCTAATTTCAATCATTGAGATTCCTGAAAATAATATACTCTTATGCAGCCTGGTGTTGCTGAGAAAATGTACTGTTTTTCTTCTCGATAGAGGGATAAATATCTATAAAAACTAGGTGTGCTAAGTTTGTTTGTCTATGGCCCACTACAAAAAAGAGCGTACATTAAGTCGTCTTGTCTGCTGAGTCAATACGGATAGATGCTGGGAGTGGGGCATGGTGTGATCCTTCGTAATTTCACCCGTGCTTTAAGTCTGGATCAGGTTGCTGATTTTGGTAGGATTAATTATGAGTGTCACAGTTTCAACTGGCTGCCATGCCCTGTGTTAGTAGCTGAATTCTGTACAAACTCAGGAAAAATCTGGTTCCCACGCTCTGCGTGGTAACCTAATGGACTCTCA
>JBLWVL010000035.1:0-30812 GCA_048268485.1 Oceanospirillum sp.
TGACTGGGCTGGTGTGCTGCAGGATCTGCCAACGGCAGAAATACCGGTCAAAGATCTTGGCGCGACGGATTGCCGGTGCCGGGCACACTTCTTCCGTTTTGATCAGCTACCGACGCTGTGTGAATTCCGCAAGCAGCTCCGTCGCCGGGGGATTTTGAATGTTGCTGTTGATGAAGTCAGCCGCTATGAGCTGAAAGTCGCTTGATAACTCATAATCTGAAGAAGCCAGGGTGTTAAAATAAGCAAGCCAGGAAAGCCCTTCAGTGTGAACTGCGGGGCTTTTTTATGGGTATTTTTTAACTTGTGTGGACTATCAGGCGCAGGCCGGTTGTTCCATGTGCTGTTGCTGCTCTTCGTGCAGCAGTTCCTCCAGTGCGGCTGCAACGGTAGCGGCGCCATCCTGCCAGTTATGGTCCAGCATGACACCGTGACCGGAATCGACCCAGTGAACCTTACAGCCGTAAGTGGCTGCCGTCAGAGAAACAGACAGCTGAGGGACCAGTTGGTCATGTTTGGCACCGACCACAGCGATAGGGGTTTTAGCCACATTAAAGGGGTTGGGCAGGTCATTCCAGCTCATATCCCAGATCAGTCGCTGGGATTCCGGCACCATATGTTGCAGCCATTTATCCAGCTGTTTCTGATCTACAGGGCTGGAGAACATATAGCGCTGTAGCTGATGAGGTGTTGCCTGCTCGGGCATCATATAGGTTTGCGCCATCTCCAATGTGGTAACCGGATTACACCAGAGGCTCTGAATGGATAGAGGGATCATGCCCTGGGGGGGAATACTACAGAGAAGAACTGCGCCCCGTGCCTTATGTTGGCTCAGAAAACGTTGCACCACCATACCGCCCATAGAGTGACCAATGAGCAGAGGAGGTTGCCTGTGATTCTGTTCAATGGTGCAGATCGCATCTTCCAGATCCTGTGTGTAATCTTTCAGACTGTACTGCCCGGTGGGGTCCGGTGAAGATGAGCGACCATGCCCTCGGAGGCTAACGGCATAGGCGTGATAGCCGTGGTTGGCGAACCAGTCCAGGAAGTGCTCTTCCCAGATCCAGGCACCACTAAAAATGCCATGAACAAACAATACCGGAACGGCATTCTCCTGTTTGGCCAGTCGGTAGACCAACTCCAGTCGATCAACACTCATGTAACATACTCCTGGGGCTTCTTTGAGATACTATTCTTCAGAATCAGTGTAATGCCTGATCGCACGATCAATATGCGATGGCACTGATGTAATTAAGTTAATGATCAGTTGATTACTCGGCAAGTGTTTTTAGCGCGAAAGCGGCTGATCAGGGGGGCTTGTTACTAAGTCCGGATATGCTGGAAGAAGCGGGATACGCACTGCATAATACCTCGCTGATTTTTCATTTATTTTGACAACGATTCCGAGGTGTATATGTCCGGTAACGTAGAGCTGTTTTATACCGAGCAGGGGGACGGTTTTCCGCTGGTGATTATTCATGGTCTGTTCGGTTCTGCGGATAACTGGCGCACCCTAAGCAAGAAATTTGCCGAGACGTACCGGGTTATCGCTCTTGATTTGCGTAACCATGGCCGCTCTCCGCATACAGAGGGGATGAGTTATGGCGCTATGGCTGCTGATGTATTGGCGCTTATGGATAAGCTTGGGCTGGAAAAGGCTTATATCCTGGGGCACTCCATGGGCGGTAAAGTTGCCATGCAACTGGCATTGAATCACGCCGGGCGAGTTGAAAAGCTGATCGTCGCGGATATCGCTCCAGTAGAATATGGCCACGGCCATGATGAGGTGCTGGCTGCACTTTATGCGGTGCAGAATGCAGGTGGAGCTGCCAGTCGTAAAGAGGCAGATACGATTATGGCCGCGCATCTGGATACGCTGGGTGTGCGTCAGTTTCTGAGCACCAATCTTGAGAAAAAAGACAATGGCAAGCTGGGCTGGCGTATGGGCCTGGATCAGATTAATGCCGACTATGATTCCGTTATTGACGCGCCGAACATCGGCCAGGCTTTTGATAAACCTGCACTGTTTATTCGCGGTGAGCTTTCGCATTACGTGGAAGACAGCTATTTGCCTCAGATTGATATGCTTTTTCCTCAGAACCAGCTGATTACCATGGGAGGTTGTGGTCACTGGCTGCATGCAGAGAAGCCATTGGACTTCCTGGCTCATGTGCAGGGTTTTCTTCAGCAATAAGCCTTAAAGGTTTTACGGTAAGCATTTCCGGTTGACCAATTATTCTTACAGATGGCCCTCGGGTTGGTTGCTAAACCACGGTATACTTGAGTCATTCAGAGGGGCTTCAGGCCCCTTTTTTCGTTGGGTTCTTATTTTCTGCTTCGGTGATACATCCTTCCTGCTTAGGAGTTCTAATGCCGTCTAATCTGCAACGCCAGCATTCCGGGGGGCTGATCTCCTCCGGTAATGTTCCCGGAGAGTGGCGAGTTGTCATTCTGGTGACTCTGATTCAGTTTATTAATATCGTTGATTTTATGATGGTGATGCCGCTGGGGCCGGATTTTGCCCGGGATCTTGGGATTCCCATGTCAGACCTGGGGCTCATTGGTGGTAGCTATACATTTGCGGCGGCAGCTTCCGGGTTTATTCTCAGCCGGTATCTGGATCGCTTTGACCGGCGGGCGATTGCCATGCTGGCTTTAGCAGGTTTGTCACTGAGCACCTTTGCGGCCACTTTGGCGACCAATCAAATGGAACTCATGCTGGCCAGGGTTTGTGCCGGGGCTTTTGGTGGGCCCGCATCGGCTATTGGTATGGCGATGATTATTGATGTGGTACCAACGAAGCGGCGGGGCAGAGCGATGGCAATTGCGATGGGCTCTTTTTCTGTTGCGGCGGTTGCGGGTATTCCTTTTGGACTTGAACTGGCCAATTGGCACGGCTGGCAGACCCCCTTTTATGGGATTGCATGCATGGGGGTTGGCGTTTTGTTGGCGATCTTTCTGTTGCTACCTAAGATGGATCGTCATAAGGGTAAACATGAAGGAAAGCCGGCGACCGGTGTTTTCTCCCTGCTCAATAAATCCCTGACGCGCTGGGCTCTGATGCTGGTGGTGGTTTCTATGTTTGGTAACTTTCTGCTGGTTCCCAATCTTTCTGCTTATATCCAGTTTAATCTGGGCTTTCCCCGGGAACGCATTGGTGAGCTCTATATGATCGGAGGTGGCGCATCCCTTATTGGTATGCAGGTAACCGGTTACCTGACGGATCGCTTCGGAAGCTTAGGAACAGGAACGTTTGTTTGTCTGGGATTAGCTCTGGTGCTCTGGTTTGGCTTTATTCAGCAGCCGGAGCTGGCCTTGGTGCCCTTTGTTTTTGCCGGATTTATGGTGTTTTCATCGGCGCGTAGAGTGGCGCAGAATGCCTTGACCAGCCAAACGCCGGAAGGGCATGAGCGGGCAGCTTACACCTCTGCGCAGTTTGCTTTTCAGCATGTTTCAACGGGCATTGCGGCGGTTGGCAGCTCGTGGGTGCTCACTGCTGATGAACATGGGGTATTACAGGGCATGGTGATACTGAGTACAATAACGATGATTTTCGTTCTTGCTCAACCAGTTATGATGTGGGTGCTGAAGCATAAACTGGATCAGAGGCCGGCTGCATAGCAATCTTCGGAACCTGAATTTAAACGCTGTTTACCCTCGTGTTGAGGGGCAACATTTTGAGGAATGCTTATGTTTTTATCTCAGTTAAGCGAACAGAAAGTACTGCCTGTTTTGGTGTTGGAGTCTGTACAGCAGGCTGACTGGGTTGGCGGCTGTTTTGTTGAGGCAGGCATAAGACATCTGGAAGTGACACTCAGAACACCAGCGGCATTACAGGTGATAGAGCATCTCAATCGTCACTTTTCTGAGCTTTCCATTGGTGCCGGAACGGTGCTGAAGAGTCATCAGATACGGGAAGCCGTGGATGCCGGTTCTGATTTTATTGTTGCTCCCGGGGCAACCGATCAGTTACTGGATGCAGGCCAGGACTGTCCGGTACCTTTTTTGCCGGGTGTTATGACACCTTCTGAGGCGATGCGGGCAAGAGATTATGGTTTTGGATTGCAGAAGTTTTTTCCGGCGGAGGCTGCGGGGGGGATTTCTCTGCTGAAGGCGATGGCTGCCCCTTTGCAGGATATTCTTTTTTGCCCGACTGGCGGTATTACCCTAAATAACATGATGGACTATCTGGCACTGAAGAGTGTGCCGGTCGTCGGTGGAACCTGGCTGGTAACACCTCAGGCTCTTGCGGATAATGACCGCCAGTCTGTGGTTAACCAGCTTAACCAGCTTCAGTCGTTGCTGGGGCCGTTCTAGCGTACCCGAATGAATACAGAGTGACACATTATTTCGGGATCAGAAAAAATAAGGACCTTCTTTGGCATGTATATCAATAACGATCAGTTTAAAGAGCGTCGTATCCGGGCGGTAAAAGAAGATATTCGCAAAGGTGGCAGTGAGCTTTCGCGAAGTGCTTTGGAAGACCTGAAGGAGTACGCCAATACCTGTGATGCACAAAGCCCTGCTGACCTGAAAAGTGAACTTTTGGACCTGGCGATGCAGATGCAACTGGCCCGGCCTAGTATGGCGGTTCTGTGGAATGTCATGCAGCGTTGGATAGAGCAGTTAGCCGCTATGCCGGAAGATGCAATGGATAACGCCCGCCAATTTGCTATGGAGCAGGCTGAAGCTTTGCAGCAGTCTTCTGTTCAGGCCGGAAAAGCCATTGTTCAGGCGCTGAGCCCGCAGATTCCACCGGGTAGCGTTATTCTGACCCACAGTTACAGCACCACAGTTCTGGCTATTCTGGAGACGATGCAGACGGCAGATTGCAGAGTCATTATGACGGAGGCCCGGCCCGGTGTTGAAGGCCGTCGTCTGGCTCGCGCCTTGTCTGAGTTGAAGATTGAAACAACCTATATTGCGGAAGCACAGTTGGGTTGTTTTATCGGTTCTGCTGATCTGGTGCTTCTGGGGGCGGATAGCGTATTGGAAGATGGTGCTGTGGTAAATAAAGCCGGCACTTATCTGGTGGCGCTGGCTGCAAAAGATCATGGTGTGCCGGTTTTTGTGGCGGCGGAGAGCTTTAAACACAGTCATCGCAGGGTTGACGAAATTGAACTGGAAGAGATTGCCGGGGATGAGCTTCAGCTGCCTGCGATCGATTTTGTCCAGCCTCGTAATATCTATTTTGATATTACCCCTGCCCGGTTGGTGAGCTGCTGGGTTGATGAAAAGGGTGCCCGGACCGATTTTTCAAATGAGTCTAGAGCCATGCCCGCAGGCTTTTTGCAGGATGCCATCAATAAGCGTAAAAACCGCAGTTAAGTCTGCGGTTTTTCGGGGAGATCTATCCGTAATGATTTATTGAATGATGGGTAGATAGTTTTCCGGGGGCAGTGGTGCACCCCGGTCACGGAACTGAAAGTGCAGTGCAGCGCGATTCACCAGAGTATTAAAACCGACGGTTGCTATGGGCTGGCGCTTTCTGACGGTATCACCTGTTTTTACGACCAATGCATCGCAGCTTGCGTAAACGGTTTGCTGATCACCTGGGTGCTGGATAATGACGACCTTCCCCAGGCTTCGCATCTCTCCGGCAAAGCTGACGATTCCCTCTTTTGCCGCAAATACAGTTTGACCCGGCTGAGCCTGGAGATTGACGCCTTTCTGTAAGCCCCAGTTTTCTTCACCAAAACCATTGATTAACCGGGGGTTAGAGATTGGCCAGATATAACCGGTGGTGGCTCGGCGGGGAGCGACGCCAATAATCAGCTTCTGTCCGGGGTGCAGCCGGTCATGGTCGATACCGGGGTTGCTGCGCTTCAGGTTCGATAGCGATATGGCAAAGTGATCCGCAATGCTGCTCAGGGTATCCCCTCTTTGCACCGTATATTGAATGCTGGGGGTTTGTGGGTTGCTGCCACTGGTTGGAAGCTGCAGCTCGGTGCCGGCCCTCAGACGGTGGGGAACAACTTTTGGGTTGTAGCGGGATAGGGTCTCCAGATCAACTTTGTAGCGGCGGGCGATGCTGTAAAAGGTCTCTCCGGGTTTAACCAGATGCACTTTACTGTTGGTTGTATCATAGGGAGCGCTGCTACAGGCGGATAGCAAAAAACTGGCTATAAGAGCAGTCAAGATGAAAAGCAGCTTCGGCATGGCGTAAAATCTGGTTGAGATGATAAGAGGCAGATGCTCGGCAGCATAAAGAAAATACCGCTGGTTTTCAAAGATATCTTAAATAATGAACATTTTTGACAGAAAAAAGAGGCGATAATGACTCTATTTACTCAGGGCATGAAACAGATCGAGACCTCAGTGAAGCCGGATGTTTGTATCATCTGGTTGCATGGTTTGGGAGCTGGTGCTGATGACTTTATTCCGGCAGTGCCTTATCTGAAGTTACCGGATTCACTCGGGGTTCGCTTTTTGTTTCCTCAGGCACCTGACCGGCCGGTTACTATCAATGGTGGTTGGGAGATGCCCGCCTGGTACGATATTCTGAAGATGCTGCCTGAGCGTGAAATCGATCCGGCGCATCTTCAGGACGCGGCCTTAGGTTTACATGAGTTGACCCGGCAGCAGGTTGATGCCGGAATAAATGAAGACCGTATATTCTGGATCGGTTTTTCTCAGGGTGGTGCTGTGGTGCTTGAGGCGTCCCTGAATGGTGGGCGTTATATGGCTGCGGATCACTCTGTTAGCAGGCCTGCTGCTATTTTTGCATTATCAACCTATCAGGCTCAGCCTGTTGAGCAACCTCATCCAAAACTAGGCGAGATGGTTTTTTGGCACGGGCATGGCTCCCAGGATGATGTGGTGCCGTTTTCGATGGGGAAAAAAGCGGCGGAGCTGACGGAGCAGAAAGCTGCGGACTCTCAATGGCAGCCATACCCGATGGCCCATGAGGTTTGTGTGGCTGAGTTGGAAGCAATCGGGCGTTTTATTCAGCATCGCCTGGGGCAGTAAGCGGTATTTATTGACCTTTGTCATGTGTCCGTTACTGCTATATACAGATCCGCTAATTAGTTTGATCTGGGGCAGGGTTTACCCCCTGATCCCTGCTAATCTGAACCCAGATGATTTGTTTACTCACGAACCCTCTGAGGTGATGATTATGTATATGGATGATGCGGTATTTGCCAGTTTATTGGTAATCGGTGGCGCTCTGGTTTTCTTCGGTGGTGTGATCTACTTCATTATGAATGATAAGCCAAAGCAGTAATTCGTTACAGTTGCGTACTTTCGGTGATGGCTATTTAAGGCTATATTGAACTCATATCCGTACTGGCGGTCGTAGTCAGTACGTTAATGGATTTAATTTTTTTCTCCTGGAGGCCAATATGATTGAATCTTCTGTATCTCAGGTAACCCTGTTAAACCGTCAGGCTGCCGGCACTAACAATCAGGCTCAGCAGCGTCTGGATGCTGCAAGTGAAAGTCGCCAGGAGGAATCCGGGACTACTCAGCCAACGTCAAGTGCAGGTATTTCTGCGGATGCTGTAAAGGGCAGTGTGCCAATCAGCTCCGCTCCCAGTAATCAGGTTAGTCAAACGGCTGAAACGACTGAGCAGCAAAGTACATACAGTAGTATTCAGGATCAGTCTAACGATCTGCTGCGCAAGCAGGCGGAGGTTCGAACTGACCAGGCATCTCTCGGGAATTTGCTGGATACACAGAGCTGATTGTTCACTGACAGACTGATTGATTATTAAAAAGGAAGGCCTTGCCTTCCTTTTTTTGTTTCTGTTTTAATATCGAACAACTGTTTGAATTTTTGTCTGGTTCTACTGAAGGAAATTCTGTTTTGAAAGCTGCATTGCTAAAGTGGGGAATTTCCCTCTGGCCACCGCTACTGGGAGCAGGGGTTAAGGTTGAAGTATTGGCAAAAGACTTTTCTTATGCCCGTATCCGTATGAAATTACGCTGGTATAACCGGAATTATGTCGGTGTTCATTATGGTGGCTCTCTCTACTCTATGACAGATCCTTTTTATATGCTGATGCTTTCAGAAAGCCTTGGGCGGGATTATGTGGTTTGGGATAAAGCCGCTCATATCGATTATATTAAGCCAGGGCGCTCCACTGTTCGGGCTGAGTTTCGGGTTTCCCGGGATATGCTGGATGATATTCGGGAGAAAACTGCAACCGGTGAGAAATATTTGCCTGAATTTGAGGTGCAGATTCTGGACGAAAAAGGTGAGCTGGTAGCCCGTGTCATGAGAACACTGTATATCAGGAAGAAGCGCCAGAAGCCTGAAGAAGCAGGTAGCCAGTGAAAAAAGCGGGTGCTTAGTGGAATCGAAGGCTTATGTGATAAAAACCATTCTGGCCCGATTTTAAAAGGGCCAGTGGTTTTTTATGCAATCCAGTGGTTTTCCATGCAATGCAATATAGTATCTGGAGATATTAACTGGCTTCAGCCAAAGCTGCAGGTGTTTCATGGGTATCAGCATCTGGCTGAGGGAACAGGATCAGGTGATCTGCTTTTACTTCCAGGTGTACACTATCACCGATATTGAATTCTGCATGGCTGTTGAACATAGATTCAACAACCTGCCCTGACGCCAGCCTGAGGCGATAAAGGGTTGCTGAGCCGGTAAAGGTAAACTGCTCAACAGTCGCTGTGATGGGGCCCTGTGGGTTATATACGATATCATCGGGGCGCAGCAGGACATCCACCGGGGTGCCATCTTTCCATGGGTAGGCTCGGTTTCCTTCTATCAGGCCCACTTCAGTTTCTACATTACAATGATTCTGCAGGGTGCCGGGAATAAAGTACCCCTGCCCAACAAAGTTTGCTACAAAACGGTTTTGGGGCTCGTGATACAGGTTGTAGGGGGTATCCCACTGCTGCAGGCGTCCCTGATTCAGTACGCCAACGTAATCAGCCATAGCAAAAGCTTCTGTTTGGTCGTGAGTGACCAGAATACCGCTGATATTCAGGCTTTTCAGAATACGGCGCACCTCAAGGCCCAGGTGTTTGCGCAGTTCAAAATCCAGATTCGAGAAAGGCTCGTCCAGCAGGATTATTTGCGGTCGAGGGGCTAAGGCTCGTGCAAGGGCAACGCGTTGCTGCTGGCCCCCTGATAGCTCATGGGGGTAGCGGTGGCCGAGATCACTCATGTTAACCAGATCCAGCATTTCACAAACCCGCTCACTACGCTCTTTATCGCTGAACTTTCTAAGACCAAAGGCCACATTTTCTGCGAGTGTGAGGTGAGGGAAGAGAGCGTAGTCCTGAAAAACCATGCCGATGCGTCGTTCCTCTGGCTGTACCATAAGGTTAGGCGCTGAGATCGTTTCGCCATTCAGGCTGATTGAGCCTGTATAAACCGGGTCGAAACCGGCGATGGTTCTGAGTAGTGTGGTTTTACCGCAACCACTGGGGCCAAGAAGGCAGCAGATATCCCCTTGATTCAGGGTAAAACTAATCTCTTGGGTAATCACCAGTTGGTCGTAGCGACATTCAATATTATCGACCTGAAGCAGAGTGCTCATTAAGAGGTCCTTACAGAGTGCGGTGGCAGGTGCAGGGTCAGATCTGGCTGATAAACTCTGCAAACGAAAAAGCCCGAAAGCATGCTCCCGGGCTTTTTTAATCTACCGTGCAAAAAAAGCTAATTAAGAGTTATTCTCAATTTTGCCCAGAATCAGGAATTCTAGCAAGGCTTTCTGTGCATGAAGACGGTTTCCAGCCTCTTGCCATATTACAGCGCGAGGGTCATCCATCAGCCCGGCACTAACCTCCTCTCCGCGGTGAGCAGGCAAGCAATGCATAAAGAGAGCTTCCTTGTCGGCCAGATCCATCATCTCAGTGGTAACCTGGTAGCCTTCAAAGGCTTTTTCACGGGCTTTCTGTTCGTCTTCCTGGCCCATGGAGGCCCAGACGTCCGTGACAACCAGGTGTGAATCAGCAACGGCCTCTTCAGGTTTTCGGAAGATCTGAATACGATCTTCATTGGCTGCCAATAGTTCAGGCAGTGGCTCGAAGCCTTCCGGGCAGGCAATATTCAACTGGAAGTCGAACTGACGGGCGGCGTTGATATAGGAGTTGCACATATTGTTACCATCACCAACCCAGGTCACTGTTTTACCCTGAATACTGCCGCGTTGCTCTACATAGGTCTGAACATCTGCAAGTAACTGGCATGGGTGGTAGTCGTCCGTCAGGGCATTAATGACAGGTACGCTGGAATACTCTGCAAAGCGTTCAACCACGGCATGATCAAAGGTACGGATCATAACCGCATCAACCATTTCAGATAACACCCGGGCGCTGTCTTCAACCGGTTCGCCGCGACCAAGCTGTGTATCCCGCGGTGACAGAAAAATGGCACTGCCACCGAACTGGGTCATACCGGCTTCGAAAGAGACTCGGGTTCGGGTGGACGATTTTTCAAAAATCATACCCAGGACTTTATTTTTCAGCGGTTCGTAGATCTCACCGGCCTTAAGGCCTTTTTTGATGGTGATTGCCCGCTCAATAACATAATTGAGTTCTTCCGGAGACAGATCCAGCAGGGTTAAAAAGTGTCTTGCCATTTTCACGAATTCCAATAAGGGTTCACGGCTGTCCTGTTATGGGGTGACAACCTGATAATCAGTTTTAGTTTGTATATTTGCAGATCGGAGGCATTGGCACGAAGCCAGCACTGGCCGCCGGATGCTTATCATCTTCATTGTCACGCGTAAGCGGTATTCCGGGATCTGGTGAACTGCCTGTCGTAGGGCTGCAGCCAGAGTCTGAAAACAGCAGCCCCAAAACAGAAAACGGCAGCGAATTGCTGCCGGTAAAATAATCAGGAGAGTAAAGCTAAAGGCAAAATTTGTCGCTGTCAATAAAGTCGCATTTTAAAAAAACGATTGCGCTCAAAAATAAAGCCTCTGTGACTTGAATATCACCTGTTGAGGCTGCATTTTTAGATGAAGCACTGTAAAATTGACCGTATTAGTCGGTTAATACCGTAAATGCTTTTCCCTGTATTAAAGGAACGCACATGAGTAGCACGCTAGATACTATTAAAGATCAGATTTCTAACAACCCTATTCTGCTTTACATGAAGGGTAATCCTCAGATGCCGCAGTGTGGTTTTTCCTCGCAGGCGGTTCAGGCTCTGATGGCTTGTGAAGAAAAGTTCGCGTTTGTTAATATTTTGGATAATCCGGATATTCGCGCAGAACTGCCTAAGTATGCCAATTGGCCGACTTTCCCTCAGCTTTGGGTTAACGGCGAGCTGGTTGGTGGCTGCGACATCATTATTGAGATGTATCAGTCTGGTGAGCTGAAAACACTGGTTTCTGAGGCCGCTGCTTCCTGATTGTATTTTTGTGATAGGGGTGAAGTCTGTACTTGAATACCAGGCTTTTGCCTATATCTCAGATTGGGAAATATTTTTTTAATTCTGGCACTGTTCGGTGTCAGAATTTTTTTATGGTTAGACTTTGTCATTAAATAACCCAACATTGGAGAATTAGAATGGGCGTATTGGTTGGAAAAAAAGCTCCTGACTTTACTGCTGCTGCGGTACTGGGCAATGGTGAAATCGTTGATAACTACAATCTGACAGAAGCACTGAAAGGCAAATTTGGTCTGGTTTTCTTTTACCCACTGGATTTCACTTTTGTTTGCCCATCGGAGTTAATCGCGCTGGATCACCGTATGGATGAGTTTAAGGCTCGTGGTGTTGAAGTGGTGGCTGTTTCTATCGATTCTCAGTTCACGCACAATGCATGGCGTAATACTGCTATCAATGATGGCGGTATTGGCCCGGTTAAATACACCATGGTGGCTGATGTTAAACATGAAATCTGCCAGGCGTATGATGTTGAAGCAGAAGGTGGTGTTGCATTCCGTGGTGCTTTCCTGATCGATCAGGAAGGTAATGTGCGCTCTCAGATCGTTAACGATCTGCCGCTGGGCCGTAACATGGATGAACTGATCCGCTTGGTTGATGCCCTGCAGTTCCACGAAGAGCACGGCGAAGTTTGCCCTGCAGGCTGGAACAAAGGTGATAAAGGTATGACGGCATCTCCTGAAGGTGTTGCTTCTTACCTGTCTGGCGAAGCAGACAAGCTGTAACTTTCTTTTGGAAGTTGCTGTCGATGGTCCTTGAGTCTGCTCAGGGCCCATCAACAACAAAGCCCTGATAGCATGCTATCAGGGCTTTTTGTGTCTGGGAGACTAAAGGTTTTTAGTCCCTCAGGCGATGCTGCTCTTCAGCCGCAAGTTCCCAACCGCCCAGCTCTTTCCAGCGATTTACAATAGAGCAAAACAGTTCAGCGGTTTTTTCTGTATCGTAACGGGCAGAATGAGCCTGGCTGTTATCAAAGTTGATTCCCGCAACCTTGCAGGCTTTCGCCAGAACCGTCTGACCATAAGCCAGACCGGACAGCGAAGCCGTATCGAAACTGGAGAACGGGTGGAAAGGGTTGCGTTTAATGCCGCTGCGCTCGACAGCTGCGTTGACGAATCCCTGATCAAAGCTGGCGTTATGGCCTACGAGTACGGCCCGGGTGCAATCAAACTCTTTTAATGCTTTGCGAACTGGCTTGAAGATGTCCCCCAAGGCCTGTTGTTCGCTTTTTGCCATACTTTTGCGAATTGGATTCTCAAGGTCAATCTTGGTGAAATCCAGCGCCGCCTGCTCAATATTAGCTCCTTCAAAAGGCTCAACATGGCAGGAGTAGGTGTTGTAGGGGTGCAGGTAGCCGTCTTCATCCATCATTAATGTAACGGCTGCGATCTCCAGCAGGGCATCGGTTTTGGCATTGAAACCTGCAGTTTCAACATCAACCACGACAGGTAAAAAGCCCCGGAAGCGGTAGGCCATAGGATGTTTGTCGCCAAAATGCTCTGCGTCAGATGTGAAAGAATCCAAGACCCTTTGCTCCCTAGTCAAATTTGGTCAAAAGTTACAATTAAACAAATGGTAACTGATTCATACCGTCAGATATAGGCTAAAGTTTTGAGTTTACAGGCCGATGAGGGCAAAATGAGAGTTCTTAAAAATCAAGGAGATTGCAACTGATGCCGCTTACTCGGTCATTGGCAAAAACGTCAAGGGGAATACACTGGTTGGCCATCGCGTCGGTTCTTTTGCTGCCGTCTGTTGTTATGGCTGCAGAATATGGTGCCGGCATCGGTGACAGTGAGTGGTATGCGACAGAGCCCTCTCCTTTGTATTGTGAGTTGACTCACCCGATTCCTGAAATGGGAACGGCCCGGTTTACCCATCGCTCCGGTGAAGATCTTAAGTTTTTTCTTGAGCCATTAGGACAGCCTTTGCGTAAAGGTCGTGCAGACCTGATGGCGCTGGCACCGGATTGGAAGGCGGGAGAGGCGCCTCTTGATCTGGGTACAGTGACAGTGGGAGAAGGCGAAGATGGTGTCCGTATAGATTCACCGCAGGCACACCTGATGATTGAGTCCCTCAATCGTGGCATGAACCCAACCTTTATGCAGACGCCCAAAGATAACCGTTACGCCCCGGTTCGTGGTCAACTGAGTGCCCTGAACTTTAAACCGGCATACTTTGATTATATCGCCTGCCGGGGTGAGCTGCTGCCGGTGAACTTTGATCAGATTGCGCGCTCAGCAATTAACTTTCCCGGCGGTGGTTTTGATATTACTGCGGATGATAAAGAGATGCTGAGTCTTATTGTGCGATATATTAAAGCTGATCCGTCCGTTAAGTATGTCTTCCTGGATGGCCATTCTGATAGTTATGGTTCTCGTCGTGATAATCGCAAGCTATCCAAACAACGTACAGATACGGTGCTGAATTACCTGCTTAACGTAGGGCTTGATGAAACCATGGTCACCGCCCGTTATCATGGTGAGCGTTATCCGATTGTGCCAAATACGACCAAAGCAAACCGTGCGAAAAACCGTCGTGTGACTATTCGCCTGGAGCGTGAAGGTCTGGCGCCGGGTGATCCGAACGCCCGACCAGAATATAGCGGTGAGTTTGACGGTGAGTTGCAGTAAAGCAGGAGCCTGATTGGTGGGAGTCTGATTCGCCCTGTGAGTGTTTTGGGTGTCTTTTTTTCTCAAATCGTAACTTTCCTGTAAGTCGTATATAATGTTGCGCAAGAATTTCCTTCAGGCAGATGATCCCCCTGAACGGCTATCCATGAGGTAGCCGTTTATCGTTGTTTTCCGGATTAATCTCCAAGAATATTTTAGGGTCAGAGAGGTCTCTGGCCATTTTAGTCAGCGTGGAGCATCCAATGTCAGACATTAAAAAAGTAGTACTGGCCTATTCTGGTGGCCTGGATACTTCTGTAATCGTGCGCTGGTTACAGGACGAATATAACGCCGAAGTAGTGACCTTTACTGCTGACCTGGGTCAGGGTGAAGAAGTAGAGCCGGCACGAGCCAAAGCAGAAGCTCTGGGCGTGAAAGAGATCTACATTGAAGATGTACGTGAAGAGTATGTGCGTGATTTCGTATTCCCTATGTTCCGTGCGAATACCATCTATGAAGGTGAATACCTGCTGGGTACTTCCATCGCCCGCCCTCTGATCGCCAAACGCCTGGTTGAGATCGCTAACGAAACCGGTGCGGATGCGATTGCTCACGGTGCAACGGGTAAAGGTAATGACCAGGTACGTTTCGAAATGGGTGCTTATGCTCTGAAACCGGGTGTTAAAGTGATTGCACCTTGGCGTGAATGGGACCTGACCTCCCGCGATACTCTGATGAAATACTGTGAAGATCGTAATATCCCGGTTGATTTCTCCTCCGGTAAGAAAAAATCGCCTTACTCTATGGATGCTAATCTGCTGCATATCTCTTATGAGGGTGGCATTCTGGAAGATCCAATGGCGGAGCCGGAAGAAGATATGTGGCGCTGGTCTGTGAGCCCTGAGCGTGCTCCTGATGAAGCAACGTATCTGGATCTGCAGTTCAAAAAAGGCGACATCGTTGCTATCAATGGTGAAGAGATGACCCCTGCTACCGTACTGACCTACCTGAACAAGGTAGCCGGTGACAACGGTATTGGTCGTGTGGATATCGTAGAAAACCGTTACGTGGGTATGAAAGCCCGTGGTTGCTACGAAACTCCGGGGGGCACTGTGATCCTGAAGGCGCACCGTGCGATCGAATCCATCACTCTGGATCGTGAAGCGGCACACCTGAAAGACAGTATCATGCCGAAGTACGCTGAGCTGATCTATAACGGTTACTGGTGGAGTGCAGAACGTAAGATGCTGCAGACCATGATCGATGAGTCTCAGGAGTTTGTGAACGGTGTGGTTCGGGTGAAACTGTACAAAGGTAACGTGATTGTTGTGGGTCGTCAGTCTGAGGATAGCCTGTACGATGACAATATCGTCACCTTCGAAGACGATGCTGGTGCTTACGACCAGAAAGATGCGGAAGGCTTTATCAAGCTGAACGCTCTGCGTATGCGTATTGCTGCACAGAAAGGCCGTAGCCAGCTGTAAGCTGTCTGCGCCTTGTGTCGGGGATTGCTTTGGCTTTGTCCGACACAAAAAAACCGCCGCTGTCGAAAAGATAGCGGCGGTTTTTTTATGCTTGTCTGAATCTGTCTGGTCGTTTCAGATGCCGGATATTGATAGGTGCTCTTCGGGGCTTACTTAAACTGATTCAACGGCAGTTTCAGATAAGACACACCGTTGTTCTCGGCATCCGGCAGTTCACCGGCACGGATGTTAATCTGAATAGATGGCAGGATCAGGTTTGGCATCTCCAGGGTGGCATCACGGGTTGAGCGCATTTCAACGAAGTCAGCTTTACTGGCACCCTTGCCCACATGAATATTGCTCTCTTTCTGCTCCACAACGGTACACACATGACGGATTTCACGACCTTGTGGCGGATAGTCATGGCACATATACAGCTCAGTATCGTCCGGATAACTCAGTAGCGTATGGATGGAGTCATACAGGGTTTCGGCATCTCCTCCGGGAAAATCACAGCGGGCAGTGCCCACATCCGGCATAAACAGGGTATCGCCCACAAACAGCTTTCCGGCAATATCATAGGTGACACAGGCTGGCGTATGCCCCGGAGTGTGCAGTACTTTGGCATCCAGATCACCGATCTTAAACTGACTGCCGGCAACCATCAGGTCATCAAAGTGATGACCGTCGGTGACAAACTCATCACCGTAATTAAAGACTTTTTTGAAGACGCCCTGGACCAGAGTGATGTGTTCGCCGATGGCGATTTTGCCACCCAGTTGTGCCTGAATATGCTTGGCTCCGCTGATATGGTCTGCATGGGCGTGGGTTTCCAGAATCCATTGAGGTGTCAGCTTGTGGTCGTTAACCCACTGGATCACCTTATCAGCGGACTCTGTACTGGTGCTGCCGGATTTATAATCAAAATCCAGTACCGGGTCGATAACAGCACACAGGGAGCTCTTGCCATCGTGCACCACATAGGTAAAGGTTGAGGTTGCTTCATGGAAGAAAGCTTTAATTTGAGCGTTCATCTGGTATCTCCTTTTAGCAGCCAGCAGATGCGGATTAGGCCGTGAGCTATTACCGTTGAATTCTCTGCTTTGGCTCAGCCTGTTCGTTGGCACCGGGATTGATTGAGTGTCATTGGCTCGATTTGATGGAATATTAGCATGTAATCATTTACAATAACAATATTCCAAAAAGTTTTAACGGCAGTGATTTATGACACCTTCCGCAAAGAGGCCTGCAACCGGGCAGGCATCAGCTCCAAGAGCCAGACAGAATCGTCTGCAGCGTGTTTTTCCGATTCTTGGCTGGTTGGCTGATTATCGCCGGGAAACTCTGGTTAATGATGGTTTGGCCGGTATTATTGTGGCGATCATGCTGGTGCCTCAAGGTATGGCTTATGCTTTTCTGGCTGGTTTGCCACCAGAAATGGGGCTTTATGCCGGTATTCTTCCCCTCTTTATTTATGCATTGCTGGGCAGTAGTCGTAGTCTTGCAGTCGGGCCGGTGGCGATTGCCTCGCTGATGGTCGGTGAAGCAGTATCCCAGCACGCTCAGCCGGGGACTGACCTTTATATCACCACGGCGATGGTGTTGGCGTTACTGGTCGGTCTTGTTCTTCTGCTGATGTTTATTTTACGCCTTGGCACCCTGGTCAACTTCCTCAGCCACTCTGTGATTACCGGTTTTACCAGTGCGGCAGCTCTGATGATCGCATTTAGCCAGCTGAAGTATGTCTTTGGGCTGGAGTTTCCCAGAGGCCATCAGTTTTATGAAACGCTGAATAATCTGACCGTCAACCTGCCGGATTTTAATCCGGCTACTCTGACAATCGCTGTGACTGCGTTCTTTATTATGTGGTTCAGTAAAAAACATCTGGTGAACCTGCTGAAAAAAATGGGTGTTTCTCCACTAATGGCAGGATCTGTGGCTAAGGCTGGCCCAATGTTTGCCATTTTGGCAGGGGTTGGTCTGGTGGTTGGTTTTGATTTGCACAGTGAGTCAGGCGTGAAAATTGTTGGAGAGATTCCTTCTGGCTTACCCTCTTTCTCTCTGCTGCCTTTTGAGATGGATTGGTGGTTAAGTCTTCTGCCTGCCGCCCTGCTGATCGCTTTGGTCGGCTTTCTTGAGAGTGTTTCTGTGGGTACGGCTCTGGCCAGTAAGCGCCGGGAGCGTATCAGACCGGATAAGGAGCTTGTTGCCTTAGGCTTTGCCAATATAGGTGCGGCTCTTGGTGGGGCGTATCCGGTGGCTGGTGGTTTTGGGCGCTCCATGGTGAATGATGCTTCAGGTGCTCAGACGACCGTGGCATCAGTGATTACCGCCTCGGGTTTGGCACTGACCGTACTCTATTTTACGCCCTGGTTCTATTATCTGCCAAAAGCGGTTCTTGGAGTGATTGTGATTATGGCTGTGCTGCCGTTGATCGATCTTTCGGGTATCAAAAATACCTGGAGCTTCAACCGGGCTGATGCCCTCACTCTTGCCGTGACATTTGCCACAGTGCTGGCTGTCGGTGTAGAAGCAGGCCTGTTGGCGGGGATGGTGTTATCGGTTGCCTTGTTGCTGCAGCGTACCAGTAAACCTCATATCGCTGTTGTGGGCCGGGTTGGGGATAGCGAGCATTTCCGCAACGTCAAACGCTTTGAGGTGAAAACCAACCCATGCTGTCTGGGGCTGCGTATTGATGAAAATCTCTATTTTGCCAACACCCGTTATATCGAAGATGAGGTGATGGCCATTGTTTCGGAGCAACCTCAGCTGCAGCACCTGGTGCTGATCTGTAACGGAATCAGCTTTATTGATGCCAGTGCGTTGGAGACCCTTGAGATGATGACTGAGAATTTAAAAGAATCAGGCATTACGCTGCACCTGTCTGATGTGAAAGGGCCGGTTATGGATCAGCTGAAGCAAACGGATTTTCTGCATCGTCTGAAGCCGGGGCAGGTTTATCTGAGCACCCATGAGGCGATGCGGGATCTGTGCGATCTGTAAGCTGAAGAGGTTATGAAGACGCGATGTTAAAGGCTCAGATCTCTGAGCCTTTTTTGCTTGGCTCAGTCTGAAATAGACTCAGAAGCCAAGATTATGATGGGGTCTGGGATTGTGGCTTCTTAGGGAGGAGTAGTTGTTTTTCCAGATTGCGCACCAAATGAGCTGCATCTTCAGCATTCCATTTCAGCTGAGCTAATGCCCGAGAGAAGCCTTCAATGATTGCTTCTTTCTCTGCTGCAGACGGGCAGCTGAATGCCAGTCGGTTCAGCTCGGAATTAACGATGCCCAAGGCCTGAGAGCCGCTTGCAGTCAACTCCGCCGCTCCCTTAAATACCTCTGTGTGAGGTTCCAGTAAATCACGGGTCAGTTGGCGCGCCCGCTCGGTTATGTTTTTAGTTAATGGATCCATATCAGGAACTCCGGATTCCCCCGTCAGAACAAAATCAGATTTTAGCTGCCAGAGTTGATATCAGACAGCTTTATCGTCAGGTTGTATTTACTGGGGCTAGACTAACGGTAAAGGATGAGCGGGTAAAGCTGTTCTAACATATTGATTTGTAGATAAAGTTTTACATAGTAATATTTTGTCAGTATCCGTAATGTCAGCGATGCTATGTTTACGGTATAAGGTTTGCGGGCCCTGATAAAAGGAGGTTTGTATGGGGGAGATAGTGGCTGATTTTTATACGCCGTTATTAGCTACTGGTGTTTTTTGGATGCTGTTCAGGGAAGGCCGCCTACTGGCTGGGGTATTCTTTTTGTCCGTCAGCCTGTTAATAGTACTTCTATTCAGTGCACTGGAGGCTTATTTCGGGTTCTGGAAAAGCTGGGGTTTGGATTTCAGTACTCATAGTGCAATCCTGATTCCTTTTTATCAGATGCTGCTTGTTTTGGTGCTTTTACCAAAAGTGGGTGGAACTGGCTCTCTTCTCTGCTGGAGAATCAGGTTGCGACAGGGGGCTGCTCTGGCGGCAGCCCTTATCACTGGTGTGGGTTATGGCGGACTGATGATAGAGCTGAACTACCATACTCTGGCGGATATTCTCACAACAGTGATTAGTATTTATCCGCTGGTGTGGATCTGCTTTCACCTGCTTCAGCCTGCAGTTTTTTCTAACTCTGGAACGGAAAAGAGCCTCTGAGTTATTTGAACTCAGGGTTTCTTTTCTGCAGATTCGCCTGAACTGCTTCCATTTGGTTAGGGCTGAATAAAATCCCGCGTTGCAGTTCTTCTTCCAGTGCCAGGCTTTCAGATGGACTCAGATTGTCAGTGTTAAACAGGTGCTTGATACCTTGTATAGCCTGGGGATTTTTCATGCTCAGTGTGTCTGCTAATACCCGTGCTTTTTCTTCAGGGTTGTCTTCGATCTGAGTGACCAGACCTAATTGTAGGGCCTGTGCTCCGGAAACCCGGTCACCGGTCATCGCCATCAGTTTAAGCTGATCTCGGGCGATCACTGAAGGTGCTACCACCGAGATGCCCATATCCGGGATGATTCCCCAGCGAATCTCCATCACCGAGAGCTGACTTTCCGGGTGTGCGATACGGAAATCAGCGCCCAGGGCAATCTGCAGACCACCACCAAAAACATAGCCATTAAGCGCGGCAATAACCGGCACTTTAAGCTGCTGCCAGCCAACGACAACCTGTTGTACATAGTTACCCAGTGCTTTGGCGTCTGCCAGTTGGTAATCTTCGGGCTGGCTGAGGAGCGTTTCCACCGCATTCGGGTCTGTCATCACGGCCTGAACATCAAGTCCGGCACAGAAGTTATCGCCTGCTGCGGTCAGAACCACAACACGGATAGAGCTGTCTGCAGCGATTTTCTGCTGGATCTGCAGAATTTCATTGAAAGTTTGCATATCCAGAGCATTCATTTTTTCCGGGCGGTTAAAGCGCACAGTGGCGATATGGCCCGAGCGTTCAAAGGCGATCCGTGTGGTATCAGACATAAATCCCTCGTTATTGTTTTCTTGTTTCGTGTTGGTTGTCCGTTAGGCGCTGCATACCTATGCCGGAAAGAAGCGATACGTTATCTTCAGACTCGGTGCAGAGCTGGAAACATTTAAACACTTGTTTGAAAATAGCTCAAGAAGGAGGCCGCCCTAATGGCGTATGACACAGACGGATGGGGTTGGAGTTTTGAAAATCAGAGGCCGCTAATAAGGAGGTCAGCCATCGGCTCATTGCCGATGGCTACTATGTCCGGACAGGAAGGTTAAGTTAGTCCTGGCCAAGCCCTTTGCCGGCAAACTTACTGGCGATCAGTTCGATCGCGTAACCATCAGGATCACGAACGAAAGCGATCTCGGTATTGCCTCCTTTCACTGGCCCCGGTTCGCGGGTGATAATGCCTCCGGCTGCACGGATCTTATCGCAGGCGCTGTAAACATCATCAACCTCAATGGCAAGATGCCCAAAGCCGCTGCCCATATCGTACTCGCTGGTGCCCCAGTTGTAGGTCAGTTCGATAACAGTCGTGTCGGATTCATCGCCGTAGCCAAGAAACGCCAGAGTGTACTTGTACTCTTCGTTTTCAGACTGACGCAGTAGCTTCATGCCCATCACATGGGTATAAAACTCGATGGACTTTTGCAGGTCGCCAACCCGCAGCATAGTGTGTAGTAAACGCATAATTTCTCCGCTAATCGGTCAGTTTTTATGTTGACGTTATTCTGTAAAGCCAGGTTTGATACTTGTTGAGTGAGTGGGGATGCAGGAGGCAGATTACAATAGAACCCATCACAGAGTAATTAATCACTGTTCGGTTATCGCATTATTCCAATTTTTGGGTATCCATTATTTATACGCACGCTTTTCTATATTTGGAATGTTTACTGTATGTTTCTGGAATAACCCTTTCTCGGCATCTTTATGACAGGCGTTACAGCGACTGCTACTGCCGACATCCGGATTGTCGATGATAAACCGGGTTTTATTGTTCAGTACCTTATCATGCTTTAGTCGCCAGAAACTGAGCTCGGTGATGCGAAGCGGGACTGGTGTCTGCAACCTTTTGGTGAAGTCTTTAAATTGACCCGCATTGTTACTATCACTGGCATAATTCTTCAGATAGTTGAGAATTTCTGCCTGATTCTGATCTGGTGTTGCGACTTCGCCAAAATGATCGTGCAGGTTGGCAAACAGGCTTTGCCAGCTGGCTTTGGGTAGAACCTGAGGGGGATAAGCGATATGACAGGCACCGCATTCAAACTGATAGCGCTCATCCAAGGGAAACTCGGCCTGATAGCCGCGATCCTCATTATCGTCTCCTCCCAGTGACCACCAGGCTTGGGCTGACGAGGTAAACATCATGGCCGTCAGACAAAAGAACATGCGCAGCAGGGTAGTGCGGCGGGATAAGCATAAGAACGTCATAGGGTTACCTGTTGATCAGAGTGCAGGGTGTCAGGCCGGAATAAATACGGGCCCGGCTTCTGTTGTCAGACGACGAATCGGGTGCTGATAGAGGCGTTGGAGCTTCTCCTCGGTCAGTAACGCCTCTTTGATACCCATTTCGGGGCCACTACCGTTTTTGTCAGAGGGAAAGAGAAGGATCAGTTTGTCACAGAAGCGCTGGGCCAGATTCAGATCATGAAGGCTCATCAGTAGCGTACCGGACTGAGCTTTAACCGAGTCGATCAGGTGTTCCAGAAGACTGACCTGATGGTGCAGGTCCAGATGGTTAGCCGGTTCGTCCAGTAGCCAGACTTTGGGCTGTTGTACCAGAAGTGTTGCGATCTTGAGCCGCTGACGCTCTCCGCCGGAGAGTTGATCGATATTGCGCTGACAATAATCGGTAAGGCCGACCTGTTCCAGTGCTGCCATTGCGATGGTTTCATCTTCTGAGCTTTCCCAGCTGAAGTGCCCCATATGAGGATGTCGTCCCTGGAGTGCGGTTTCCAGAACGGTAGCTGGAAACGCTGTACTATCATCCTGCAGTAAAAAACCCAGCTGTTGTGCCCGTTGCCGGTTTTTCAGTTGTTGCAACGGTTTTCCCTGTAACAGAACGTCTCCCTGATCCGCTTTCCGCAGTCCTGCCAGAGTATGCAGCAGAGTGGTTTTACCAGCACCATTGCCCCCCAGAATACCCCAGACCTCACCTGCTTTAAGATTAATCTGCCAATTTTGGCACAGAGTTTTTCCGCCAATACTGATGGTCAGATTGCTGCCGGTCAGTAGAGGTCGTTGGCTTATACTGTCTTTTATACGGCTGTTCATACAGTACCCCGGTTGCTTTTCTGTAGTACCCAGAGGAAAACCGGTACGCCGATAAAGGCAGTGATCACACCGACCGGCAGCTGCTGTGGGGCGATTAGAGTACGGGCGAGAGTATCAGCCAGCAGCAGAAGGCACGCTCCTGCCAGGGCCGTTGCCGGTAACAACAAACGGTGATCGGAACCGATGCTCAGGCGCAGAATATGGGGCACCACCAGACCAAGAAAGCCAACACTACCCGCTTGAGTGACCGCTGATGCTGTTAACACCGATGCCAGTAAGTACAGGGTTATCTGCAAAGGGTAAACGGCGACCCCCAGAGCTTTAGCCTGCAACTCCCCTCTGAGCATCATATTCAATGGTCTTGCCAAAAGGGCACTGATAATCAGGCTGGTCAGCAGGAATAGCCCGTGCCAGCCGGGTAGGGTGGCGCGACTCAGGTCACCCATCAGCCAAAACAGCATCCCGCGCAGTTGATTATCCTCGCCGATTGAGAGCATAAAGCTGATAACTGCGCCCCAACCAGCTGCGGTGACGACACCTGTTAACAGTAGGCGGGATGGTGACCAGATACCACTGGCGTGGGATAAGCCAAAAACCAGCAGCAGATTGGTTAAAGCGCCAACAAAGGCGCTGCCGGAAACCCAGAAACTACCCAGCCCCGCCATAATACTGAACAGGGCTCCCACCGCAGCACCGCCGGATACCCCAAGGACATAAGGGTCAGCCAGAGGGTTGCGTAGCAGTACCTGCATCAGGCATCCGGCTAAAGCAAGCTCAGCACCAACCACTAATGCAGAAAGAGACCGGGGTAGGCGAAGCTCGGTAATAATGGTCGCAGGTAGTGCATTGACCGGAGAACTGCCCAGACCTGCATGATATTGAATGAGTTGCCAGAGGTCTGTAATGGTCACATCAATACTGCCCGTCAGTAGAGATAGAACAAGACTCAGTATGCACGCCAGAGCTAAGCCCCCAAGCCAGAAAAGAGCTCTTAGCTTTTGCTGCTGGCTATAGCTGAGTTTTCCCCCGTAAATGTCAGGGGTCATAGTTGCTTGCTCATTGTGTTGCGGGTTTGTTCCAGCTGCTGGCAAAGACGCTCAGTACCCAATAAAACACGAACGGTCTGACGTTGAATATGCCCGGGTGGAATAAAGTGTAGCTGACCATTTTTTACGGCATTGATCGCGGGCCATTTGAGCCATTGGTCCAGCCATTCCGGACGCTCAACCCCCATGCCGCTGGCAACAATCGCATCAGGGTTTGCCTTGAGTACGGCCTCTGCATCAATACGGGGGGCGATAGTATTCAAGTCAGCAAAGACATTTTGACCACCGCAGGCCTCAATCACCTGATTAATCAGGTTTTGCCGGTTGATAGTAATCAGAGGTTGATTCCAGACCTGATAGAAAACGCGAACGGGTGTTTTATGCTGGTATTGGGCTTTAAGCCGGTCCAGTGTGTTGCGAAAACGGTCGGCCTCCTGCTGAGCCTGTTTCTGTGTGCCGGCCATCTGTCCGAAGCGTTCAAGGGTTATGGGGATCTGATCCAGAAAGCGGGTTTCTGTAATATAAACCGGTATGTTCAGCTGGCGCAGTTGCTCCAGTGCTACCGGGTGGTTACCACTTTTCCAGCCTATGACCACGTCTGGACGGAGCGCGAGAATCCGCTCAATATCCAGTTGAGTATAGCCGCCTACTCTGGGAAGTGCTTTAGCCGCTTCCGGGAAATCACTGTAATCTACAGCGGCGATGACCTTATTTCCTGCTCCTGCCGAGAAAAGAAGTTCGGTGACACTGGGGGCCAGACTGACAATGCGTTGTGCAGCCTGTTGCAGAACAACCTTGTTATTGAGGTCATCCTGGAGCTCAATCGCGGCTGCGCGAACCGAAGGTGTGATTGAACAGCTCAACAGAAAAAAAGAGAAAAGCTTAATTAAATAGCCTGAGCCCAGATTTTTGGGCTGTAAAAGCGGGGCACTCGTATTCACGAAAACGTCCATTATTTAGCTTAAGAGTTAGCATTGCAGATTTTGTGACTTCCTTAATCTGGCAGAGCGGGTGTCGACAGGGAGGCAAGTTTAGCAAGATAGACTGGCGGCTGCACAAAAAGAGCAGGTTGGGTTTAGATACCATCATAACAACGGAGAGAAAGAAGGGGGGTTGTGTTGCCGGTTATCATATTGTATTGGCGTGAGGTATAAAAAAACGGCCCGCAGGCCGTTTTTTATGTACAAGGCAAAAACTTACTTAGCTTTTTTCAGAGCTTTTTTCAGTTTTTTCAGTTTGCCTTCCTGTTTTTCGATCTTAGCTTCGCGTGCCTTGATCTCTTTTTTTACTTCTTTTTTAGCTACCTTAGCCATTGTACTTCTCCTTTCAGATTTAGACCGGTGACGACTCACCGGCTTTGAAAAAACGCTGACTGATTCGAGTGATAAACACTCCAAACCAGAGCGATAATTTACAGAGCAGTCGGTATTCAGATGGTTGTCTGATCATCTGCTGTTTGATGCTCTGCCAGAAAACTGCGTATAAAACGGCGAACTTCACGGGCGGCACTGGTGTCCAGCTCATCACAAAGAGAAACAAAAGCATCTCTTTCCTGCTGATTGATACGGATAATCAGCTGGCTATTTTTTTTCTTTTTTTTCTCTGACGGCATCATCAGCCCCGCCTGTCTCTGTATTGGGTATCTAAATGATATCCAATGTATATACATTTACGATACGGGGTTACGGCATATGGGTCAAATGACAGTTTTATGACATCGGGGTTTTCTATGGAGGTGTTGACCTGGGACAGGGGTATTGCCTCTGTTTAACAAAGGTAGTCCGGCAGCAGTTAGCACCGGATGGTAGCACTGAAAAGTGATTCTGGGAGCGCTCAGAGAAAGTACGCGAAAGTAAGGTTTGCTCTCGCGTTGCGTTACACCTTTATTTATTTGACGGAATCAGATCTCCGTTTTCTCTTTAAACTCGCACAGGTCTTCAATCAGGCAGGAGCCACAGCGTGGTTTGCGCGCTACGCAGGTGTAGCGCCCATGCAGAATAAGCCAGTGATGGATATCCAGTTTGAACTCTTTGGGCACATGACGCAGCAGTTTTTGCTCCACCTCATCGACATTTTTTCCCCTGGCGATACCGGTGCGATTAGACACTCTGAAAATATGAGTATCCACTGCGATTGTGGGCTGACCAAAGGCGGTATTCAGCACAACATTAGCGGTTTTACGCCCCACGCCGGGGAGTGCTTCCAGCTCTTTACGGGTTTGCGGTACTTCGCCGTTGTGCTTATCCAGCAGTATCCGGCAGGTCTTAATGGTATTTTCCGCCTTACTGTTAAACAGACCAATGGTTTTGATGTACTCCTTCAGACCATCAACGCCCAGATCATAGATCGCCTGGGGGGTGTTGGCCACCGGGTAAAGTTTAGCTGTAGCCTTGTTGACCCCGACATCTGTAGCCTGAGCGGAAAGCAGAACAGCAATTAGAAGCTCAAAGGGAGATGTGTAGTTCAGCTCTGTCGTTGGGTGAGGGTTGTTATCCCGTAAGCGGGAAAAAATCTCATAGCGTTTTGCGGCGTTCATATTAACGACGGTTCTCGAAAAGAAATGGAGTTTCTGACTGCGTTGGGAGCGTACATGCCTGATGGCGGTGATCCGTTGCTCTATCGTGTCGGTATTATTTCAGCTGCACAGATTAAAGCCAAGTGACAAGGTTGCTGTGTCTGGCCATAAAAAACATCAGTATAAATAAAAAAATAGTGGCTTCCAAAATGACCGTTGGGGTATTTAGTCGGGTTGTTATGTTGTAACATTTCATGTTTTGTTCTATAACGTCAGTCTTTTAAAATGTGTTCCGAGTGAATTGTCGGCTCAGGGACTAAATTTTATACTTTCGCTTGCTCGTTGGCTGGTAGCCTACAAAGGATGATTTATGCAATCTGCTGCTTTTAAACGCCCTGCCCCTTTCAACTATTTCCGTAATCAGCGCCTGAACACTGCCCAGCGTGCGTTTTCTGTGACGACTGCGCTACCCATTCTGGCCCTGCTATTGGCAAACCCTGTTAAGGCTGCCGATCTGAGTGCCCATGAGCATGGCGTTGCTCATCTGGCTCTGGCTCAGGATGGTCATGAAATCAGTATCAGTTTTACAGCGGCTGCAGATAGTGTGATTGGCTATGAGCATGAACCCACCAATAAAAAAGAGCAGGAAGCGCTTTATCATGCGGATGAAGTATTTCATCACCCGGAAAAATGGCTGAGTTTGCCCGCCAATTGCGAATTGGAAGAACGCACGGTTTCCCTGCCTTTCCTGGATTCAGAGGGGCATAAAGAGCGCCATCATGCAGATGATGACCACGGCCATGATGACCACGATCATGACGAGCATCACGATGAGCACCACGATGACCACGATGACCACGATCATGACGAGCACCACGATGAGCACGATCATGACGAGCACCATGATGGCCACGATCATGAGGAGCATCACGATGAGCATGGCCATGACGACCACGACCACGACCACGACCACGGTCATGTTGATGTTGAAGCCAGCTATACCTTCCACTGTGATAGCGAAGCGGTTTCACCGCTTGAGCTGAAGCTGTTCAGCCAGCTGCCATATCTTGAACTGCTACGTATTGAGGCGGTCTCTGAGCGTACTGTTGTGGTTACCGAATGGGAAGGAGATGGAAGTCTTGACTGGTAAGGTGATTATTGACCTGAAACAGCTGAGTTTTGCCTGGCCTGGACAGGCAAAACCCGCGCTCAGTATTGACGCTTTCCGGCTGAATGCCGGTGAGCGTCTCTTTGTTTATGGGCCGAGTGGCTGTGGTAAAAGTACGCTGTTGTCCTTGCTGGCCGGTGTTGTTGTTCCGCAGAAGGGGCAGATCACCATTGCGGGCCAGCGGATCGAAGCGCTAAGTGCCGCTAAACGGGATCACTTTCGGGCGGATCATATTGGTTTGGTGTTTCAGCAGTTCAACCTGCTGCCGTACCTGAACGTGCTGGATAACGTCACCCTGGCCTGTGACTTTTCTCACCAGCGAGTGGCTAATCTGAAGCAGGCTCAGGTCAGTGCGCTGGATGAGGCGAAACGTTTGCTGAGTCGGCTACTGTTGCCGGAATCTCTCTGGGCGAAATCTGTAATGAATCTGAGTATCGGGCAGCAGCAGCGTGTCGCTGTGGCACGTGCCTTGATTGGGGCACCGGATCTTATTATAGCGGATGAACCAACATCGGCACTGGACAGAGAAAGCCGGGATCAGTTTTTGCAATTATTGATGGCCGAAACAGAACAAAGCGGTAGCTCGCTGGTATTTGTCAGTCATGATGACAGCCTGAAATCTCACTTTGATCGTCATCTGCATCTGCCGACCCTGAACCAGGCGGTTAACTCCGTAGGACAGTCAGCGGTAGAAGAGGAGGCAAACTAAATGAGCCTGAATCTGAGAACTTTACTGCGCCTGTCGACCCGAAGCTTGCTTAACCGCCGCTTAACGGTATTTCTGTCCGTACTGACCATTGCGTTCAGCGTAGCATTACTGTTAACCGTTGAACGGGTGCGTACTGAAGCCCGAACCAGTTTTAACCAGACTATCTCAGGTACGGATCTGATCGTAGGTGCCCCCAGTGGGGATCTTCAGCTGCTGCTGTACTCGGTCTTTCAATTGGGGAATGCCAGCGCCAATATGAGCTGGCAAGCAGCGCAGGAGATTGCTGCCATGCCTGAAGTGGAGTGGACGCTGCCACTGGCTTTAGGGGATTCCCATAAAGGGTTTCGTGTCATGGGGACCGATGCGACCTATTTCGATCACTATAAGTATGGACGTAAACAACCGTTGGCCTTTGCTTCTGGTCAGCGATTTGATCAACTTTATCAGGCGGTGATTGGTGCCGAAGTTGCACAAAAGCTGGGTTATAAGGTTGGGGACCGGATGATTATTGCCCATGGTATGGGTAAGCATAGCTTTAAAGAACACGATGATAAGCCCTTTACTCTGGTGGGTATACTGGAGCGTACGGGAACGCCGGTTGACCGGTCTGTGCTGGCCAGCCTTGAAAGTATTGAAGCGATTCACGTTGGCTGGGGTAAGCCGGCACTGGGTGATATCCGCACCCGTTTTGCTGAAAAGCAGGGGAAAAATACTTCGCTGAATATGGAACAGCTGCAACCTAAAGCCATTACGGCTCTGTTGGTTGGGGTGAAAAAGAAGACCCAATTGTTCAAAGTTCAGCGCCGTATCAATGAAGGTGGACAGGGACTGAAAGTAGTCAGTGAACCCTTACAAGCGGTGATGCCTGCGGTGGCTCTGCAGCAGCTATGGAAATTGGTAGGTGTCGCGGAGAATGCACTGCTCGTGGTGGCGGGTTTTGTGGTGATCAGTGGCCTGGTGGGGCTGATGTCGGTTATTTTGACCGGGCTGAATGAGCGCCGCCGGGAGATCGCTATTCTGCGGGCTATTGGTGCAAGACCCATGCAGGTGATGGTATTACTGGTCGCTGAGGCCTTTATTCTGACCCTGCTGGGGCTGCTGATAGGTGCGGGGCTTTTCTATCTGCTGCTGTTGGTCGCTGCTCCTGCTGTTTATGATATTTGGGGCATCTGGCTTCCTGTCAGTGGCTTCAGCCTGACTGAGTTGAAGCTCCTCTGTGTTATCGCTGTTGCGGGGTTGTTGGTAGGGCTTTGGCCGGGGTTGCGGGCTTACCGGATCTCTCTGGCTGAAGGTTTATCCGTCAGGCTATAAATCACTTTTAATGTTGTCGGTAAGTGCTAAGTCGTATTCTTGATAAGCGCTAAATAGGGTTGATATTATAGCCCGTTCATTGATTGAAAAGGTTTAACGTGTGAGACAGCTGAGTCAGAAGTGGGCGCAAAAGATGATTGTGCTGGTTATGGTTGCGTTGGGTTTGGGTATAGCTCCAGCTTGGGGAGCGCAACCAGCTGGTTTTGATCGGTTGTCTCCTTTAGTGCAATCCCGTTGGAATGAAGATGATCAGCTGTTGGATCTGAGCTGGGAAGACCTGATCCCTGAAGGTTTTCGGGCAGATGCGATTCTGGATCAGTATGACCCGGAAAGAATAGCGCAGCTGACCGATGACGACCCACTGATTATGGAGATCATGGAGAAGCTGCAGAAAGCATATCAGTCGGCTCCGGTTCTTGGTAAGTTGGACGGTATGCCGGTTCGCCTGGGTGGGTACATTGCTCCCCTGGAGATTACCCCTGAGGGGGTGACCGAGTTTCTGCTGGTTCCCTATTTCGGTGCCTGTATCCATGTGCCGCCACCGCCTTCTAACCAGATTATCTATGTGAAAACGGAGATTCCTATCGCAGAATCTTTACTGGAAGATGCGATCTGGGTAAGTGGCCGCTTATCCATCGACTCCGCAGATACCGACCTCGCACTGGCGGGGTACACGCTTTATTCTGAGCATATCGTGCCTATCGAGTATTAAGCTTCTGCTAATGATGCAGGTTCAAAAGAAACGTTTTCAATTCTGACGCAAAACACCATGAACTGGTAATATCCCGGATAGCCTCTTATAGTCAGAGTGTAATGGACTAAGGGATGGATAGGCCTATGCTGTGGCAACCGGTTATTGAATTTTGGTTTAAGGAGCTTTCACCGCAGCAGTGGTGGATCAAAGATAATGCGCTGGATCAGATGATCCGGGTACGCTTTGAAGCCACTCTGATTGAGGCGAAAGAGCATGGTTTGGCTGACTGGCGCTACCAGCCCCGTGGACGCTTGGCTGAGATTATTGTGCTGGATCAGTTCTCGAGAAATATCTACCGGGATACGCCTGAAGCTTTTATCGTTGATAACAGGGCCGTTAAACTGACATTGGCGGCCATCGAGTCAGGGGATGACCGATCTTTGACTCAGCAGGAGCGCCTTTTTCTCTATATGCCGCTGATGCATAGTGAAGATTCTGAGATGCACGAGATCGCCATCGAGGTGTTCAGTGCCTTAGGCCTGGAAGAAAACCTGGAATTTGAACGTAAGCATAAAGCTATCATTGATCGCTTTGGCCGCTACCCGCACCGAAACGCTATTCTGGGACGGGAATCCACCCCGGAGGAACTTGAGTTTCTGAAGCAACCCGGCTCCTCATTCTGATGCTACCTTCAGATGAAAATTAACGGATCAATC
>JBLWVL010000036.1:0-29162 GCA_048268485.1 Oceanospirillum sp.
GGCTGCTTAGAAAGTTAAATTGTCGGGCTAAAGCCCGACCTACACGTTCACCGACTGAGCTAAGTCTATGGGTATAGACAAGAAGCTCACTGCCACTCAGGCTAAGCCCTCATCGGTGGATGACGCGCCAATAACGTTTTTTGCATTCTGGTGATGCCGTTTTGGCGCTTATCCGCTCTACAGGGCGATGGTTGTGGTGGGTGCTTATTTGTCTTTATTTAGCATCATGAGTACCGCGCTCTGGGTTTCGGCGGTTTCCCGGTAGCTTTGATCCCGGCCTGATCCGCCACCGTGGCCGGAGTCCATGCGGGTGCGAAGCCAGACGTTATTTACATTGGCTTTTTTGAGTTGCCAGGCCCATTTGGCCGGTTCCCAGTATTGCACGCGGGGGTCGTTCAGGCCGGCTTCAATCCAGAGTTTTGGCTGGCGCTGTTCTGTCTGATGTGTCTCTGGTTTTAGGTTGTCCAGTGGGCTGTAGTGGCGAATGCGCCAGTGGGCTTCGGGTTCTTGGGGGTTGCCCCACTCTTCATATTCGCCAATGGTGAGGGGAAGCTCCGGTCGGGACATGGTGCGCAGTACATCCACAAAGGGGACTTCGGCGATGATGCCGGTGACCAGTTCGGGGCTGCGGTTGTACAGTGCGCCGAGGACGATTCCGGCGGCGCTGCCACCTTGTACGACCAGCTGCTCTTTTTCGGTAATCCCTTGTTTCAGCAGTGCCTGTATCACGGCTTCAAGGTCACGAATGCTGTTTTCTTTATAGCCGAGTCGTCCCTGATGATACCAATGTTCACCGCAATCGCCGCCACCGCGTATATGGGCGATGGCAAAGATAACATCCCGTTCCATCAGGCTGAGTCGGCTGGAAGAGAACCAGGGGTCCAGTGGGTCGCCGTATGCGCCATAGGCGTAGAGTAAAACCGGTTGCGGGCTTTTGGCGGCCAGTAAGGCTTTTTTGCCAACAAGACTGACGGGGATGGGGGTGCCGTCCCATGCGGGGATGAGTATCTGCTGGCTGGTGAACTGACTGAGGTCTGTGTTGTTCAGGGGCATCTGGCGCAGCTGTTCCAGTTGCTGTGTTGCCATGGTATAGCGGTATAGCGTGGGAGGCTGGTTAAAGGATTCAAGCTCCAGTCGTACCCAGGGGGTGTCGCTGTCAGGGTTGTCAGAGAGGTTGATACTAACCAGTGGGTAGGGAGCCTCAAAATCGTGTTGTTTTTTGCCATTAAGGCTATGGATGGATAGTTCCTGACGCCCTCGGGTGTGATCTCTCTGCAGGATTAACAGATGGTTCCGGAAGAGCTCAAATCCTTCAAAGGTTTTCTGCATTGATGGCGGATGAATTGTGGTGGCCTTTTGCAGAAAGTCCGCAGGTGATAGTGGTTGTGTGACCTGTTGTTGACTGAGCCGGTAGAGGCCGAAGTCGGATTGCTGCAGGTTACTGCGAATGTAAAGCTGGTCGTCGATACTGTCGACGTGATATTCATGACCTTCCTGCTGTTTAATCAGCAGCTGGGGTGGGCTTAAAGGCTGATCTGCCGGTAGCAGGTAATAGCGGGTGCTTTGTTTGCTGAGGCTTTCGATAAACAGGTGTTTTCGGTCGCGGCTTTTACTGCAGCCAACCCAGAATCTGGCATCGGGTTCTTCAAAAATAATGGATGTCTGGCCGCTGCTGATGTTTAGGGCCATGACCTGCCATGGGCGCTGTGCGTCATCCAGTGGGAAGCAGAGCAGGGTTTCCTGATCTTCTGTCCAGATGAGATCGGATGCCAGGGGAGGTAAATCGTCAAAGGTTTGCCAGTGGTTATTACTCAGGTTTACCAGTTGCAGGCTGTAGATCTCGTCACCTTCGGTATCGGTTGTCAGGGCGAGTCGTTGTTCATCCGGTGAGATTGCCAGGTCACCCAGATCAAAATAGCTGTGTTCTTCGGCCAGACTGTTGGTATCCAGATAGCAGTGAGCCTGTTCCAGCTTCTCCTGTTGCTGGCGGTTTTCTTTGTTGAGAGGCGCGCGCCAGAACTGAGGGTAATCAAGGGCTTCTCTCTGTCGGACAAAGTAGCGATAGTGTTTCAGGTCTGTGGGGTAGCTGTCATGATCGAGAGGTGTTCGGTGACGAATTTCCCGGAAAAGTTCTTCCTGTAACTCCGGGTTGAGCGCTGAGTTGGCATCCTGATTGCATTTCTCCAGAAAGGCCAGTGTCTCCGTGCTTTTCTTTTCCAGTGATGTAAGGGGATCTTTCTGCAACATCCGGGATAAAAATTGTGGCATTACGTTAAGTGGTGCCGTACTGAGGTCGTTATTTTGTTTAGCTTGAGACATAATAAGGGCGCTTAAGAATCAGGGTGTTATGCCGCAAATACAGCGGCTATAGGAATTGAGAACTATGGCGTTTGAGAGCTATCAGTTTCTGAGCTGGTCTATTTATCTATTATCTGCTTTGGCAGTGATGATTGTCACGCTCAGAATTACCCGCAGTTGGCCGTTAACCCTGCGGGGTTTTATTGTCACGACGGCAACGGTTTTGTTTGTGGTCCCTTGGTATGTGCAGGGAACCAGTGGCCCTTTGGCTCCGGCTGTGATTATTACTTTTTTTGAAACATTCGGTGGGGTAGAGGGCGCAACCTGGATGCGGGCTGGTTTACCTCTGTTAGGTGGGCTGGCGTTAGGTTATCTGGTTTTGGCGCTGTTCCTTTGGCTGAAAAGCCGTCAGGGCGAGTCAGACGCTGCACCATCCGGTGAGGCGGCTGAGGAGCGTTAATGGAAGTGATCGGTTTATCCGGCCGATCCGATCAAAAACGGAAATCCGTTGCCGCTTTAAATGATCGTTGTGAAGTGGCATTTTGTTGAGGCGGGTCGTTTTAACGGCTTAAAGGAAATTATTTCAGGAAATTAATATGACAACGCACGTCATTCTTCTCGTTTTAGTTATGCTGTTTGCTGGTGTTTTCGGTGGATTGGTTAATTTCTATCTGCTGAATCAGAACAATAAAGACACCATCGTTTTGGCTCGTTCTCTGGTGGTGGGGGTCAGTGCTGCGTTTCTGGTGCCGGTGGCGCTGGATCTGCTGGGCAGTGATATTGTGGCGCAGAGTCAGGAGGATGCCTCCAAGCTGCTGATTTATACCGGTATCTGCCTGATTGCTGCCATCGCGTCCCGCTTGGTGGCAACCAATACACTGGATCGTGCTTTGGTGGCGGCAGAAACGGCCAAAACTGAAACCGAACAGCTGAAGCAGCAACTGAAGCAGCTGCAGGAATCTGTTGTGCCTCTGTTGGAAACAGAAACTGAGCATGAGGATCAGGCAGAGGTTTCATCAACAGAGCTGGATACCCTGGATGTTTCTTCAACAGCGGTGCTGAAGAGCCTGGCCAGTGGACGTCACATTTATCGTGCGCTGCCGACCCTATGTACTGAGACCGAACTGGATGAAACCGATCTGCAGAAAAGCCTGGCGGTTTTAGTCGGTAAAGGTATGGCAGGCCGTGTTAACAGTGGCTGGGGAATGCGCTGGTATGTCACAGAGCGTGGCCGTAAACTGGCAGAGTCCATTGTTTAATAACAAAAAAGATTGAGATGGATACCGGAGTTGATCCGGTATCACCAGGTAAGTAAGGAACTGAAATGCCCGTTATTGCAGATCGACCAACGAAGCAGAGCAGATGGCCCGGCAAGAAGGGATTTCGAATCCTTGTGATGCTGTGGGCTTTTGTTGCAGCGTCTGTGGCAGGTGCTGCCGATGTAAAACCTGATGTTCGCGTTCTGATCGATATATCCGGCAGTATGAAAAACAACGACCCGTCAAACCTTCGGGTGCCGGCGTTGAATCTGTTGGTTGATCTGTTGCCGGAGGGCAGTAAGGCCGGTGTCTGGACGTTTGGTACCTATACCAATGAGCTGGTTCCCCATGAAGCGGTCTCCGATCAATGGCGTCAGGATGCGCGGAGCCGGAGCCGTGATATTACCTCTTCCGCCCTGTTTACCGATATTGAAAACGCACTGGAGCGTGCCAGTCATGACGCCGACCGTGTGGATGAAAATTTCGATCGCCATATTATCCTGCTGACCGATGGTCTGGTGGATATATCGGAGGCCCGTGATGGGCGTCGTAAACGTCAGGAAAACAACGAGTCCCGTGACAGTATTCAGTTTGATCTGCTGCCTCAGCTGAAAAAAGCGGGTTATACGGTTCATACTGTTGCGTTATCTGATAATGCAGATAAGGATCTGATGCTGAAGCTGGCTCAGCGCACCGGAGGGTTGGCGGCAGTGGCCAATAATGCGGAAGAGCTGATGCAGCTCTTTATGCAGGCTCTGGATCGTACGGCGCCCAGCGAGCAGGTTCCTCTTGAGAATAACCGCTTCCTGGTGGATAGCAGCATTAATGAGTTTACCGCTCTGATTTTCCATAAGCCGGATAGTCAACGTGTTTTTCTGATCTCTCCAAAAGGTGAGCGTTATCCCGCATTGACTCATCCGGATCCGGTGCGTTGGCACTATGAAAGCCGTTATGACCTGATTACGGTAAATGACCCGGAAGATGGCGAATGGTTGGTTGAAACTGAGATGCACCCGGATAATCGCGTCACAGTGGTTTCAGATCTGAGTCTTAAAGTCAGTGATATACCGGCGACGCTTTTCCGTGGGCTGGATCTGGATGTTCAGGCATCAATTCAGGAGGAAGGTGAAATTATTACCCGCCCTGAGTTTTTGCGTGTGGTCACGATGGATGCCCAGCAGCTGGCGGATAATGATCAGGTACTCAAGTCTGATGCTATGACCGGTAAGCCGGGAGAAGCCGGAACCTTTGTCACGAAACTGGGGCCATTTAATACCACTGGCAATTACCGGATTCAGGTAAACCTTGATGGTAAAACCTTCCAGCGCTCGGTTTCACAGCCTGTCTTTGTACAGGATATTGTCAGCGCTCAGGTAGATTACGATGATGCCAATGAGCCGCAGCGTATCGTTTTCACTAAGGTTCTGCCGGAGCTTAAAGCCAGTGATTTGACGATTACCGCTCAGGTGAATGGTCTGACACAGAAAGCTCAGCTGGCTACTCAGGAGTCCTGGACACTGGATCTGCCGGATATGAATCGTGAGAAGGAGCAGCGCATTCGTGTGTTTGCTACCGGTGCAGTCGAGGGCAAAGCTTTTGATATTGAGTTAGACCCTGTGATTATTCCGCCGCTGAACCCTGAGCCTCAGGTTGAGACTCTGGATTCACCGGGAGAGTTGGATGCTCAGCCTATTGATGAGGATGCTGCAGGCTCAACCGATAATGCTGAAGAGGATGAACGGCCTAAAAAACCGATGAATCTTCTTGATCCGAACAGTCAGCCTTTAGATCCGTCCAAACCGAGTGATGCTAACCTGCTATGGGTTTATCTGGCGGTGGCTTTGGTTAATATCGGGCTGTTTGCCGGTGCTTTCTGGTTGTATAAACGCTTTGTGCAGCGTCGCACAGCTGCCCGCCAGCAGTCAGAAGAGCGCCGCTCATCCGAGGTCAGTCAGGCATCAGAAGATAAACCGTCATCCGGAGATCACCAGCAGGATGATGATTTGTCGCTCTGATGATATCAGATCCAGAAAAACTGACATTTTTTAATCAAGTGACAATGCATAAAAGTGCATAAACATAAAAAATTGGCCTCTGTTAACAGGGGCCATTTTTTTACCATAGAATTTTCAGACCGTTATTTTCTACTGATTACAGGCTTTATTTCATGTGTGAACTTCTCGGCATGAGTGCCAATGTGCCAACCGATATCTGTTTTAGTTTCAGTGGACTGGTTAAGCGCGGCGGTGAAACCGGGCCGCATAAAGATGGCTGGGGCATCGCTTTCTATGAAGGGGTTGGTTATCGCGAATTTCGGGACCCTAATCCTTCGGTGGACTCTGAAATCGCCAAGTTGATTCAGCGCTATCCGATAAAAAGTAAGGCTGTGATCAGTCATATCCGCCAGGCTAATGTGGGCGAAATTTGTCTGGAGAATACACATCCGTTCAGCCGTGAGCTTTGGGGACGTTACTGGAGTTATGCGCATAACGGGCAGCTGGAAGACAGTAAAGTTAACTTTCCGGCCAGTTTTTATCTGCCGGTGGGGACAACGGATAGTGAGCAGGCTTTTTGCTGGTTACTGGCCCAGATACGGCTGAATTTTACCGACCGGTGTGCTATTGGCCCTCTGAGTCAGGCGCTGCATCAGTGGTGCGAGCAGCTACGGAGCAAGGGGGTTTTTAATATGCTGCTTTCAAACGGTGATTATCTGTTTGCCTATTGTTCAACTAAGTTAAGTTGGATTACCCGCGAAGCGCCCTTTGGTGAAGCTCAGTTATCTGATGTTGAGATGAAGGTCGACTTTAAAGAAGAGACCACACCCCATGATGTGGTGACCGTTATCGCGACTCAGCCCCTGACCGACAACGAGGAGTGGAACACCATTCTGCCGGGCGAGTTGATTGTTTTTAAAGAAGGGCGGGTTGTTGAGCGGTTTTTAAAGAACACGGCAGAGTAATATATCTGCCGTGTTTTGTCGGGCGTAAAAATACAGGTTTACTGTACGGTTTCGTTCTCGGTAAACATCCCTTCGAACAGTGCCGTGGACAGGTAACGCTCACCGGAGTCCGGCAGAATAACGACAATATTTTTGTCGGCATTTTCAGGTTTCTCTGCCAGACGCAGTGCAGCCACCATGGCGGCTCCACAGGAGATGCCGCAGATAATACCCTCTTTCAGCATCAGCTGGCGTGCCATCTCAATGGCATCGTCATTGCTGACCTGCTCCACCTGATCCACCAGAGACAGATCCAGGTTTTTAGGTACAAAGCCTGCACCAATACCCTGAATCTTATGGGGAGCAGGTTTAACATCTTCACTGTTAAGGGTTTGGCTGATCACAGGGGATTCCACAGGCTCTACGGCAACGGATGTGATCGCTTTGCCCTGGGTGTTTTTGATATAGCGGGAGATACCGGTGATGGTGCCGCCGGTGCCAACGCCTGCCACCAGAATATCGATTTCACCATCGGTGTCATTCCAGATCTCCGGCCCGGTGGTTTTCTCATGAATTTCGGGGTTCGCCGGGTTCTCAAACTGTTGCGGCATAAAGTAATGCTCAGGATTGCTGGCAACCAGCTCTTCTGCCTTGGCAATCGCACCCTTCATGCCTTTTGCAGGTTCTGTCAGTTCGATATTAGCACCCAGAGCTTTCATCATTTTACGGCGCTCAATACTCATGCTGGACGGCATGGTCAGGGTGATTTTATAGCCACGGGATGCAGCCACAAAGCATAGTGCAATACCTGTGTTACCACTGGTGGGCTCTACGATTTCCATTCCGGGTTTAAGAACACCGCGCTTTTCCGCATCCCAGATCATGTTCGCACCAATACGGCACTTAACAGAAAAGGCAGGATTACGGCTTTCCAGTTTGGCAAATACCTTGCCGTGTTGGGTCAGGCGGTTGATCTTTACCAGAGGGGTTTCGCCGATGGTTAGCGAGTTGTCATCAAAAACCTTGCTCATTGTTATTCCCTAGTCTTGGTTGTTGGATCGTTATAAACATCTTGTTTTACAGATAGGATGGTTATAAACATTGTCCGTTAGAGTAGGGATAGGCTGGGGAAAAATCTATCAGATCTTAATTCAATAATGTTTTAAGCTAAGAACCTAACCGTTTATTAGGCCCGGTTCTTAGCTTGCCGCCGGGAAACGTTATCGCAGCAGGGATAGGGCGATATTAGGTGTCTGGTTCGCCTGAGCGAGGATGGTGGACGATGCCTGCTGAATAATCTGGTTTCGGGTCAGCTCTGATGTGGCAGCGGCAAAGTCGGTATCTTTGATGCGGGATTTGGCATCTGAGGTATTAATCACCATGGCGGTGTTGTTTCGCTGCATTGATTCCAGCTCTGCCATGGTTCCGGCGATTTCACGGCGGATCTCATGGATATTTTTCAGGGCTTTATCTGTGATGGCGATAGAACCCCGTGCATTGGCGGATACGTTGACTCCGGCAAGGCCCAGACGCTCGGCAGTACCGCCTCTGATTGAGAAGCTGGATTGTTCTCCTGCATTGCTTCCGGTTTGTAGTTGGAAGGTTTTTTTCTCATCGGGTTTAAAGCCTGCGGCAGACCAGTCGAGTTTGAAGCCTTCAAGGGGTTGCTCTGCATAGCTGAAAGCATCGCCCACGGCGTCTTCAGCGTTTCGGATTCCCATGGCATCGGAATCCAGGGCCCCGATTCCCCCGAGGTCATCATTGTTCAGATCCATCGATTCAATATAGGAGGCTCCTTCGTTGGCGACCCGTGCTTCAAAATCAGCCTGGGAGATACCAAGCAGGTTTTGCAGGCCGCTATCAAGGGTATCGCCATCGGCCATCGCCTGCATTAATGCACTCATACCTCCGGAATGGCCCGCGGATTTGAGGTCATCATGCAGCATTCGGGCTGCGACATAGGCCCTTGAGTAATCGGCGCTGGTGGCTGCAGATGAGGGGTTCCAGCCTGCCATCAGTGCCGCCGGATCACCCGCAACATCAACCACCAGGCGATCGTCGGCACCGTGAATCAGCTCCGCGGTCCCTTCGGTAAACCATTTGGGCATGGTTGAGGTGATCTGGTTACGCATAACGGCATGTACCATCTCATGCTCAATAATGCGGTCAATATTGCTGATCGATCCAGTAAAGTCATCTCTGTCCAGGGTCATGCTGACAACATCACCCGCTGCTGAGGTTACGAAGGCAACAACATTACCGGCGCCATCATGGTTGGATATCAGCATCTGGAAGGTGTCTTCACCATCACCCACAAGGCCGTAATGCGCTTTAATATTGGCCTCTGCCTGCTCCATCATACCGGTAACCCTGGCAAAAATATCGGCATCTGAGTTGGCTGTAAAATTAACGTCTGGCCCTTCAAGTAGTGGTGTGTCACCACCAAGGTTGGCGGATTCTGCAATACCGTTGGCGGCGTTGATCAGTTCTTCGATCTCAAGTTGGGCACCATCACGATCTTCCTGGCTCAGTGTGTTACTGGACATCTGAACCGCCAGCTGGCGCATGCGCTGAGTGATATTGGTGATTTCATCCATGGCGCCGTCTGCAATTTGTAGTGCAGAGATACCATCCTGAATATTTCGGGTTGCCTGGTTGGTGCCGATAATTTGAGTTTCCAGGCGGTTAGCGATCTGTAGGCCTGCAGCGTCATCTTTTGCGGAGTTGATCCGGCTGCCGGAGGATAGCTGTTCAAAAGACAGATTCATCCGTTCCGTTACGCGGGACATAAAGTTCATCCCTTTGAGTGCGCTAACATTGGTATTTACAAAAAGCATAGACAGGTTTGCCCCGTTGTAATGTGCCCTGTGTCACTCTGGGCAGCCCGTTTGGAGAGGGAGTGGATCTCTGCACAGAAAAAATGTATCTGGACTGAATCTATCGACATATTTAGTTACATCTTTAACTATTTTTTACAAAGGCTTCTTGTTTTTTGTTTTTAGTATGACCTGTGAGTCACTCACTGACTTTCGTTGGCGAAAAGACCCAGTAAACTAGGCGGGAATATCTGTGCGTAGATTACTGCTAAGCTGCGCACTTAAATCTGACAATTAAAAATAAGAGATACACCGTTATGAAATTTCAGGGTACGGATCAATATGTGGCAACAGACGAGCTTCAGATGGCGGTTAATGCCTGTATCGCTCTTGAGCGTCCGCTGCTGATTAAAGGTGAACCGGGTACGGGTAAAACCATGCTGGCGGAGCAGCTGGCAGATGCCTTAGGGGTACGCCTGATCCAGTGGCATATTAAGTCCACCACAAAGGCCCATCAGGGGCTGTATGAGTATGATGCCGTATCGCGCCTCCGGGATTCCCAGCTGGGTGATGATCGTGTCCATGACATCAAAAACTATATTAACAAGGGTAAGCTCTGGGAAGCCTTTGAATCCGACGAGCAGGTGGTTTTGCTGATCGATGAGATCGATAAAGCGGACATCGAATTTCCCAATGATCTGCTGCTTGAGCTGGATAAAATGGAGTTTCATGTTTATGAAACCGGCGAAACGATCAAAGCGAAACAGCGCCCTATTATTCTGATCACCAGTAATAATGAGAAAGAGCTGCCGGATGCGTTCCTGCGTCGCTGCTTCTTCCATTACATCAACTTCCCGGATAAGGAGACGATGCAGAAAATTGTTGATGTGCACTATCCGGATATTCAGCAAAAGCTGGTTTCAGAAGCATTGGAAGTGTTTTTCGATCTGCGGGATGTTCGTGGTCTTAAGAAGAAACCCTCTACATCTGAGCTGATCGACTGGCTGAAGCTGCTGATGGCGGATCAGATGAGTCTGGAAATGCTGCAGGAGCGGGATGCCAGCAAGGCGATTCCTCCGCTGCACGGTGCACTGGTGAAAAATGAACAGGATGTTTCCCTGCTGGAGAAACTGGCCTTTATGCACCGCCGTCAATCCCGCTAGGGGGCTGCTATGCTGATCGATTTTTTTAATGATATCCGCAAGGTCGGTGTGCCGGTTAGCCTTCGTGAGCTGTTGGATCTGTTAGCAGCACTGGAGAAAGGCGTCGCCTTTGCCAATATCGATGACTTCTATCTGCTGGCCCGTACCTGTCTGGTCAAAGATGAAAGCTACTATGATCGTTTTGACCGGGCGTTTGGCGCTTATTTTAACGGGCTGGAAGGTTTGGATGACCTGCTGGATACTCTGATTCCTGATGAGTGGATCCGCAAAGAGTTTGAGAAGATGCTGACCCCGGAAGAGCGGGAGAAGATCAAATCTCTGGGGAGCCTGCAGGAGCTTCTGGATACCTTTAAAGAGCGTTTGGAGGAGCAGCAGAAGCGTCATGCCGGTGGTAATAAGTGGATTGGTACCGGTGGTACATCGCCTTTTGGTGCCTATGGCTATAACCCTGAAGGTATCCGTATCGGGCAAGACGGTAACCGTCATAACCGGGCGGTAAAGGTTTGGGATAAGCGACAGTTTAAGAACCTGGATGACAGCGTTGAGCTGGGCACCCGTAACATCAAGGTTGCCCTGAAACGGTTACGTCAGTTTGCCCGCAGTGGTGCTGCTTCTGAGTTGGACTTGGAGGATACGATCCGTTCTACGGCCCACAATGGCGGTATGCTGGATCTGAAACTGGTGCCTGAACGCCATAACAGCGTTAAAGTGCTGCTGTTTTTTGATGTGGGCGGCTCTATGGATGGTTATATTAAAACCTGTGAAGAGCTGTTCTCTGCCTGCCGTACCGAGTTTAAGCATCTGGAATATTACTATTTCCACAACTTTATCTATGAGTCGGTTTGGCAGAATAATCTGCGCCGCTTTGATGAGCGAATCCCCACTTATGATCTGCTGCATAAATATGGCTCAGACTACAAAGTGATCTTTATTGGTGATGCGTCCATGTCTCCTTATGAGATTGCCATGGCCGGCGGTAGTGTCGAGCACTGGAACGAGGAGAGTGGGGCTCAATGGATGCAACGGGTGACGGATACCTGGAAAAATATCGTCTGGCTGAATCCGGTCCCGGAAAATCACTGGGATTACACTCAGTCCATCGGTATGACGCGTCAGCTGATGCAGGATCGGATGTTTCCACTGACTTTGTCAGGTATCACTGAGGCTATGAATCTTTTAACGAAAAAGAGTTGATATTCAGGGAAACACGGAAAGTGTCGGAAGGCGCCTACGGCTTTTCCAATCTACACACTTAAACAGATGTGGGTCGGGCTTTAGCCCGTCATCGTAAACGCATGTTGTCGTCCGTAGCCATGACGCCCTGAAGGGCGACCCACAATGTCCTAAACCTGTGCGATTCGGTCTTTGGCCTTAAAAGAGTGGGTCGGACTGTGATGAATATCGATTAACCGATGGTGATGGCCGGTAGCTCAGGTGCCTGCAGCTCAGATTTCTCGGTGGGTGCCATCACTGTTGCGGTACCTACTACCACTTTCTCATCGTTCTGGTTGGTGACCAGTGTATCGATCACAACGCGGTTTTTGCTCAGCTTCTCTTTTACGGTCAGTGTCACGGTCAGAGTGTCAGCCAGTTTTACCGGACGACGGAAGCTCAGCTCCTGGCCCAGGTAGATGGTGCCCGGCCCCGGAAGCACAGTCGCTAATGCTGCAGAAATCAGAGAGCCGGACCACATGCCATGGGCGATCTGTTCACCGAACATGGTGGTTTTTGCGAACTCTGCATCCAGGTGTACCGGGTTAACATCACCGGATACTGCCGCAAACAGTACCAGTTCTTTTTCAGTCAGAGCGCGTTCCAGTGTTGCGGTATCGCCAACCTGAATCTCTTCGTAGGTTTTGTTAACCAATAGGGCCATTGTTTATATCTCCAGATATCATTTGCTTTTAGTGTCTTGCCATAGCGACCTACGTTTGAGCTAAGGTTGCGGCTATGTTTGAACTCAGATTAACAGCACGAATATTACGTGATAATGATGCCATATGTAATCTTGCCTCAAAGCTGATTTTTCTCAATATCAGATGAGAGACAAGCTACTGTCTTTTGTTTAAAACGATTAAAAAAAACTGTGTTCTGGCTGATCTGCCCAAATAAGCTGCAAGATTAGCTTGCTTTGTTGTGCGCTGCAATAAAACGGCTGACCAGTGGGTTCACAAGATCCGGGTGAGTCAATGGCCCCATATGACCACAGGGCAGAAGATGATGTTCGGCTTTCGGGAAGCTCGCTTTCAGGGTATCCATCACAGCGTGAGCGGATGGTTGGCTTTCTGAACCTTCCATTAAAAGAACGGGGCAGCGGATGCCTGTCAGCTGAACCGGCTGGCAGGGCTCGTTCATAAGGGCAGTAAAATCATAGGCAACTTTGATAATGCCCCGGCAAAATATTTTTTGCATTTTTTCATTGAGACGTTTGAAGGTGCCTTGCCCATTCCAGTAATCAATAAAACGGTCAGCAGCTTCGGCGGTTTGATTTTGATCAATGAAGGACTCAATTTTCCGGCTTAGTTCTTTAACGGCTTTATATTGGGGATGCTCTGAACCCAATAGATGGAACGCAACAGGTTCAAAAAGTGCGAGACTGGCCACGCGCTCAGGGTACAAACGGGCAAGGCGAAGCGCTGTGGCGGCACCATAGGAGTGCCCTACAAGGTGGAATCGACCTGAGGGTATCTCGGGTTGCAGCCGATCCAGCTCAAACTGCAATTGATGCTCCTGGCGAGTGTTATCGGGCATTATGGCATTACCATAACCTGAAATATCAGGTGCAGTAGAGGGCAGCTCAATAGATTGACGCAACGCCTGCCATTGCTGGCCGCTGCTCATGGAGCTGTGAAGAAGTAAAACCGGTGTGGCACTCATCAACGGGATAATCCTGAAAAAAGCAATGTAATAGCAGTCTTTGCTGGACTTTGATTTTAAACACAAGGAGTTAAGGAAAAAAACTAATAAATTATGACTATGTAGTCGCAAATTATTAGGAAAATCAGCTATTGACTCAACTAAAGTCTGATTCTTTTGCGATGCAGCGTAATGCTTAATTCACATACTAAACTGCTAAACCCTGTATGAGGTGTGTTAAGTACTGACAGCTGGTGTCTCTGACTTATTTGTCAGGCGGTGTCACAGCTTTATTTGTCAGGCAATGATTGGGCATTGTGCAGGTGCCGGTTTAAATCGCTAACACCCGTCCGGGTGGGACATTGACAGCATTCATTGCGCTGTACAATGCACCTGTCTGCAGAAAATAACTAAAAACCTTAGAACGCCTAGAATAATAACAGGGCTCAGAAACAAGGGTATCTTCGATGCATCAGAATATTTACGATATGGGTCTGGAACAGACCCCAGCGAACTATGAGGCACTGTCTCCGTTAAGCTATCTGAAACGTGCGGCCTCCGTGTACCCTGACTACACGGCTCAGATTCATCATGGCGAGAAAACGACCTGGAAAGAGACTTATCAGCGCGCTGTGCGTCTGGCATCGGCTCTGAATAAGGCAGGTATTGAGAAGGGCGATACGGTTTCTTTTATGTCGCCTAATATCCCTGCACTTTTTGAAGCACATTTTGGCGTACCGATGTCTGGTGCGGTTTTAAACGCACTGAACACTCGCCTGGATGCAGAAGCGATCTCCTTTATTCTGCAGCACGCAGAAACTAAGGTTATTTTTGTTGATCGTGAGTTTTCCGATGTGATCAGCCGTGCTGTGAAAATGCTGCATAACAAACCCCGTATTATCGATATTGATGACCCCTTCTATGAAGGCGGCGAGCTGATTGGTGATACCAACTATGAAGACTTTATCGCCCAGGGTGATGATGACTTCGCCTGGGAGATGCCCGGTAATGAGTGGGATGCCATCACACTTAACTATACGTCGGGTACAACGGGTAATCCTAAGGGCGTGGTGTACCATCACCGTGGCGCTTACCTGAATGCGCAAAGTAATGTGATCTCATGGGATATGGGGCACCATCCGGTCTATCTATGGACGTTGCCGATGTTTCACTGCAACGGCTGGTGTTTCCCCTGGAGCGTAGCTTTGTCCTGCGGTGTGAGTGTTAGCTTGCGTCATGTTCGCGTTGAACCCATTTATGAAGCGATCAAGGAGCAGGGGGTAAATCACTTCTGTGGTGCTCCTATTGTTCTGAATATGCTGAACAATGCTGATGATGAGATGAAAGCGGGTATTAATCACGAAGTTAAAGTGATGACTGCAGGTGCAGCGCCACCGGCTTCTGTGATTGAAGGTATGGAAGGCATGGGCTTTAAAGTGACCCATGTTTACGGTCTGACCGAAACCTATGGCCCATGCGTGCTGTGTGAATGGCATAGTGAGTGGGATGATCTGCCTGCCGGTGAGCGAGCCAGGCTGAAATCCCGTCAGGGTGTTCGTGCACCAATGCAGGAAGGTCTGATGGTGGCTCACCCTGAAACCATGGAGCCAGTTCCTCAGGATGGTAAAACCATGGGTGAGATCTTTATTCGCGGTAACCTGGTCATGAAGGGCTATCTGAAAAACCCGAATACCACTGATGAGTCCTTCGATGGCGGCTGGTTCCATTCCGGCGACCTGGCGGTATGGCACGAAGACGGTTACATCGAAATTAAAGACCGCTCTAAAGATGTGATCATCTCTGGTGGTGAGAATATCTCCTCAATCGAAGTTGAAGATGTTCTGTATCGTCATCCTCAGATTATGGAAGCGGCGGTTGTTGCTAAACCGGATGAGAAGTGGGGGGAAACACCCTGTGCATTTGTGGCTCTGAATCCGGGTGCTGAACTGACTGAAGCAGAGGTGATTCAGTTCTGTCGTGACAATATGGCGAACTTTAAAGCACCAAAAAATGTGGTATTTGGTGATCTGCCAAAAACATCCACAGGTAAGATCCAGAAGTTTATGCTGCGGGATCGTGCCAAAGAACTTTAAACGTTTAATCCTCTCCTGAGAGCACAAACAGAGCTGGTCGGAATAACTTGTTCCGATTAGCTCTGTTAGCTTGTCTGTACGCTTTGTCTGATCCGGGCACCTGAGTCCGTATTTCACTTCCTTTTGCTTTTTCTGCCACGACTTTTCCGCAATATTAAATATTGCTTTGTTGCGGTGCTAGACTTCAGGTTGAAAGTTCTGGCCTGTCTTCGTCAGTTGATGCTCTTTAGCCATGATGAACGGTTGATACTCTTTAATCATGAAGCGTTGATACTCTTTAATCATGAAGCGTTGATACTCTTTAATCATGAAGTGTTGATACTCTTCAGGCATTAATAGATGCTAATATTAAAGTGCTGAGGATGATGGTGTTTTAGTGGCAAAAATAGTGATAGTTCAGCTTTATCTGATTAATAAAACAAACGTGCGTTTCAATCGTTTGTTTTACTTTTATTTGTAACTGGTTTATGTTGGTGCGTATTAAGACAACAACCTCTGTAGCTCCCTTGCGAAGTGAGCCAATAAAAATAAAGAAACGGGAGAAGAAGTCATGATGAGTCCGTTCTTCAAAGAGCGTTATCCGGAAGGCGTTTCCAGTGAGATCGACCTGACGGCCTATAGTTCCGTGCTGGATGTTCTCGACGAGGCCTGTAAGCGGTTTGCTGACCGCCCTGCCTTTTCCAATATGGGTAAATGCATTACCTTTGCTGAGCTGGATGTCTTGGCCCGTGATTTTGCGGCTTACCTGCAAAACCATCTTGGACTTAAGCCGGGTGAGCGTATTGCCATTCAGTTGCCGAATACCTTGCAGTATCCGATTGCCTTGTTTGGTGCACTTCGGGCCGGTTTGGTGGTGGTAAATACGAACCCACTGTATACCGAGCGGGAGATGCGTCATCAGTTCCAGGACTCAGGGGCTAAGGCTCTGGTTGTGCTGGCAAATATGGCCCATCTGGCGGAAAAAGTAATCCCGGATACTGAGATTGAGCATGTAATTGTCACTGAACTGGGTGATATGCACAGTTTCGTTAAACGCACGTTGATTAACTCCGTCGTGCGCTATGTGAAAAAGATGGTGCCGAGTTACAGCATTCCTAATGCGATCGCCTACCGCGATGTGTTGAATGATGGCAGACAGTTGCCACTGCAGGAGCATCATGCTCAGGCCGAAGATCTGGCGGTGCTGCAGTACACAGGTGGTACAACGGGGGTTGCTAAAGGTGCCATGCTGAGTCACCGTAATCTCGTGGCGAATATGCTGCAGGCGCGTATCATCCTGAATACTATTCTGGATGAAGGCAAAGAGAGCGTTGTGCTGCCATTGCCGATGTACCATATCTATACTTTTACGGTTAGCCTGGTATTGATGGAGTCCGGCAATCACTCCTTACTGGTGACTAATCCGCGGGATCTGCCTGCCTTTGTTAAAGAGCTGGCAAAGAATGAGTTCACCGGTTTTGTTGGCCTGAACACACTTTTTGTGGCTCTGGCGAACCGGGATGACTTTAAGCAGCTGGACTTCTCTAAACTGAAGCTGACCATATCCGGCGGTATGGCGTTAACGCACGCGGCGGAAGAGGAGTGGCACGCCATCACGAATTGCCATATTAATGAAGGTTACGGTATGACCGAAACCTCGCCCATTGTGACGTTTAATATTCCGTGTCGGTCTCAGTTGGGTTCCATTGGCCTGCCGGTGCCATCAACGGATCTTAAAGTTGTTGATGAGGAAGGTAATGACCTGCCCCACGGTGATGTGGGTGAGCTTTGTGTGAAAGGCCCGCAGGTGATGATGGGTTACTGGAACAATGAAGAAGCAACCCGGGATATGATTGATGACGATGCATGGCTGCATACCGGAGATATGGCGGTTGTTCAGGATGATGGCTTTACCCGTATTGTCGATCGCAAGAAAGATATGATTAATGTTTCCGGCTTTAATGTATATCCGAATGAAGTGGAAGATGTGATTGTCTCCCATAAAGGAATTATTGAAGCGGCCGCTATTGGCGTTCCGGATGAAAAAACCGGTGAAGCGATCAAGGTGTTCCTGGTACGTCGTGATGAGAATCTGACCGTTAAAGAGGTTCAGGAGTATTGCCGGAGTCATCTGACGGGTTATAAAGTACCTAAGCAGGTTGATTTCCGCGATGAGCTGCCAAAAACGAACGTGGGTAAAGTGTTGCGCCGTACACTGCGGGATGAAGAGCTGGACAAGCTTAAGCAGCAAGAGACAGCCTGACGCGAGTATATTTATTTAGGTTATATAATGATTTCAGACTAAGGGGCTTCGGCCCCTTTTTTGCGTTTTTCAGTTAGGTTACCAGTTACAGCATGAGGCCTGACGGCAGTGCAAATCAGGTTGTCCTGTAAATCCTCTGTGTTTTTCAATGAAACAGGGTAAAATGCCGCCCTTCAATTGTGCTATCCCTAGCGATCGCTATGTTCTACCGTACACGCGTTGAGTTTCTCCAGAGGTTTTTTCCTGCATGGCTTCAGACAAAATTCCAACCCCAGTAACACCACAGCCGTCCGGCAATGGTAAACAGGCTGATTCACCTGAACAGAAGCCTGATATTCGCCGGATTAATGCTTTGCTGGATAAAGTTTTGTTGAAGGATCGCTTCCGCCTGCAACAAAGCTGGCGTCAGGCGCAGAAGCAGAATGATGCGGAAAAACAGCAGAAGTTGGCCGGGCAGATTATACGTTCGGCAGAAAAGGCGGCCCAGCGCGCCAGATTGATTCCTAAAGTAGAATATCCGGAAAACCTGCCGGTCAGCCAGAAGAAAGAAGATATTGCTGAAGCGATCAAAAATAATCAGGTGGTGGTGATTGCCGGTGAAACCGGTTCCGGTAAAACCACTCAGATTCCGAAAATCTGTCTGGATTTGGGGTTAGGCGTTAAGGGTTTAATTGGTCATACCCAGCCTCGTCGACTGGCGGCCAGAACGGTTGCTGATCGTGTGGCAGAAGAACTCAAGGTGCCTTTGGGTGAGCAGGTGGGCTATCAGGTGCGTTTTACGGACCAGGTGACAGAGAACACCCTGGTTAAATTGATGACCGACGGTATCCTGCTGGCGGAAACTCAGAATGACCGTTTCCTGAACCGTTATGAAGTGATCATTATCGATGAGGCCCACGAGCGCAGTCTTAATATCGATTTCCTTCTGGGGTATCTGAAGCAACTGCTGCCCAAACGTCCTGATCTGAAGTTGATTATCACCTCCGCAACCATCGATGTGGAGCGTTTCTCCCGTCACTTTAACAACGCGCCTGTGATTGAAGTGTCCGGCCGCACCTTTCCGGCTGACGTACTGTATCGGCCGCTGATGGAGCTGGAGGATGATGATGAACGTGATTTTGATCAGTATCTGCACCAGGGGATTCTGGAAGCAGTGGAAGAGATTGAACAGATAGAGCGTGAGCGCAAATGGGCCACCGGCCCCCGTGATATTCTGATCTTTTTGCCCGGTGAGCGTGAGATCCGGGAGACTGCGGAAGTCCTGCGCCGGGCGAATCTGCGCGGTACGGATATTTTGCCGCTGTATGCGCGTTTAAGTGCCAAAGAGCAGAATAAGGTGTTTCAGTCTCACTCTGGCCGCCGTATTGTGCTCTCCACCAATGTGGCGGAAACTTCCCTGACTGTGCCGGGCATCCGTTATGTGATCGACCCGGGTACCGCACGTATCAGTCGCTACAGTTATCGCTCCAAGGTGCAGCGGTTACCGGTAGAGGCGATCTCCCAGGCCAGCGCGAACCAACGTAAAGGCCGTTGCGGCCGTATTGCTGAAGGTTGCTGTATTCGCCTGTACAGTGAAGAGGATTTTGTTGGTCGCCCGGAGTTTACCGACCCTGAGATTCGTCGCACCAACCTTGCCTCGGTTATTCTGCAGATGCTGAATCTGCGCTTAGGCAAGATCGAGTCCTTTCCCTTTGTTGATAAACCGGACAACCGTTTTATCCGCGACGGTTTCCGCCTGCTGCATGAGCTGGGTGCCGTGGATGAAAAAGAGCGGCTGACGAAAAATGGCCGTATGTTGGCACGTTTGCCCATCGACCCCCGTATCGGCCGTATGGTGCTCTCCGGAGCGGAGCATGGCGCGTTGAATGAGGTGTTGATCATTGCCAGCGCCCTGAGTGCTCAGGACCCTCGCGAGCGTCCCCATGATAAACAGCAGGCTGCGGATGAGAAACATAAACAGTGGAAAGACGATACATCGGATTTTCTCGCCTATGTGAACCTCTGGCACGGTTACGAAGAGCAGCGACAGACGCTGACTAACAGTCAGTTCCGTAAGTGGTGTCACAAGAATTTCCTCTCCTATCTGCGCATGCGCGAATGGAGGGATGTACATCATCAGTTAAAACTGATGAGTAAAGAACTCAAGCTGGAGTTCAACAGCAATCCGGCAGGCCCGGCTAACCTGCATAAGTCCCTGCTGCCGGGGCTGCTTAGCCATCTGGGGATGAAACTGGAGGACCGGGAGTATCTGGGGGCGCGTAACCGTAAGTTTCATATCTTCCCTGGCTCTGCCCTGTTTAAAAAGCAACCCAAGTGGATCATGGCGGCCGAGCTGGTGGAAACCAGCCGTCTCTACGCCCGGCAGGTGGCTAAAATTGAACCGGAATGGGTTGAACGCTACGCCAGGCACCTGACCAAGCGCAGCTACAGTGAACCCCACTGGGAAAAGAAGCGGGCTCAGGTTGTCGCTGATGAGAAGGTGACACTGTACGGCCTTCCTGTGGTGCCGGGGCGGCGGGTTCACTATGGCCCTATTGATCCGGATGTTTCACGGGAGATTTTTATCCGTAGCGGATTAGTAGAAGGTGAGTACGACAGTAAAGCGCCTTTCTACCGGTACAACCAGCAGGCGATTGCTGATGTTGAACAGCTGGAGTCTAAGGTGCGCCGCCGGGATATTCTGGTTGATGATGATACCCTTTATCGCTTTTATGATGAGCGTATCCCTGAAGGTATCTACAACGGAGCCAGTTTTGAAAAATGGCGGAAAACCGTTGAAAAAGAAAACCCCGAAACACTGTTCTTTGATCCGAACGCCCTAAAGCAGCGAGATCCTGATCAGGTTGAGCTGGAAATCCAATACCCGGATAAACTGGGCCTTGAGGGAATGCAGCTAGCGCTGGATTATAAGTTTGAACCTGATAACAAACAGCAGGATGGTGTCAGTATTCAGGTGCCGGTGGCCGGTTTACAGCAGATCAATGAGCATCGTCTGGAGTGGCTGGTGCCTGGTATGTTGCGGGAGAAATGCATCGCCCTGATCAAGAATCTTCCAAAACAGGTACGAAAAAACTTTGTGCCAATTCCCGACTATGTCGATCAGATTTTGCCATTACTGGAACCCTGTGATGAGCCGCTGACAGAACATCTGGCTGAGCGGCTGCGCCGTAAAACCGGTATGCGCATTGATCCGGCACTGTGGCAAACCGATACTCTGGAACCGCATCTTCAGATGCTGATTCAGGTTGTGGATACCAAGGGTAAGGTGATTGGTCAGTCCCGGGATCTGGCTCAGCTACTGGAGCAGTTCTCTGGCCATTCCGTCGAACAGGTACGTATCAGCGGCGATGAGAGTTTTAAACGTCAGGGATTAACCCAATGGCCGGAAGATCTGAACTTACCACATGTACTGGAGCAACAGCAGCAGGGTATCGTTCTGAAAGCCTTTCCGGCGTTAGTGGATAAGAAAACGTCTGTAGATGTCAGTCTGTTTGATCTTCAGGGTGAGGCGGATGCCTGTCATTGGCCGGGGGTGCGGCGTTTTTTAATGCTGGCGCTGCCACAGCAGGTGAAATGGATTGAAAAATCCCTGCCACAGCTAAATCAGACCGCCTTGCTGTTTAACAGTTTGGGTAAGAAAGAGTTGTTTGTGCAGGATCTGCAGCTGGCCATATTTGATCGGGTGTTTAAAGCAGACCATGTTTTCAGATCTGCAGAATTGCCCAGGGATGCTCAGGCGTTTGATGCTTTGCTTCAGGGGAAAAAGGATTTGATTGGTAAAGAAGCAAAAGCGTTATTAACACTTAGTCACACTATTCTCAAATTAAATCATGAGATTCAGAAGCGCTTAAAAGGTAAAATTCCTCTGGCTCTGGCGTTTATTTACAGTGATATCCGGGCTCAGTTGGAACATCTGGTTTATCCTGGTTTCTTACATACGACCGGTCCTGAATGGCTGGAGTCACTGCCCCGCTATCTGGAAGGTATCCTGATTCGCTTGGATAAAGCGGGTATTAACCGTGGTCGTGATCAGCTTTGGAGTCAGGAGTTGGCAGAGCTCTGGGATAAATACCAGACAAAAGCAGAACAGTTAAAGCAGCGTGAAGGCAGTGCCAATCGGTTGTTACCTTTCAGATGGATGCTGGAAGAGTACCGAATATCTCTGTTTGCACAGCAGCTTGGCACCGCAATACCAGTATCGGCAAAACGACTGGATAAACTATGGAGTGAGTTAACCTGATGGCTTTAGATCGCCAAATTATTGAAGAGCGTATCTCTTTACCTGTGACCCCAATGATGACAGCGGGGCTGCATCGTTTTACACCTCGTAATGGCGAGGTGAAAGGGACGGTGCTTATGCTGCATGGCCTGATGCAGGGAAGTGATGTGTTCTTTGATCAGGTAAGGGGGGGAGGCCTCGCCTACTATCTGGCCGAAAAGGGTTACGATGTATTTGTTTGTCAGTTGCGTGGGCGTGATGCCTCCAATGAACAGCTTAAGCTTGAGCCCTTTGGTCTTAAGCAGGTGCTGCTGGAAGATCTGCCGCTGCTATGGTCTTCTGTTGAAAAGCGTTGTCGTCATCAGGATATCTATCTGGTGGGCTATCAGTTTGGCAGCTTGCTATGGAGTGCAATGATTGCACGGCAGCCTGATATTTTGGAAAAAGTGCGCGGGATTATGCATTTTTGTCCGCAACGGGCACTGGTTCCCAGCGGTAAGCGTAAAAATTTCTGGTATGACTTTTTGGAACACCGGATGATGCCCCGGCTTGGAAAGCTGATGGGGTTTGTGCCTTCCCAGCGTTTCAAAATTGGCAAGCGAAATGAGTCTTTACCGCTTTACTCAGATGCCCTTGAGTGGCGGACCGATGAGTGGATAGATCAATGGGATGGTTTTGATTATCTGGCGGCCATGGAAAATCTTAGTTTGCCGCCCAGTCTTTATTTTGTGACGCTAAAACAAGCCTGGCGCGGACTGGAGCATGATTGCCGCGCCTTTATGTTTGAGCTGGGCCATCATAATGGCCGTATGATTAAACTGGGAGCTAAAGTCGGGAATAAGGCCAACTATGCGCGTAACGAACTCTGCACACATTTAAAAGCGGAAGAGGACTATTTTCCGTTGATTCTGGAATGGATGAAAGAAGTTTTACCTATGAATAAAGGTGCTTCTGCAGCCTTCTGATTGATTCTGTGGATATGTAGAGATGTCTCTGCTTTCCAGTGGTCACTTTTCAGCAACGTCTGGGTTTTTTGATGCGTTATTTGTTGGCAAAAACATCTTTTATCTTCAGCCTGTATTTTCTTTCTGCGACGGCTTTAGCAAGTGATCAGAAAGATCCCTGGGAAGGGTGGAATCGCAATGTGCATGCGTTTAATGAAGTTATGGATACCTATGTGGCAAGACCTGTTGCCATAGGGTACCGTTTCATTTCTCCGCGTTTTGTACGTACCGGCGTGAGCAACTTTTTTAGTAACTTAGGCGAAGTGCCTACTACTGTGAATGACCTGTTGCAGGCAAAGCCCGGAGCGGCACTAAGATCCTCCGGGCGCTTTGTTATTAACTCCACAGTCGGTATTTTTGGACTTTTTGATGTCGCTAGTTGGCTCAATATTGAGGAGCATCGTGAAGACCTTGGACAGACACTGGCTGTTTGGGGGGTTGGTAGTGGCCCATACCTGGTGATCCCCTTCCTGGGCCCCAGCACGCTACGGGACTCCCTGAGTATTTATCCGAATTATCAGTTGAGTCTGATCCGGTATGCACCGCTGACAACAGAAGAAACCTATGGTGTTTTAGCTCTGGATTTGGTTCATAGACGAGAAAGCCTTCTGAATAAAGAGAGTCTGATAAGCGGTGATAAATACGTCTTCTATCGGGATGCCTATCTTCAGAGCCGGAACTATGAAATTAATGATGGTGAGGTTGAGGATAGCTTTGACGCAGGGTTTGATGATGACTTCGAGAATATTGATTTCGATGACGATTTCTAAGACTGCCTTAAGCTTCGGCCAGTAGCAGGTTAAGCGTTCAAGAGGTTCTCTGGGAATAACCCAGAGAGACTCTTCAGGTTAAAGAATTTCTACAATCTTCAGACCAGCGCAGTAGCGTGGATACTCAACACTGTGAGACTGTCCCTGGTCTTCTCTGCAATGTTGGTAGTGTTCAACCCGGGTGACCTCCACCCTTGCTTCAAAGGGCTTCTTTCCCAAGTGTTCTTTTAGTTTGAAAAGAGCTTGAGCGCCGGAGGCTATCTTTTCACAAAAAAGAACTTTTGCTCCTGTGGTGCTGAGATCAAGGCACTGGCCATTCAGTTGATTTTTTGTGCCTGAGAACCTTAATTCGCAGTTCAGGTTGAGCCGGGTTCTTGGAAAAGCTCTTTTTTCACCTGTCGGTAGAAAAAACTCCATGCTCAACACCTCTGGTTTGTTAAATATATATCTAAAGTATTATATTTTTTGCGGTTCGTAAACCAAGGTTGATCTTCGTTTCACTTGTCTGTGATAGGGTTTACACTTACTGGTGTAACTTGCTTCATGATATACGCTTTTATTTGATGCAGAACAAAGCCTGTGTGTAGCTCAGGTAGTACAACCCTACGTGAATTTCAGGCCGGATGACTTTAACGCATAGCAACAGATCCGCTAAGCAGTGACCTGAAGTACTCTAAGGATATTTGGAATTTATGCTTACACCCTTGATGGATACAGTCTATGTTTCTGCCGCCTCTGTTGACAGGCCTCTTTTCCCTGAGCTTGTTGAGGCGCTGGGTCTTGAGATTTTGCCTGGTGTTCCTTCTCCGGCTGACCTGCCTCAATCGACCCGGCTGGTTATCTACGAAATAGCGGATCAGGATGACCTCTTTACTCTGGAAAAATGGCTGATCTCTCCTCGTCCGTATGCCCTTGTGGTCATCAGTAACGGGGATCGGTCAGAGATACTGATCAAAGCGCTTGAGGCTGGTGCTGATGAATATTTGCTCAACCCGGAACAGAACATCCCCCTGGGAATGCTGGTGCTGCAACGGGCGGTCAGCCGGAAGCAGGAGTTACTGCAGAGCCAGCAGACTTATGATGAGCTGGAAAAGCTTAATCTGGAGCTTGTGGCCAGCCTGGATCTGTTAAAACAGGATCAGCAAGCGGGGCGCTATGTGCAGCAAAAGATGTTGCCGGAGTCACCCTGGTCATTCCATCCCCATAACTTTTCTTACATGATCTGTCCGTCACTCTATCTTAGTGGTGATTTTGTGGATTACTTCCCTGTGGGCAAACACCAGGTGATGTTTTATCTTGCTGATGTCTCCGGCCACGGTGCATCCTCTGCTTTTATCACTCTCCTTTTGCGGGTTTATATCCGTCGTTACGCCAAAAGAGCCTTTAAGCTTGGTGGGCGGATATCGCTGGCAGATATTCTGGCAAGGGTGAACAGTGAGCTCCTTGAAACCGGGCTAGGTAAGCATCTGACTATTTTTCTCGGTCTGATGGATAACCAGAACAGCCAGTTGCGTTACTGCAATGGTGCTCACTTCCCTTATCCGGTCTTAGTTGATGAAGAGCAAGGAGCGAGATACCTGAAAGGGAAGAGTATGCCTGTAGGACTTTTTGCTGATGCGTCTTATGAGGAGTTTGAGTTATTGTTGCACCCGCGATACCATCTCACCCTCTTCTCAGACGGTGTGTTTGAAGTGATCAAAGAAAGCGCTCTGGTGGATAAAGAGAAATGTTTGCTGGAGATAGCAACTCAATTTGCAGGGCAACATGACGCTATGGTGAAGCACTTTACCGAGTTAGGCATGCAGGATGCCCCTGACGATGTCAGCTTATTGGCGGTATCAGGTTCTTAATATGCAAGAAGGCAAAATACTGGTTGCGGAAAACCGGGGTGTTTACGTACTCAAATTTATAGGCGATGTACGCCTGACACTGTGCTCAACAATTGATTCGTTGCTGAAACGAATTTTTGGCGGTGATGATCTGAAATCTGTAGTGATCGATCTGACCGAGACAGAGGGTATTGATAGTACCGCTTTGGGTTTACTGGCAAAAATTGCTGTAAATGCTAAAGAAGCGATGTCCCGTAAGCCTATGATCGTATCCACCCGGGATGATATTACCCGGGTGCTGGATAGCATGGGATTTGATCATTACTTTAACCTTCGTTATCAGCCTATCGCTCTGGATTACTCTCTTGAAGAAGCTCCGGCACCGGATGATGAATGCGCTGACAGTATTCGTCAGAAAGTGATTGACGCCCACCGCATCCTGATGGGGCTGAATCCGCGTAATAAAGAGGAATTCGAGCCGGTCGTATTTGCGTTGGAAAACTGCAAGGTCACGCCGGATTTTAAGAGCTTCCACTAGGCTCGTTCAGTCTATTACTGTCGATAGTTTGCCCTGAACCCGCTTATCAAAAGAGTGGCTCAGGGCTTTGTCATTCACTGACAAAAAGTTAAAACAGTGGTGCCAGTAAAGTTTCCAGCTTAGCCTGATCCGCAGCGAACTGGCGGATACCCTCTGAAAGTTTCTCTGTTGCCATGGTGTCCTGATTCATCTGCCAGCGGAATTCCGCCTCGTTCAGCGTGCCAGGGCGTGGTATCTGAGGTTTGTTCTCCCGGAGTTTACGCTCAAGTGGGGTATTATCGGCAGCCAGCTGCTCCAGTAATGCAGGGCTGATAGTCAGGCGATCGCAACCTGCCAGTTGCTCGATTTCATCGGTATTACGAAAGCTCGCACCCATCACTATAGTGTCGTATGCGTGCTGCTTGTAGTAACTGTAGATGCTTTGCACAGAAAGCACGCCGGGGTCTTTGCCACCGGTGAAATCCTGATCGGGGTAGGTGGCCTTGTTCCAGTCGAGAATCCTACCAACAAAAGGCGAAATCAGCGTTGCCCCGGCCTCAGCACAGGCTATTGCCTGAGTTTGAGAGAAAATCAGGGTCAGATTGCAGGTGATGCCCTCTTGCTCCAAAATCTCTGCAGCTTTGATTCCTTCCCAGGTCGCAGCTATTTTAATCAGTACCCGTTCACGGCCTACACTCAGCTCTTTATACAGAGCGATCAGGCGGCGGGCTTTCTCAACGGTTGCTCGGGTATCAAATGAGAGGCGGGCGCTAACTTCAGTTGATATATACCCGGGAATGATACCGCTGATCTGAGCACCAATAGCAACTGCGATTCGGTCAACGGCGTAATCTTTTTGCTGTTCAGGGTCAGAGGTTTCCTGCCGGGCTTGCTGTACCGCCTGTTTAATCAGATTCTGATACCGGGGTTTATCGGCTACCTTAAGTACCAGTGATGGATTGGTGGTTGCGTCTTGTGGTTTTAGCTGTTCGATGGCATCAATATCGCCGGTGTCGGCTACGACAACCGTCATTTGACGCAGTTGTTCCAGTTTACTGGCCATGGTGATTTTACCTGCGGTTCGTTAAGTTCTTTATTTTTAAAGAGAATTCAACAGAACCGCAATAGCACTAAGGTGGTGCAGGTCGTATTATCTGAAGTGCGTCACGATCTGCAGCAAGTTTTACTTACTGAAGGCTGCATCCTGTATCGCCTGTTCAGAAACCAGCGCCATCGCCTGTTCCAGAACCTCCGGACCTGCGCCCTCTTTATAAGCATTTTCACTGATATGGCGGCGGAACTTACGCCCCCCCGGACAACCCTGGAAAATACCCAGCAGGTGACGGGTGATATGACCCAGGTAGGTACCCTTTGATCGCTGCTGTTCAATATAGGGCAGCATTTTAGCCAGGGCATCATGACGGCTGATAACCGGCGTATCCAGGCCAAAGATGTTACGGTCTACTTCCGCCAAAAGATAAGGGTTCTGGTAGGCTTCACGGCCCACCATCACGCCATCCACATGCTCCAGATGAGTCGCCATCTGATTAAAGGTTGTGATACCGCCATTGATAATGATCTCAAGCTCCGGATACGCCTGCTTCATGCGATAAACCAGGTCATAATCCAGAGGGGGGACATCACGGTTTTGCTTGGGGCTTAAGCCCTCAAGCCAGGCTTTACGGGCGTGCAGGGTAAAACTTTTGCAACCGGTGGCAGCGACTGTTTCGATAAACTGAGGCAGTGTTTCTTCCGGGTCTTGCTCATCAATACCGATACGACACTTCACAGTGACCTCTACATCGCTGGCTTCCTGCATTGCAGAAATGCACTCGGCAACAAGCCCTGCATGCCCCATCAGGCAGGCCCCGATCATATTATTCTGCACCCGGTCACTGGGGCAGCCCACATTCAGGTTGATCTCGTCATAGCCAAATTCGGTGGCTTTTGCGCTGCATTTCGCCAGATCTTCCGGGTTACTGCCGCCCAGCTGCAGTGCCACCGGGTGCTCCTCCTGGTTATACGCCAGAAAACGGTCCGGGTCTTTACCAAACAGAATCGCACCTGTGGTTACCATCTCGGTGTACAGCAGCGCCTCTTTGGATAGCAGGCGAGCAAAATACCTGTAGTGTTGGTCCGTCCAATCCATCATAGGGGCGACGGAAAAACGGCGATGGCGGCTAATTGGGCTTTTTTCAGTATTCATGCAGGTTTCAGCGGGTTCTATTCAGTTGAGTTTTCACTGTGGGTACTCTGACATACCCCAGAATATCGAAATTAGTGCATCATTATTGCACCAGGTACACGGCTGAGAATGATTCTCTCAAGGACGGGTGCACTGATGGCGACTTTTCAAAACGTGGTACACGATGGCGTGCCATTGTACGCAAAAAAGGGCACCCAACACAGAGCAAAAGTTTCACGATAAAATTAAGCGGATGGTGAGAAAAATGGTTGTTGGAGGAGATAGTCTGGAGGTTTTTTTGTGAACAATCGAATGCGATCAGAAGTTATCCTGCTGAGCAATTTGCTCGGCTTTATCTTTTACGCTTGGCTTTTAGCGGTTTGTCCTGCCATTTCTGAGCCAACGCTTCAAATTCACACCACGTAGTAGGCCGCTGATTCTGACGTCTGACATTTTCAATGTAGGGCTGGCAGAATTCGTACATATGCACCAAAGTTGAGTAGCTGGAATCTTTGAGGATCGCTTCATCATAGATGCCCCGCTTAACACCAACGGCAACATACTCGTAGTAGTTCAAGACGTAATTGATCGACGCAGCTTGATCTCTTTTGGTCTGGTCGTTGGACAGGTCGTAGGCGAATTGTGCAAGTTCAACCGTAGAATCTTTGTGTAACTGGCTAATGGTTTTTATGCCGTCACGAAGTTTTTTGTCATTTTTGGAGTTGAAAATGACATCAGCAGAGTTTTTGCGGCGGGTCATCTGTCGGGCAGAAAATACAGCCCAGGCTGCGAAAAAAGCAGTCAGGACAATCGCTGTAGTCTGAACCCAAAAGCCTATGCTCTCTCCCAAAAACAAAGAGGCCTGCTGTGTGGCCTCTTCTGCTATGGGTTTAATAAAGCCTTCAGCGTCCTTTGTGGAAGGCATCTTCGTCACTAGAAGCCCTCGTAATCATCACTTCTGTACGGCATGGTC
>JBLWVL010000037.1:0-28941 GCA_048268485.1 Oceanospirillum sp.
ACGGCTATCCTTACCCGGATTGTCGCCCAGTATGGAAATGATGCCGTTGCCAGTTTTGGCGTCGGTAGTCGTATTGAGGCGATCTCCCTGATTGTTGTCTTCGCTTTATCAATGACACTGCCACCTTTTGTCAGCCAGAACCTGGGAGCAGAGAAAATAGAGCGCGTGTACCGGGGAGTGATGGGGTGCTTTATTTTTGCCATAATCTGGCAAGGTATGGTTTGGGCTGTTCTCCTGATAATACAAGACCCCCTGGTGTCAGCATTTGCTGAGCCAGAAAGTGATCTAGCCCGGAATTTGCATTGGTTTATCTGGCTGGTGCCGATGGGACTTGGGTTGCAGGGGGTAATTATTTTAGCCAACTCAACTATGAATGCTCTGCACCGGCCGATGATAGCGCTTCGACTCAGTATTTTAAGACTTTTTATATTTTATATTCCTGTCTGTGTATCAGGTGCCTGGATTTTTGGTTTGTTGGGAGTTTTTGGCGGGGCTGTTGTGGCTAATGCTTTAATGGCTGTTGTGTCCTGGTGGACTGTTCGCAGGGCAATCCGGTCAATATCCTGAACTGGGTCAATAAAATATGGATCAGTGCAACAAAGTGATCACCAGTATTGAGATTTCAGAACCTGTGGTGGATAGTAAGGAAAGAGCCTAAGCAGTAGTTTAGAAGCGTTTTAAGCCAAATCAGGAGGGAATCATGGCAGAAGAAAAGATCGGCAACACTAAAAAACTGGATAAAAAGTTCTACGAGAAAGAGCTGGAACGGTTGCAGATTGAATTGGTTAAGTTGCAGGAGTGGGTTCGGCACACTGGAATGAAGGTGGTGGTTATTTTTGAAGGCCGTGATGCAGCAGGGAAGGGGGGGAGTATTAAGCGGATTACCGAAGCATTGAACCCCCGTGTTTGTCGGGTTGCGGCACTTCCGGCTCCGACAGAACGTGAAAAAACACAGTGGTACTTCCAGCGCTATGTTGAGCACTTGCCCAGTGCTGGTGAGATTGTGCTGTTTGACCGGAGCTGGTACAACCGTGCCGGTGTTGAGCGGGTTATGGGTTTTTGCTCTGATGAGGAATATCAGGAATTTTTGCGTTCTTGTCCTGAATTTGAGCGTATGCTGGTCCGCTCAGGGATTACTTTGATTAAGTACTGGTTTTCTGTTTCTGATGATGAACAGGAACGTCGCTTTAAAGACCGTATTAACCGGCCTCATAAGCGTTGGAAGCTTAGCCCTATGGATCTCCAGTCCCGAACACGCTGGGTTGAATATTCAAAAGCGAAAGATGCGATGTTCGTTCATACGGATATTCCTGAGGCTCCCTGGTATGTGGTCGATGGTGAAGTTAAAAAACGAGCCCGCCTGAATGTTATCAGTCATTTGTTGAGTCTGATTGAGTATGAAGACTTAACACCTGAGCCCATCGAGCTTCCTGAGCGTCAGGCCGATACCGGCTATGTTCGCCCTCCTTTGGACTCTATCAATTTTGTCCCGGACAAGTACTAGCTTCCGAGTATGACGGTTCAGTAAAACTACACATTAATAAAACCACAAAGGCAGCACCGAGCCAATGTCCTATGATACCCGGTGCCGGGTTGCAGCCTTTTATTTGAGAGATGCCATGTTAGATGTAAACTCGTATTTTAATGATCAGGTTAAGTCTATTGCTCTGGTGAATCAGCAGGGTCAATTGACGGTGGGCGTGATGGATGTAGGTGATTATACCTTTAGTACAGGGCAGCATGAGACCATGACGGTTGTTTCCGGTGCTTTGACAGTTAAGCTACCGGGAAGTGATGAATGGATCACATATGCTTCCGGTGAGCGCTTTGATATTGCGGCCAATAACAGTTTTGACGTTAAGGTTGAAGAGCAGACGGCTTACCTCTGCCAATACCGTTAATCAGTTTTGCTGCACTTTCAGGCAACAACGCTGGAGCCCGCATTTTGCGGGCTTTTTCTTGTCAGGTATTCAATGGGCAGTGATTTATTAGAGCGCGATAGAGGGGGCTTATGTTACGTCGTCGATTTATTCAGGGTTGTTTGTCTGTTGGGGCGGGCAGTTTTATGGCGGTTCCCACCGCTTACGCACTAACATTTGAGTCATACAAAAAACAGCAGGCTGCCGCTTTTGATGATTATCAGGCTCGATTCAGGGCGGCTCAACAGGTTTTCCGGCAAAAGGTGCTTCAGCATTGGCAGCAGGCAAAACTGACAGATCAGAACCGCTTTGTACACTATTCTAAGGATCTTGGTGTGCGATCTGAAATTGACTACCGGGCTGGCACCATTACGCTTGAAGCTCAGGCCCCGGCACCTGCAGCGGCGGGTAAAAAGATTAAAGAAGAACTAACTCAGTTATTGCAGATGGATAGTCGTAAGGCTTACCGGGATGATGTAATTTTACAGCTGATGGATCAGGAGCAGATTAACCGGAATGCCGATCGTCTGGTTTCTGAGCCTTTACTGGCTGATCTTTATGAAGGTCAGCAGGTTGAGTCGATTCTACAGCCCGCTGAGAAAAGTATGGTTGAGGATCGGCAACCGGTTGCTAAGGTTGTTATTCAGCTGCCGGAAGGAGCAACGGCCAGTAAAGCTAAACGTTATCAGCCTGTTGCGGAAAAGTACGCCGTAGAGCAGGGGATATCAGCAGCCCTGGTGATGGCGGTAATGCATACAGAGAGCTATTTTAACCCCATGGCCCGAAGCCATATTCCGGCGTTTGGTCTGATGCAGATTGTGCCGAAAAGCGCAGGCCTGGATACCACCGAGTATCTGACAGGCAAGCAGCGTATAATGACCGCCGCTGAGTTGTATCAGCCAGCTACTAATATTCAGTCCGGGGCGGCTTATCTGCATCTGTTGTATTTCCGCTACCTCAAAACGATAGAGAACCCTGAGAGTCGACTGTATTGTACGATAGCTGCCTACAATACCGGAGCAGGTAACCTGGCCAGAAGCTTTGGGAGCTCAACGAGTGTAAGCCGAGCTGCCGTTAGCATCAATCGTCTGCCGCCAGAGCAGGTATATCAGCACCTGAGAAACAACCTTCCCTATAGCGAAACCCGTGATTACCTGGAGAGGGTCACGTCAAGAATGGCTCTTTACCGAGCCTGATCGATATATTGGACGCTATCACGGTTAGCCGGAAGCACTTATTTAGGTGCGGCCCGGCGTTCGATGCCGGCTTCATCCATCATACGTGTGGAGATCTCTTCCACGGAGAAGTGAGTGGAGTTGATGTAAGGGATACCAAAGCGCTGATAGAGCAGTTCTGCTTCATCTACCTCCATCTCACACTGGCGGAGCGAAGCGTAGCGGCTGTCCGGTTTACGCTCATTGCGAATATTCGCCAGACGAACCGGGTCAATGGTCAGGCCAAACAGCTTGTGTTTGTAGTGACGAACCGCTTTGGGTAGCTCGCCGTATTCAAAATCATCGTCGGTGAGTGGGTAGTTTGCCGCCCTGATACCAAACTGCAGCGCCATATACAGACAGGTTGGTGTCTTGCCGCAGCGGGATGGGCCCAAAAGAATAATATCGGCTTTATCATAGTGTCGGGTGCGTCCGCCGTCATCGTTATCAATGGCAAAATGCACTGAATCGATGCGGTCCTTATACACTTTGTCATCTTCGCGGATGGAGTGAGACTTGCCTACACTGTAGGAGGATGCTGAACCCAGCTCTTGCTCCAGAGGTGCAAGAAAGGTTGAAAAAATATCCAGTGTGAAGGCTTCAGCGGTTTCCAGTACAGACCGGACATCATCATTAACGATGGTGTCAACGACCACAGGGCGGATGCCCTCTTCTTCATAGACATTATTGATAAATTCCACCAGGCGAGCCGCCTTGTCGGTAGAGTCAATAAAGGGCTTGATCACATAGGTAAACTCTGTGTGTTCAAATTGGGCTAACAGACTTCTGCCCAGAGCCTCAACGGTAATCCCGGTGCCATCGGAAACAAAAAAGGCGGTGCGTTTCATAATTATTCGCCTGCAACTTCATGGTATCATTGGAAAACTATCGTTCCATTGTCGAAGAATTCATCTGAAAAGCAAGCTCAGGGGGAGATTTAAGTTGGACGCATACATCGCGTGGTTTGATCAGCTTGGCATGAATGATGTTGAGCATGTAGGTGGTAAAAACGCATCTCTGGGTGAGATGATCAGTAATCTGGCTGGTGCCGGTGTGTCAGTACCGGGTGGCTTTGCAACGACGGCTCAGGCATATCGTGAATTCCTGAACTATGAAGGTTTGGCTGATCGTATCAATGCTGAGCTGGATAAGCTGGATGTTGATGATGTTAATGCCCTTACCAAAACCGGTGCTGAGATCCGTAACTGGATTATAGAGACACCTTTCCCGCCAGCCCTTGAGGCGTCTCTGGAAGACGCTTATTCCAAGTTGCAAAACGGCAATGAAAATCTGAAAGTTGCTGTGCGCTCTTCTGCAACAGCTGAAGACCTGCCGGATGCATCCTTTGCCGGTCAGCAGGAAACCTTTCTGAATATTCAGGGGCTTGAGCATATCAAGACCGCTGTGAAAGAAGTCTTTGCCTCCTTGTTTAATGACCGTGCTATCTCTTACCGGGTGCATCAGGGTTTTGATCACTCATTGGTAGCGCTGTCTGCCGGTATCCAGAAAATGGTACGCAGTGAAACAGGTGCCAGTGGTGTAATGTTCACGCTGGATACAGAATCCGGTTTCCGTGATGCCGCCTTCATTACGGCTTCTTATGGTTTGGGTGAAACCGTTGTACAGGGCGCCGTTAACCCCGATGAATTCTATGTCCACAAGCCGACACTGGAGGCTGGTCGTTTTGCCGTTTTACGCCGTAACCTTGGCAGCAAAATGATCAAAATGGTGTATGGCGAAGCGGCAGAAACCGGAAAGTCAGTTGAAACTGTTGAGGTTAGCCCTGAAGAGCGTCGCCAATTCTGTATCAATGATGAAGAGGTGATGGCGTTGGCCCGTCAGGCGATGATTATTGAGCAGCACTATGGCCGCCCAATGGATATCGAGTGGGCAAAAGATGGTGATGATGGTCAGCTGTATATTGTTCAGGCTCGCCCTGAAACTGTGAAAAGCCGCGCTGATGCCAATGTGATGGAGCGCTATCTGCTGAAAGAACGTGGTGAAGTGCTGGTTGAAGGTCGCTCCATCGGTCAGCGTATCGGTTCTGGTGCAGTACGTATCATTATGAGCCCGGATGAGATGGACAAAGTTCAGCCCGGCGATATTTTGGTAACCGATATGACAGACCCTGACTGGGAGCCTGTCATGAAGCGGGCGTCTGCGATTGTCACTAACCGTGGTGGCCGTACCTGTCATGCGGCGATCATTGCTCGTGAACTGGGTATTCCGGCGGTTGTTGGTTGCGGTGATGCCACCGAGCAATTGAAAGAAGGTCAGCTGGTAACGGTTTCCTGTGCGGAGGGTGATACCGGTTTCATCTATGATGGTGAGCTGGACTTTGAACGAATGACCAACAATGTCGATTCCATGCCAGACATCCCGTTCAAGATTATGATGAATGTCGGTAACCCGGATCGCGCCTTCAGCTTTGCCTCTTTGCCGAATGAAGGGATAGGTTTGGCACGCCTTGAGTTTATTATCAATCGTATGATTGGCGTGCACCCGAAAGCCCTGATGGATTTTGATACCCTGTCCCCGGAGCTGCAGCGCAGTATCTCCAAGCGTATTGCCGGTTATGCATCTCCCGTAGATTTCTATGTCGACAAGCTGGTAGAGGGTATCTCTACGCTGGCTGCTGCTTTCTATCCGAAGAAGGTGATTGTGCGTCTGTCGGACTTTAAGTCCAATGAATACGGCAATCTGATTGGCGGTAAGCTGTATGAGCCGGCTGAAGAAAACCCGATGCTGGGTTTCCGTGGTGCATCCCGCTATATCTCTGAGTCCTTCCGTAGCTGTTTCGAGCTTGAGTGCCGCGCGTTGAAAAAAGTGCGTGACGAGATGGGGCTGACCAACGTCGAGATCATGGTACCTTTTGTGCGTACGCTGGGTGAAGCCCGGGAAGTGATCGACCTGCTGGCTGAGAACGGCCTGAAACGTGGCGAGAACGATCTGCGGGTGATCATGATGTGTGAGCTGCCGGCTAATGCCATTCTGGCGGACCAATTCCTGGATTACTTTGATGGTTTCTCCATCGGTTCCAACGATCTGACACAGCTGACGCTGGGTCTGGATCGTGATTCAGGCATTGTCGCTCACTTGTTTGATGAGCGTAATCCGGCGATTAAAGCCTTGCTGCATATGGCGATCAGCGCTTGTAAGAAGGCGGATAAGTATGTGGGTATCTGTGGTCAGGGGCCTTCGGACCACCCGGATCTGGCTAAGTGGCTGATGGAGGAGGGGATCGACAGTGTTTCCCTTAACCCGGATGCCGTGCTGGAAACCTGGTTTATGCTGGCGGATAAAGAGAATTGATCTGCCTTTATAAATTATAAGTACAGTACCCGGCATAAGACTTTGTTCTTATGTCGGGCTGTATATATCTGTAAGTCGTCTTTTTACTATATTTATCAGAAAGATAGAGTGAAATTTCACAGGCATTAACTGCTTTATTTTCTGGACAATACCCGCCGAAAAAAGTAATTTGTATTTGCTTAGTCAGATATTGACTGCTGGAATTTATTTTAAATGTAAAACAAAGATACAAGGACTTGTCCATGAAAAAGCTTATTGCAGGCGCAATTCTTCTGACTTCTTCCTCTATGGCATTTGCTGCCGGTAACCATGGCCCTGCGGGTTGTGGTTTGGGTTCTGAAGTTCTTTTCCCGGATGCTTCCAAGTGGCATGAGCATGTACTGGCTGCCACCACAAACCAGTCTGCTACTCAGACATTTGCTATGACATCCGGTACATTGGGCTGTGAAGATGCTAACGGTCCGCTTAAGCTGAGTCTGGCTTTTATCGATAACAATATGGACCAGTTAGCGGCTGATGCTGCCAAAGGTCAGGGTGAATCTCTGGCTGCTCTGGCAGAAGTTATGGGTATTCAGGCTCAGGACACCGTAGCATTTAACAGTGCTGTACAGTCTAATTTTGACAATATCTTTGCCCCTGAAGGTACTTCTGGCTCTGCTTTCGAAGCAATGAAAGCGGCCATGGCAAAAGATGCTTCTCTGCAGAAGTATCTGGGCTAATTGACTGCTCACACTCGATTTATATAAAGCGCGCTTAGGCGCGCTTTTTTATTGTCTGAATATTATTGTGATTGGGTAAGGAGTGTTGTTTTTTATGCGTCGGTCAGGTTTTCTTAGCCTTCTGGCATTTGTCGTTCTGTCACTGAGCTTTCAGATCAGGGCTGCAGATATGCCCGATAACAGGACATTAGACGCAATTGCTGAAAAAAAGCAATGGGCGCATCTGCTGCACTATCGTCGTCACCCTTATACCTTTCGTCATCTTAGTCAAAATGACACGGATGCTTTTTTTCTGGCTAAAAATGGAAAGAAGAGCCTTCATGCTGAGTTAAAGGCTGATGTTGCTGCATTTCTGAAAGACAATATGCCGGATAATATGTCTGCCCAGTGCCACTTTCCGGCCAGATATGCCTGGGTTAAACAGCAGCTGCCGGGTGTCGAATTCAAAGAACAGTCGTGTTCTGAGTTTGAGCAATGGAAAAGCGAAATTGATGCCCATAAGCTCACTTTGATCTTTCCTGCCTCCCATATCAACTCACCTTCATCAATGTATGGACACACTCTGATTCGGATGGACAGAGAAGATGAGTCCCGTAGTAAACTGCTTTCATACAGTGTCAACTTTGCAGCCAACGCAGATCCGAACGATAACGAACTGGTTTTCAGTTATAAAGGTTTGACGGGTGGTTATCCCGGCGTTGTGTCTGTTATGCCGTATTATGAAAAAACCAATGAATACCAACACATGGAGTATCGGGATATCTGGGAGTACCGGCTGAATCTGACGAAGCCCGAAGTCGATCAGTTTGTTCGACACGTATGGGAAACTAAAGATACCTACTTTGATTACTATTTTTTTGATGAAAACTGCTCTTATCGCCTACTGGCTCTTTTGGACGCCAGTTCAGAGCGGATCGATTTAACGCAATATTTTACGTTCACTGCGATCCCTGTGGATACGATCCGTGTTTTGCAGGAAGCAAACCTGGTTGAAGAGACTCACTATCGGGCATCTGCGGCTTCCGCGCTTGAATATAAGAGCAAGCAAACCGGTGATAAGGTTCTTATGGTTGCCCGGGATCTTGTTGATACCGATACTGAGGTCGAGCTTTTACTGACAGGGCTTAATCAGCAGGAGCAGGTTAGGGCTCTGGAGCTTGCCCATGCATACGCCCGCTATCTGGCGATCAAAAAGAAAAAAGACAACCCTGAACTTCGCAAGCGAACAATTAAGCTGTTATCTGCCCGGGCTAAAAGGCCTGTTGATGCCGGTTATGCAGAACCTCCGGCGCCGGCGGTTCGTGATGATGAGGGGCACCTGAGCTCAAGGTTTGCTTTGTGGGCTGGGGGAACATCCGGAGATCTGGGTGATGCTGAATTCGTTGATTTACGCTTTAGATTAGCCTACCACAATGTTATGGATCTTCCCGATGGCTATGTTCCGGGCTCTCAGATTCAGATGGGGCAGTTTGATGCCAGGGTTTGGGATGACGGTGATGTTCGTCTTAATCGCTTAATCCTGATCGATGTTTTGTCTCTCAGTCACCAGACCTATTTTCAAAGTCCGGTTGCATGGGCTGTGACAACCGGATTTGAAAGACCTGATGGAGGGTTGGGTGATCTTTATGGCTACCTGAAAGTCGCTTTTGGCCGGGCTTATCTTACGGATATAGGCCGCTTTTACGGCTTGGCTGAGGTTCAGTTGCTGGCAGGTAACCAGTTTGAAAAGGACCATCAGCTGAGTATTGGCCCAAGAGTCGGCTGGCTTTTGCAGCAGGGTAAATATCAGGCACAGATTGAAGCTAATTTTCAGGAGCTTAGCTTAGATGATCAAACCAGGCGGCGCTCTTTGGCTGCAGATCTGGGTTATAAGATTGCGCCTAATTGGCAGTTTAGAATAAGTGCAAAGGGCACTCAGTCTGAGCAGAATAGTATTCGCCTTGATCAGTCTGAAGTTTCAGCAGGTATCAACTGGTACTATTAGATAGACGCCATAGACCTGTGATGCTGATGTTTTAGCTAAGGAGCTGCAGTGGTTTCTGTTAACACATGCCATTCGGGGGGCATCAAAGAGGCGGCGATAGGGGCGTTTATATAGGTGGTTTTTACTGTGCACAGTTCTGATGGTACTGATAGTTGAGGAGACATGTTGCATCATTTAATTACGTCTCGATTTGCTCAGAAACCCTGAGATTTATGATTGAAGGTAAATGTACTGAATAGTGTTGATCCTGTAGTGTTTATTTCTTTAGAAGATTAACTTTTAAATAAATTATTACCACCTCTTCTGTTAAAATGCTCAGATTCACTTTCGAACTGTATTTATGAGGTTTTCAATGGCGATTGAACGTCTGGAAGTAGGTCAGCGTATGAGTCGTATCGTTAAGCATAACGGTACTGTCTATCTGTGTGGTCAGGTTGCTGCTGATGCAAATACCGATATCAAAGAGCAAACCCGCACAACACTGGAGAAGATTGAAAAGCTACTGATTCAGGCTGGTTCTGATAAACAGCACATGCTATCGGTTACTATCTATGTGCGTGATATGAAAGATTTCGCGGCGATGAATGACGTTTGGGATGCTTGGGTTCCTGAAGGTGCTGCTCCGGCCCGCGCTTGTGTTGAGGCTCGTATGGCTCGCCCTGAGCTGTTGGTCGAAATGTCAGTTGTTGCAGCTGAAATTGCAGGCTAAGAGAAGCGTTTCTGAGCCTTGATCAGTTAAGCCTGATCTGTTGTAAGCGGTAATATCAGAAAGCCCGGTGTCGGATGGCACCGGGCTTTTTTATCTCAACCAGGCTTTTTATCTCATTGGTACCGCTTGTTTAACGGTTCCAGGGGTTCGGCACCACAGGCTTCTCTTCTGCGTCAGGCGCAGGGGCTTCTGATTCCTCTGCAGCATCATGCTTAACATCTGATACTGCCGCACTCTTATGGACAAGAGGGTTGCTTAAATAGGCAAACGCCGTGGTAAAGGCAGGTTCCTGAAACTGCTTCAGGCCAGTTTCGCGGAAATCCACCGGCATTGGCGTTTTCTTTAACTGTTCTTTGATCTGGCTTGGCGTCATAATCTCAACATCGACCTGGGTCAATGCCTGTAGCGCACCTTCCATTTTAAAGCCAACGGCACCACCGGCAAACTTACCTTTGTGCGGACGTTGACGAATAACAACGCGCTCAACTTTGTAATCCTCCAGCAGTTTTGCAAAAGACTGCTGAAAATAACGCATCTGCTGCTGATCATCACTGTCTTTCAGCGTAAAACGAATTTGACGGCAGTCTGGAATATCAAACAAGTCACCGGATTTAGAGAGCAGGCAGATAAGTGCTTCGCTGCCCTTTAGTTCAACACCACAAACTTTCATAATGCACCTATAAACGAAATGTCGCGGCATTATAAACCCATTGTTACCATAAACCCATGGCTTAAAGTCAGATAAGCTATTCCCTTCTCAAACCGGAGTCTTTATGCAAGTGGAACGCTTTTGTAGCACCCTGGAACTACCCGCGAAGAGTTATCTGATTCTTTTTACCGGTAATGATCTGATTACCGATGCAGCGGCTGAGCCTTTACACCATATTTCATCGTTACTGACTTTCTGGCAAAGAGAAAATCTACTGCCGGATACCCAGTGGCGCTATATCGCCAGCCGCAACGGCCTTCCTGTTTATTGCGCCCGAAGTTTTGACTGGCAGCACTGGCCGGAAGAATTCCCTGAGCAATTTACCCGTTATGGGTTCCGGGCACTTTTACCCCAACTGGATCAGAGCGACTTTGAGTTGATCGCATCAGGTAGTCAGCTTCTGACCTGGGAGCAGGACCATAACTATTGCAGCCGCTGTGGCTCTAAAACACGTATGCACCCATCTGAAAATGCTATGTGCTGTGACAGCTGTGGTTATCGGCAGTACCCACGTATCAACCCTTGTATTATCGCGTTAATCACCCGGGGAGATGAGGTACTACTGGCCCGGAATGCTAGTTTTAAGCCGGGTTACTTCAGCTGTATTGCTGGCTTTATTGAACCCGGTGAAAGCGTTGAACAGGCTGTATCCCGTGAAATTTTTGAAGAGGTGGGTGTTGCGGTAAAAAATATCCGTTATCAATCCAGTCAAAGTTGGCCCTTTCCCCATTCACTGATGCTGGGCTTTATCTGTGATTACAACGGTGGCGATATCAAAGTTGACGGTCACGAAATTGTTGAAGCCAGATGGGGCAGGCTTGATGAATTTCCATTAAAACCGGGCAGTTTTGCCATATCGGGTCAGCTGATGCAGGCTTTTGAGGATAGCCTGTAGTAAACCCCTTTTATACCAGAAAGAGGCGTCTGCTTTGAATAGACGCCTACCAGACGTCAGCTATTTCTGGAAAAGCCGACTGTACCTCCGGTTTGGTAAGGGAGTTTTTTGAATCCTGAATCTGATGGATAGCGTATAAGTTTTCAGCGGTGTGCTTTAGGCCTCATCTGATAATAAAAGGAATGTCCAATGGATAACCCATTAATCGCTATTGTTTTAATTGTTGCTGTGTTTTCTGTTCTCTTGTCTCCTAAAGCCAAAACGGTGGAGGGCTTTTTTCAGGGGCACTCTGCTGACGGCCGTGCGCCGGGTCTGATGACGTTAATCTTTTCCCAGGTTACCACCTGGATTTTTGCACGTTCTCTGATGAATGCTGCTATTCTCGGTTTTTATTACGGTATTTGGGGTACCTTGGCCTATGGGGCCTATTATCTTTCCTTTTTTACCGGAGGCAGGATTATCGATCACCTGAGGTTTGAGCGGGGCTATCATAGCGTTCAGGCTTTTTTGGCGGATCGTTTTGGCAAGGCAGGTACCCGCTGTTACAACACAGTTATTGGGGTGCGTCTGGTCAGTGAGGTTTTTGCTAACTTACTGGTGATTGGTCTGTTGTTTGGTGTCGCCGGAAGTCAGGCATATACCATAGGCATTATTGCCATCGCTTTGCTGACACTGACTTACTCCATGATGGGTGGGCTACACGCTTCACTTAAGACCGATTTGCTCCAGATGCTTATTTTTCTGGTGGTATTAGCCTTGTTAATGGTCAGTGCTTTCAGTAGTGGTAACCTGAACGCTGAGCTTTTTACCTTTAAGCCGTTTGAACTATCAGAACCAGGCCCTGTTCTGCTTGTGGTGGCCTTGCTACAGGTCTGGAGCTACCCGATGCATGATCCGGTGATGATGGATCGTGGCTTTCTCGCCGATCGCGATACCACCCGTCGCAGTTTTGTTCATGCCGGCTGGATCAGCATTGTCTGTATTCTTCTGTTTGGCTTGCTGGGGGTGATGGCCGGAACCCACGCTATCTCCGGTGAAAATCTGCATCAGGCACTGACCCGGATTCTGGGCGAGCTGCCTATGTTGCTCTTCAGTGCTTCTTTGATTATCTCTGCGATGTCTACCCTGGATAGCGCCCTGTCAAGTTCTGCGAAGCTTGCTATCGTGGATATGAAGCTAACCGGTGCCAGCTTAAAGAATGGGCGGGCAGCCATGGCGATTTTTATGTTACTGGGTGTTGCTTTGGTCTTTCTCGGTAATAAAGATCTGTTCAGTGCTGTAGCCGTTAGCGGTACGGCATCTATGTACCTTGCCCCGGTTATTTTCTTTAGTTTGTGGGGGAACAAACAGTCGATACCGGTGGCCAGTTATCTGGGGAGCTTTGTTCTGGCATTAGTGGGAGCAGGGCTCTACTTTACGGAATCTTCTGGCTACACTAATCTTCTGGGTGAGTTCCATAAGTATACCAAGCTGCTTTGGATCTCCTTAACAGTATTAGTTGGCGGTTGTGGGTTCTTTTGGTTAGGCGATAAATTGTCTGGCTCCACACTGCCGAAACATAACCTGCAGACAACGGAAGAGGTAGGATAATGACAATAAAAAACTTCCTGGGGACGGTAAACGCTTTAGATCTGGGTTGCCTGGATAAGGTGGCATCGGAGGATTCTCCGATACTTATTTTTGGTGGCCCTTACAGTAATTTAGCCGCCACCGAGGCGATAGAGCAGGTCGCACAACAGCAAAATATTCCGCCGCAACAGGTCATATGTACCGGTGATATCATCGCCTACTGTGCTGATGCGGCAGAAACGACAGACCGGATTCAGCGTTGGGGAATTCCGGTGGTCATGGGAAACTGTGAAGAATCCATAGCGGAAGGGGCGCTGGACTGTGGCTGCGGTTTTGATGAGGGTAGCGCCTGTTCGTTACTTTCTATTAGCTGGTATAACTATGCCCTGAAGCAGGTCAGCGACGAGGCCCGTCAGTGGATGGGGCAACTACCCCGTAATATCCGTTTTACATTGCAGGGCCGAAGTTTTCATGTGATACATGGCGGCATTGAACAGATTAACCGTTTTATCTTTGCCGACAGTGATACCGCGTTGCTGGAAGAGGAGATGGCGATGATGGATGCCGATGTCGTGATCGGCGGTCATTGCGGAATTCCTTTTGCCCGACGTATCGGTGACCGGCACTGGCTGAATGCTGGTGTTATCGGTATGCCAGCGAATGATGGCACAGCTGATAGTTGGTATATGTTGCTGACCCCTGCTCAGGGCTCTATTAAAGTCAGCTGGCACCGGCTTTCATATCCGGCAGAGGCCAGTCAGCAGGCTATGACTGATGCAGGGCTAAACACACCTTATCGGGAGGCTCTGATCAGCGGGCTATGGCCCAGCATAGATCTCTTACCGGAACGTCAGAAGGCTAGCACCGGACAGCGCCTGGAGCTGGCAGACTACCTGATCTGAAGCCGAAAGCGGGGGTAACCCATAGCAGTTTACAACCCGCTATGGCGTTACTTCAGCTGTCTTCTGCCTTGGCTACTTCCTGCATAGGCTCTTTACTGCAAATCTTGGCAGCAAAGGACTGCACCCGTTTGCCCATAATAAAAATGATGCTAAAGGCGACAGGCCAGGCAACGACAAAGGCCTGACTCCAGCGTGATGGGAAGTTTTGATCGATGCCGGTGTTAAACGCTGTAATGACGCCGGTCATGATGAAAACCATCAGAATAGACATCAGAAAAGGTGCAACAAAAGGCAGGTATTTTTTGGGTAACATAGTCAGTTCTCTTTTATGACTTAGTTGGATATCTCTAATATTAGATTTTATTGATATTTAAGGTGAAGGTCAATTCTGAGTATTGTACTCAGTTATTGAAGAGTTGTTGACGAAATAAAAGGCTTAGCTGGTGGTTTGAATGCTACTGGAGCTGGTCTGCAGAAGACCTGATATGGTTAGGTCCTCTGCAGTATCATTTCTGAGGGTGTTGTCAGTCTTTTGGCTTTGGAGGCTCTTCCTGAACCGGTTTGGCGATCAGGCTGCGCCGTTCCTCATCCACTTTAATTAACTGAACTTTGACCTGGTCACCTAAGCGGTAGCGGGTTACACCTTCGATAATCACTTGCCCCGAATTGTTATCCATTGTCATCGCCTTGCGATCTTTATGGAGCATGCTGCCCGGTATAAAAGGTGCAGCTCCGTTCTCCAGCAGGCGAACCCGCATACCGCCGCGGCTGATATCAAAGATCTCACCTTCAAACACCGTCTGCTCCTCAACAGCGGGTTTCAGGAAACGTGTATAGAGCCAATGGCAGGTATCCCGTTCAGCCAGACGGCTGGATTGACGTTGTTGATCAAGTTGTTCGCCCAGACTGTCTTCCGGTGTAGCGGGTGGTTCACCGGCAAGGATCTGCTTGATCAGGCGGTGGTTGACCATATCGCTGTACTTACGGATAGGAGAGGTCCAGGTGGCATAGCCCTCGAGACCCATTCCGTAATGCGGAGCGGGCTTGTTCTGTGTCAGTACATAGCCCTGGAAGCGACGCAGGCGGGAATCCAGCCAGTTGTTCTCTTCAGTAATCAGGCGGCGACGGAATGCGGAGTAACCCTGCAGAGAAATCAGGGTTTCGGCATCAACTTCGTACCCCTGTTCATTGACGATGGTAACAACATCCTCTATTTTTTCCGGTTCGAAACCAATATGGGTGTTGTAGAGTCCGGTATTGCATGCAGAAAGGAAGCGGGCAGCACTGATATTTGCCAGTATCATCGTCTCTTCAACCACTTTATGGGCTGAACGACGCTGTTCGGCAATAATAGCGCTCACCTGACCCTCGTTATCCAGTTTAAAGCGATAATCCGGGCGATCTTTGAAAACAACAGCATTTTCAGCACGCCATTTAACACTGGCTTCAGCAACTTCGCTCAGAGCTTTCAATGACGGGGTTATCAGCGCATTAACTTCCGGCGACTGCTGGAGTTCTTCAGCCAGTTCCAGCCAGTTCGAAACCTCATCGTAACTTAATTTCGCTTTTGAACTGATCCAGGCTGTGAAGAATTCTGGTTCACCTTCAGGTGTGCCGGCCTGACTGATCTGAATTTGGCAGCAAAGTGCCGGACGCTTTTCATTCGGTTGCAGTGAGCAAAGTTCGTCACTCAGTGTTCGGGGCAGCATCGGGATGTTACGACCGGGAAGATAGGTGGTGTAACCACGCTCTTTCGCGACCTGGTCAACATCAGACCCCATGGCAACATAAGCCGATGGATCCGCAATTGCGACAGTCAGCAGCCAGCCATCTGTATTTGCTTCGGCATGAATGGCGTCATCCATATCCCGGGTGCTTGGGCTGTCGATGGTGACCAGCGGCAAATCGGTGAGGTCACGCCGCTCCAGAGTTTCAGCCTGAAGCTCAAAAGGCGCTTCGGTAACAGGCGCATCGGCTGACAGTTGATGCCGCGCAAGGCTAACCAGCCAAGGCAGGTTTTTATCATCAGAGGATGCGATACGCTGAATAATCTCTGTCTGGAATTTTCCATCGCGCAGAGCATGTTTTTCCAGCAATGCAACAACCCAATCTCCTTCACTAAACTGATCTTTCGTCAGTGGCGTTCGGATGTTGGCATTGAGTGCACGGTTCAGCAGGTGGTGCTCCGGCATAACCTGAAGTTTATTCTTAAAGAAGCAAGCCCGGCCAATAAAGCGAATCAGGGCGCTTTCTGAAAGGCTTTCCAGTTCGGCGGATTCCTTGCCATCGTTGCTGACCAGGCGGGCCTGAACGCGGTCACCGTGCAGTACTTTACGCATTTCAGGTGGTGGAACAAAGTAACTCTTGCCCTTATCTGTCTCCAAAAAGCCATAGCTCTTTTCTGTGGCTTTAATCTGTCCCTCTATGCGGGGGGCAGACTCCTGGAGATCACTTTTAAGTTGTTTCAGCAGTTCTAGGTTCTGTAGCATGGAATCTTATCTGGGCTGGTAAATAAGCCATGAATGATAGTGCCCTTGGATGACAAAACCAATATGTTTAGCAAAATAAGACTGATGTGGATTTCCTGATACCAGTAAATAAGCCTTTGATTCACGGGTGAAAATTGTAGGTGTTTTGCTAAAACTTTTTGCTCAGTGATCTTGTATCCGGCCTGTGTGACAATAGTGGGGCGGGGCTGGCCCCTGAAACATGACTTCTGCCCTCTGATTATGGCGTGCGGATTCCCGGCACAGGAATCCACCGCCTTAGAGATGATAGATAGTTATATCAAGACAGTATGATGGCACTCATGACTTAGCTGCTTCCGGTGGCTGGTCAACTGTCATATCCAGAATGGAGTATAAAAAATGAATTGGGTTACCCCTGATCTGTGTGATGAAAACCCGGACCTTGTACAGGCTGTTGAGCCGGGTTTTGCTAATTATGGTGGTGTTGCATCTTTTTTCGGTCAGATAGTGACCGTTAAGTGCTTTGAAGATAATTCAAAAGTTAAAGAACTCGTTGATCAACCGGGTGAAGGCAAGGTCATGGTTGTTGATGCTGGCGGCTCATTTCGTTGCGCTATGCTAGGGGATATGCTGGCTGAGAAAGCTGTTAAAAACGGTTGGTCGGGTATCATCATGTATGGCTGTGTTCGCGATGTGGATGTTCTGGCTGAGCTGGAACTGGGCGTTCAGGCGCTGGGCTCTCACCCGATGAAGAGTCTGAAAAAAGGCATTGGTGAAGAAGGTTTAGACGTTACTTTTGGTGGTGTCACTTTCCGTCCGGGTGAGTACGTTTATGCTGACAACAACGGCATTATTGTTTCCCCTGAAGCCCTGAAAATGCCATAAATCCAAAAATGCTCTCAAATCTTAAGGGGCTCTCAAATCTTAGGGAGCCCCTAAAGCCAATTAACACTTTGATCATCAAAGTATGTTGAGTTTGGGAGCACGAACAATAAGCTGAGCCTGCAGCTGTTGATTGACTCACGGGGCAGAGGCGATATTTTGCCGGCCGGGCGATATCACTGAAGTTGATTATTGTGCTTGCTGACTTGGGTGTCATACTCCGAGCTATTTTCCCTCTTTTATGCCCACACTTTACATAACTTTAAACCATTTCAGTACCTTAGACGTATCCAGAAAAAGCGTATTGATTTAATCTTGATGAACTTATTAAGTTGTCCGGCGGTCTATGCTGGCTGATACACTTCATACAAACAGAACGGTTTAAAAAGAGCATCGTGGTGTCCGATTCCAACGCAAATATTAACGATACACAGAACACAGCAGACGCTGCCCCAGTTTTTAATTTAAAAACCTCTGCATTTGTTTTTCTGTTGGCCCTGACAGGGTGCAGTGCATATGAAGAACGGAATACTCCTGATCCGCAGGAATTGGGTATTCCGGCTCAGTGGCAATTAACAGTAGATGAAACCGATGCCTCGCCAAAAAGTCTGTTTCTTGCCGATAAAAACACACAGAATCAGCTCTATTCGCCATTGTTGGCGACAACCGCTCAAACACGTTGGGTCAAAAATTTTAATGATCCTTCCCTGGCTTTATTGGTGGAGCGTGTACTTTCCAGCAATGCCTCTCTTGCAGCAGAAGCCGCTAAGGTAGTAAGTGCTGGTGCCGGGCAGATTCAATCAGAGTCTGCTCTGTATCCAACCTTAGATCTGACAGGCAGCATCAGTGAGAGTCAAACCGGTGATAATCGTTCCAGTAGTGAAAGCGTTAAACTGAATGCAGGCTTTGAACTGGATATATGGGGTAAGCTCAGTGCCCGTGAACAGGAAGCCAGTCTTAACTATGCTGCTGCAAGAGCCAGCTTCTCAGGTGCCGTTCTTGAACTGAGCGCCGATGTTGCAGAGGGCTGGTACAACCTTATTACTCAGAAAAAGCTACTGAAACTCTATAAGCGCCGGGAAGATACGCTTATCAACGCCCTTAAAGTTGTTGAGCAAGGTTATCAGAACGGCCTGAAAGAGATTGATGAACTTTATAGCGCCAGGCAAAGTCTGCAGGATGAAAGAGATAATATTACATCCCAGAGCCAAATAGTGACGGAGCAGATTCGGGCTCTGCAGGTTTTTCTTGGCCGTTATCCTGATGGCCGGCTATTGAATGAAGAAGGGCTGGAGTTGCCCGAGTTACCGGCTTTAATAACGGGTATTTTACCTTCTGAGCTTATCACTCGTTCGCCGGTTTTACAGTCCTACTGGCTGACATTGCTGGCAGCCGATGCCGGGCTTGCTGCTGCAAACCGTGAACGTTTCCCCAGTTTGTCACTGTCTGCCTCTGTTGATCAGAGTATCGACTGGAATCTGATGGCCAGCCTGACACAGCCACTTTTTAATGCCGGTAAACTGGCTGCTGCAGAGGATCAGGCCGCCGCGAATGTTGAACAGCAGGAAAAGCTTTATCTGCAAACTGTTTTTGCCACGTTTGCCGATGTTGAAAATGTATTGATGCAGGAGGCAACCCTGGCGCACCGTTATCAGCTGGCGTCAGAGGACCTGGAGACCGCCCGTAATACCACAACACTGGCTTTGAGCCAGTATCAGCTGGGATTAACAGATCTGGACAGCCTGCTTGCGGTACAGAAAAGTATGCTTGATTCTGAAGCCCAGCTACTGACATTGCATAATCAGAGATTGTCCAATCGTATCAGGCTTTACCAACTTTTGGGTGGTGATACTCGATCCGAGCAGGCATTTTTAGCTGACAAGGCTCAGCCTTCAGATGCGCTTTAGGATTTTAGGTCACAAAAAATCAGGGCATAACGCCTTTATGACTTATACCGTATTTTAAAAATTGATGCTCCGGCACAGGTCCTTCGATGCTTAGAAAACTATTACCTCTCGTTGTTATATCCGCCATGATAGGTGCCGCTTGGTTTATTTTCTCTAACCCGCCAAAAGTAGACCGTTCTCCCAGGGCACCGGTTGCCGCGATGACGGTTCAGATTGATAAGGTTAAACCACAGGATTATCAGCTGATTGTTAGACGCTACGGACGTGTTTTAGCCCGACAGCGAACCAGTTTGGTGGCAGAGGCCGCGGGTAAGATTACCTATATCGCACCTGAACTAAGAACTGGTGGGCAGCTGAGCAAGGGACAGTTGCTGCTCAAGCTTGATGACTCACGTTATCAGGCGGAGCTGGCAATAGCGGAAGCTTCCCTGACAGAAAGCCTGCAGAATTTAGCGGATGAAGAGGCTCAGGCGATACAAGCTAAACAAGCCTGGAGTTTGTCCGGACAGCCTGGTGAACCCAGTGAGCGAGTTTTACGGGTACCGCAGCTGAAAGCAGCCCGGGCCCAGGTTGCCAGTGCCCGCAGTTCTGTTCGACTGGCCAAAATAGCTTTGCAGGATACGCGTCTTACAGCCCCTTTCTCAGCCAAGGTGGCCAGTGTTGGGGTTGAAGAGGGGCAGGCTATTAGCTCTGGTAGCGAAATTGCAACTCTGATAGCGGATAGACCTCCGGAAATTGAAGTGGCTTTGCACCAGCGTGATCTTGATTATCTTTCACCGGAAACTGAGCCGCCGGCTGTAGTCCAGGATGAGGAAAAGCAGTATCAGGGGGTGTTGTTGCGCACGGCTGCTGAGCTGGATAGTGATAGCCAGCAGTTGATGGCAACGGTTGCACTGAACACCGGCAATAATAAGAGCTCCGGGAACTGGCCACAGGTAGGGCGCTTGGTTGAGGTTGCCATCCAGGGAACAGGGCTTAAGGATGTGATTGTGATTCCTAATACCTCCGTTTATCAAAGCCGCTATGTCTACGTGGTTGAGAAGAAGCGTCTGAAAAGGCGTGAAGTTTCCATTAGCTGGCACGATGACGTTTATTCTGTTGTCAGCAGTGGCCTGCAACCCGGAGATCAGCTTGTGCTGACGCCTCTTGGTCAGGTGACCAGTGGTACCCGTGTTGCTGTTACTGAAAAAAATGAGGGTCAGCAGCCATGATCGCTTGGTTTGCCCGCAACCATGTTGCCGCTAATCTGATGATGATCTCTATCTTATTGGCGGGTGTTTTCTTTCTGGTTAAGAAGGTTCCCTTAGAGGTTTTTCCGTCGATTGAGTTTGACCAGGTTAACGTCTCTGTCAGCTTACGCGGTGCCAGTCCGGAGGATATGGAGCAAGGCGTCGCGATTCTGATCGAGCAAAGTATTCAGGATCTGGAAGGTATCGAGGAGATTGTCAGCCGATCGGCAGAAGGCAGTACCCAGGTTAGCATCGAGATTGCCGACGGCTATGACCCTAAGGATTTGTTGACCGATATTAAGTCACGGGTTGATGCGATCAATAATCTTCCTTCTGATGCTGATCGCCCGACAGTGGCCCTGGCTGAACGTATTCGTGAAGTGATCTCTGTTGCAATATCCGGTGACTTATCCGAGCGTGAAATCCGCCAATCTGCGGAGCAGGTGCGTGATGATCTTATTCGCGCGCCAGGGGTAACTCAGGTGGAGTTGGCCGGGGTGCGTGACTATGAAGTTTCAATTGAGGTGTCACCACGAAACCTTAAAGAGCATGGTCTGACCTTAGGGGATATTGAGCAGAGTATAGAGTCTGAATCAACAGATCTCTCAGCGGGTAATATGAAAACCCTGGGCAATGAGGTGCTGATCAGCTCAAAGGGGCAGCGCTATACCCAGCGGGAGTTTGAAAATATTGTTGTTAAAGCAGATGGGAATGGTGGCTTAATTCGCCTTGGTGATATTGCCACTGTTCGTGATGGCTTTGAAGAATCCCCCCTGAGAACCCGCTTTAATGGTAAGCCTGCAGCCATGGTTGATGTTTACCGTACTGGGCAGGAAAGTGCTATCGCTGTTGCGGATGTGGTGAAGGAGTATATTGCTTCCCGTCAGGATAGTTTGCCGGATGGTCTCGAAATCAGCTATTGGGATGATGACTCCGAGGTTGTTAAGAAGCGCCTGAATACCCTGTTGAGTAATGCGATGCAAGGGGGCTTACTGGTACTGGCACTGCTGACACTTTTTCTGAGACCTGCCATCGCATTCTGGGTTTTTATCGGTATCCCGATCAGCTTTATGGGGGCTTTTATCCTGTTGCCTCTGCTGGGCGTCAGCCTGAATATCGCCAGTTTATTTGGCTTTATTCTTGTGCTGGGGATCGTGGTGGATGATGCGATTGTTACCGGTGAAAATGTATACAGTCATCTCAGAAAATCCGGTAGTGGTCTGGATGCTGCGATTGCAGGCACTAAAGAAGTGGCCGTACCTGTTACTTTTGGCGTATTAACGACGGTAGCTGCCTTTTTGCCTCTGGCTTTTATTGGCGGTCACAGAGGCGCTATTTTTTCCCAGATACCTGCTGTTGTGATTCCTGTACTGTTGTTCTCTCTGATTGAATCTAAATTTGTCCTTCCTGCACACCTGAAATATATCCGGTTACGCCAGGGCAGTGAAAAACAGTCACGGCTTGAGCGCTGGCAACAGGGTTTTGCTGATGGTTTTGAACGCTTTATTCTGCGTTATTACCGGCCGGCGCTTAAGCGCGTGTTGCGCTATCGGTATACCGCTCTGGCATTCTCTGTCGGAGCACTCATTCTTCTGTTTGCAACGGTCAGCTCAGGATGGATGCGCTTTACTTTTTTTCCAAAAGTGCCCAGTGAAACGGCTCGTGTAACGCTTACCATGCCCACAGGGACGGCTTTTGACGTCACAGACCGATTTGTTGTCAATATGACCGATCAGGCACGGGTGCTTCAGGAAAAACACCGTGATCCTGTTTCCGGTGTTAGTGTCATTCAGAATATATTTTCAACGACAGGCTCCCGTGGTGACGCTCATGTGGGGCAGGTGAGGTTTGAGATTACTCCGGCAGAGGAGCGGGATTCCGAGGTTACCAGCCTGCAGTTAGTTAATGAGTGGCGTGACCTTATCGGCCCTATACCTGGTGCAGAGTCAGTTGCTTTCAGAGCGGAGCTCGGCAGGGTTGGTGATCCGGTGGATATAGAGCTTTCCGGTTCAGATCTTAGTGTGTTGTCTGAAGTGGCTGAGCAGGTCAAAGAGCGTCTTGCCACCTATCCAAGCTTGTTCGATATCACTGATTCACTGGCAGACGGTAAGCAGGAGTTGCAGGTCGAACTCAAGTCTCAGGCGTATATGCTTGGACTGGACCGCTCAACGATCATGCAACAGATTCAGAAAGCTTATCTGGGTACTGAAGTTCAGAGTATTCAGAGAGGCAGAGAAGAAGTGGTCGTCATGTTGAGACTGCCTCAGCAAGCACGTAACTCTATAGCAGATCTGCTGGACCTTGAAGTTGTAAATAGTTCGGGAACCCGTATTCCACTATCACATCTGGTAGAGCTGAAGCCAGGTAAGAGCCCTTCTGCCATCTATCGCATTGACGGTTACCGAACAATCAATGTCACTGCGGATATGAACAAAAAGACAGCCAATACGACTGTGATGAATCAGGATCTTAAGCAGTATCTCGATCAGTTAACGCGGCAGTATCCTTCTGTTGCTTATACGCTTCGTGGAGAGGCGGAAGAGCAAGCTGAGTCATTCGGATCGCTTCAGATTGGTTTGCTGTTGGTTCTTTTTGTGATTTATGCGCTACTGGCGATCCCTTTTGGCAGCTACAGCCAGCCGTTGATCGTGATGTCAGTGATTCCTTTCGGTGCTATTGGTGCGGTACTTGGGCACGCCATCATGGGGATGCCTCTGACTATTATGAGTCTGATGGGGCTTCTTGCTCTGGTTGGTGTTGTTGTGAATGACAGTCTGGTATTGGTGGACTTCGTCAATCAGAAGCGTACTCAGGGAGATCGGCTTCATAAGGCGATTATGAGTGCTGCACCTAAACGGTTCCGACCTGTAATGCTGACTTCAATGACCACCTTTATCGGTTTATTCCCACTGTTATTTGAAAAATCAACGCAAGCGCAATTTCTGATTCCTATGGCGGTTTCTTTAGGTTTCGGGATTTTGTTTGCTACACTGATTACACTGTTTCTGATCCCTGTTAACTATATGATTCTTGAAGATATTAAGTCTTTTATGCATCGAAGCAAAAAAAGCTCTTATGACCATGACCATTAGACACGGGCGGTTGTAGGCTGACCCGATCGGAGAAGGAAACAGCTTTTATTTTTCAGGGGTACGGGAAACCCGGAAGAGATATTATATACAGCAGCCGAAACGGATACCGGCTGCTGATCTTGCAGATCCGGCGATCTGTCGCTGTGACTGCTAAGGATTGATTATGCGTATCCTATTGTCATCACCACTGGCAGACCAGGGATTCTATCTTGATGCTCTGCATAAATTTTGCCCCTATGCTGATATCCGTTTGTGGGAGGATATCAAAGAGAGTGACTGGCAGGCTGAGTATGCTCTCGTCTGGAAGCCAGAAAACCAGCTGTTTCTTCATCAAACAGATTTGCGGGCGATCTTTAACCTTGGCGCCGGTATTGATGCACTAGAGAAACTACCTGACCTGCCCAGCGATATTCCCCTCTATAAATTAAGAGACGCCGGGATGGGGCAGTGGATGCTGGAATATGTGCTGTACGGCATGATTCATTTTGGCAGGCATTTTGACCACTACCGGAATCATCAGAAACGCCAGATCTGGCAGCCGGAGCTGACGCATTGCCTGCAGGCAAGAAAAGTCGGTATTCTCGGTTTAGGCCCCTTGGGTGCCTTTGTTGGTCAACAGCTGACTCAGCTTGGCTACAGTGTTTTGGGGTGGAGCCGCAGCCCAAAGGCAGACCTAGGCTTTGAACAGCTGAACGGTTACGACAATCTTGATGTCTTTCTTTCCCGTAGTCAGTTTCTGGTCAATCTTTTACCAGCCAAAGATGAAACTTACCATTTGTTGAATGAGCATTGCCTGATGCAGCTACCCCGTGGGGCGGTTGTAATTAGTGTGGGCCGCGGCAGTGTGATTGATGAGCATGCATTGTTGGTTCAGTTACAGACTCAGCATCTGCGAGGTGCGTTGCTGGATGTTTTTGAACATGAGCCTCTGGCAAAAGAGCACCCTTTCTGGCAGCAGGAGAATCTCCTGATTACACCGCATATGGCGGCTCCAACTCAGCATGAGGATGCTATTAAACAGATTTTGGCTGATATACTGGATATTGAACTCGGTAGCGGCCATAACATCATTTGATGTTATGGCCCCGGCCAAAATATCCAGCCGCAGGATTACAAATTTTTACTATATTCCCCACACTTTCTGAGCTTTATCACTGATCTGTAAAGCATCTTCCACTAAAATTCCCGCGCACCTCCCGAGTGGTGCAGTGGATATTTTTGTTTCTCTGGTTTAAGGATGCTTCTTTATGTTTGACCCTGTTCTGATGGGGTGCTTGATTCTACTGGTGATCGCTGCATTGTGGGTGACCGAATGGATTCATGTCAGTATGACCGCTCTACTGGTTCCGGTATTAGCGGTGGTCTCTGGAATCTTTGATGTAAAAGAGGCTTTTAGCGCTTTTGCTAACCCGATTATTTTTATTTTTCTTGGCGGGTTTGCTCTGTCTGCTGCCCTGCACAAGCAAAAGCTTGATCAAAGAATCGCCCAGACTATTCTGAGCATCGCTGCGGGTAAGCTAAGCAAGGCAGCGAATCTGATTTTTATCACAACGGCGGTACTGTCGATGTGGATTTCAAATACTGCCACAGCAGCCATGATGCTGCCTTTGACTCTCGGTGTGCTATCTGCGCTGGACTCATCGAAACACCGTCGTACCTATCTGTTCTTTCTGCTGGGTATCGCTTTCTCGGCAAATATTGGTGGTATCGGAACCTTGGTGGGTAGCCCGCCCAATGCCATTGCCGCTGCGGCGGTTGGGTTGAGTTTTACAGGTTGGATGCTGGTTGCACTGCCTGTGGTAGTTGTTCTGATGCCGGTAATGATCTTCACATTAAAGTTCACTTGCAAGCCGGAATTGAGTCAGCCTGTTGCCTTTGAAACGGAAAAATTACCACCCCTCAATCATGCTCAGCTTATGACCTTGCTTGTGTTTGGCCTGCCGGTTGCGGGCTGGATTTTCAGTAAGCCTCTTGCGGCGTTTCTGGGGATTACCAGTGGCATTGATGCTGTTGTTGCGGTCAGTGCTATTTTGTTACTGGCATCACTACGGCTACTGGATTTTAATGAGCTGAACGAGCAAACGGACTGGGGGATTTTATTACTGTTTGGTGGCGGCTTGACGTTGAGTGCTTTGTTATCGGCATCGGGGGCCAGTACTTTTATTGCGAATCATATTATTGTAATGATTGAGCATACTCCTCTGATGGTCTTTATTATCTGCCTGATTATTTTTGTGATGGTGTTAACCGCCGTAGCCAGTAATACGGCCAGTGCTGCGCTGCTTTTGCCTATCTTTTTGCCTCTGGCGGAAGGTGTAGGCCTGGGACAAACAGCCCTGGCGGTACTGATTGCTATTGGGGCTTCCTGTGCGTTTACGCTGCCTGTGGCGACACCGCCAAACGCCATTGTATTTGGCAGCGGTTTTGTGCCTCAGAAGGAGATGCTCAGAGTGGGATCGTTGCTCAGTCTTTTTGTGCTTCCTGTTCTGGTGGGCGTTGGCCTGAGCTAATGACTCTTATTTGATGCCCTAAGTAACGGTTACAGCATGATTTGATAAAAGCCTTAGGGCTTGTCAGGGGCATTTGTTAGAATGCGCGCCTTATTTGACACTCGGTTTCACGATTAAGGCAGGCTATGACCGTTCTTCTGATGACCCCTCCGATGACCCAGCTGAATACACCGTATCCGGCAACAGCTTACCTGACTGGCTTTTTACGCTCCAGGGGCTATGACGCGGTGCAAAGAGATCCGGCCATTGAGCTTTTCCTTGAGATGATGACCGCCCAGGGGCTGGATATTATTCGTCAGCACGTCGAAGAAAACTTTGAGCAATTTGATGAGGACCAGCTACCACCGGTTGTTGGTTGTTTTCTCAGAAAATTTGATCGTTACCGTCTTTGCGTAGAGCCCACCATACGTTTTTTGCAAGGAAAAGACCCAAGTCTTGCTTTGCGCATAACCTCTCGTTGTTTTCTGCCGGAAGGCCCTGCATTTGAAGCAATTGCTCAAATGGAGTCGGTTTCAGGCGATGTATTAAAAATAGCTTTTGGTGATTTGGGTGTACAGGACAAGGCGAAATACCTGGCAACCCTGTTTATTAATGACCTTTCTGCGGTGATCACGCAGGGGGTCGACCCGTACTTTGAGGTCAGTCGTTACGGTGAGCGCCTGGCAGCGGCTAACCCTAGCTTTGATTCGCTATATGAAACGTTAATGGGTGAGTCCAGCTTCAGTTCTGAGATTTTAGAACAACTGGTTGAGTTATACCTAGAGGAGACCCAACCCAGCGTTGTTGCGTTAACAGTCCCTTTTCCCGGTAACATGTTGGGCGCTTTACGGATTGCTCAGACCTGCAAAGAGATCAACCCTGACCTGCCTGTCATCATGGGCGGGGGCTTTGTTAATACTGAACTCAGGGCCCTGAAAGATCCGCGAATTTTCGAGTTTGTCGATTTTATCTGCCTGGATGATGGCGAGCGGCCATTATTGACCCTGCTGGAATACTTTTCCGGGCAGCGTCAGGCCGATGATCTGGTACGTACGTACTTTCTGGCAGAGGATGAGTCAGGACGACAGTACGTACATTTAAATGAAAACCCTGTGCTGCATGATATTCCGCAGACAGATGTAGGCACACCGGTTTATGACGGCTTGCCACTGAATGATTATCTCTCTTTATGCGAGATGCTGAACCCCATGCACCGTATCTGGAGTGATGGTCGTTGGAACAAGCTGACGATCGCCCATGGCTGTTACTGGAGAAAGTGCAGTTTCTGTGATGTCACTCTGGACTATATTGATCGCTATGATGAAGCTGGCGCTGATATCCTGGTGGATCGCATTGAACAGCTGATCGAAGAAACCGGTCAGACGGGCTTTCACTTTGTGGATGAAGCGGCACCACCAAAGGCGCTTTTTGCCTTGGCTCGTCGTCTGATAGAGCGGGGTGTGGTGATCAGCTGGTGGGGCAATATCCGTTTTGAGAAGACCTTTACGCCAGAGCGTTGCCAGCTATTAGCCGACTCCGGTTGTATCGCCGTCAGTGGCGGTCTTGAAGTTGCTTCGGATCGGTTGCTGAAGTTGATGAAAAAGGGGGTCAGTGTCGAGCAGGTTGCCAGAGTAACGAAAGCTTTTAGTGACAGCGGTATTTTAGTTCATGCGTATCTGATGTATGGCTTTCCGACCCAAACTGAGCAGGAAACCATTGATGCCCTTGAAATGGTGCGTCAGATGATGCAGCAGGGATGCTTCCAGTCAGCTTACTGGCATCGGTTTGCGGCCACCATACATAGCCCTATTGGCGTTAATCCGGATGAATATGGTATTCGCCTTGAGCCGCGGCCTGAAACCTTGTTTGCTGAGAATGATGTCGCGTTTACTGATCCTACAGGGACGGACCACGACCTACTGGGCGCAGGGCTGCGCAAAGCCTTATACAATTATATGCACGGTATCGGTTTTGACCAGCCGATCCCGTTCTGGTTTGAGCAACCGGTTGTGACCACAGGTGTGAAAAATGACCTTATCGCTAAAGCCATCAATGATTTGATTATCAGCCACTAGGCTGGCTACATCAGGTACAGTGCTCAAGCTCTGTCAGTAAACTAAGTGCCTGTTCCCGGGAGTCGCCGCAGACATAGTCCGCCGGCTGGAAATCGCCACAGACTTTTGGTCGTTCGGGTAATCCAAAAAGTTCGCACTTCAGGTCGGGTAGCAGGTGGGCACAAGGTACGCCTGCCGGTTTGCCCATGGGCATTTTGGGCAGTGGGCTGCTGATACTGGGGGCGGTACAGCAAGCTGCACAGCCCATACGGCATGTTAGCGCCATTTAAACTCCAAATATGCGAAATTCAGGGAACCTGAATGCTTTTCTATGATCTTAGTCTATTAATTAATTCCAGAAGAGTTGGCAAGATACGCCTATACCCCTGATTTCCCGTATTATGCCTTACTTCGGCGGCCTTTTGTTAACCCGCTATACCCACATCACTATTAAATGAGTCGTTAGACTCAACTCGACAGAGGAGACGGATTATGCCCGTTGCAAGCGCACGTCACATTTTGGTGGCTGATGAACAGCAATGCCTGAACCTGAAGGCAGAAATTGAATCCGGTAAAGATTTTGCTGCTGTAGCTCAGGAGCACTCACTTTGTCCTTCCGGGGCTGAAGGCGGCGATCTTGGCAGTTTCCGCCCTGGTGAGATGGTACCTGAGTTTGATAAAGCTGTTTTTTCCGGTGAGCTGAATACCGTGCTGGGGCCGGTTCAGACTCAATTTGGTTACCACTTGCTGGAAGTAACCAGTCGTAACTAATTTGACATAGCATATATCTGTTAATTTAGTATTATCTGTTTTAGGTGTCCGAAAGCCTGCTGATGAAATTCATCGCCAGGCTTTAGTTCTATCTGGATGATAGAAAATAATAAAAAG
>JBLWVL010000038.1:0-28698 GCA_048268485.1 Oceanospirillum sp.
GCTACGCTGTTATGGGCCCGCTGGCGAGGTGTTGCAGGGCACGAATGAAGAGCAGGCTGATGGTGCAGTTAAACTGCAGATAGCGGCGGAGAAGACGATCCCAGCAGGAGGTCGTCCCTATAACTGCACCGCGCCGCATATCTCTGAGCCCCGTTGGTTCTGGTTTTCCCGCCAGTGGATGTTGCCGGAACCGGATGGCCGTTGGTATAAGGGTTAACTGCTGAGCCGATGGGTGTCAGTGTGGTATCAAGCAAACAGGGAAAGCACCGATGAAGCCTTCTTACAGATATTTGACAGAAAAAACCGGCCTGACGCCAACGACCAAAGCGGTTTTATGCGTTGCTGCGGGATTAAGCACCCTTGCCAGTAGCGGGCTACAGGCGCAACAGTTGGCGGATCAGGTCGCCCCGGAAGCTGCCAGTCAGCGTGTGGAACATCGCGCCCATCAGGCAAAAGATTTTATGGTTGCTGCAGCCAACCCCTACGCGGTTGAAGCGGGTTATCAGGTTTTGAAAGAGGGAGGCAGTGCCATTGATGCCATGGTGGCGGTGCAAACCGTTCTCGGCTTGACGGAACCGCAATCTTCCGGGTTGGGTGGTGGTGCTTTTATGCTCTATTACGATGCCCAAAAACAGCAGTTAACCACCTTTGATGGTCGGGAAACCGCTCCGATGGCGGCCACGCCTGAGCTGTTTCAGGATGCTCAGGGCAACCCGCTGACGTTTTTTGATGCGGTGGTGGGCGGTCGGTCAGTGGGAACACCGGGTGCGGTTAAGCTGATGGCTGAGACTCACCGGCGTTTCGGTAAGCTGGACTGGGCCCGTTTGCTGCAACCGGCGAAACAATTAGCCGAGAAGGGTTTTACGGTCTCCCCGCGCCTGGCCGGTGCCATCGCCAATGATCAGGAACGCCTGAGCCGCTATCCGGATACCCGCAACTACTTTTTCACACCGGATGGCCAGCCACTGCCTGAGGGGTATCGCCTGACCAATATGGCTTATGCGGAAACCCTGGGGCTTTTGGCTCAGCAAGGTGCTGATGCATTTTACCATGGGAAAATCGGCAAGGCGCTGGTGAGAAAAGTTCAGGGTATTCAGGATAACCCCGGTGTGCTGACGGAAACGGATCTGCAGATCTATCAGGTTAAAGAGCGTCCGACGGTTTGTGCGCCCTATCGCGGTTACGATGTTTGTGGCATGGGGCCACCCAGCTCCGGTGCGCTGACGGTTGGTCAGATTTTGGGCATGGTGGAGTCCTTTGATCTGAAATCCCTGGGGGCGGATAACCCTAAAAGCTGGCAGATTATCGGTGATGCCTCCCGTCTGGCCTTTGCGGATCGTGGCCGCTATATGGCAGATACCGATTTTGTACCTATGCCGGAAGGATTGCTGGATCGTGAGTACCTGAAACAACGGGCCGCTTTGATTCAACCCGGTAAAGCTTTGGCAACGGTCAACGCGGGTGAACCCGAATGGCAGCAACCGGTCACCCTTGCGGACGATATCTCTCTGGAGCTGCCCTCCACCAGTCATCTGGTGATTGTGGATCGCGCAGGCAATATCGTCTCTATGACCACCACCATTGAAAACGGTTTCGGTTCACGGGTGATGACGGGCGGTTTTCTGCTCAACAACGAGCTGACGGACTTCTCCTTTGCCAGCCACAAGGGTGGTTACCCTATTGCTAACCGCCTTGAACCGGGCAAGCGTCCCCGCTCTTCCATGGCGCCTACACTGGTGATGAAAGATGGCCGACCTTATCTGGCCATTGGCTCCCCCGGTGGCTCCCGGATTATCGGCTATGTGGCTTCCGCACTCATTGCCCATCTGGATTGGGGCATGCCGCTGCAACAGGCGATCAGCCAACCCCACCGGATCAATCGGTTTGGAACCTACGATCTTGAAGCCGGAACAGCTGCCGAAACCCTTAAAGCACCGCTGGAAGCGATGGGCTACAGGGTTTCGGTCAGAGATCTGAACTCCGGTCTGCACGGGGTTTTACTTAAAGAGGGCAAACTGATTGGCGCTGCTGACCCCCGTCGGGAGGGGGTCGTGATGGGGGATTAATCCTGTATTTTATCGCCCGCCGGCCATGGGTTACTGGCTTGTTGGTTCACTCAGTAAGCCACTGAGTCGGCTGATTCTTTGCTGCAGGGCGGTTTCCAGTACCTTCTGTTCCGGTGCAATCAGAGTAAAACCTGTTTTAGAACGGGTAATGCCCGTATAAAGCAGCTCTTTGGTTAGCACCGCATTCACTTTGTCGGGCAGAATCAGGGCCGTGTGATCAAACTCAGAGCCCTGGGATTTGTGAACGGTCATGGCGAAAACCGTTTCAACCCCCTGCAGACGGCTGGGTAACACCCAGCGGATACCCCCCTTACCATCCGGAAAAGCGACACGGAAATGACGAATACCTGTCGGCGTCTGATTATCTTCGGGCAGCTGCATACAGATGCCTATATCGCCATTCATCAGTTTCAGGCTGTAATCGTTCTGGGTAATTAGTACCGGGCGTCCCGAGTACCACTGCTGTTCTCCACTTGGGATAAGTCGGCGGTTGGCCAGAAGTTGTCGAATTCGCAGATTCAGTCCTTCAACCCCAAAATCACCCTGTCGTACGGCACAGAGCAACTGGAATTGCTTATGTAAACTGAAGATTTCAAAAACCCGCTGTTCCAGTACTTCTGCACTCCCGCTTTCCAGCGTCTCCAGTTCAGCCAGCTTTTTCAGATATGGCTGATAGCCTGCCACTATCAGCCGATTAAAATCACTCCAGTCCCTTTGCCCTTCAGAACGCACCGGCAGATCCAGATAACTTAGCTCCTTTGAAGCGGGGTCAAAATAGCGCTGTAAACCGGCCATACCAAAATCGAGAACCCCCTGCTGGTTAACCCAGGCAGCAAAATCCAGAAGGTTCTGACCTTCTGACCGGTAACAGTGACGCAACATGGTGGTGGTCTGGCTAATCATACGGGCAAGTTTAGGTAGCTCGAGCGTGGATGAGGAAGCCTGGTAGTCATGACTGATAAGTTGCCCGGTGGTATCGCGAACATAAGAGCAGCTCTTCTGGCTGTAATGTCCCCTCTCCGCCTGCTGACAGAGATCACCCAGTACAGACCCAGCCTCAACCGAGGCCAGCTGATCCTTGTCTCCCAGCAATATCAGGCGTGCATCGGGTCTGAGGGCATCCATCAGCTTTGCCATCATCTCAATATCAACCATGGATGCTTCATCGATAACAACAATATCTGCTGGTAACGGATTCGCCTGACTGTGTCTGAAATGCCGGGTGTTGGGTTGACTGCCTAACAGGCGATGCAGTGTACTGACCTCGGTGGGGATAGATGCCTGCCACTGATCCAGCGCATCCCGTCCCGGAAAGAGGGATTTTTGCTCCTGTGATAGCTGGTCAGCCGTTATATTCAGGCGATGTACACTGCCTGCAATCGATTCATTCAGTCTGGCAGCGGCTTTGCCGGTCGGTGCCGCGAGGCGAATGACCTTGGCTGAGTTTCCTTCCGCCAGTTCAAGCCCCTGAAGCAAGGCCAGCAGACGCACGACAGTGGTGGTTTTACCTGTTCCCGGCCCCCCTGTGATAATGCTGAATCCACTGCGAGCTGATAATCCGCAGGCAACCTTCTGCCAGTTTGGTTGGATCGGATCGCTTTCAGGGCCAAATACGATTTCCAGAATAGCGCGAAGCTTGTCAGAAACCGGCAAGGGTTTCAGGCGCGCCTCAATACCCTGTCGAACCTCCTGTTCGTACTGCCAGTAACGTCGCAGATATAAAAGCGGTTTCTCCGGTGTACCTGTAAGGACAAGTGGCCGCTGATGGCTTTTAATATCCTGTAGCTGAGGGCTCTCGATATCATGCAGCTGAGGGCTTTTAATATCCTGTAGCTGAAGGCTCTCGATATCTTGCAGCTGAGGGCTTTTAACACTTTGCTGACTGAGGTCATCCACCGCAGAGCATTGACTGAGTTCAGCCTGCCACTGGGCAACAGAGCATGCACTCAATTGTGAGCGCAGCTGTTGGCCCACAAGATCACGCAGGCGCTCATCCCCTATGGGAGATAACAACCCGGAAGGGTCTTTTTGTGCCTGGGCAAGATCAAGACAGACATTACCATGGGCGGTACGGTCGCTGACCAGAGTTATCGCCAGCAGCACGGCATCAGTACACTCAGCCTTCGGGATCTGCTGGGCAATAAAGCGGGTAAACGCCAGATCCAGAGCCCGGATCGCACCGGATTCCTGCCAAAGCTCCAGTTGTTGTAAGAAGGATGTGCCAATAGGCTGCTCTGCCGCTACCTGGCTTTTCATAGCAATACCCCTTGTTCCCCGGATTCGTGACTGTTAAAGCCGATGGCGATGGCCTCTCCCCGGAATAGCTGATCCAGTGACTCAATCAGTGCTTTGGGTGGCCGCTCAAAAAACAGACCGGATGATTCCGATTGCCAGCCCCGAAGGAATACATAGATGGCACCTCCCATATGGCGGTCATAGTCATAATCCGGGAGCCTGACTTTCAGTTGCCGGTGCAATGCCAGCAGGTATAAGCTGTACTGCAGGTCATAACGCTTTTTAAGAATCGCTTCAGCCATCGCTTTTTGTGTATAGGCGCTATCATCATCCCCAAGCTTATTGGACTTCCAGTCCACAACGAAATACCGGCCATTATGCTCCACAACAAGGTCGATAAACCCTTTCAGCATACCGTTTAACTGGTTCGGTAAGGCGGCAGGTCTGGGTTGCTGGTTTAAGGTATAGCCACTGACCAGCTGATCCAGTTGCAACGTACTGACAGAATCACTTGCCAGCATAAATTCAAGCTCCGTTGAGCAGCTTTTAGGGGCCAGGCTTGCCAGTGAAAAGTCTTTCGATATGCCCGCGCTCTGAAGTACAGACCAGGGAGCCTCTAAAAAAGCTTTCAGCCATTGACTAAGGGGTTCCGCCAGGTGCGCGATATCCCGGAATTCACATTGACGACGGATATACTCAAGGCGGCCCTCATCGTCAGATGCTGCGGCCTGAAAGCCTTTAACGAATTTGTTGTTCTCACTGCGCAGCCGGTGTTCTGCTGCCCATTCAAACAGACTATGCAAAAAAGTACCCCAGCTGGCACCGGCCGGAAACTGATGCATACTAAGCTCTGCTCCCAGTTCATCGGGAAGTGGTGCCCGTTGATAGGGCTCATCGCGGGTTTCCGAGGCGGTGGCTTCAATGGCAAGTTCCGGGTCGGCAACAGCACTGTTATCCGTATGCTCGGGAGTGCTGCCATAGTCTATGGCTGAATAGCTGGCAATCCACCAACCTTTTAGCGCGGCTAACCCCGGACTTTGCCGGGCTGGGTTTAAGCTTACCGGCGGGGATGGTTTGAGCCGGTTATCCAGAATATCCGGTGCCTGAGGCAGTAGCCGAATGCTATCGCAACCCGCCACCAGAGACTGATAAGCCTCCATCACAGCTTCGGGTGTTTTTAGCTGTGCCGGATCATCGCCAGCCAGCAGATATCCCATGGCTGAACGCTCTATCTGTGGTTTTTTTGTATTACCGGATTTCAGCGGGCCGATACCGAGCCAAAGCGCGTGACTGGCCCGGGTCAGTGCAACATAAAGCAAACGCATATCTTCGCTGATACGATCATCATTGGCACGCTCCCAGGCTTCAGCAAAACGTGTTTTACCGGCAATCTCAGCGTAAGTACGCTGGCTTTCACCTAGGCCGGTACGCCAGTTAACCTGGGGCACTTTGCCATCAATCTCTTTCCAGCTACCAATAAAAGGCAGTAGTACTAAAGGATACTCAAGGCCTTTGGATTTATGAATCGTAATCACCTGTACCAGGTCGGCATCACTTTCCAGACGAAGAATGTTTTGTTCATCACCGGACTCAATCTGCTCTGACAGGTGCCGAATCAACGCCTGCTCACCTTTTATCTCTACCGCAGCCTGCTGCAACCATTCCGCAAGATGCAGCAGATTTGTCAGACAGCGCTCCCCTTCTGTCTGATTCAGCAGCCGGGCAGGTAAACGATACTGATCCATCAGCTGTCGCACCATGGCCAGAACACCTTGCTGCTGCCAGATACGGTGCAAACGGGTAAAGAAAAGCATCTGATTCTCCCAGGCCAGCTCATCTTCCCGCCAGGCCGCCAGTTGCGCCAGGGGTAATGTAAGCGTGTTACTGGCAAGGGCAGCCCGTATCAGGCTTTCATTAGTGGGTTCAGCGACGGCTCTTAACCAGTGCAGAAGATCCTGCGCTTCATTACTGGCAAAGACAGATTCACGATCAGAAAGGTAAACACTGGCAACACCTCGTTTGGCCAGTTGCTCCCGGACTAATCGGGCTTCACTTCCTGTACGCACCAGAATAGCGATATCTTTGGGTTTAAGACGTGCCTTAACCCGGTTATCACCAGCAGATAGAAAACCGGCCTGTTGCTCCTGTGCCATATTAAGCCAGAGTGTGATCTGGCTGGCGGCCACCTCGGCTGCCTGTTGTCGGTATGCACCCATTCCCAGCGCTTCCCCTTCTGCATGCTCAAATGGCCAAAGGGTCATGGCCGGAACAGGCTGCCCGGCAAAACAGAGCTGTTCACTGCGCCCGTTTGCCTCAACCGTGACATAAGGCACCTGATTTCTGCCTTCACTGGCGAAGCGGAACGCTCCACGGGCGTGATGCTCCGCATGGTTGAACAGATGATTACAGGCGGCAACAACGCCTTTACTGGAACGAAAATTCCGTTTTAGTGTGTAGTGTCGCCCCTCAGTCGCCTGTCGCGCCTGCAGGTATGTATAGATATCCGCTCCCCGGAAGCTGTAAATCGCCTGTTTGGGGTCTCCGATCATCACTAAAAGCTGGTCAGGGTTATTACTTTCCAGCTGATAAATACGATTAAAAATCTGGTACTGGACGGGATCTGTATCCTGAAACTCATCAATCATGGCAGCAGGAAATGCTTTGGCTAATGCCCCAGCCAGATGCGGGCCATGGCTGGGGTCTTCCAGAGCCTCTGCTAACTGCGTTAAAAGGTCATCAAATCCCATTTCGGCCCGTTGCTGCATACGACTGTTAAATGTCTTTGCGACCCAGTCCAGCGCATGGGCGGTAAGGGCTGAAGACAGATCTGTCTCAGGTTCATCAATCTGAGAACCGGTAGCAGCCGATGCTTCCGGAGGGGTGAAAAAGGACTTCAGTGTCGTAAATGCAGGGAAATTCTGTACAGGCTGTTCTTTGCCTTTCTTAAAACTGAACGCCCCTTCGGCGAAGTATTTCAGCTTGGTTGGCGCTTTTGCACCCTCATGGGCCCAGCGGGCGATACTCTCCAGCAATAAGGTAAATTTTTCCGGTTGTGTGCTGTCATGCCGGGTGCCGGATAATGCGGGTTGTAGCTGCCAAAGATGGGCCTCAATGGCCTCCTGCTGCTCAGCCCATTGCTGGCGGGCGGCCTGTTCCAGTTCGGTCTTTCTGGCCTGTTCCGCCTCCTCTGCCTGCTGGTAAGCGATATGAGCCTTAAGTGATGCCTGTAAATCAGGCACAGCCAGAGGACTCCCCTGGTAGCTAAGCCCCTCCTGATGCTGGTTCAGCAAATTTCTGAGGCGCTGTTGCAGTGCTTCCGGTGAGGAGAAACAATCCAGTACCAGTGAAACCTGCTCAGCCGGAAGCGGATAAAAGTGTTTTCGCCAGAAATCCCGCACAACTTCGGCCAACAGGTCACTGTGGTCTGTCACTAACTCCCGGCTAAACAGCCCCCGTGTATCAAAGGCATGTTCAACCAGTACCCGGTTACACCAGCTGTGGATTGTGGAAATACTGGCTTCATCCATCGACTCTGCCGCCAGTTTCAGACGCCAGGCACAGCCCGGCCATTGCGCTTCCGGCAGGCTATTACGAAGCCGGTAAAGAGGGTTATCGACATTATCCTCTTCGCTGTTGCCCCTCTGAAAAAACGCAGCGGCTTCGACCAACCGCGCTCTGATACGATCTTTTAGTTCTTCGGCGGCAGCATCGGTGAAGGTCACCACCAGGATCTCCCGGGGCGTTAACGGACGTGAGAAACCTTTCTCCTCAGCACCATGACCCAAAACAAGCCGGGTATACAGTAGTGCCAGACTGAATGTTTTCCCGGTACCGGCGCTAGCTTCAATCAGCTGGCTGCCTCTGAGTGGAAAACTCAGAAAATCAAAATCCTGACTCATATCTGATCTCCTGCAATCGGTTTGAGGCTAGCCAGCATGGGGGCGTAGAGGCGTTCTGCCAGAGTCTGAAAACGACCATCCGCCGCCAGAGACTGAAAATCAGACCAAAAACGGGAATAGGCAGGATGCTCACCACACTCCCCTGTATGCCTGAAGCCTCCCATGTACTGTCCTTCCGGGTCGCCATCCGTAAGATGGCTGAAACCTGTTTTACAGGCCAGAGGCCAAAGCTGGTTGATATTTTCCAGCCAGGCTTCCGCCAGATCCAGCAATATAGCCTCAGCCTGCTCCGGAGGTATGGGCTGCATCTGGATTGTTTGCTCGCTATCGGCACCCAGCAGATGGGTAATAACCGGCCGTTCCAGTTGAGCAAATAAATGATAGGGCCAGTGACGAATCAGGTGCTCATACTTAAGGTCATCTCCCCGGAACAAACGACTTGGCTGCAGAACCAATCGTATTGTTTCGCCGTCAGCGTTACATCTCAGGTCATTGAGCTGAGCTTCAAGCTGATCACCTGTGCTCAGCCCGAAAACTCTGACGGAGCTGCTGTCAGGCGTCGGGTACTGCTGTCTGAGCGCCTGATACAGGCTCAGAGGTTCATATAAGGCGTCCTTTAAGCGGATCACTTCTGCATCTGCAAAGGCTGCCATTGGCAGTTCACCGGCCATCCGTAAGCTGTTCAAAGCCAGTTCCAGCAACTCATCTGCCGGGATATCCGGAAACTTAGCCTGCTCTTGTACAACACGATCGATCAGTGTTTTTTGCAGTGCCCAGCGCTCCAGCCCGTCGAGAGCAAAGTGCTCTTCATCTTCGGCCACTTCCCCCCTATCAAACCAGTTGACCCCAAGTCGTCGGCTGAAAAATGTTTTAACCGGGTGTCGTAAGAAACCAGCGAGATCTGTCAGGGTTAAGGGGGCATCCAGTTTCAGCGGCGGTAAGGTTTCTTCCCCGCTGATCAGCCCCTGATCAGAACCTGAAGCCTGCGTGTCGCCCAGCGGCATCTGCTCGTGAACATCCCGCCACTCTTTCGCATAAGTAAACAGGCTGTTATCTGCAGCCGGAGAGTCTTCGGCTTTATCATCAGACATAAAGTATTGTTTGCTGAAGGGCTGCAGTGGGTGTTCGGTGGTTATGGCGTCAAGCAATGATCCCGCCCCTTTTTCATCAGGCTGCCCGGCCAGCGACCAGCCGGCGGCCAGATAATCTCTTAATTGACCAACAAGTACCGAAGGTGGTTTTTCGCTGTTGTCACGGATATTCCGGCCTACCCAGGAAATAACCAGTCGCTCCCGGGCTGATAGCAGGGCTTCAAGAAAGAGATAACGATCATCTTCACGGCGGGAACGATCTCCGGGGCGGTAATCATTTGCCATCAGATCAAAGTCGGCAGCCTGTTGGCTTCTTGGGTAATCTGCATCGTTCATACCCAGCAGCCATACCTGTTTAAACGGGATCGCCCGCATCGGCATCAGGGTTGCGAAATTCACAGACCCGCCAAGAAATTTCTGAGTCAGTGTCGGCTGATCGATACGGCTTAACAGCTCCTCCCGAACAACCTCCAAAGGCAGAGGTTCATGCAACAACTGACCCAGCTCACACTCCTGGCACCAGGTTTCCATTCCCTTACTGATGGTACTGATGGCTCGCTCATCTGATGGGGTGTCCGCTGTAAAGAAACGATGGCAGAGCCCATTCATCATATATTCCCAGTCACGAGGGGCTCTCGGTGTCAGCATCTCCTGACGGCTTAGCTGGAGCGCGTCAATCAGGAGTACTAAAGGCCCTATCAAGGCGGCTTCGAGACCAGCAATTTCATCGTAAGGTTCAATCTCATGCCACGGGTCGCTCTGCCCTACTGCATAACCCAGCAGCATGCGCTTGAGGCCAAACAGCCAGCTGTTTTGTTCTCCGGCTTCCGGTAAGTCGAGTTCAGATCGATGTTGCTGATCTAAACCCCAGCGAATATTGGCACCTTTGATCCACTGATGCAGTTTTGGCAAATGCTCCTCTGAGAATCCAAAACGGTTCTGTAATGCCGGTGTATCCAGCAGATCCAGAAGCTCGCTTACAGCAAAGCGGGCATCCCTGAGTTGTAAGAGGCTTTCAAAGGCCGTCAGCAGACTATTGACGCCTCGTTGCCCCTGATCAGAAATATAATAAGGAATAAAGCGATTATCACGGGGGAGATACTCCCGTGTTTCTGCCGCCCCGGCCGATGGGGTGTAACGGCCAAAGACAGCCTGGACGTGAGGCGCATAGACAGAAACATCAGGCACCATGACCAGAATATCCCTCGGTTGCAGTAGCTCTCCCCGTTTCCGGGCCTGCTCAAAAGCATCTAAGAGCTGATCATGGAGAATTTCAACTTCACGCTGAGGACTGTGAGCCACGATAAACTGCAGACTATTATCATGGGAGGGGTCAATCTGATATTCCCCAGAGCGACTCTGCTCTCTGCGTTCATCCAGGCTGCGAAGTTGGTAAATATCATCCTGAACCTGATGCAACAGAGACATTCTGCCCTGATTATCCGGATGAGGTGGCTCAAAAAGATCAATACGATTGAAGTGCTCCCGGTAAGACTCGGGCTGATCGTTCTCATCCAGCAGATGAAGATAATCCCTCCCCTGTTTACCCCAGGATGCCAATAGAGGGTTTCCCTGCAGATGAAGGCTTTCCAGGGAGATACCTTCAGGAATTTTACGCTCTTTTGTGCGGGTATATTGCTTCAGCAGAGCACGACCTTCAATCAGGTCTCCCCAGTAATGAGGGCTAGGGTTATGGACGAAAAGCAACACCTGACAGAAGTGTGACAAACTCTGCAGCAGTTCAAGGTTCTGCTGGGGCAAGGCTGAGATGCCGAATACAATAACGCGCTTTGGCAGGTCATCTGGTGCTGATCTCTGTTGCCGGGCCTGTTCGACGATAATACGATGGATCTCAGACCGGCTTTTCTTCGCCCAGAAGCCCTCCTGTTCACTCAGTGTCGCTTTCAGGGGTTGCTGGCGGATAGTATCACTGATTAAGCGCCATAAGGCTGGCTGCCAAAGCTGTTCTTCGGAAAGTGGTAGTTCAGATTCCTGTCCCGCCCGAATCAGGACATCACGGGATGCCTCCCAGGCTTCAAGCCAGTCGGCGCGATAGACCTGATACTGATCATAGATATCTGACAATTTAGCCGCCAGCTGATAGACCCGCCTTGGGTCCGCATCTTTTTGCAGAAAGCCCAGTAAAGGGCTTAAACAATCCGGGTTGGGAATACTGGCCTGTAGTGTCGCCTGATCCGATAGCAGCTGATAAAGCGTCCAGGTCAGGGGGCCTTTATCAAAAGGAGATGCACTGGGAATATCAGGTTCAAAGCAGCGGTAAGCCTGCCAGATAAAGCGCCCGGGAAGCTGAACTTTCATGGCGGCAGCAATCCCGCATCCCCCTTTATCTTCATTTTCTGCCAGTGCCATTTTTAGCCACTGGGCGATACCATTACTCTGGACAAGGATCTGCTCATCTTCTAAGGGAGACAGTGGGTAGCGCTGAATCCAGCCGGTCATCACATCCCTGAGTTCTTCCAGATGGTTGCCCTGAATCACCATCATTCCAGTGGGCCAGTTAACGTCAGCCATATCGATCCTTTTAAGCATACTCAGCAGAAAGCAAACACCAGGTTGCCGGGAACCTGGGTCATCGCGCTATGAACATAGACTAAGTTTGCCGTAATGATGCTTTTGAGGCCACAGGAAGGTCGTTGAAATATAATAAAAAATACGATTAAACCGGTTACCCGCACCAGAATAAGCGCCGGGTTTGGATGACATTAGCCGATGCGGGTTTGTAGGGCTGTCTGGTACTCAGAACGCCCTACTCCCCGGGGAACAGAGCGCTTCTAATGTGTCCAGTGATGGGCTTGCCAGTGTGCCTGGGCGGCTTCGGTCAATAGCGGGCAAGGGTTTATCAGATGAACCTGATCCGCGTAAAGGCATAATGGCAGATCGTTAATAGAGTCGGTATAAAAGTGTATTTTCAGCCGGCTACGGTCAAGGCTTAATTGTTCCAGCCACTGCTCCAGTCGCCTGACCTTCCCTTCCCGATAGCTGGCCGTACCTTCAATCTGAGCCGTTAATCTGCCATATTCTTCTTTCAGATCGATGCCCAATGCCTGATGAATCCCCATCGCTTTGGCTAAAGGCTGGACAATCAGGCTGGCCGTTGCAGAGATCACCAGTATCTCCTGCTGCTGGCTTTGCAGCTGCTCAAGCAGTGCTTTGGCCTGAGGGTAGATCCGGGGCATGATCTTCTCAGACACACACTCATCCACCCACTGCTCAAGTTGCGGCAACGGGATGTTTTCCAGGGGCTGCAGCGTAAAGGACAGATAGTCCTGCATACTCATTTTGCCTTCGCGGTAAAGCTGCATCAGGGCATCATCCTGCCTGAGAAAGGCCGGGTCTGTTACCACACCTTTTTCGACCAGAAAGTGGTTCCAGATAGTAGAACTGTCCCCATCGATCAGGGTGTCATCCATATCAAAAATAAAAAGTTCATTGCTCATGCCGGAGTACTCACAGATTGACTCACAGGTTGAAACTCCTGTCGGTCAAATAACAGCTCAACGGAGCTGCCAACAGGTATTAAATGTTCGGCAGAACGATTCAGAGCATCCAGGGTGATCTCCTGCGGCCCTATCATCGCCTTATAGCGAATCACATTGCCCAATAACTGATGATCCTGGATGATGGCGCTGGCAGGCTCAGTCATATGCTCGCTGTACTCTCTGCCAGGCTCCTGAATATAGATAGCCTCCGGGCGAATGGCGATCGACTGACTGCAATCAAGGCCAAAAAGCGCTGCCGCCGAATCTTTATCCAGAATATTGTAGTGCCCCATAAAACCGGCTACGAAAGCATTGGCGGGTTGGGTATAGATAGCTTCCGGTGTACCGCTTTGCACCATTTTTCCACCATGCATCAGGAAAATGCGATCGGACATCAGCATCGCCTCCTCCTGGTCATGGGTGACAAAGATGGTGGTCAGATTTAACTCTTTCTGGATCTCCCTGATCTGAACCCGCAGGTTTTTGCGGATCTTAGCATCAAGTGCGGACAGGGGTTCATCCAGCAGCAGAATCCTTGGCTCAACCACCAGTGCCCGGGCCAGAGCGACCCGCTGACACTGACCACCGGAAAGCTGGTGGGGGTAGCACGCCTCTTTGCCCTTTAGCTCCACCAGCTCGATAATACGGCGGACTTTACGGGCAATCTCTTCGGCTGGCACAGATTTCATCTTCAGGCCAAAGGCGATATTGTCTGCCACGCTCATATTAGGAAACAGGGCATAGGACTGGAAGACCATGCCGATCTCCCGTTTTTGCGGTGCCAGGTGCGTGATCTCCTGACCGGCAACCCTCAGGGAGCCACTATCCACCGGGTTGAGTCCCGCGATACTGCGTAACAGGGTTGATTTACCGCAGCCACTGGGGCCTAACAGGGTAATAAACTCCCCTTGTTCAATAGTGAAGCTGATATCGGAAAAAACCTGATTCTGACCAAATGCTTTGCTAAGGCCTTCTACACTGACATAACTCATAATGCATTACTCTTACTGATACGGCTGCCCAACCAGGTACAGATAAAGATAAAAAAGAAATAGGTCATCACCAGCGCTGAGGTGAAGTGCCCACTGGTCTGACGCATGTTATAGAGATAAACCTGCAGGGTTTCATAGCGGGTTCCCACCAGAATATTGGCAAAAACAAACTCCCCCAGAAGGAAAGAGAAGGAGAGAAACATCGAAGCCAATACCCCTTTTTTCAGGTTTGGCAGAATGATGTAAAAAAAAGCTTTCGGGGTGGATGCCCCCAGCAGGTGTGCTGCATCCACCAGATCCTTCAGATTAATCGCCATAAAATTATTGGCGATAGCCCGATAGATAAAAGGCAATGCGATGGTGAAATAGGTGCCAATCAGAATCCAGGGTGTACCCAACATCGGGAAGGGCGCATCCGCATAGAACTGCAGCAAGCCGACGGATGATACAACCGGCGGTACGGCAAAAGGCAGCAGAATCAGAATATTCATCAACCGGTCATAGCCGGGATAGTAGTAAAACACCACAAAGGCCAGGGGGATCACCAACACTAAAGCCAGCAAGAGCGCGGTAATACAGACAAATAACGAACGGCCAAAGGCCTGCAGAAATCGGATATCTGAAAACAGCTGCCCGTACCACTTCAGGGTAAAACCATCCGGTAGTATGGTCGCCCCCCACCGGCTGGAAAAAGAGTAGATCAGGGTGGCTATAATGGGCAGAGCCAACAGGCTGATAATACTGTAAACGACGGTTTTATGATAAAGCAGGTTAGCGTTTTGCATGATAACTCCGGCTTACCAGCCACTGATTAATGGCCGTGATCACACCTAAAACGGTAATAAGAACCACTGAGATTGCAGCCGCCAGGTTAGGCTCCAGAAACAGATCACCGGACACCAGACTGGCAATGCGCACAGTAACCACATTGAAGTTACCGGCGGTTAAAGCGTAGACACTGGCATAAGCGCCAATGGCATTGGCAAACAGAATAATAAAGGTGCCCAATAAGGCCGGAGAGAGTACCGGCAGACCCACCCGCCACCAGTAAACCCGTTGCGAGGCACCCAGCAGAGCCGCCGCCTCCTGCCACTCCTGTTTTAAGGCGTCGAATGCGGGATACAGCAGCAGCGCCGCCAGGGGAATCTGGAAATAGATATACAATGCCAACAGGCCATGACTGCCATAGAGATTAAAATCGTCAATCACGCCCCACTGTTTAAGCAGCAAGGTAACAGCACCGTTGGTGCCCAGAATAATGATAAAAGCAAAGGCCAGAGGCACACCGGCAAAGTTACTGCTCATATTGGTGAAGGCAATAAAGAAGTCCCGCAGACGGCTATTGAGATGGCGCAGTGAGGCCACCAGCAACGCAGCGACGATCAAACCGGCCAGGCTGGACCAGAAGGCCAACCAAAGACTGTTACTGAACCCTTGCCGAATAAAGGCTGAGTCCAGTAGCTCCACATAGTGCTCCAGAGACCATTCGCCATCATATTTAAAGCTATTGATCGCCACCCAGATCAGCGGAGTTAGCTGGAACAGATAGAAAAAGATCACAAAGGGGATAACCACCGCAATCGCTTTGATTTTCCCCTGCTTCAACCTGAGTTTGAGACGTTTCAAAACAGCTAGCCCCTTGACTGGGTGAACCGCTTTAAGAGGGACAGGTATCTGATCGCTCATCGCAGACACTCTCCCGGAAAAGGTTTCCCATGGGAAATATTGAGTAGCTGACAAACAAGACCACAAAGATCGGTTTGCCTGACCTCCACCGGGGCATGGCTAAAATGCTCACCCAGGACAAACAAGGGGACTTCCCTCTCTTCGGGAAGCGTCCCACCATGGGATAGGTCATTGTTCATACCGTGATCGCTGGTGATCAGCACCTGATAGCCCTCACTTAACCAATCCGGCAGAAACTCTGACAAAATAATATCCGCCCGACGGGCACTGTTGCGGTACTGACGGGAATCCAAACCAAATTTATGTCCGGTATCATCAATATTCATGGGATGAACCAGCAGAAAGTCCGGGTTATGGCGTTTCAGCAGATGATCAGCATCCTGAAACAGAGCCTCGTCCGGATAATGGTCCCACTGATAAAACACGCCATATTGAATATTCAGCGAGGTATCCGCGGTAAACCGATCCCGCCTGGGTTCATAGGGTGCGCGATTATAGAGCTCGCTCACCCAATGATAAGCTGCCGCAGCGGTGCTGAGTCCGGCTTTACGCGCAAGACTGAAGATAGAATCCTCTTTCGACAACCGGCACACCTGATTATGTGTAATGCCGCTTTTAACTGGCTTAACGCCGGTCAGAATGCACTCATAGAGTGGTCGGGACAGGGATGGCAGCTCGCTTCGGAGCTTGTAGACTGAGGCTTTTTGCTCTTCGATCAGACCATTAACGTAGCCCATACAATCATGGGCTACGCTAAAATTCAGGCCGTCGAGAACAACAAGAATCACCTTATTGTTCATTATAAGCCTCTTACTGCTGGTGTATCAGTACGTTTTCCTGCCATTGGCGCGGCAGTTTACGGGCGGATTTCTCCCAGGCCTTAAAATCTTTAATGGGCTGAACGTTCTTATACTGGCTGTTTGGCAGCAGCTTAGCCTGAACATCATCCGGCATTGCGATACTGCTACGGATTGGACGTGCGTAGCCATTGGCCAGATTGATCTGTCCCTGGTCACTGAAGATATATTCACGGGCTAACTTGGCCGCATTAGGGTTTTTAGCAAACTTGTTGATGATGGTGGTGTAGCCGGAAATGACGGAGCCATCCTGAGGGATCGATACAGTAAAGCGGTCGCGATCAATTCGGTCACGGTAGCTCAGGGCGTTAAAGTCCCACAGAATCGCCACTTCTACTTCACCTTTTTCCAGGTTGGCAATGCTTGGATTATTGAAAGACAGACGGTTCTGTTTCGCCAGTTTGGCATAATACTCAATGGCAGGTTTCAGATTGCTCTCATCACCGCCATTGGCAAAGGCCGCCGCTAGCACAGCGTTATTAGCCTGGGAAGCAACCCCCACATCACCAACAGTCACCTTATAATCACCTTTCAGCAGGTCAGCCCAGCTTTTTGGTGCATGCTTAACCAGTTTGTTGTTGGAGATAAACGCGATAGAACCGGTATAAGCCAGTGCCCAGTGCCCTTTATCGTCTTTGGCCCAACCAGGAATCTCATTCCAGGTGCTCGGTTTATAAGGCTGAGTGACACCTTTACGGACCGCAACCCGTGCAAAAGCAAAGCCCACATCACCGATATCCGCCGTGGCGTTATTCCGCTCAGCCTCAAACTTAGCGATCTCCTGAGCAGAACTCATATCCGTATCCTGATGTTCCAGGCCATATAGGTTATTCAGATCCCGCCAGGTATCTTTCCAGTTAGCCCAGCTATCAGGCATACCCACACTGTAAACCACACCTTCTTTCTTTGCGGCACTGATAAGCGTATCAATATCAGTATTTTCTGAAGCAGATGCACTCCAGGACAGTGATACCGCCAAGGCACATGAAGCCGCTTTAAGCATAAATTTCATCATCAACATCCTTTCTGGACTAGGTCAGTTTTGATGATGTGGATGCTAGAGCAGCTTTATGACAGACAGGTTAAGGCTTTATGACGCTTTTATGCCTCAATTTTGGTAAATTTATTGATTGTTTGCAATAAAAATAGGAGCTGATAGGATGCTGCGCAATATTTTCTGGACTAATCCAGTTTAATTGTGACATTGAAATCTATGAAAACACAGCTTAGAACGATCAAAGGGATACTTAAGGAACAGATTGCAGGCGGCATTTACACCAGCCAAAAAAAGCTGCCTTCTGAACGGGAGCTGAGCGAACTGTTTAAGACCACACGCATTACACTGAAAGATGCGCTGATCGCCCTTGAAACCGAAGGACTCATCTATCGGGAAGAGCGCCGAGGCTGGTTTGTCTCCCCTCCCCGGCTGCGTTACAACCCACTTTCCCGCAGTCACTTCCACCGTATGGTGGAAGAGCAGCAGCGCCAGGCCAGCACTCAGGTATTAACCGTGAAAACAGAACTGGCCAGCAGCGACATCAGCAAGGTACTCCAGCTCAACACCTTACAGCCCATCCATCGTATTCAGCGCCTGCGCTCCGTGGATAATCGAGTTGTATTATTTGTTGAGAACTGTCTGATAAGTGCGCTATTTCCGGATCTTTTAGAGCATGATCTGTCCCAGTCACTGACAGCACTTTATAAAAAGCACTACGGATTTGAAACAACCCGCTCCCGCTTTGATGTGATCCCAACCGCAGCCCCGGAACATGTGGCAAAAGCCTTGAATCTTGCGGAGGGGCAACAGGTGTTAAAAATTTGCCGGATTAACTACAACCAGCAGGGAGTACTGATGGACTGTGAATATGAATACTGGCGACCGGACGCGGTAATGATTGAGATCGAAAGTATCGCGCCCCATTCCAATGACCTCTGTGAACTCTAACCTATTTTGCGCCAAATCCTCCCCTGGGCTGAAAATCTGCCATAAAACCAACATCGGTCAATAAATTAAGCCAGAAAATGCTTTTTTGTAAGATTTTACCGCTTGTTTTTATATTATGCTCAGCATGTTGAAAATTGTTAATTTTTGATTCAAATCGAAACAGCAATCTTCGTTAAGCTACGACGTGTAAGTCAGCGTAACATCCTTGGAACACCAGTCGCTTAATATTGATGGGGAGTACAGATAATGGGCACTTTGATTCGGACTGACGTCGGTATAGGGCTACTGCAGGAGTTCAAAACCATACTAGGTATCAACACTATCTGCGACGCCGATACCGGTGTTTATCATCTTGAAATCAAAACCAAATCAATTGAAATGGTTCTGCTCGACTGCATAAGCAACAGTTGGGATTTAGTCGCAATTCTGGATGGTGACAGCGAAAGCATTTTTTTAACCCATACCTGCCCTACTGGCATAGAAAACTCTCCGGGCCTGTTGGCTTAATTGCTAAGGTAGTCAAAAAGGCCACTTTTACACGGCCTTGTTGATCATATTTGTAATTATCTACTCTATTTCAAGCTCTAGCTTCGTCCCCTTTCTGGTTAAGAATACCAGTAAGGCTGCCCCTGCAGCTAACCAGCAAAGACCTAAAGTAATCGCGTTTGTATCCAGGCTAATCAGCAGTTTTGCGATACAGAGTACACCCAGCAACGGGGCTATAAGATGCGTGAAAGCGTTTGAAAGCGTGCGCTTTGCTGGTTCCATTTTAAAGTAGGTTACAACCGCACACAGATTCACAAAGATAAAGGCAAGGAAAGCACCAAAATTAATGAATGAGGTTGATGTCGTAATGTCCATTTTAAGAGCTAACAGACCTATGATACCCACCAAAATAATGCTGATCCATGGCGTATGGAATTTCTCATGTAAGGTGCCAAATGCTTTACCTGGCATTACCCCGTCACGACCCATTGCATACAGCAAGCGTGATGCGCCGGCCTGAGCACTAACACCCGAAGTAAACTGCGCAACGACTAGGGTTGCAACGAAAATTGATGAGAAGGCTACACCACCTATTTGGGCTGCCATATCTGCTGCCGCTGAATCAGATGCAAACAGAGTAATGTCCGGGAAGGCTGCGCCAAGGATAAAGGATGCACCGGCAAAAATGGTTCCGCCTAACAGGGTAACCAGAATGATCGCTTTAGGCACATTCTTTTGAGGCTCTTTGGCATCTTCTGCCATGGTCGATACCGCATCAAAACCAAGAAACGAGTAACAGGCAATCGCAGCACCAACAAAGGCGAGATTAAAGTCAGGAACTGAGGGCGCTACCTCTGGCTGATCACCAATAATAGTGATAGCAAGGGCACAGAAAGCAATGATCACGGCTAACTGCAGAATCATAAGTACCAGATTGACTTTTTTCGCGACGCCAAACCCGATGATATTCAGTCCCGTAGTTAATACAATAAAGGCAACCAGCCAGAACCACCCCGGAATAGTGGGAGCATACGCTTCCAGATATACGCCCCCGATCAACCAGATCACCATAGGAAGGAACAGGTAATCTAACAAGATGATCCAGCCAACCAGAAAGCCCAGCTTTTCACCAAATACTTTTGAGACATAGCCGTAGGATGAACCGGACTCAGGTATTTTTTTTGCCATAACCGCATAAGCTATCGCAGTAAATAACATGGCTATCATCGCAAAGATATAAGAGGTAGCAACCTGACCACCTGACTCTTCATAAATAACACCATACGTACCAAATACGATCATTGGTGTCATATAGGCTAATCCGAATAGTATTAAACCACCCAGTCCTAATGTTTTCTTTAATTCAATGTTATCTCTCATGAGAACCTCTTGTTGTTATAGATTATTAATGTACAAATAATCACGACGGGATTTTTGAACCTGTGTTAAATCAAGTTCTATTGTTTGAATGGTTTCCAGATCGCCCATACGTAAAAGCACCTCCCCGAAAGGTGAAACCACTAGGCTTTCGCCAGCGAAGTGCCCCCCATGACCAGAACCAACCCGATTACAGGTAACAGCAAAGACCTGATTTTCGATCGCTCTTGCCTGAGTCAATATGAAATGGATATTGGAATAGGGATGCATATTGCCGTTAGGCATGACAATAAGGTCTGCCCCAGTCTGTGCAAGCTTGCGGCTACCTTCTGGGAATTCGAGGTCAAAGCAGATTTGTGCCCCGATTTTAGTGTTCTTATGGGTTACCAATGGGCATTCATGGCCCTTAGTGAACACACCGATATCATCCAGCCATAGATGGGCTTTTCGGTGTAAAATCTGCTGTTCGCCATCGCTGAATAAATAGGCGCTGTTGTAATAGCCCAAGTCGTGCTGCTCAATATGGCCCAGGACTATTTTTGTCGATAAGCCCTCAGACGCAGACGCGATACGCTCTAAAGCGTTTTTTGATTTTAAATAGGCTGGTTCTACCTGATCTTTTGTAGGGAAACCGGTAATAGCTAATTCAGGAAATAATAGAATATCTGAATCTTTATTTTCGGTGATTACTTTTATTATTTTATCGGCATTCGCATCATAGCTATGATCCGTAATATCGATCTGAGCAATTGTTATTTTCATAATTCAATCGTTATGTTAGCCAGTGTGCTTTTATTGTTGGCTATTATCACGACGTAAATAAATGAGGATTTTCTGCAAACGGCATGAGTAATTATACCTATTGCCTGCGGATCGCTCTGGGGCCAAACTAGTGAAAAAAGGTCTGCAAGTGATAACAAGACGCGAATTTCTGATCTATTTTTCCGGGCTCATGGGGAGTTCAAACCTCGCTTTTGGGGCCATTTCTCCTGCTGAACTGCGCTATTTGTGCTGGGATGGTTATGATCAGCCCAGTTTGCTTGCGCCGTTTGAAAACCTACACAGGTGTTCGATACGTCCTGAAATCATCAGTGACAGCCCCGCTGCCTTTGCTAAGCTCGATCAGGGTGGTCACCGACAATACGATATAGTCTCAATTGATAGTCCCTGGTTAGAACGCCTTGATCAGGATGGTGTTCTTGCGATGCTTCCCAAAAGCTTTTCTGCGAACTCTTCACAAGTCTATTACCCGGAGTTAACAGAACTTTTTTTCGATGATGGTGACGGGAATGCAAACTGGCTGCTTACTCAATGGGGTTGGATCGGTCCCACGATCAATACTCGCTTTGTTAAAGAAGAAGACTACCGGAGTTACTCCCCGTGTTTCCGTTCTGAGAACAAAGGCAAAATCGGCATTATGGACTGGGGGGATTGGCCTATGCTGCCAATCTCTCTGTATTTAGGCATAAACCCTTATGAGTCACTGGATGACTATGCGATCAGGCAGTTGCAGGAGGCATTTCGTGCTTTGTTTAAAAACCAGCCGGTTTTTATTTCAAATGTTGCATTAGGGCAGAGAGCGCTACTTGATGGCAGTGTTCATTCCTTGATCGGAACAGGTACCTATCTGACTTCGGCTATGCGACGAGCGGGACTAAAGCAGATTAAAACGACGATTCCTGACATCAAAAATGGCATGCCCCAGTGTATCGTATGGACGGAGGGTGCTGGAGCAATAAAAGACCAGCCCTATGAAGCCCTTAGTCTTCAATGGGTGGACTATATCGCCTCCGAAAAAGCAGCTTTTCACCTGTCTTACAATGGACCCACTTGTAACCTTTCGCCCTATATGAGGGCCTCCGAACGCTATTCGAAAATACAACAGGATACTTTGCAGTTATCTGATGTGCCTGATTTGTGGCGAAACAGTCTTGCGCACCGAACGGTTCCCAGTATCGCAAGGATGCTTGAGGCCTGGCAAACCGAACTGATGAGATCGTTATGATATTGGCCTGCAGATTTCTGGTCGTCGGCCTGCTGATGCTATTAAGCTCTGTGTCATTAAGTACCGCTGCGAGTGCGGAGGAGAATAATGAGGGGCAGCTCGATATCCTACTTTATCAATGGCAGGTGTTGGATTCTTCCGGGTCTATGTCGGATCTGCCCTACCTCGCTTCTGACTGGCAACCTCTTCAGCATTGGCAACCCTCTTTGTGGCACATTCCCAGTCTGAAAAGCCGTTGGTTTAAGGCTAATTTTCGGGTTGGCTGGCACCATAAAACAACATCTCTTGCGATCACTCTCGGCCCATTGTTTTCTTCCGCGGAGGTCTTTGTTAATGGGGTCCGTATCAATTCATTATCTGATGGTACGTTAAAGCATTTCCGCCGTTCTCAGACTCAGATATTCCCTCTGCCCAGCCAAAGGTTATGGTACAGCTTCCTGGATTTCCAAAAAGACAATGAGCTACTGATTCACTTACGAAGTGATAAAGAGCCGCTGGCGATAAACCCCGGTAGCGTCATTATCGACAACTATGACTTTCTGGCGCTTAAAGCTAAAGACTCCGATACTCTACTGAAAATCGCACAAGGCGCTATGATCGGCCTTCTGGTTTCATTTGGGTTGTTTTCGGCATTTTTACGGGCTGTTGGGTTTAAAGAACGGGATAACATTCTTTTCGGCCTGTTTGTCACCAGTGTTGCTCTGATGATCTTTTCAAATTCTCTGCTTCTATCGGATGAATTGGGTTATCAACTGGCTCAATCGGTCCTGCCATGGATGCTGGCTTCGCTTTCTGTATTTACCCTTGCGGGACTTTATTCTGAACAGCACAAATTATCACCCTTTGCGAAAGCTCTGCTGCTCTCCAATTTACTGCTGCTTGCTTTGTTGGCGTTAGAATCAACAATGAGTTCTGAAACAGAGCTCCTCAAATCCCTTTGTTTGCTTTCCTATATCGGTGTTTTAACCGAAGTTTATGGCAAGAAGATACGACATTGGCGACTGTTAAATCTCGAACATACAGGGGTTTTTCTGGTGCTTACGGGGGCTGTTCTGGATCTGTTTTGGGCGTTGGATTACAGTCCCGTCAAACCTCTGGAAATGTCACTGTTCGTTGTAGCCTTCGGCCTGCTTTTTAATGTTGCTCTACGATTCCGGCAGATGGCTAAATCACTACTGAGCCTGTCAAATCGCTTAGTATCCATTCGAGAAATTGAGAGGGCACGTCTGACCCGGGATATCCATGATGGTGTCGGGCAAGGCCTCTCTACCCTAAAGTTACTGATCAACCTGAACGCTAAGAAGCTGGAACCGGAACTGAGCGAGACACTTCAGACGGAGGTTACTGTCACATCTAATACGCTTAAGTCTGTGATTCGTAACCTGAAACCGATAGAAGTTGCTTCAGGCTCCCCGACTCAGTCTATTATCAGTCTGGCGACCCATAATTGTGGGCTGGCGAATATCAGGCTGAACGTTAATAAACAGGATAATGTCAGGCTTTCAAAGGAGTGTGCCTATCAGGTCTACCGGATTGCACAGGAAGCCCTTAATAATGCTATTAAACACAGTGAGGCCAGTCTTATCACTCTGAGTCTGGAGGCAGAAACACATCACTTTGTCGTGACTATTGCGGACAATGGTAAGGGTGTTGTTCTGGGGCCGTCTCATCATGATAGCTATGGTATGAATTCTATGCAGGAACGAAGCATGATCATCGGTGCAAAGATTAGTATCCGGAACCTTGCTGAGCAAGGCACCCTTGTCCGTTTAGAGGTTCCCTATCATGATTAGGGCCGTTATCGTTGACGACCACGTCATCTTCCAACAGGGGGTTAAAGCCCTGCTTGAAGAATCCAACCAGATCAATGTGATTGATATGGCAACCAATGCACCTGACGCTGAGCGCATCATCATTGGTAAACAGCCAGATGTGTGTGTGCTGGATATCTCGCTGGCGGATGGCAATGGTATTGAACTGGCGGAACGGTTAAGGATTCGGGGTTACAAAGGTTCGATCGTGATGCTTACGATGCACACTGAACTGAAGATATTTAAGCGGGCATCTGCCATTACCAAAATTGATGGCTACGTTCTCAAGCTGGATGCTTCGGAAGATCTGGTTAATGCGATTATGGGAGCACAACAAGGCCAAAGGTTTGTCAGCCCTGCCATTGCCCATGAAATGGCCTGGCAAAGCTCACAGCTTGAACCTGAATCTCCCCTTTCCCAACGGGAGCAGGAAGTTCTTACACTTGTTGCTGAAGGTCATGGCAGTGATGCGATCGCCTCAAGACTTGGCCTTAGCAAGCGCACCGTTGATAATCACAGAGCCAATATCAAGCGTAAATTGGGCTTTAATAACACCGTTGAGTTGATTCGGTATGCGATTGAGAATGACCTTCTGATGATGATCAAATAAGTCGTTCAGCCTGATTTCCTGAAAACAGGCATAAAAAACTCCGGCTAAATGCCAGAGTTTTCTGTTCAGCACCAAACGCTTAAGATCGGTTTAATGAATCAGAAGCATCCACCATTTTTTGCGATTTAATATCTTCAGGTGTTGTATTCATTTTTTTATCTTTTGACTGATCTAGGGGCTGTTCGCCACCGGCCTGTTGATCCGCAAGCAAGTTGGGCTGCTCTTCTGAACCCATGGCCCGATCCAGTGCCGTATCCATTTTTCCAGTTGTTGAAGGTTCCGGCAGCGTTGCCAGAACGCCCTGGGCCTCTTCTACGGTCAGTTGGGTATTAAACGCCAGATGGTTGGCCGTATCCTGATGCGCTTTAGCTTCATCAAGGTTCAGAATGCCGCCGATACGCGCCTGCATTTCAGCCGCAGTCATAGCTGCACCTGACTGCGGTGCAGCCGCAGCCGGATCTGTTGGCGCATGTTGCACGGGCTGGCTGGCAGTCTGCTGTGTGCCTGCTGCTGGTGTTGTTTCCGGTAAGGTCTGACCGGCATCAGCACCCGCCTGAGGAGCCTGCTGCTCCAATGTGGTTTTAGTCGCATCTTTTGTACTCATGGTCGCTCCTGTAGATACACTGCCCGACCGGGACAGATAGTCAGAAAAATAAGCAATGGCCTCATGGCCGTTAATCAGTTCATCAGCAAGGCCTACGTCGATAGCCTCTTGCCCACGATAAGTAGCGGCCTCTGTTGCCAGCACCGCCTCAAGACTCAGCCCGGTAAAACCGGACACCAACTGACCGAACTCTTCGCGTAGCTGGTCGGTAGAACTCTGGAACCGCTGTAGCACCTCTTTCGGCAAGGCTTCGTAGGGATTGCCCTCAACCTTGTGGCTGCCGGAGTGAATCAGGATGACGTTAATACCCGACTCATCCAGCATCTTGCTGTAGTCGCTGTGCGCCATCACCACACCGATAGAACCGGCGATACCCGTTTGAGTAATCAGCCGGTGATGGGCGCTACTTGCCAATGCCATACCGGCGGAACAGTTCATGTCATAACACAGCGCCCACAGGGGCTTACCGGCAGCATCCGCCAGTTGGTGAATCCCCAACCGACCCGCCAAGGCACTAAAAAACACCCGCGCATAGCCGGGCTCTACCAACAGGGGCGTATTCAGCACCCGCGCTGATAGGTGAGCATAATTTTTCATAAGGAAACCTGAGGGTTAGAACGGTAAATTTTGGGCATAAAAAACCCCGCCGGAGCCGGTTTTGAAACAGAATTAGTTGTAAAAGGTCAAAAGGTAGCATATAGTCACCTTTAGACACCAAATATCTCTATAGTGAAGAATGATGGATCATGAGCACGCACTATTAAAACTCGCACGGATGCAATTTAACGGAGAAACAACATGCACACTCATAAACCTCGGGTTAATGAGCGGGCAAGGCAAAAGGTTTAGTTATGGCACAACGTAGCGTAAAGATGTCAGCAGATTTCGTACAAATCGCTGAAACCGAATCTAAAGCAATGTGTCGTTCCACTGGTGGCCAGATTGAATACTGGGCACAGGTTGGCCGCGTTGCGGAACAAAATCCTGATCTGTCTTACCCGCTCATCCGTGATCTTTTAATCAGCCTGGAACAGGCTAAAAACGGTGAGTTAACCGACTATGTGTTCTCAGGTCAGGATTAAGCAGACACCACTATTTGAGCGAACCATTAAGAAACTGAGCAAGCAGGACAGGAAAGCACTGGATGGTGCTGTCCGGCATGTTGCCCAAAACCCCGAGGCAGGTCAGGCTAAATCTGGCGACCTGTCAGAGGTTCAGGTGTATAAGTTTCGCTTTACCAGTCATCAGGGCTTACTGGCCTACACCTATATAGAAGAGGAGCTTGTTCTCACTCTGCTCGGTGTCGGTTCTCACGAGAATTTTTATCGTGACCTTAAGAACTACATAAAAAACTGATGATGCCAGTAGTACCAGAAGAGCCTTGCCCCACCGGGCAAGGCTTTTTTGTGCCTACTGCAAACGCCCCATTCCGGCAATCCGCTGAATATCCATCAGCTTATTGCGGTAGCTTTCGTACCAATGCAGGATCGAGTTCAGTTCCAATGTTAGCTGGTCGGTAAGACCCGGCTCCAGTTTAACGGTCTGGCCTTCATGCTCTTTAAGCCACTTAACCGCCCACAGCAGGTCAACCCGCCAACCGCAATCAAACATCTGCTCCGGTGACAGCAGGCCGTGGCGGCGGTCAAAGTCTGACGGGGTGCGTTTCGCCTTAAACACTGCTTGCGGGGTTGGCTTGGGTTTTGATTCGCTGGCGGGCAGGTAATCCCCTTCCAGCGGGGCATTCAGAATCAGGCGGATCGCCTCCGCGTGCTTATCCTTCGGCAGTTGATCCAGGCTGCAACCGAATGTCTGCTCGAACTGACCGGTGATAATGTTCTTCACCCCTGCTGTAACTCCGGCAGCTCTTCCGCCGCACGGTGATTCAGCACCTGCAGCAACATCGCCTGTTCATCTGCATCGATGGTATCGGACTGAGGTTTGGGATTGGCCGGTTGCTGATCCTGCATCACCATCTGATCGAAAGCGCGGATGACCTGTAAGTGAAACTTAGGGCTGATCCACATGGCGTAGGCGTAAACCAGCTCCTTGCAGACCCAAGTGCCGGGCGTAGAGCCACCTTTGTGGGTTTTGATAGCTAAGCACATATCTGTGCTTTGGGTAATTTCAGAGATTAATTCCTGTGTTTGTTCTGTGCGAACAAAGAGACTTGGGCGGTGCTTAGTCTCAGCACCTGATGCCTTGTGCAAGTCATTCAGGGAGAAAAGACCATCCTGCGTACGGATGTCTTTTGAAAGAATCGTCAGATGAGCAGCCATAACGGCCTCCGGTTAGATTTTCGAATATTTCGCCCCATTTCGACGTGGGTGCCAGGAGGTTCGAAACGGTCTAACCAACCGCGGACTTATTTCCCTTGCGGGTCTTTTATTCGTCGCCCTCCCGGCCTAAACGCATAATTCAGACGCAACTAGGCTAGGGAGTTGTGCCAAATTTCAGGCACAAAAAAACCAACGCTTACGGGGTTGGGGATTACCGACTGTTGAAAAGAGGTTTCCACGCCTCAGCCCAGCGGATAGGGCCGAGGTGGGGCGAGTGTCAAGGGGCAGGTACTTTCACCGCCATATCAGACTTCCACAAAGCTTCTTCTCTTTACTACACATCCGTCAAAATGGATTAATATATTTGAACCAGAACCATTAATGAAAATTGATTCAAAAATATCAGACTGTTTTATCTTTCCACCAACAAAAGATTGGTCTTCAAAATTATAGGAAGATACCGCACCAGAAACATAGTCAGGTATGGTTATCATTGAGTCATAACCATTATAACCAGATTTCGGCATATCATTTGGCGTTATAAAATCGCTATTTATAAAATTATTGATAGTAAACGCCTCAAACCTACCAATGTCAGCAGCCACACATCCAGCAACATCGATCATTTTATCTCGATCTGAAACCCACCGTATCTTCGAATGCGGCTTAGTCTTTTCAATCACTGATATTATAAGCCCTAGAATCCCTCCCAAAGCAGTAATACTCTTTATGAGAAGCAGGTTGGGGTTTTTCTTTTTCAACATATTAATCAATGTCTTAAAATTTTTCCTTCGCAATTCGAGGCCAGGATAATTTGATTTTGATAAAAATTTAGACACGTAAGTAAGGTATTCTAAAACATTTTCTTCGCTGAAAAATTTTATTAGCGATTTATTTAAAGACCTAAATGAAAATGACATATTAAAAACATCATCCGATGCCAGAAGATCTATAAAATCTCTATTTAATCTTTCTAAACTTGTCTTTTTAAGATCTTTCACTCCTTCGCTTTTTATTGCTTCAGATAGACGGCCCAAGCCACCATTAAACCTTATAACAGAAAAAGCGAAAACGTCATTCGCAGATTTTTCATCACCAACACAGTAATCACTAACAATCAAAAAATCGCGATTTTCACCCTCTGATGTCCACTGAGCAAACGATTCCAAAAATTCCAGCAGTCTTGACTCAAGACCATCCCCAATAAAAAGCATAGAATTAATCCCTTAATTTTCTCTGTATTAGAGATACCAGCTTA